>VXMH01000037.1 GCA_009841235.1 Caldilineaceae bacterium SB0661_bin_32 | reverse complement strand
GAGAGGGCAGGCACAAGGCCTGCCCCTACCGGAGGTTGAGGGGGAATTGGAGAGGCGGCGCGGGCGGCGGGTGCGAGGGCAGGGGCACGGCCCGGCCATGCGCTTAGGGCAGCCTCCCAGAAAATTGAGGCACTAAGATGCGATTGCCCTGACCCGATTGCCGTGACCCGATTGCCCTGACCCCTGTGCCTCCTGGTCTTGACCTGCGCGCCGGAATCGGTTAGGATATGCGCGCTTGGCCTTTTGGCCCGAATCCCGCTGCGAGCTTGTGCAAGAAAGACCAGAACGCGGAAACTCCCGATCTACTTCATTCATATAAGCCTGGAGCCCACTTCCCCGTTGGACGGAGTCGATTGCGCTCTTCAGGTTGAGCGTCAGCGCAACGTTCTCGTTGCGCGGGTAGGGCGGAACTGTCCTGGCTTCTTCAACTTTCGCTGCCGAACGCCGCACCCCTGTCAGAGAGGTGCGATTTCGATTCAGCCACACAATTCACGGAGAGAACACAAAGATGAATACCGAATCTGCGGCGTGGGATGCCCTCAGGTTTCGTTGCATTGGTCCGCCGCGCGGGGGGCGTGTGGTCGCGGCTGCAGGACATCCGACTGACAAAAACGTCTTCTACTTTGGCGCGGTGGCGGGTGGTGTATGGAAGACGGTTGACGGAGGCCATTACTGGGAAAACATCACCGACGGACAGTTTGATGTTTCCTCGGTTGGCGCAATTGCAGTTTCCGAGGCCGATCCGAACGTAATCTACGCGGGTACGGGTGAGTCGACGATCCGCCTGGACGTTAGCTGGGGCGACGGTGTTTACAAGTCCACCGACGGCGGGGAAACCTGGAAGAATGTAGGGCTGCGGGACAGCCACCACATCGGCGAGATCCGTATTCATCCGCAGGACCCCGACATTGTCTACGCGGCGGCACTGGGTCACGCCTTCGGGCCCAATAACGAGCGCGGCGTCTACCGCTCCACCGACGGCGGAGAAACGTGGGAGCGCGTTCTTTACGTCAGCGACGGGGCCGGCGCGGTGGACCTTACGCTGGATGTCACCAATCCCAGAATAGTCTATGCCTCAATCTGGCAGGTGCATCGCCACTTCTGGGAGCTGGTCAGCGGCGGCCCTGACAGCGGGCTGTGGAAATCGACCGACGGCGGCGACAGCTGGACCGACATCAGCCGCAACCCCGGCCTGCCGCAGGAAGGGATTCTGGGAAAGATAGGGGTTTCCGTTTCGCCGGCCCAGCCCAGCCGCGTCTGGGCTATTGTGGAGGCTGAGGGTGAGAAGTCCGGCGTTTACCGCTCCGACGACCGCGGCGCTACCTGGGAGCATCTGACGAACAACCAGGACCTGCTGAACCGGCCGTGGTACTATCTGCACATCTTCGCCGACCCGCAGGACCCCGATACCGTTTACGTAAACAACCTGAAGATGTGGAAGAGCATTGACGGCGGAAAGAATTGGAGCGAGATCACGACACCGCACGGAGATAACCACGACCTGTGGATCGACCCCGCCGACCCGCATCGGATGATAAACGGCAATGACGGCGGGGCCTGCGTCAGCTTTAACGGCGGCGAAACCTGGAGCACGATTTACAACCAGCTCACGGGCCAGTACTACCATCTGGACGTGGACAACCAGCAGCCCTATCACGTCTACGGCACGCAGCAGGACAACTCCAGCATTGCCGTACCCAGCGCAACGGAGAAAGGGGCGATCCCGTGGGGTGACTGCTACCCGGCGGGCACGGGCGAGAGCGGGTACATCGCGGTCAAGCCGGACGATTCCGACATCGTCTACGTCGGCGCGGTGGGCTCATCGCCCGGCGGCGGGGGGGCGTTGCAACGTTACGACCACCGCACCAAGCAGATCCGGCTGGTAACGGTGTGGCCGGAACCGTTCAGCGGATTTGGCCCCAAAGAGATGAAGTACCGATTCCCCTGGACTTTCCCGATCCTTTTCAGCCCTCACGACACCAATGTGCTCTATACGTGCGGAAATCACGTCTTCCGCACGACTGACGAGGGCAGCTCCTGGGAGATACTCAGCCCGGACCTGACCCGCAACGATGAGAGCAAGCTGGAGGCGTCCGGAGGTCCGCTTACCCTGGATACGAGCGGGGCAGAGCACTACTGCACGATTTCAACGTTTATCGAATCGGCTCACCAGAAGGGCCTTTTCTGGGCTGGCAGCGATGACGGCCTGATTCATATCAGCGAGGACGGCGGCGGCAGCTGGCGCGACGTTACGCCGCCGGACCTGCCGGCGTGGAGCTTCGTGACGGTCATCGAACCGAGCGCGCACGATCCTTCGACAGTGTACGTCGCGGCCACGCGCTATAAGCTGGATGATTACAGCCCCTATCTTTTCAAAACGACCGACCTGGGGCAGAGCTGGCAGCGGCTCGACGCCGGCTTCCCCCAGAACGAAATTACGCGCATGTTGCGGGCAGACCCAGAGCGCGAGGGCCTGCTTTATGTGGGCACCGAGTCGGGTATCTTCGTCTCGTTCGACGACGGCGGGTCGTGGCAGAGGATGCCGGGCAATCTGCCGGTTGCGCCGGTGTACGATATGATTGTCAAAGAAGGCGATCTGGTGGTGGCCACGCATGGCCGCTCCTTCTGGGTTCTGGATGATCTTACGCCTCTGCGGCAGGTCAGCTCCCTGAAGGAGTCCGACGAAGGCGAGGCCCGGCTCTTCCCCCCGCGCGAAACACTGCGGCGCTGGCTTCCCTGGACGGTTAGCGGAGCGCGAGGCGATGCGCGCAACTATGCGCTCGCCTTTGGGCAGCTGATCACCTTCCGGGACGAAGAGGACGACACCGGCGGGAGCACGCGCCGCGTCCTCGACGGGGGCGAAAATCCGCCCCACGGCGCTATCGTCTATTACACGCTCCCAGACGACACAGAGGAGGTCAGCCTGGCATTTCTCGATGCGGCAGGCAATGAGATCCGATCGTACGGCCCCAAACCGGCGAAGGAGGAGATGGAAAAGGAGAAGGAGGAAGTTCCATCGATTCAGTACATTCCCACCAACGCAGGCCTCAACCGATTTGTGTGGAACATGCGCTATGCCGACGCCGAACAGTTGCCGGGCGACCCCTTCACTGAAAAGAGTGTCACGGGCGCTATGGCGCCCCCCGGGACATACCAGGTGCGCCTCAGCGTTGATGGGGAGAGCCAGACTGAACAGTTCGAACTGTTTATCGATCCGAAGTTGGACCGAAGCCAAGCGTCGATGCAGGCCCAGTTTGACCTGTGGCAGGAGGTGAACGCAAAGCTCTCCGAGACACACCAGGCGGTAAAGCGGCTGCGACGGACGCGTGAACGTGTGACGGCCATGGCCGAGATGGTTGCGGAGAGCGAGGCGGACGGGCAGGCAAAGTCCGCGGTCAAGGAAAGGGCAGACCAGATTGGAGAGCAGCTGGGGGAGGTGGAAGCACAGCTGGTCCAGCCAGAGGCCAAGGTGGCGTTTGACCGGCTGCGACTGCAAACGATGCTCAACGCCAAGCTGCACAATCTCATCAGTGTAATCTCCGCGGCTGACGATGCCCCGACAAAGCAGACGTATGATGTCTTTGGTGAGCTGTGCACGCAGGTCGACGCACAGCTGGACATACTTGAATCGATTTTAGGCGAGAGCGTAGCCGACTTCAACGCCGCAGTTCAGGCGGCAGATGTTCCTCCCGTTGTAGTTTAGAGTCGTCGATATGCGAGTGCCGCTGGCAGCAAGCAAGAGCGCAGGGTCTCCTGCGCTCTTGAAGATCACTCTTGCGGATTTCATCGTACGCAGTGCCTATCAGATGGGCAAGACGCCGCTGCTGCCGATCTTCGCCGCGTCGCTGGGCGCGTCTGACGCGCTGCTGGGGTTGATCGTCTCGGTCTCCACGCTTACCGGCATGGCGACGAAGCCGCTTTTCGGTCTGCTTTCGGATCGAATGGGGAGGAGGTTGTGGCTTCTGATCGGTACGCTAATCTTCGCAGGCGCGCCTTTTCTATACGCACTGATCGAGACGCCCGGCCAGCTGGTTGCAGTTCGCCTGCTGCATGGCACGGCCACGGCGATCTACGGACCGGTGACGGTGGCGTATGTGGCTGAACGCAGCAGCAAACGCAAGGCCGAGCGGCTTGGCTGGTTCGGCATGGCGCGCAGCGGCGGCTACCTGATCGGGCCGGCGGTTGCGGGCTGGCTGCTGCTGTCGCTGGATCCGGTCACGGTGTTCACGCTCATTGGCGCGCTGAGCATGGCCGCGTTCGTGCCTGTTCTGTGGCTGGGCGGCGATGCACCAGACTTTCGCGTGACGCCACTGCTCAACGCCAGTGCCGGCCGCGAGAGGACGGTAAGCAAGGACCTCTTCCTCAAGGCGATTCGAGGATTCGCAAAAGGGGAAGCAGCGCTGTTGCGTACACCCGCTGTCTGGCTTTCCGGCGCATTGGAGGCGGCAGTCTTTGTCGTAACCTATGTGATAAAAGCTTTTTTGCCGATTTACGCGCTGACTGCTGGGTATTCGACGGTTGAGATAGGCCTGTTTTTCAGCGCACAAGAGGGCGCGCTCATACTGCTGAAACCCTGGGGCGGCAGGCTGGGGGACCGGACCGGCCATCTTCGGGCGGTGTCACTGGGTATGTTCTGCCTGGCGCTTTCGCTCCCGTTCCTGCCGACGGCGGCGGGTACTTTCGGTTTGCTGGCGGTTGCAGTGGCGATGGGCGCGGCCCAGGGACTGATCTTCCCGGCAACAGTCGCCCTGATCGCGGAACAGGTGCCGGCGGGAGAGACAGGGGCCGGCATGGGGCTGGCGGGTTCTCTCAAGAATGGCGGCAAGGTGGCGGGACCGCTGTTGGGCGGGCTGCTTATCGTTGGCCTGGGCTATGGCGGGATGTTCTGGCTACTGGCGGGAATCCTGCTGGCCGGCGCGCTGGCCCTGTTTTTTCGATTTTGCATCGTCGACTTTGCGCCGCTATCGGGAACGCAGCGGGCCAAGTCCTGACGTTCCGACTACTCGATTCTCGCCCTCCTGACTCTTGAGAAGTAGAGCAGGGCCAGCTCCAGTGTAAGGGCTGCGGCGCCGACCAGGAGCGTCGCTCGCAGGCCGATTGCCTCTCCGAGAGCGCCGCCGATCAGGGCGCCGCCGGTTGCCACGCCGAAGAGCACAAAACGCCGAGCCGCCGTCACGCGTCCCAAGAGCCGTACGGATGTAATCGCTTGGCGCAAACTGATCTGATTGACGAAGTAGAGGGTGCTGCCCAGCCCGACCAGCGCCTGCGAAACGCCGGCGGCAACAAGCTCGTAACCGATCAGGTCGGCACTGGCAAGCAGCAAGGCGCCGGCAATCCACAGCAGTTTACCCACAACGAGCGTATTTCCAGCCTGCAGAATTCGCGCCGCTCTTCCGGCAAGCATCGCGCCCAGAAGGGAACCCGCGCCGCTGCAGGCTGCGACAATGCCGATGACGGAAGGCGTGAAACTCAGCTGATCGACCAGGAAGAGCATCTGCACGGCTCCTGCCAGCGAACCGGCCAGCATTCCCAGGCTGGATGTGATGGTAAGCGCTCTCAGGAGTGGCGTTCGAAGGAGCTCGTACACCCCCTCCCCAACTTCGCGGCCGAACGAAATCGCGGCCAATCGGAAACCGGAAGCAGGTCCATCAGGGCCTTGGCTGTCAGGCTGTGCCGCCTGTTGCGGCCCCTGTTCGGCAACGCCGCTGAGCGCCAGGGCGGAAAGAAGATAGGAAACGGCGTCGATGAGGATGGCTTTGGGGGCGCTGAAGAGCTGCACCAGGCCTCCGCCGGCGGCCGGTCCCACGATGGAGATAACGGCATCGCTGGTCGAAAGTTTACTGTTTGCCTCGACCAGATCTCGCTTCTCGACCAGGGCGGGCAGCACTGAAATGGCTCCGATCTGGAAGAATACTGTGAATGTGCCTACCGCGAACGCTACAGTCCAGAGGTGCAGGAAAGAGAGCTGGCCCAGGAATGCGGCTGCGGGAATGGAGAGGAGCAGCAAGGCGCGGCCGATATCAGCCCAGACCAGTATTGGCTTGCGCCTGACCCGGTCCACCCAGACGCCGGCGATGAGGCCGAAGAGCAGGTTGGGCAGAGAAGCGGCGGCGGCGAGCAGCCCCATCTCTGAGGGTGTCGCCCCCAGAACGAGGACGGCTGCCAAGGGTAGAGCGACATTGGTGATAGCAGTCCCGGCGCCGGAGGTGATGTGCGCGACCCACAGCCGTGTGAAGGCCCGGTTTCGCCAAAGGCTGTCGGAGGAGTTCATCGGTCATTCCGCGTGGGGCGGTCCCGCCGCGAGGGCGCGTTCCATCCATTCTCTGACCGCGTAAGCCGAGTCCGCGACATTGGCGCCGGTGGTATCCAGTATAGCTACTTGCGGTGTTTGATTCGGTCCTTCTGTTTGAAGCCAGCGGTTGAAGTCCATTTGCGCTTTCAGCTGCTCCGGTTCGTTGCTCTTGCGCCAAGCCGGTCGGGTCAGGAGCCGGCGGCGGAGCGTCTCTTCTTCACACACCAGGGCCAGGTAGTGCGTCTGGCTGAAGTAGCGGCGCTCCACGCACTGTTCGATGTTCTCGGGTACGGCCAATCCGGCGCCAAAGAGAGCCGCTGGCCGCCCGCTTTGATTGATGTTCTTGGCCATCCGCAGCCATGTCTCAAAGAAGCTGCGATTGCCGTCGGGCGGATCTTCGAACTCTTTCAACCAGAGCAGGTCCGATTCGAGGAGCACGGCGGCGGTGAACCGGCCCGTCAGCGCCTGAAGAATGGCGCTCTTTCCGGTTGCGCTCGCCCCGCCGACCAGGAGGAGCGGCAGCCTCAGAAATGGATGTAAGTGGCCGCAGTGCGGGCAGGCGGCAAGGGCTGTCGGCGGCCTTCCATGAAGGTCTGCCGGGCTGCCGGGACTGGGCGCTTCGACACATATATTCGGTCCGGAGACTGTCTTGTCGACGCGGTAGAGTCCGCAGTTGGGACAGACGTTAAACATGGTCGGAGTGCCGCCCCTTCTTTGACGGCGATGTCACCAGTTCCGTGAACGGAAAAGCGGTAGCCCGGTGTGAACCTGCGCAAGTTGCCAGTTCCTCAGTTGCATATTATCATGGCCCAGTACGAGGGATGAAGACCGTTGATCTTCCATCCCTCTTTGTTTTGGGCGCCGCTCGATGGGGCGGGATGCAGTCCACGAGCGCGCTGAACGCGGCGGCCGTGCGAGACGATTCCGCAGGCGAGTGTGATTTTCAGACGGGCCTGCTCGCTTCAGGCGAAAAAAAGGGCAAGATGGTCAGCGACACGGGGACGCAAGCCCTTCCACGGGCTACTCTCAAGCACAGATTACTGACGAATACGGTGCTCCTGGTGGCGGGCGGGCACTTTCTGCTGGAGCTTTTCCACCAGTATCTGCCGGTGTTCTTTCCGCTCTACCGCGCCGAGTTCGGGCTGACTTACGGACAGATCGGCATGATAACTCTGGTTGGGACCACGACGATGTCGCTGGCGCAGCCGCTGTTTGGATACTTCATCGACCGTTTTGATGCGCGGCGCATTACGGCTCTGAGCGTACTGTGGCTGGGGCTGATCATGTCTGTGCTCGGCTTCAGCAGCAACTATTGGGTCTTGCTCGCGGGTGTGGCGCTGGCCGGGTTTGGGTCGGCGGCGTTTCATCCGGCGGGCGCTTCGGTTGTCACAAAGGCGACCGAGGCGGGGAAGCGGGGGCGTGCGGTCTCGTTCTTTGCCGTCGGCGGGAACATTGGCTCGGCGGGCAGCCCGCTTCTCCTGGCGATTGGATTTGCGTTGCTGGGGTTGAAGGGGACAGTTGTCCTGTTGCCGGTTGTGGTCTTGGCCGCTATCTGGCTGGTCAATGGGCTTGGGCAGGAGAGCAAAGTCGATCGCGAAGCGCATCGTCAGCGGCAGTCTCGCGCCGGTCAGGGCTTCCTGTTGGGACTGGTCCTGATCACGGTGGTAGCGATGACCCGCGCCTGGTTCCAACTCAGTCTGACGACCTATCTGCCGACTTTGCTGGAGGACAGGGGCTATTCCGTTGTTTACGGCGGGCAGATGCTCTTCGTACTCTCGCTCCTTATCGGCGTGGGAAGCCTCTTTGGGGGAATCCTGTCAGACCGGTTCGGACGCTGGCAGGTGTTGCTGAGCAGTTTCGCTTTGCTCGGGCCGGCTTACTGGTTCTTCATCAACTCGGGCGGCGGCCTGCAGTTCATCCATGCGGGGGCGATCGGCTTCCTGTTGGGATGCACCTACCCGACGACCGTTGTCGTCGCCCAGGAGGTGTGGCCGCGGGGCATGGCGATGGCGTCGGGCCTGGTGATGGGGTTGGGCTGGTGGCCGGGGGGGCTGGGTGCGACGTTCACCGGCTGGGTAGCGGACCAGGTGACACTGGACACGGCACTGGAGGGCCTTGTCATGGCTCCCGTATTGGGCGCGCTGCTCATGGCGGCATTTGCCATTGCGCTGCACAGACGCAGCGGTTCTTCGACGGCGACAATGGACCCGTCGTCAGCAGGATAGGAGTTTGGACATGACGAACGCGCTCCCCGTATTGCTCGATGTTGATACTGGAGGCGACGATGCGCTGGCTTTGCTGCTGGCGACGGCGTCTCCTGCGCTGGATGTACGCGGTATTACCTGTGTGGCCGGAAACTGCGCGCTGGAACAGGTGGTCAGCAATACGCTCACGCTGCTGGACGCGATCGGTGCGCCACCAGTCCCGGTGGCGGCAGGGATGGACAGGCCGATTCTCGAGCCTGGGCTGCCGGCCCCGCCCTTGCATGGTCGTGACGGAATGGGGGATCTTGGACTGCCGGCGCCGCGGCGCAGCGAGGCCGGAGTCCACGCGGTCGAGTTTCTGCGGCGCACTCTGGCCGATTCGGCCGGGCCGATGACGCTGATCTGCCTGGCTCCGCTGACCAATATCGCCATGCTGCTGCGATTGTATCCGCGAATCGAGGACAAAATCGAGCGGCTGTATGTGATGGGCGGGACTTTCGCGGCGCCCGGCAATACGACACCGGCGGCGGAGTTCAACGTTCGCTACGACCCAGAGGCGGCGGCTATCGTGCTTCACAGCGGGCTGCCGGTTACATTGTACCCTCTTGATCCTTTCGTGCAGGTGCGATTCACAGTGGAGGAAGCAAGGAAACTGACTCAGGCAAAAGGGGCGGGCGCGCGCATCGCCGGCGGCATCGCCCTGCACTATTGCCGTTTCTTCGGGATGGAGTTTTCCCTTATCGGCGACGCCGGAACCGTGGCGACGGTGATCGACCCGGCAGGCGCCGCGTCGGAACGCCGGCCTGTACACGTGGCGCTTTCAAGCGGCGCGACAAGGGGAGCTACGGTTTTCGACCGGCGTATCCTGACAGACGGATTTGCAAGAGAAGGCGAATGGACCGACGTGGACGTTGTATCCAAGGTAGACGCGACCCGCTACAGGAAGCTGATGGCGGCTGCCCTGGGCGCCACAGAAGCGCTGGACGACTAAGGAAGACCTGCCCTTCCGGCTCCCCATTTGAGAATCCTCGCACTATCCCCGGACAGTTCTCCAGCGAAGCGAACAAAAGGAAAGTGACGGACCCCGGCAAGCAGTATTCTACGCCAGGAGCGCCTCGGCATTGGCGCAGAATATCTTGCGGCGGACGTCTGTGGGCAGTTCCAGGTTGTTGAGAAGCGTCTGCATGCGGTCGTCGAAATGGTCGCGGCCGAAGAGCAGCCGGTCCTGGAATTCGAGGAAGAAAGGCTCGGCAGTCGCCCCGCTCTCGGAAGAGAAGGGGTGGCTTTCGAGTTGGCTGAAGTCCCGCGTCAGCGCGGTGTAGGCGGAGCCGGCGGAGAGGTCGGCGTAGAGGTTGGGGTAGGTGCGAAAGAGGTGGAAGAGTCGGCCTCCGGGGAGAACCGGGCCGTTGGGATACCCGACCTTGTCGTACTGATCATCGCCGGAGATGTGGGCCCAGAAGCCGGGCGCGTGGCCGATGAAGACTGTATCGGGGCAGGCCTGTAAGGCCCGCTCGAAGGCTTCGATACTGCCGCCGTACCACCAGTCGGTGCGGGGATAGCGATGGCCGGTTGGGATAGGATAGTCGAGGTGGAAGGTGACAGGCAACCCCTTTTCGCCGCAGAAATGGAACAGTTGCAGGGCGTCGGGATTGTCATAGAGCATCCGAAGCTTGATTTCGCCGCAGACCTGTACACCGTGGATTTCGATTGCCGCCTGGAGCTGATCGATGGCTTCAGGCCGGCGGGGGTCCGGCGCGTAGCCAAGTATGAAGCGGTGCGGGGCGGCCCGTTTGTAGCGGAGGCAAGCTGCAAACGGGACTGGATAGGCGCTGCCTTCGCCAAAGTGCATTGCAGGGAAGTAGCTGGCCGGATTGTACTCATCCGCCGGGCACTCCCATGTCAGCAGCCAGGTCTTGTCGATGCCGAAGCGGTCCATGTTGGCCAGGAATTTGGGCAGATCATGGCCGAGCCAGTCAGGGTGGTTGTGCGCGTCGATGACGGTCATTGACTACCGCCGAAAACGGCGACCAGGGTGCCGACGACCAGTGTCGCCAGGCATACTGCCAGGACCAGCCCGGCCAAAAGAGGGATGACGACCACAACGATTGCCCGCCCTTGTGAGAGCCCGTATTCCACCTTGACGGCGAAGTATGTGAGCACAAACTGGTAGATGCCCAGAATCAGGTTCAGACAGCCCCCCAGCACCGGAACAAAACCGAGAACGGACCCAACGATCATGAGCGGTGCGGAGTAGGTTGCGGTGAGGTAGGCATAGCGGCCATACTGTCCGCGCCCACCCAGTACTGTAGCGATAAGGTGGTAGACGCCAACTCCAATGAGGAAGAAGAGCGGCAAGAAGATAATGGACAGGAGGCTGAAACCTGTCCATTCAGTCGCGCTACTTTCCGCTATTGTCCCGAACTCACCTTGAAGTTCAGAGGGGAGCAAATCCACAATCTGTCCCATTCCGCCCATTGCGGAGCCAAGTATCTGTGCCTGAAGCAGGCCCAGGAGCGCTGTGACTACGGCGGCCAGGATCATCCACACAAGCGCGGTAGACAGTGTCGCCGAGGTTTTTTCGCGTTCGGCTGCAAAGACCTCCTCGCCGGGCTTCGTCAGTACGTTAATCCATGTTTGGAGGATCGACTGAAGATCCATTGGAATCTCCTAAGGTTACGAGATGACCATTGTTTAAGAAAGGCCCGGTTCAGGGGGCTGGACGCGTACGACAGTCCCGATGCGTCCTGCGCACATTATGTGGGGTTTCAGGTCCGAGCGCAAGGGGTGAAGTTGGACGGAAATCCATAGTGCCGGGAATCGAATGCCCGAGCCCCGCTTGCACTTGAGCCGAAACTGGGGGATGATTCAGATAGTGTTGCGCACAACGTCCAGTGTAGATTGGAGCAATCATGAGCGTAAGAGTTGATCCCTCGGGACGCAGGTGGGTACGGGGAGAGGTTGAGGTGCCGGGCTCGGTTGAGGAAGTTTGGCAGGCAATCGGGACCGATGCCGGCCTTTCGTCATGGTTTACGCGGTCCGAATTTTCGGTGGGCGCGGATGGTCGGCCTGCTCAACTGATCTGTCATTTTGGTCCCGGCATATCCTCGGCGGCGACGATGACGCAGTGGGATCCGCCGCGAGGCTTCTCGGTCATAAGCGATGAATTCATACCGGGCGGACCGGAGGTAGCGACGGACTGGAACATAGAGGAAAGGGACGATCATTCGTGCCTTTTGAGCGTAGAGCATGGTCTGTTCGTGGACAGCGACGAGTATGACAACCATATCGAAGCTACGGAGGCGGGCTGGCCGGCCTTCTTCCGCATCCTGCAGATCTACATGGGCCATCACCGGGGGGAGCCCTGCGCTTTGCTGGAACTGATGGGCACGGCCGCGGAGGAGGCCCAGGCGTGGGACGACGTGTCTTCTGCGCTTGGCTTCGCAAACCCCAAGCCGGGCGAGCGCTTCGCAGCGCCCGCTGGTGGGCTGAAATTTTCGGGCGTGGTCGATACAATTCCAACCGATACGGAAGTTATTCTGCACATTGACGAACCGACTTCCGGGGTCGCGCACCTGTTCGTTTGGCCCATCAACGATCAGATCCTGTTGTCGGTCAGGTTCTATCTGTACGGCAAGGATGCGACTGAGGTTGTTACCCGTGAAGAACCCCTGTGGCGTTCGTGGATGGAGGAGAAGTTTCCACTCTCCCAGGGCTGAGAGTCTGGGGGCGCCACTTATCTCACTCCTGTAACTCTTCTTCCTATACATGAGCAGGCAGGCAGTTGGCTTGAGGACCATTTGCTGGGCGCCTGTCTGCAACGCTCATTTGGCCACTCATGGGTGTTCCTCTCCTGTTTAGAATGAGGCGGCGAGCCGGCAAACGCGGTGTGAGCGCGAAATTGGGAGGGAGTTCATTGATGGTTCAGACGAACAACGACGGTGAGGCTCAGGCATAGTTGTGTAATTTCTCTTGCAGGAAGCGGACACAGCCGGGAACCTGCTCCGGGGTCAAACTATGGAGGACGACGGCCCCGCGGTAGCCGCTATGGTGAAGCAGTTGCAGGTAATGGTCGTAGTCCAGCAGGCCGGTCCCGGCGGCTTCATGGCCGGCTTCGCCGTCGCGGCTGAGGTCTTTGGCGTGGGCCAGGGCGATGTGATCGCCCAGAAGATCGAAGGCTTCGTCCAGGATCTCATGCTGGCGGTGAATCGTTCCCAAGGGAAAGACATTGGCGCCGTCCATGACGATAGTGACTTTGTCAGAGCGCATCGCGTCCAACAGATCGCGCGCCTTTTCGGGTGAACTTACCACATTGGAAACCTCCGGCTCAATGCCGAGACGAACGTTGTGCTCTTCGGCCAGAGCGATAGCCTGCTCCATAGCTGCCAGGAGGTCTGACCAAGCCTCAGACGAGTTGTTCAGCGGATGATCCGCCCACATGTTGTCCGGGTTGCGAGTGCCGGTGCAGAGGGTCAGCAGGTCGGTGCCCAGTTCAGCGGCGCGGGACGCCAGCACTTCCAGGCGGCGCATACCCTGGCCGCGGGCGGCGGGGTCCGGGTGGACCATGTTGTAGGTGGCCGAGAGTGAGACCACCTCGATGTTGCGGGCGTCGATCTCGCGGCGCGCTCGTTCACAGGCTGCGGAGTCCAGCCCGTCCGGCATGTCGGAGAGCCCCATGCAGCTGGTGTTGAGCTGGATATGGCGTATGCCGTGAGCGGCGACCGCGTCCAGAACGCCTGCCAGAGTGGGCGCTTCAAAGGTGCGAGCGAAGATTCCGACCTCCATTTATACGCCTCCTGTTACTGATTCGAGCTCGACCCATTCGCCGCCGGTGGCGGCAGAATGGGCGATGGCGGCCATCGTCCGCATGGACGCGAGGCCGTCGTGGACATTGGCGCCGCATTGCGGCATGCCGTGCAGGATGGCGTCGGCCCAGCCTTCGAGTTGCTGCCGGTAGCCGTGACCGTCCTGGCCCAATGGGCGGGTGTAAAGGTCATCGCGGGTAGAGAAACACTCGACGCTGCCGGATTTGTGGTACCAGGAGAGGGGCAGGCGGCCGCGGACGCTGCCGTGTTCGCCCTGAATGCGAAAACCCTCTTCAAAATCCCCGGCCACGGTGACGGTCAACTCAAGATTTCCGAGGCTGCCGTCGGCGAAGGCGACGTCCACGAACCAACAGTGCCGGCCGAAGCGCTCCAGATAGCGGGAACGAACCTGCACGATTTCGCTCTGCGAAAGGAAGCGAGCGGTGTCTGACAGGTGGCTGCCGTGGGCCAACATGAGGTAGCGGCGGCGGTCGGCTTTGGGGTTGCCTGGGGGCCGAAGCACGCTCGAACTGGTCTCGATCAGCGGCTGGAGGGCGTCGGTCATGGTGTAGCGATGGACGGAATCATAGTACCAGAACTGGCCCGACATCAGGCCGCCGATCTCCTCCTGAATGAAGCGGCGGGCGTGGATGACGCCGGGGTCGAAGCGGCGGTTGTGCCCCACCTGCAGGATGAGGCCGGAGGCGGCGACTTCGTCGCGGAGCGCTTCACACTCTTCAACCGTCACGCCCATCGGCTTTTCGACCAGCACGTGCTTGCCGGCTCTCAGCGCCTGCAGGGCCAACGCAACGTGGTACTGATCGGCGACCGCAACAATGACCGCCTCAATCTGCGTATCGGCCAGCATTTCGTCGAGACGGGTGAAACTGCGCAGCGGGCGATGGATTGCCGCCACACGCGCGAGGAGGTCGGGCGCGGCTTCGCACAGGCCGTAGAGCTGCGTATTGCGTCCTTTGCGGCAGGCCTCCAGGTGCGCGATTTGTGAGATTGGCCCTGCCCCGACTATACCGATGCGAAGCAGTCGTGATTCCTTCTGGATTGGCATGATCCGATCCGGCAAGTGGTCCAGTTCAGTCGACGATGGCCTGGTAAGTCGCCACACGAAATTCGCGTGCAACCGGGTAGTAGCCGGCGGGCATGAACTGGGTCATGAAAATGCCCAGCATCTCCTCCTGGGGGTCGATCCAGAATTGGGTTGAAGCCGCTCCTCCCCACCCGTAGATGCCCACGCTGCCCGGTGTGCTGGTTGCGGGCAGGTCCACCAACACGCTCCCGCACAGACCAAAGCCATAGCCGGGGTGCGCGTCAGCACCGATTGCAATAGGGACCAGGTCGGCCGGCAGATGGTTGGCGCGCATCATCTCGACGGTCTTGGGGCCAAGCAGCCGCTGACCGTCGAGGACGCCGCCGTTGAGCAGCATCTGAGAAAAGCGCAGGTAGTCGCCGATAGTTGAGACGAGACCGCCGCCGCCGGAGAGAAATACCGGCGTCTTTGTGAAGCGGCTGTCACGGGGGGCTTCAAAGAGTTCAATCGTAGGTTCTTCGGCGCGGCCTCCTTCATCTGAACTCACGGAGGCGGTTTCCGTGTCCGGCTCAGGGTCGCTGCCGAAGCTGAAGCCGCCGGGCGGGCAGTAACAGGCGGAAAAGCGGTCCAATGATGTGGCATCCACCTGGAAGGCTGTTTCCGTCATGGCCAGCGGTTTGAAGATCTCCTGCCGGAAGAACTCATCGAGGGACTTTCCGGAGAGCACTTCAACCAGCCGGCCCAGGACATCGGTCGCATAACTGTATCGCCAGCGGGTTCCGGGATGATAGAGCAAGGGCAGTGCCGCCAGTTTTTGTACGAACTTATCCAGCGGCAGCTGTTCGCGGTTGCCGAAGGACTGGCGGTACAGATTTTCAACCGGTGAGTCCTGGTCCCAACCGTAGCTCAGCCCGGCTGTGTGCAAGAAAAGATCCTTGACTGTGGGGAGCCGGTCCGGCGGAACGAGGTTGTCGAGGTCGCCCGTGCAGACCTGGGCGCCTTCAAACTCCGGCAGGTAGTTTGACACTGGGTCGTCCAGGAGCAAGTGACCCTCTTCGAACAGCATCAGGGCAGCCACAGACGTGATTGGTTTCGTCATCGAGTAGATGCGAAAGATAGTGTCCTCGGTCATGGGCAGACCGGACCCGAGTTCTCGGTGGCCGAAGGCATTGCAGTAAACGGTTTCGCCGCGGCGGTAGATAAGGCCCAGGGTTCCGGCCAGAAGACCTCTATCGACGTAACTGTCCAACAGCCTGTCCACGCGGGAGAGGCGCTGTAGTGAGAGCCCGGCTCGGTGCGTATCGACGGTTGTCATTGGGAATCCTTCTCAGAGAATGAGGGTTGAATGGAAGTGCTGCTCGCATACCTGAACGATACCAGCATTTGATTCACTTTCGGTCAGTCCGCGGCTGCGGCGGCGCCGGCGAGCTCAGTGCGTTCCGGGATTGGCAGATGGACGAGTGCGGCGAACACGCCCAAGGCGATGCCTGCGATCCAGATAGGTGTGTAAGTGCCTGCAGTGTCGTAGAAGCGTCCTCCCAGCCAGACGCCGATAAAGGCGCCAATCTGATGACTGAAGAAGACGATGCCGTACAGTGTGGAAAGGTAGCGCGCCCCAAAGAAATGGGCAACGGTCCCGCTGGTGAGGGGGACGGTTGCAAGCCAGAGGAAGCCGATTGCCCCGCCGAATACCAGGGCTGAAGTACGGGTGACGGGCGCCAGGAGGAAGAGCAGGATGACGATGGCCCGTCCCAGGTAGATGAGGCTCAGCATGTTTTTGCGGGAATAGCGGTCTCCCAGCCAGCCGAAGATCATCGAGCCCAGGATGTTGAAGGCCCCGATCAGCGCGAGAGCGCCGGCGGCTACGAATTCAGGCTGTCCTTTGTCGCCCAGATAGGCGGGCAGATGCGCGCCGATGAAGGCGACATGAAAGCCGCACACGAAGAAACCGGTCGTCAGGAGCAGGTAGCCGCGGTGGCGCGCGGCCTTTTCCAGCACTCTGCGGAAGGGTTCATCTACGTGCGGCTCTTGCACGCCGTGCAGCTGTGTGCCGGGCCGCCGGGGCAGTCCGAACGCCATCAGCGCGACGACTGCCGGGACAGCGGCCAGGGCGTAGAGAGCGCCCTGCCAGCCGAGATTCGAAAGGAGAAGCTGGGCCAGGGGCGGGACCACAAACATGCCTGCGGAACCCATGGCAGTGATGAGTCCGAAGACCCGGCTGCGCTGGTCCTCTCCGATCAGCTGGGCCACGGCGCCCAACACGACGACATAGGAGGTGGCGCCGAGGCCGATGCCGACCAGAAGGCCGAAGGAGACAACCAGACCCATCGTTGTTGTGAGAATGGTAACCAGCAGGAGGCCGCCGGCATACAGGACCGACCCTGCGATGACGACTTGACGCGGCCCGAAGCGGTCTGAGAGGAGGCCTACCAGGGGCAAGCCAAACACCAGGTTGTTGACGGCAAAAGCGATGCTCAGGTTTTCACGCCCGGTTCCGAGCGTTTCCGTGATTGGCGTGAGAAAGAGGCCAAAACTGGACCGGATTCCGGAACCGATCATCACAGCCAGCGAGCCGGAAATTATGGCGGCGACAATAAGTTTACGATTGCTGCTCACACGAAACGCTCCAGGCGGTAGATGACGCCGGAAGGGAACTGCTTCAGGCTTGCAGGCAGTCAGCCGCAGCCGTCCTGGTGTCGAACAGGCTGTCTGCCCTGTTCCAACAGTGGAAAGACAGACTTAAGCGAGCTCAGGCGCCGCGGAACTCTGCCCGCCTTGCAACGGAAATGTAGACGACGGCGGCGGTGACGGCAAAGCCGAACCACTGAAGCGCGTAGCTGAAGTGGTTGCCCTCTGAGAGCGAAACGTCCGGCTCGATACGATGCGGCAGGGCTTCTGAATTGCCCCGGGCACGCGGGCGCCCCGCCTCCGGATCGATGCCGTTGCCGGGCGTCAATTGCAGTACGACGGGAAGCAGCTTGTAAGGCAGCGTCTGACCAATTGCCTCTACGTCGAGGCGGTACCAGCCGGTAACGGTGTCCTGCGGTATGTCGGATACCGTTCCGTCAGGACGGCGGCGGGTAGGCTGCAGGATTCCAAGCAGAGGGCCATCGTGCTGTTCATCGAAAGTGCGCCAGGCGGCAGGATTGGCCTCGGCGACAGGAATCCAGCCCCGATTGACCAGGACGGCTCTATCTGAGCCGGAAATAAGGAGAGGCGTGACCAGATGGAATCCGGGCTGGCCCGTGAAGCTCTGATTGCGGATTGCAATTTGGCGGGCATAGTCGAATTCGCCCCGGGCGACAGCCTGACGATCGCGCAACTCTCCCTGCGGCAAAGGTAGATCCGACAGGTCGATGGGAGGGGCAGCCAGCGCGGCGCGGCGCTGCAGATTGAACGACCGTCTCTGGTCGAGACGGTCCAGCTGCCAGAAACCGAGAGCGGCCATGGCGCCCATTGCCAGCAGTACGATCAGCGTCTTCCACCACCAGCGGCGACCGAACAGAAGCGCCAGTGTGACTCCGATCTCCCGGGCCGGCGGGGCAGCTCTTTTCCCGGCAGACAGTCGTTGTCGCAAGACCCGGAACAGGCCCCGGCGTTCCGTCCGTGATTCGGGCAGACCGACCATTATGAGTGCCCTCCGGCAGGAGCTGGGTCCTGTTGCTTAGCGGGCGCAGGCTCTTCAATTGCAGAAGGCGGCTTTGTTGCCCAATAGAGGACAATCGCGCCCAGGATCAGCAGTATGGAGAGAAGGCCGCCAAGTAGGGCCCGCCAGGGGAAAGCCTTGGGGAGTATCTCATCCTGAAAGCTTACTACCTGCTCAGACTCGCAGGACAGACCGGAGTCACCGCCCTGCCGTTCGCTGCTGCCCTGCGCCGGTTCACAGCCGGGGGGGAGAATACCGACTCGCACGGACCAGTTTCCCTTGCGGGCCGGCGCAAAGGAAGCCTCATAGAATAGCTTGTTGAGCGCGTCATCGTGGGTCGCTCTTGCACTGAGGGTCTCACCGCTCTCCACATGCGCAAGCTCGACGGTCACGACAGCATCGAGGACAGGACCGCCAGCCAGACCGGTGGAGTCCCCCTCTATGTTCTCAGTCAAGGCGACGGTTACGTGGTATTCACCCACTTGCGGCGGTTCAGGATCGGACCAGACGTAAACCCTGAAGGGGCCTGCCGGAACATTGTTCAGATGCTGGACGCCCACGCCGCCGTGGGCCAGCAGGGGCACCGGCAAGAGTATGCCGGTCAGCAGGAGAGCCGCTTTTGCAAGTAGAACGAATTTAGACAAACACGATTTAGACAAACACATAGTATGATCCGGTAATTCCAGGCCTCCTGCGCGCGAAACCGTGCGGCAGCGGAATCGTGGGCGCACTGCTGTCCCTAGCTGCAGGCCACCGCGGTGGGTCCGCCGCCGTTGTGCCGCTGCGCCAGACCCATAACCGGCGGATGCGGCCTTCCGGTCCGCCCCTCATGTTCGGCGCTCACCAGCAGGCGGGCCAGCAGTATAAGCGCCGCGATCACGTACATCATGCTGCCGGGGATCCACATGATCAGGCCTCCCCATACCTGATCGTCCATAACGCTAAGGCCGTACAGACGCGGCACCGACTCGTAGTAGGGATAGATGGGCGTCTGGGCGAAGGAGAGGGCTATGCCCAGCAGCATGTTGGGCGGGATCATTGCCAGCACATAAGCGACGCGCATCCACTGGGCCGGCTTCGGGTGAACTCGAGGCGCCGCGGCGGTGACGTGCCACCAGAATAGAAGCGCCGCGCCGACAAAGGTGAAGTGCTCCAGCCCGTGCAGGGAGCCAAAGCGCAAGGCAAGACTGTAGGCATTGCCATCATGCCAGGCAAAGAAGATCAGGACGTATAGGGCCCAGGCGCTGGCGGGCGAGGCGGCTTTGAGCAGGGTGCGGCTGAAGATGGAATCAGCGGCCAGCCAACGTGCCAGGCGGCGGAAGGCGGCCGCGACCGCGACGCGCATGCGGGAGGGCAGAGCCCAGAGAAAGGTCGGGAACGGGTTTGCCAGGAGCAGGAGCGGCGGCGCAACCATTATCAACAGGAGATGCTGCACCATGTGGATCGAAAACAGCTGACCGCTCAGAACAGCGATCGGGGAGAGCAGCGCCAGCGCCAGGACCAGGAGCCCGCCCGTGTAGGAAGCCAGGCGCCAACGGTTTGCGAAACGTCCATCGCTGCGCCGCCGCAGCCTCAGCCAACCGGCAAAGTGAAGCGCTCCCAGCAAGGCAAGAGGCACAAGGATCTCCGGACGGAGGTCCCATGAAAGCAGGAGCGCTTTGGTTAGCGGATTCATCTGTGACTGCGTCGGGTCATTCCATGCAAACGTCGCGGCGGCGATGCTCCTGTCAGTGAGGCACTTCGATCGTTGAACCGATCAGATAGATGGCAGGATAGAAGAAGATCCACACCAGGTCCACATAGTGCCAGTAGATGGCGCAGGCTTCGACGCCCCAGTGGCGCTCGCTGGAGAAGTGCCCCTTGCGGCCCAGCCACCAGACGTTGAGAATCAGCACAACGCCGGAGAGGACGTGCAGGGCGTGCATGCCTGTCATGCCGAATACGACTGCGCCGAATACGCCGTCAGTTGGTTTGAGATGTCCCTTTACAATGCCGGGGAACATCCCCCACTCCCAGACGACAACGCCGACGAGAAACGCAGTGCCGAGCGCAGCGGTGATGAGGAGGCTGGCGAGGAAATCGGTGCGCTTGTCATTGGCGATCGAGACTTCGGCGCGGTTCATGAAGTAGCTGCTGAGGAGCAGCACCGCGGTGACGACCAGGCCGGCGAACTGATCCAGCTCGGGCCGGACGACCTCTCCGTGGGGGCCGCGCCAGAGGTAGAAGCGAGTGACGAGCAGGGCGAGGAAGAGGAACGCTTCGGAGGCGAAGAACAGCCACATGCCGAGCCGGTTGCGGCGCGTGTATTCCTGGTAGGTGGGCAGGTCTATTTCGCCGGTATGGTGATGATCATCTGCGGCATGGTCGTGCTCGCGACCATGTTCGATAGCGGTAGCGGTCATCAGTGTTCATCCTCCGACCAGACGCTGCGGATGTGCATAAAGTAGTTTACGACAAGGATGGCCTTCAACAGCGCCAGAATCATCAAGACGGCAAAGGAGTCGAAGGGTGGAGTGATTGCGGCGTAGTACTCCACGATCGTCAGGACGGCCAGGGTGATGGCGACGATAATTCCTTCGCGATATATCGCGGTCTTGCGCTTGGTGGGACTGTGTTCGCTCATTTCAGCTCTTTTCTCGCTGCTGTTCCGCCGCCGTTTCCGCTCCACTGCAGATAGTGCCGGGGCGCTAATCGTCGCCTGGTGAAGCCGTCGTTACATAGCCGGAATCGGCAAGGCCGTAGTCGTAAGGTTCACCGACCACGCGCACGGGCGCAGGGAAGCTGTGTTCCGGAATCGGCGAAGGGATCTGCCACTCGGGTGAACGGGAGCGCCAGGGGTTGTCGCCGGCGGCCGCGCCCACTTCCGCGTTCTGGAAGAAGTTCCACAGCATCAGCATGACGCCGAAAGCGATGGCGAAGCCCGCTATCGTAACAGCCATATGCCAGGCCTCGATCTGCCCTGCGCCGAGTGTCGGGTCGTAGTCGGCGATGCGGCGGCGCATGCCCATCACGCCCACGCCCATCTGCCCCAGCGTCTGTACCCAGAAGGCCGGCGTCATGATGTAGAAGTGGATCTTGCCGAGCGTTTCGTTATACATGCGCCCGGTGACTTTGGGGAACCAGTAGTAGAGGGCGGCAAAGAACGGGAAGACAAAACCGCCGAACATGGTGGCGTGAAAATGGCCGACGACGAAGTAGGAGTCGTGCAATGGGAAGTCGGTGGGCACCGTTGACAGAATGGGTCCGCTCAGGCCGCCGATAAGGAAGACGCTGATGGCGCCGAGGACGAAGAGCATGGGCGTATCGAAATGGATCTTTCCGCCCCACATCGTTCCCAGCCAGCTGAAGAATTTGACGCCGGTGGGAATCGCTACAAGCAGCGTCGCATACATGAAAGGTATGCGAAGTATGTCGTTGTAGCCGGACACGAACATATGGTGGCCCCAGACGATAAAACCGAGTATGGCGATCGCCATACTGGAAAGGGCGATCCACTTGTATCCAAACAGGGGTTTGCGGGAGAAGACCGGCAGCAGTTCACTGACGATACCCAGGCCGGGCAGCACAAAGATGTAGACGGCCGGGTGGCTGTAGAACCAGAACAGGTGCTGGAAGAGGACCGGGTCGCCGCCGCCGACCATGGGGCTGACTTCACCAAGAATGCCGCGCGGGTCGAAGAAGCCCATCCCGAGAGCCCGCTGCACGGAGACCATCAGGAAACTTGTGCCGATCAGCTGGGTGGCGGTGAGCTGCAACAGGCTGGTGGCGAAGACCGCCCAACAGAAAATCGGCATGCGGAAGAGGCTCATTCCCGGCGGCCTCATGCGCAGAATCGTAACCAGCAGGTTGAGAGAGCCGACGATGGAGGAAAGGCCGATTGCGAATACGCCCAGGAAGAAGAGCTGGTAGCCTATGGGGCCGCGCGCGCTGAGCGGCGGGTAGGCGGTCCAGCCGGCATCCCATCCTCCGATGAAGAGGCTCAAAAGCAGCAGAACGCTTCCCGGTACGTTGAACCAGAAACCGAGCGCGTTGAGGCGGGGGAAGGCCATATCTTCGGCGCCGATCATGAGCGGCACAAGGTAGTTGGCCATACCGCCAACGCCCAGGAGGATGGCGAAGATCATGATCATCCCGTGCATGCCGATGAAGCTGTTGTACAGGTCAAGGCCCAGGAACTGCAGGCCGCTGCGCGCCAGCTCGGTGCGGAAGATCATGGCGACGGTGCCGCCGACCATGAGAAGGAGAATGCCCCAGACGGTATATTGGACGCCAATGACTTTGTGGTTGTAGTCAACGCTGAAGTAGCGCGTCCAGGCCGGTTTGTCTACAGGCGGCCCGTGGTGAAAGGGGGTTGGGATGCCCTTCGTCCATTTCAGCCAGTCATCCAGAGAACCGACGCCGAGGAGGAAGCCGATGATACTGCAGACGGAACCGACGGTCCAGGCGGGTTCGGCGGCCCAAGCCTCCCAACCCAGCAGTATGCGCACGGCGCAGGTCAACAACATGCCAATGACCATGCCCAGGACCTGACCCAAAAGGCCGCGTGCGATTCCTAGTGTAAAGAGCGACATAGCGAATCTCCTGGCAAGAAATTCAGAGCCGAGCTGCGCAAGCGGCGGGGTAAGGATTCAAGGAAATCCCCACCGCGTGAAGTGATGTCATTCCTGGCGTTGGGCGAGCTGCTCGGACTGCCAGAGCTTGAACTCTTCGGCAGAGACTACACGAACGGTAGCCAGCATCCCGCCGTGGTTTGTGCCGCAAAGTTCGGCGCAGCGCAGCGTATATTCCCCAATCACATTTGGGTTAAAGCGAACGTGTGTAACCATGCCGGGAACGGTGTCCTGCTTGACGCGAAACTCCGGCACCCAGAAGCTGTGCAATACATCATCCGACGTCAGATCCATGCGGATTGGCGTATCTACCGGCAGGACCAGATCAGGTGTGACCGCGCCGGTCTCCGGGTATGTGAATAGCCAGCTCCACTGCCGTCCTTCCGCGCTGATGACAAATTCGTCAGGATTCGGCCTGGTGAGGTCGATCAGCATCGTGGTGGAGATCCAGGCGAAATAGACGACCACAAAACAGGGCACGACTGTCCAAAGTATTTCGAGAAGGCCGTTGCCGTGAACATACTCGCCGTCGCCCTCGTCTCCGCGGGCGCGGAAGACGATAAGCGCGTAACACATGAAGACGACAACGAGGGCAAAGAGAAATGCGATCAGCCAGATGTGCTGGTCGAACAGGTTATCGATAGGACCGGCTTCGACGACTGCTGCCGCCGGTTTGAGAAGAACGGTGTCCAGAACCCAGTACACAAGCACCGTACAGATCACGATCAACACGGTTGCGATGATAAAGTGTCGACGGTTGTTCGCCATACATCTGTCCTCAATCGTCCCAGGCTGAATCGTCTTGCCGATAAACCTGCGGTTTTGCAGTATGCATGCGCGGGGCAGGTATTGCCCGCGCGGATGCGTCACCCGAACGACATTGTACAAAAAGGCACAAAACATGTCAAAGAGATCGCGGACGGGATTGCTTTGCAGTTTTGCCTCCGAAGGGGAGTTTGACAGGCGCGCAGGGCCGGCGAACTGTGATTTGAGCAGATTGCCATTTCGGTCGGAGGAGGATATATTTGAATATGGCTATACGCAAGGTGAGACAAGGCGCGCGCCTAATCTCAGACATTTGACCCAGGGGTTACTCTATGAGCGAATTTTCAACACGAGACGCAGCAGGTGTAGAGGTCGATCCGGACGGCACTCTTGCGCCCACATTGAGAGCGACCAGCCCGCTCGGCGACGCAATCGGCGAATACGAGGAACAGATGGTCCGCAAAGGCTTCAGTGAGAACACGATTAAGGCCTTTGCCAACGATCTCAAAATACTTCGAACTTTCATGGACAGTTCGGCGGTCCTGCGTGAGATACAGACCCGGCACCTTGAGGATTTCCTGGAATGGATGCAGAGCGAGAGGGGGCGGCCATGCAGCGCAAAAACACTTTCGCGACGCATCACGACGCTCAAGGTCTTTTTCTCGTGGCTGCATAGCGTCGGCGCCATCGGTACCGACCCTGCCGAACCGATCATCCAGCAGTCGGTCAGGACGCCTCTGCCTGTGATTCTGAACAGCAACGAAGCCGGCAAACTGATGCGCGCCTGTCAGGACTGGCTGTGGGATCGCAACAAGGCGGATGCCCGTCCCTATGTACTTGTGAGCCTGCTGCTTCAAACCGGCATCAAGAAGAGCGAGGCGGTCAAGATACTGTTGGATGACATTGAACGCCGCGAAGCGCAGGAACCGTCGGTTGACATTCGCTATGAGGAAGAGCGCTACGCGCACAAGAATCGCCGGATTTCCCTGAACACCTATTTTCTAGGTCCGCTTGACCAGTACCTGGAGCAGTACAGGCCCGAAAACTTTCTCTTTGAATGTACGCCCCGCAACCTGGAGTACGTATTGGAGGAGGCGGGTACTCGGGCGGGCATACGCCGCGTCCAGGTGGGCTTTGAGACGCTGCGATGGACCAGTGCGGTACGGGACTTCAGGCAGGGGATGAAGGATGAGTCGCTGAGGTTAAAGATGGGGCTGAGCAAGGTCTCATGGCGGGAAACGAGCTTCAAAATCCAGCGGCTGGCCGGCCAGCAATAGACCTGTGCGCCCCTGAAAACTCTCATACTGCAGCGCCCGCGCCAGATGGTCGACCAGACCGCGCAGTTCCTCGCTTTCCTGCTTCATGCTGTCCCGTATACGGTCCTTGTCAGCATACCCCACTCCTGCAAGGAGAGTGTTTCCGCGCGGCGGCGGGGTTCGATACCGGAAGAGGTCAGCCAGCGGTCTGCCTGCTCCTTCGTGCAAGACAGTCCGGCGCTGAGGCTGTTGCGAAGTTGTTTGCGGCGCTGGCTGAAGCCGGCGCGCACGACCTGGAAAAACCGGGCCGGTTCCACGTCGGAGACAGCGGGCTGCGCGCGCACGTCGAGGCGCACGACACGGCTATCGACTTTGGGACGGGGCAGGAACGCGCCTGCCGGAATTTTGTGCAGCGCGCGCGGCCGGGCGTAGAACTGCACGCTTACCGCCAGCAGCGACATTGCGCCGCATTGGGCAACCATGCGCTGGGCCACCTCTTGCTGCACCAGCAGGACAGCCAGCGTGGGGGGAGGTAGACTTTCCAACACATGTCTGAGGACGGCGCTTGTAATGTAGTAAGGAAGATTGCCGACTACCTTGTATGGTTCGGCAGCGGCAGTTGTGCCAGGCTGATCGGGCCGCAGCATATGGATGATTTCTGCGGGATTGAGTTCAAGAATGTCCCCGTGGACGAAGGAAACGTGGGGACGGTCGGCGAACTCTGCCCGCAAAACCGGCATCAGCCTTTGATCAAGTTCGACGGCGATAACGCGGCCGGCTCGTTCGGCAAGATGATGGGTGAGCGCGCCGAGGCCGGGGCCTATCTCCAGGACGGTGTCGGTTGCCTCAAGGTCGGCGGCGCCGGCGATGCGGGCCAGGTGAGTAGGGTCGATGAGGAGGTTCTGGCCCAGGGATTTCTTCAGGTTGAGATTGTGGCGGCGGACCAGGTCGAGTGGGGAAGGGGCTTTGTTACTCATCCTCCAGGCTCAAGACAGTCATGAAGGCCTCCTGCGGGATCTCTACAGAGCCGACCATCTTCATGCGCTTCTTGCCCGCCTTCTGATTTTCGAGCAGTTTGCGCTTCCTGGTCACGTCGCCGCCGTAGCACTTGGAGAGAACATCCTTGCGCACGGCCTTCACGTTGGCGCGGCTGATTACCTTGTTGCCGATGGCAGCCTGAATGGGGACAACGAACTGCTGGCGAGGGATGATCTCTTTCATCTTGCTGACCATGCGCTGCCCCTTGTAAAAGGCGTTTTCACGATGAATAATGATGCTCAAGGCGTCAACCGGATGGCCGTTGACCAGGACGTCGAGTTTGACCATATCGGAGGCATGATAGTCTTGCAGGACGTAGTCCATCGAGGCGTAGCCGCGCGTGCGGGCCTTGAGCTCATTGTAAAAGTCTACGATGATTTCGGCCAGTGGAATCTGGAAACTGAGCTCCACCCGTTTCGTGTCCAGCCACAGCTGGTTCACTACGCGGCCGCGGCGCTTCGTCACCATTTCAAGGACAGGGCCTATGTATTCGGATGGCGCGTAGATCTGCAGGCTGCACCATGGCTCCTCGATCCGCTCGATCTCGCTGGCGTCGGGCAGATCGGCGGGGCTTTCGAGCAGGAATTCGCTGCCGCTGGTTGTCACCACACGGTAGGCCACGGAGGGCGCGGTAAAGATAATGTCCAGGTCGTACTCTCTCTCGAGCCGTTCCTGAACGATCTCCATGTGGAAGAGGCCGAGAAAGCCGAGGCGAAATCCGAACCCCAGGGCCTGGCTTGTCTCCGGTTCAAATGTGAGTGCGCCGTCGTTGAGGTGCAGTTTTTCGAGGGCGTCGCGGAGATCGTGGTAACTGTCTGAGTCGGTCGGATAGAGACCGGCGAAGACCATCGGCTTCATCGGCTCGTAGCCGGGCAGGGATTCTGGGGCAGGATCGGAGGCGAGGGTAATGGTGTCGCCGACGTCGAGGTCCTGTACGCTCTTGAGGCCGGTGGCAATGTAGCCGACTTCGCCGGCAGTCAGTCGCGAAGCCTTGACGGGCGCGGGGGTCAGGATTCCGATTTCGATTGGATCGATGCGTTTGTCGCTTGAGATCGCCAAGAGGGCGGCCGGCGCCGAGAGTGTGCCGTTCACCACCCGGACGTAGGCCACGACGCCTTTGTAAGGGTCGTAGTGGCAATCGAAGATCAGAGCCTGCAGCTTATCGCCTGCGTTCCCTTGCGGCGGAGGCACCTGCTTGACGATCTCTTCCAGCACTTCCTCGATGTTGACACTGTCTTTGGCGCTGATCCGGAGGATGTCGGCGGCGGGAACGGCCAGCAGGTCCTCGATATCCTGGGCAACTTCATCGGGCACGGCCGCCGGCAGGTCGATTTTGTTCAGGACGGGGACGATGGTCAGGTCCAGCTCCATCGCGGCCAGAAGGTGGGCGACCGTCTGGGCCTGAATGCCCTGGGAGGCGTCCACGACGAGGATGGCGCCCTCGCAGGCCTGCAGAGCGCGCTTGACCTCGTAGGTGAAATCGACGTGTCCGGGCGTGTCGATCAGGTTCATTTCATAGTCCGCCGGGGGCTCGCCATTGGACTGGCGCCGGTAGATCATGCGTACGGCGCTGGCCTTGATCGTGACGCCTTTTTCGCGTTCCAGGTCCATTGAGTCGAGAAGCTGCTCCTTCATCTCCCGGTCGGTAACGGTCCCGGTATGCTGGATCAGGCGGTCGGCCAGCGTGCTCTTGCCGTGATCGATATGTGCGATGATGCAGAAGTTGCGAATGTGGTCCAGATTCATGGGATTGTGGGCAACGGTTGCCTGATTAAGTTTGCAGTCGAAGCGAAAACAGTATACTACAGGTGGGTCTGGCGCCGACTCATCTGATTAAGTGACACTGCGCCAAGCCCCAGCGGAGGCGTAACTGTGTATCCATCACTGCCTTTGGGACCGCTATCACTGCCTACGGCCCAGATCCTGGCGATTGTTGCTGCCTGGTTCGGACTGTCGGTCATGGCGCGGGCTGGCAGACGGCTGCAGCTGGACCCGGACACAGTTTGGAATGTGGGCACGATCGCCCTTGCTGCGGGGGTCATTGTAGCCCGGCTGTCGCATGTCGTCCAGTTCTGGGACGTCTATCGCGCGGAGCCGCTGCTCCTGGTGAGCATCCGTCCCGGGGGACTGCTGTTGTGGCCGGGGGTGGTGGGCGCGCTGGTTGCAGCCTACTTGTACTTAGTTCGCATGGAGGTCGATCCAAGGCCGGTCGGCGTTGCAGCTGTGTTCGGGGTGCTCGGGGGCGGCGCGGTATTGGAGATTTCGAACTTTCTGACGGGCGCCGTACTCGGGACGACCGGCGTTCCGCCGGGTGGGTTGTCCTTGGTTTTCGGCTGGATGGGCAGTTCGTATGACGCTGTCCTGTCTGAGCCGGCAGCGGTCCGTCATCCCGTCGCACTCTACCGGGCAACGGGGATGATGTTGATTGTCGGAGGCTTTTTGCTTTGGGGCAACTGGGCCAGACCGGGGCGGCTTGCCGGCCAGGCGGTCCTGGCGCTGGCGCTGCTGCGGCTCTTCACCGACGGTTTTGCGGCGGATGCGCGTCTGCTGGGCTCGCTGCGATTTTCCCAGGTGTTGGCGCTGTTTGCAGCAGTAGGGCTGGCGTTCATGCTGGCGCAGACGGCGGACAGAGACCGCGGCTTCCAACCGGCAGGAGGGCAGGAAGAGAACGGCGTTGGCGCGACGGGAGAGTAGATGCTGCCGGCAGCTGTCTGGCGGCCTGGCAGACGTGCCGACAGGTCGACTGACGTGGGAAGCAGGAAGGCGCGTTCAGGGATACTGCTGGATTACGAGCAGGATGCCGGTCTCAACTGATATCTGCGCCGGTGAGGATGCCAGCGTGTTGCTCACGCCGCGCGTGCTGCCAAGACGCAAGGTTGCGTTCTCAAGCGGGTACTCGAGGCCCCTGTAGGTAATGCCCGTTGCCTCTTCGCTGAGGGCAACCGCGCTGACGTAGCCGCCGACCGGCCCCGTCAAAGTCAGCAGTTGGGGCCCGCGCAACACGCGCGCCAGCTGGTCTCCCTCGGCGACGACAAGCGGGACAGAATCGTCCTGTCGGGCCAATATCAGGAGATTGGCAAGGGTCTGGTCCAGCCGACCCCCGAGGGCGCCGATCAGCAGGACTTCTTTGGCGCCGTCTTTGACCGCGCGTGCGATCGCCAGCTCCAGATCGGTGGCGTCTTTGGCGACCGGGTGTCTTTCCACCGCGGCGCCCTCTTCCTGCAGCCTGGCGAGCAGAACATCGTCGATACTGTCCAGGTCACCTACGATTACGTCGGGCGACAGGCCAAGGGCTTCCATGTGGCGCGCGCCGCCGTCAGCGGCGATGCGATAGTCATCGTCGCGCAGCCAGCGGGTCACTGCGCCGTAGTCGGCTATATCCCCATTGACGAAAACGACAGCCCGCACTTCTCCTCCGCCTTTCTACAGGAAGGCCTGCCAGGCAAATATAGTAAGCATCATCAGACTGATGATGAACTCCACGGCCATGGCCATCATGAATCCGCCTACATAGCCCCTAACCGCTCGCGTTGCGGCGGCCCTGTTTTCCCGGACATTCGACGCGTCTGAAGCCTCCGTCCCGCTTTTCAGTCCGGCAACGTTCCCGGAAGCGACTTGAGCGCGGCGGTACTCCATCAGCCACAGCGCCGAAATCGAGCCGATCGCGGCCCCAATGAAAGTGCCGACGACAGGTACGCTGGAGAGCAGGATCGCGCCGATAAGTCCCCCCAGAATCGAGACGCCAATCGAACGCCAGCCCGCGCCGGACCTTTTGCTGCCGAGAAAGCTCAGCGCAAGATCGGCGCCCCAGGCGATAATGGTGAGAACAGCCAGGACCAAGAGGGTCGGCCAGCCGATGCGGGCAAAGCCGTCGGCCCAGGCCCAGACAAATGCGCCCAGCCAGATGAGCAGCGGCCCCGGCAGTACGGGCACCAGTGCGCCGACGATGCCCAGGAAAATGAGCAGGTAGCCGATTACGAAGAAAATGGGGGTAAAATCAAACACGACTTTCTACGCCTCCAGGAGAACAACGCCATTCCGTACGTGGAGCGGCAAGACCGTAGCCTTCGCAAAGAGGGGCGGCACGTCCAGGTCCAGATGTTCGTACAGACCCGGCGGCACTCCGACGTCGGCGAGGAAGAGTTGACCGCACGCCGCCAGGGCGTTGGGCTGCAGAAGCCCGCGCTTTGGGAGCGCCAGCGTCATGGTCGCGGTGGCCGAGACATGGGGGAGGTACAGATCTCCGCTGGCGGCCTCGATGCCGCTGGGGGCGTCCAGGCTCAGTATCGGGGCCACGCTGCTGTTTGCCAGCTGAATCAGGTCTGCGGTCCGACCGTGCGGATTTCCCTCCAACCCGTAGCCGATCAGGGCGTCGATCACCAGGTCTGCGGGCGGCAGCTCCCATCCCTCCTCGGCCCAGGCCAGGGGTGCGTCCATTTTCTGAAGCAACAAGAACTGATCCCTCGTTGCGCCAGGCGGCAGGTCTCCCGGTGGATGGGTCAGCACGATTTGCACCCACGCGCCCCAGTTGAGAAGGTGACGGGCGGCGGCCAGCCCGCCGCCGCCGCTGCTGCCGCGGCCGGCCAGCACCACGACGGGTCGATCCAGCAGTGCGTCTTCTTCGTCTTCCGTAGAGAGGAGTTGTCTGGCCAGGAGAGCGAGGTTGAGGCCGGCGATTTCCATCATTTGGAGCAGTTGGATGCCGTATTTCTCGACCATCAGCCGGTTTACTTCCCGCATCTGGTCGGAGGTGAGCGCCGGTAGCGTCAAGACTGTCGCTCCGGCAACTGCGGCGGCGTCAGCAGGAAGCTGAGCAGCCAGCATGCGACCGCCGGTATGACGATCGTACTGGTCCACATGTGAACCGACCAAGTTGACCCCACGGTTGGCAAGAGCACGGCGTAATATCCGCCGTAAAGCAGTAAGGGAAAAGCGGGGGCCAGCCAGCGCACGCAGTCGGGGTTGTCGAACGGTCGCGCTCGCCAAGCCAGGTAGTCCAGAGCCGCGGCGGGGACGGCCATGCCCAGAGCGAGCCAGATCATGAGCGGCCGCTCGTAGTCCACTATTGTGGCGCCGAGGAGAGAGAGCCAAAGAACGGACGAAACGGCTCCAAATGGCAGCCGCCAGCGGCGCAGGGTCAATAGAAGCGGTCCTGCCAGTACTGCAGCGGTGATAGTGGCCCCGACCATGCCGGCCACTTTGCCTACGTCGTTGCGGAAGTAGCCGCTGCCCGTTCCGGGTGTTCCGAGAAGGACCGTGACGGGGAAGAAAAACATCATGAAGAATGTGAGGGCTGCCAGGAATGTACCCAGTGAAGCAACGGCTGGCCCCAGCTCGCGCCAGCTGCCGCCTGTGTCCCACCGGTTCCAGGCGGCGCGCAGAGGACCGGTTACGATCAGGCCGATGCCGAGACCCAGCAGGATGTGGGTCGGGCTGAAGAGGGCTTCGGCGCCTTGCTCGATACCGAAGAGTACATGCCACACCATGTCGCCGACGCCGCCAGCGGCAAAGATGAACAGGCCGACTCCGGTAAGTCGATAACCGTCCGGAATGGAAAGAGACAGCGAATATCCTCGTGTCCGGTTGACCACTACTACAGCGGCAAACGCGATTGCCACGAGCAGGTAGCCGCTGTAAAAGAAGGCATGCCAAGGGGTAAAAAACGATTCGTCGACGCGCCCGTGGTTGTGCGCCCAGCCGTCCAGGTACAGACCGCCGACAAAGACCGCGCACAACAGGTTGATAAGCCAGTCATAGTGCAACCCGGCAACCCGGTTCGTCCGGTGTATGCGCCCGTGCGGCCCGCTCGCGGCGGAAACGACGGAATCTGACAGAACTGTTTCACTCATCAGCAACATTCCACTGATCTATACGCCTTCCTGACGATCCGGTTTCAGTGTAACCGAACTACGCAGCCGGTCAAAGCGGTCCCTGATTCTCGCAGTCTCAACGAGATTGACCCCTTACCGCAACCAGTTAGAAGTCTACCCGGAGGGCAAACACGGACGCCGGATCTGCCACCGCCTGCTACGCGAACAGCCAAGCACTGGCAGGGAAGTTTCAGATGCCGTCTGTCCGGTTTTTTACGGCTCGTTTGGTGGATCACTCGCGCTGGTGGTATTCTACGCGGCAAAGCCTTTTTCGATCTGCAGATTCGGTAGGATCCGCCTCCTTTGGAGGAAGCGCACGTGAACGATTTCGTGGAGCAGGCCAGACCGGCGGTTCTCCTGGCGCTTAACGAAGATATCGGCAGCGGAGACGTGACCACGCTGGCAACGATCCCGGCGGAGACGCAGGCCGGAGGACAGTTTTTGGCCAAGTCTTCAGGGATCATCGCCGGTCTGGAAGTCATAACGTTGACCTATGGTCTGCTTGCTGAAGGGCATTCGTCGGTGGTCATGGCGGGGCCGCCCTGGGCGAATGGTGAGGACGAGAAACGTTCGACAGCGTCGAAAGAGGGCGCTTGTCAGGCGGTCCAGTACTGCCCTTTTGTGAAAGACGGGGCAAGAGTTGAAGCGGGCACTGTAATTGCCAGTGCCTCCGGCCCCGCGCAGATCCTGCTGACAGCCGAAAGGGTGGCACTGAACTTTGTGCAGCGCATGTCGGGCATTGCGACATTGACCCGGAGCTACGTTGAGGCGGCCCGGGGCACGAATGCAGTCATCCTCGACACGCGCAAGACCGTGCCGGGACTGCGCCTGTTCGACAAGAGGGCGGTGACGCTGGGAGGGGGAATGAATCACCGCTTCGGTCTTTTCGACATGGCGCTCGTCAAGGACAATCACATTGCCGCGGCCGGGGGCATTTCGCCGGCTGTGCAGGGAATTCGGGCACGGTACGAGGGCTTGGAGATCGAGGTCGAAGTGGCGGATCTGACACAGTTGGAAGAGGCGCTCGCGCTCGACGTAGACCGAATTCTGCTCGACAACATGAACCCGGACCAGATCAGAGAGGCCGTTTCCATCACCGCCGGTCGAACGCCTCTTGAAGCCTCCGGCGGCGTAAGCCTGGAGAATGTCGCGGCGATTGCCGCGACAGGCGTAGACTATATTTCTGTCGGCGCGCTCACCCATTCGGTTCCCGCGCTCGACGTCAGTTTCGATTTGGAGATGGCGGTTTAACGTTCTCCATATGAGGACGGCGGCTGGACGCCGACCGCGAATCTGAAAAGCGAGGTAGCACCAATGAAGACTGCAACACTGGCAGCTCCTATGGCAGAGATCACCGATGCCAGGTTGATGTATGAAGCGCTTGCGCGCAAGCTCCATGACGTGACCCTTGACGTAGAGTTGCGCATCAAGGCGGAAATCGCGGCGCAGATAAACCGCCTTAAGAAGGAGCGCAACGCGGTCATCCTCGGCCACAACTACATGGAGGCGGCTCTTTTCCACTCGATCCCGGACTTTGTCGGCGACTCCCTCTATCTCAGCCGGATGGCGGCGCAGACCGATAAGGACGTGATCGTCTTTTGCGGCGTGGAGTTCATGGCGGAGACTGCCAAGATCCTCAGCCCGGACAAGACCGTACTGCTGCCGGCCGAAAAGGCTGGGTGCTCACTGGCCGCCAGCATAACTGCGGAGGACGTGCGCCGTCTCAAGGAGCGGTTTCCCGGCGTCCCGGTGGTGACCTATGTAAACACGTATGCCGACGTCAAAGCGGAGACGGACATCTGCTGCACGAGCGGCAACGCGGTCGCGGTGGTGAACTCACTGGACTCGGAACAGGTCATTTTCCTCCCCGATGAGTACCTGGCCAGGAACGTGGCGGAGGAGACAGGCAAGAAGATAATCTTTCCTACGGCCGCCGGGGGCGAAACGAAAGGCGGCGGCCGAATGGGTCCCGTGCCGGTGTCGCTCGAACCGCAGGCGCCGTTCCGCCGCGATCAAGAGACCGGCCACCCGATCATTCCCCTGGAATCGGAGGAATTCGACCTGATCGGATGGCACGGGCGTTGCGAGGTTCACGACAAGTTCACCGTGGACGACATCCGGCGCGTGCGAGCCGAATTCCCGGATGCATTGATACTTTCCCACCCCGAATGCAGTCCGGAGGTTGTTGCTGAATCAGACTTCACCGGCAGCACGTCGGCGATGATTCGCCATGTCGAAGAGACTGACGCGCCGCGTTACCTTCTGCTGACTGAATGCTCCATGGGGGACAATATCATCGGCGCCAACCCGGACAAGGAGATGTTGCGGCTCTGCTCTGTCCGTTGCCCCCACATGGGCCAGATTACGATGGAAGATACCCTGGCTGCGCTGGAAAAGATGCAGCACGAGATCACTGTTCCCGAAGAGATTCTGGCCAGAGCGGCGCGTTCGGTCCAGCGGATGGTAGAGATCGGCTAACTTTCGGCGTTTTCCTTTCTGTGCGTCCTCTGGTCGGCGCGCCGTGTTCGGACAGCGAAGACGGGGACGAAATTCTCTCCACTTCCCAACGACCCGGGAACGGTCGCTGGCGTATGGTGTGGACATCAGCTCCGACTTGGCGCCGGTTGTGCCTGCCGCCCACTACTTCTGCGGCGGTATCCGGGTAGACGAGTGGGGGGCTCGACCGTGGACAAGCTCTATGGCGTCGGAGAGGTCTCATGCACGGGCGTGCACGGGGCAAACCGGCAAGCGTTGGGTGCCGCTATCGTGAGTAGCTGGCAGCCGCATGGACGTCGGAACTGTGGATTGTGAGCAAATGTGCAGACCGAAGCCTCAACTGCGCAGTCTAATCTTCCGGCTTTCCGAGGGGGACGAATCCTCTTCCGCCTTCTTCGGGGGTAAACCAAGCGAGCTGGTCGTGTAGTTCGACGACATCTCCGAACACAAGTACAGCCGGGGCAGATATCCCGGCCGATTCCATCGCTTGCGGCAGACCGGCCACCGTGGAGCGCGCCACCTTCTGATGGATGGTTGAGGCGCTTGCAATTGCGGCAGCCGGGCATTCCGGATCGCGACCGCGTGCCACCAGGGCATCACAGATTTTGGCGGCGGAACGGACCCCCATCAGGACCACCAGGGTGGGTGCGTTCGCCATCGCTGACCAGTCGGTATTCGACCCGTCTTTGGTCGGGTCTTCAAAGCCGGCTACAACTGTAAAGGCGCTCGCCTGGCCGCGATGCGTGACGGGGATGCCGGCATAGGCGGGCGCGGCTATCGCCGCGCTGATGCCTGGCACGACTTCAAATGGCAGCCCCGCGGCGGCAAGCGCCGCGCACTCCTCGCCCCCCCTTCCAAAGACAAAGCCGTCTCCGCCTTTCAAGCGCACGACCTGAAGACCGGCTCCCACGCGTTCGACAAGCAGAGCGTTGATATCTTCTTGCTGGACCGTCCGGGGACCAAAGCCCCGCTTGCCCACAAATATCCGCTCGGCCTGGGGACGGACTTCATCCAGGAGTTCCCGGGCGATGAGCCGGTCGTAGATTACGACGTCGGCGGCGCGCAGAAGAGCAAGGCCGCGCACGCTGATCAGGTCGGCGCGCCCGGGCCCGGCGCCGACCAGGTAGGCTTTGCCCTTCATGATCTGCAGCCCTTCCCAATGGGAGAGTAGTTGGAGACGCAGTTCCGGTCCACAAGCGGCGCGGCGTTCACTGTTCTCCTCCCAGTAACGCGGCGATGCGGTCGCGCGCCGACGTTGCTATGCCGGGCCGACCCGTGCGTGTGCTGACGGAGACGATGAGATCATCGTGCCGCGTGACCGCGGGCGAGTGGAAGTTCCCCTCGGTGGGTGCGTCGGCAACGTTTATCAAGAGCTTCTTCCTGTGCGCGGCCTCCCCGACTTCACGGTTGACTGCGCGCACGTTGGTTGCGGCGAATACGAGAGCGGCATCGTCCAGGTCTCCATCCTGGTAGCGCCGGCGCGTCCACTCGATCTCGCCGGATTCCGCCCAGGCGGTTATCTGCTCCGTTGCGGAGGGGCTGACCAAACGTACGGGGACATCTCCGGCCAGCAGGCTGCGCACCTTGCGCTCGCCGACGATGCCGCCGCCGACGACCACGGCGATACGACCGCCTAGACTGGTCATGGTCAGAGGATATCGCATGGTGTTGCCGCTCCTTTATTCAGGAAAATGAAGTGAAAGGCCGGTCGGGTGATCCTGCCATGATAGCGTCGACGACCCGCATCGCCTGGAGATTTTCCCGAACATCGTGGACGCGCACGATCTGCGCGCCCCGCTCCACGGCCATAGCGTTGGCTGCGATCGTCCCCGGCAGCCGGTCATCCACCGGGGCGCCGCCGGCCATTTTGCCCAGAAAGCCCTTGCGGGAGCAGCCGAAAAGAAGTGGATAGCCAAGTTCTTGCAGCTCGTCCAAGCGGGAGATAAGAACGGCGTGCTCCGCGGGCGTCTTGCCGAACCCGATGCCTGGATCGATGATGCGGTGCCAGCGGGGAACGCCGTTGAGCCGGGCCGCTTCGAGAGCCGTAGAAAGTCCTTGACGCACAACCGCCACTATATCGTGCGACGGATCGTTGAAAGCCGTCGGAGGCTCGCTTTGCGGATCGCCGGAGGGCGGCCCGGTCTGGAGGGGCGCGCGATTGTGCATGAGAACGAGCGGAACGCGGCGGCGAGCCGACAGGACGGCCATCCCGTTCGGGACGGGAGGGTCGTGCAGAGTAGAGCGGGAAGTTTCCTCTCCTGCAATGAAATCTGTCTCTGCCGCCTGGTTCGCCAATCGCAGACCTGACACGTCGTTCAGCCAGGCGGCGCCGGCATCGAGAGCCTTTTCCGCGACTTCGACGCGAAAGGTATCCACAGACAGAGGGACGTCCAGGGCATCGCGCAACGCGCCGATTACCGGACCGACCCGGCTGATCTCCTCCTCGACATCCAGGTAGGCATGCCCGGGCCGCGTGGAATAGCCGCCGATGTCCAGGATGTCGGCGCCTGCGCCGACAAACTGCCGGGCCTGCGCGACTGCTGCCGCAACCGGGTTGCGAGCGCCGGCGAGACCGTCGCCGGAAAAGGAGTCCGGGGTGATGTTGAGAATACCCATGACTTTGGTGTCGTGGCCCCAGTGCCACAAACTTTCTCTTATCGGCATCACCCGGGGCGGGACCGGCTTTTGCAGTCTCTGCCAGAGCGCCTGCACGGTCACGTCCAGGCGGGGGTGGCGCAGATCCTTGTCCAGGTCCAGGAGGGGGGCCAAGACAAAGTCTCGTTCAGGAATGCCCACGTGGGGGATCGTCAAGTCGGGTGTTTCGACAACGGAGTCGTCATGGAAGAGGATGTCAAGGTCGATTTCGCGCGGGCCGAAACGGACTGTTTTCGTTCTTCCGATAGAGTCTTCGGTCTGCTTGACCGCAGATAGCAGTTCCAAAGGTGTAAGGTGCGTGGAAACTTTGCAGACTGCGTTCAGGAAGAGCGGCTGATCTGTCACAAGAATCGGAACCGTCTCGTAGAGGTGGGAAGTCTCTACGATAGACGCGTATGACGACATGGCATCCAGCGCAGTGTGGAGATAGGCGGCGCGGTTGCCGACATTGCTGCCCAGAGCAATGAACGCTGTGTGGGACATTTTCTTCCAGTGACCCAGGTTCCTGTGGAAGGAGAGGAGGCTGGCCGTGGTCCCCGGCTCGAAGCGCCTGCTCTCCCGGCCCTGATCCGGCAGGGCCTCAGGCCGATTATATACGGTTTGGCATTCGACCGCAGCATTGAATTTCGAGTGGATGCTCTTTCCGTACCTTTCAGTTATAATCGGGAAGCGTGCAGTCAGTTGATTGCCGGGTGTTTTCTTCCCTGTGCTCTTTACACTTCCCTGTGCTCTTTACAATTGGCGGCGTCTGGCGCACTGTCCTCCGCCCATTGCAGCGCAGCCAATCCACGACACTGAACTCTGCGGATGCGAAACGATATGGACGAATTGAGCATCGACTATCCGCTTACCGATGAACAGATCGCCGGCTACCGTCGCGACGGCTTCGTAAAGCTGCCCAATGTGCTGTCGCCGGCTGTGCTCAAAGAGTACGGCGCCGAGTTTACGCGTCTGGTTCATGCGCTGAACCGGCAGACTCTGGCATTGGCGGAACGGAACACGTACGGGAAGGCTTTTCTACAGATTCCGAATCTTTGGGAGCACAGTGAGAAGGTGAAGAGATTTGTGCTTTGCCGTCGATTGGGCAAGATCGCGGCCGAGCTCATGGGCGTTGACGGCGTCCGCATGTATCACGATCAGGCCCTTTACAAAGAGCCTGGGGGCGGCTTTACCCCCTGGCACGTCGACCAGTTTTATTGGCCTCTCTCAAATGACAATACGGTCACGGCCTGGATTCCCCTGCAGGAGGTCCCACTGGAGATGGGGCCGCTTTCATTTTGCACCGGCAGCCACAAGCTGCTGAAGAACCGGGACCTGTCCATCAGTGACGAGAGTGAACGGAAGATCGGAGGCACTCTGCATGACTATCCGAAGAGTGTTTCTCCCTTTGCAATGGGAGAGATCAGTTTTCACTCCGGCTGGACATTTCATCGAGCCGGGCCGAACCAGAGCGATCGGATGCGGGCAGTGATGACCATTATCTACATGGAAGACGGGATGCGGGTTGCCCCGCCCAAGAATGAGAATCAGCAAAGAGACTGGGACCGCTGGCTGCCGGGGGCGCAGGTAGGGGAGCCAATAGACACACCATTGAACCCCGTGATCTATTCTACACGTGAATGACGAAGCCGCCGCACATTCTGGTGTACGAGAAGTCAGGCGTTGTTTTTGCGGCAGGACTGGAAGAGAAAACGGCCTCATGCAGAATAGGGCGGCGCGATCGATTACGCAGGAGCAGGTCTGAATGAAAGGTGTAGCCAAATTGCGGCGAGGCGCAGGTCAGGTGGGACTGATTGATGCGCCTGAGCCAAACGCTATCCCAGGCCATCTTGTCATAGAAGTGACTGCCGCCGGGCTCTGCGGCACGGACGCCCACATTTACCACGACGAATATCCCTGCCGGCCGCCGGTTATTCTTGGACACGAGGTTGCGGGCAAAATCGTGGATGTGGGAAGCGGCGTTTCCCGGTACGCTGCCGGCAGTTCAGTTACCGCTGAACCCTACTATACATTGTGCGGTCTTTGTCCCTATTGCAAGGCGGGAATGCCGAATCACTGTCCGCAGCGAGCGTCGATTGGAAGCGGCGTTAACGGGGCATTTGCGCGCTACGTGCTCGTGCCGGAACGGTCGATACATCTGTTGCCGGATGGTGTGGACGAATGGGCGGGCGCGCTGACCGAGCCGCTGGCCTGTTGCGTCCACGCGCTGGAGAACTCGAAGGTGGAGCCTGGGGACTTGGCGGTGATCACCGGCCCGGGCGCCATTGGGCTGATGATGCTGCAAGTCGTAAAGGCGGCGGGCGCGAGGGCGCTTGTGATTGGAACGGATACGGACGAGGCGCGCCTGGCTTTGGCGGAGAGGCTTGGGGCGGACGCGACCCTGATCGCGGGCAAAGATGACCTTCAGAACGCTGTAGCCGAGCGCACTGAAGGGCTCGGCGCAGATATCGCGTTCGAGTGTTCGGGTGCGGGGCCGGGAGCGCAGACTGCTCTGGACCTTGTGCGGCACAGAGGACGATATGTGCAGGTGGGTCTTTTCGGCAAGCAGGTGCTTTGGGATCTTGAGCAGGTCTGCATCAAGGAGGTGCAGGTGCAGGGCACCTTCGCCACGGTGGCCAGCTCCTGGCGCAAGGCCCTGGCGCTTCTGCAGTCCGGTCAGCTCCGGACCACTCCACTGATCAGCCACCGTCTTCCGCTGGATGGATGGCAGCAAGCCTTTGACCTGTTCGAGGGCCGCGACGGCGTGAAAATCGTGTTTTCACCAGAGTAGGAAGCTACTGAACCGGCACGGTCCGCTTGCCGGTCGTGGAGGGGGGCGCCGGAATTCGATAGTGCGCGCGGGCATTGGGCCCGTGCTTTACTGCGTTCATCCATCGAAACAGTATCCCTGAGCAAAACATCTTGCATGTCTGAGGTCCTACGTTCCACGATTCCGGCGGGCCGCCGCTGTCCGAATTGCGGTTCACGGGTCGCCCAAAACGCTGATACCTGCTACTTCTGCGGTCATGAACTGACCGGCGCGCCCAGGACAAGGCCGGCGCGCCTGAATATACGAGATGCGGTTTTGGCGCTCACGCTGCTGGCAATCGTGATCGGCTGGTGGCGGTTCGGCAGTCTGGGCGTTAACTTCCAGCGGACGAACGGGGCCCAGTCTGAAACCAGCCCTTCCTCGTCGGAAACTGTAGAAACAGCGCCAACGGCCGAACCGGAGGGACAGCAGCCAGGTTCCAAAGTCGGTCGCCATACCGTGCAGTCAGGAGAGACCTTACTTGGGATCGCCGGCCGGTACGGGGTGACGGTCGAAGAGGTCCAGGCTGCCAATAATCTTGGCGGGACGCTGATTCGCGCCGGAGACGTTCTGCTCATCCCCGTACCTGCTTCGATCTCGGAAAACGGAAACAACAGCAGCGCGCCGACAATATCTACCGTATTCCGCTATGTCGTCAGACCGGGAGATACGGTCATCTCAATTGCCGTACGATTCGGCACAACTGTCGCGGCAATCCAGGAAGCAAACGGGATCGGGCCGGACGATATTATCCGACCTGAGCAGGTGCTGCGGTTACCCGTCTCCGGCGTGCCCTCCACCATTCTTGCGGTGGAAGCGCGGGCCCCCTCACAGCAGGACCCGAGTTCAAGCCAGACGTACCTGCCGCTGCAGTTGCTCGGGCCGAATGACGGCGAACGTATACCTCATTCCGAAGATGTGTTGTTTCGCTGGTTAAGCGGAGGCCTCCTGGAAGAGAACGAATGGTACGTCCTCTACGTCTGGCCCTTGGAAGGGATCTATGAACTGCCGCCCCCTGTTTGGACGAAGGCCACCAGCTACCGCTTGCCGAGCCAGTGGGCGCCGCCGCCGGACCGGGACGTCACCTACAGGTGGCAAACTTCCGTTGTCAGGGTTTTTTCGGAACAGGAGGAGGGGCTGAGCCTCGAGGCCGCCAGCGGCACAGGAGATGTACGCAGTTTCGAATGGATTGGCGGCGGAAACTGAGCTCTGACTCGGCTCTTCCGAGATAGTTAACGACCCACCAGGGGGACAAAATGACCCACCTCATCAACCTCACCGAACACCTCGCCCAGGACGGCTACGAATACACCTACGGCATCTCCGCCTACGACCTCACCGGCAACGGCGTACCCGACCTCATCACCCCAGACACCGACGTCGGCCTCTACTGGCTCGAAAACGACGGCCAAGGCAACTTCACCCGCCACGTCCTCCACAAACGCACCCCCGAATGGCTCGAACGCCACCAAGTCGCAGACATCAACGGCGACGGCCGCCCCGAACTCGTCTTCATCGACAACATCAACGGCTGCCTGCTCTACTTTGAATATGAGGGAGACCCGCGCCTGGCCGGCTCGTGGCGCACCCGCTACGTTGACGAAGGCACACTCACCGGCGCCTACGCCGTAGCTGTGGCCGACTTCACCGGGAACGGCGCTCTCGATATCGCCGCATCGACCTGGCGCAAAGGCAACCAGTTCGTCTGGTACGAAAACAGCGACGGCAACTGGATCAAACACATCATCGAAGACGACATCGCCGAGACCCGTGCCATCCACGCCGCCGACATTAACGGCAACGGCAATACCGACCTCCTCGGCACCGCCCGCGTCGCCAATCAGGTCATCTGGTATGAAAACCCCGGCGACCTCCCGAACCAGCCCTGGCTCAAGCACATCATCGATGACGCCCCCCAGCCCATCCACGGCCACCCTGTCGACATGGACGGCGACGGAGACCTCGACGTCGTCATGGCCCTCGGCATGCTCCCCCCCGACGACCCCACCGGTGTCCCCCTTGAGCACCACCAGATCGTCTGGTACGAAAACGACGGCAACCCCGCCGCCGGCAAATGGCGCAAACACATCATCTGCCAAGAATTCCCCAATGCCTTCGAAGCCATTGCCGCTGACTTCGACAACGACGGCCACATCGAAGTCGTCGCCACCGCATGGCACGAGACCGGCCGCGTCGCCTACTTCAAACACCGCGGCGATCCCCGCGGACCCTGGGACATGCAGCTCCTCAAAGACGGCTGGACCAACGCCAACATGGTCATCGCCGCCGACATCAACGGCAACGGGCGCCTCGACGTCGTCGCCGCGGCCGAACGCGGCAGCAACGAAGTCCGCTGGTGGCGCAACGAAGGCACATGACCACCCCATCGCAGGCGCCGGCCTTGTGCCGGCACTTGCACCCCATCCACTCCTCTTCACTCTCCTCGCATTCAGCATTAATTCCCCACCAGATTGTCCCTCCCTCCTATCCGGGATGCACCGACATTTTTTCCCTCCTTGACAGACCCCCCGCATTTCCCTAAAATGCCCACCAGATTCCTCACTTCGAACCCTTGCAACGGCGCAACCCGGAATAGACCTGAGCAATTCCATTATCCAAAGGAGAAAGAGACATGCGTATCAAACGTAACTGGTTGAACTGCACACTTCTGTCCCTCCTGCTGGTCTTCGCCCTGCTCGTCGGCGCATGCGCCGCGCCGGCAACTACAGGCGACGGCGCCGACACCGCCATGGAGGAAGCATCTGACGAGGCTGCCGAACTGCCAGGCATCCAATACGCCGTCAACCCGGACACCGTCGACTCCGACCGCCTGCTCGTTCTGCCAGGACGTACCCGCTTCGGCGTCGGTATGTGGGGCGGAATCACCGCCGGCAACTGGAACTTCGGCAGCGAGTCCTTCTACATGGTCCAAATGCCGCTCATCTTCATGGGCCCCCTGGGCAATACCACCCCCACGCCCTGGATGGCACGCCGCATCGAGCGCGTCGATGACAACATGGCTATGGAGATCGAACTCTACCCGGACGCCGTCTGGAGCGATGGCGAGCGCATCACCACTGCCGACGTCGCTTTCACCTTCGAACTCCTCTATCACGCCGACGCCGACTACTGGCTCGGCGATGCCAAAGTCCTCTTCCCCAACATTACCGGCGGACAGGACTACTTCGAAGGCAAAGCCGACTCCATCTCCGGCATCAAGATCATCGATGACTTCAATATGCGCATCGAAGCCGACGAACCCATCGGCCTCGTCTGGCGCCCACTGGCCTTCCTCTCCGTCCTGCCAGAACACCACTTGGGCCAGTACACCGCCGCTCAGCTCTGGGCCGGCGACTTCCCCGATGCCTGGGTACCCGAAGTTACGAGCGGCCCCTACCGCGTCGTCAGCTGGGACGAAGAAGCCAAAGTCCTCGAGCTGCAGCGGAATGAGGACTGGTGGGGCAACGCCATCTACGGCAAGCCCGGCATCAAACGCTACGCCGAGCACTCCGGCCTGACTCTCGACAACTTCCTCGCCGGCGAATCCGACATGGTCAAAGTCGGCGCCAGCGACTACGAGACCGTCAGTGACCTCCCCGATACCGCCATCCATCCCCGTACCTTCATGATGACAGGCTACGGTCTCAATCGCGGCGACGACCGCAAACTGCCGCGCAAGGTCATGGACGCCATAGCCCTTGCCGTCAACCGCGAGCTTTGGGCTGAAGTCCTCTACTTCGGCTTCGGCCAGCCGGAAGACTCCGTCTTCGGGCTGCGCGGCCACCAGACCGCGACCGACTCCTTCTGCGACGACTGCGACGACAGCCTCGTCGTGCCGCGCTCGTTCGACCCTGAAATGGCCAAACAACTCCTCGCCGAAGCTGAGTCCGAAGGCATCTGGGATCCCAGCCGCGTCCTCATCGTGCTTGGCGGCGCAGGTGGTGACGCCCCCGTCCTGCTCCAGCAACAGCTCGCCGACATCGGAATCCAGACCGAGATTCTCGCCGGCAGGGAACTCCAACAGGAGCGCAGCGCCAGCGGCGACTATGACATCAGCATGGTCGGCGGCTGGGTCTCCAACACACTGCGCAACTGCGAGTACTGGGTCGGCAGCTGCGATGAGGACTACTGGCCCGCCAGCTTCCACTGGTGCAACGACGAATTCAGAAACATGTGTAACGTCGCCATGGGCACCACAGACCCCGACGAGAAAACACGCGCCACCCAGGCTTTGATGGAAATCTACTTCGAAGACGGCCCAATCTGGGGTGTCACCCAGATCGCCGAATTCTACGTGATGACCGACGACCTCGGCGGCTTCATCCCCGAGGAAGCCTTCAACTGGCTCGGCACATCAGGTGAAAAAGGTGTCGTCAGCTGGTACTGGATCGAGTAGGAGTTTGACTGAGAACAGACAGCGAAGAGGAGGGAGAACTGTTCCTCCCTCCTCTTCTCGCTCGACTTTTGTTGGAAAAAAGGCAAGTCTGTGCAGCGGAAAGCTACGACGGTCGTCCGCTCGCAGATCAACATCGGAGTCTTTCGTGACCCTTAGCGTCCCTTCGTGGAAAGAAAAAGGTGTTCTTCGTGGTCCTTAGTGGCCCTTCGTGGATAAACATGAAGAAGGTCTCTGTGGAAGGACAAAGGTGTCCTTTGCGGCCCTTCGCGGATATGAAAAGGATCGCATCTTGACTCAATACATCATCCGCCGCATCCTCGTCGCCTTCCCCATGCTGATCGTCATTACCTACATCAACTTCGCCCTGATGCGCCTGGCACCCGGCGACCCCACGCTCTTCATGTTTGTGACAGCCGAAACGCAGGGAATGACGCCCCAGCAAGTACGGGACCAATTGGGCGTCCAGGAGGCCTACAAAGGACGCGGCGAAGATGAAGGCACCAGCAATCGCGACTACCTCCACGAAAGACTCGGACTCAACGACCCCATCCATGTCCAATACTTCCGCTGGCTAGGCAGGGTAGTGCAAGGAGACTTCGGCCGCGCCATGCGCACCGCCGAGCTGATCGGCCCCGAACTGGCAGTCCGCGTCCGCGTCACCATCCGCCTGACAGTGCTGGCGACGCTGCTCAGCGTCGTCATCGGCGTCGTCGCCGGCTCGCTCTCTGCCCTCTACCAATACTCGGCTTTCGACAACATCGTCTCCTTCATAACCTATATCCTAATCAGTGTGCCCGGATTTCTCTTCGCCACCTGGGTTATCATCATCTTTGCCATAAGGTTGGGCTGGTTCCCAGCCGGCGGCATGTACAACGCGCGCACCGGGGGCGACTTCTGGGACCGCGTCTACTATCTGATCCTGCCCGTCATGGCCATGGGAATCAGCGGCTCGGCCGGCCTCATCCGCTGGACCCGAACCAGCGTTCTCGAAACGATGCGCGCCGACTACGTCACCGTGGCCCGCGCCAAAGGCCTCAAGGAGCGCATCGTCCGCAGCCGCCACATCTTCCGCAACGCCCTACTGCCCATCCTGACCATCGTTGGCCGCAGCATACCCTTCGTAATCGGCGGCTCCGCCTTCTTTGAGATCGTCTTCAACTACCCGGGCGTCGGCATGTGGACGGCAAAGGCAGCCGAAGCCAAAGACTTTTCCATCATGATCGCGACCATCACCGTCACCGCCGTACTCGTCATCCTCAGCAACCTGATCGTGGACATCTGCTACTGTTGGGTCGATCCGCGCGTTACCTATTCGTAGAGCCAACCTTTCGGAGTAAATCGCCAGTATGAGCGCGCAGAACGAAAACGCCTCGGATTCGGCACAGACCCTCACCATTGAAAGGCCGTCGCTGGCCGTCCAGAACTTCCGCCTCTTTATGCAGAATCCCGGCGCAGTCGGCGGCGTCATATTCATGTTGGTAATAACGGTGTCAGCGGTTCTGGCCCCCTGGCTGACACCTTTCGAGCCGCATGAGATCGATGTTCAGGCCATCCGCAAGCCGCCCAGCGCCGTCCACTGGCTGGGAACGGACCTCACCGGCCGCGACATGCTGACGCGCATCCTCTACGGCGGTCGCGTTTCCCTCCTGATCGGGCTCGCCGCCGTCATCATTCGCACCGTTATCGGGCTGATTGTCGGTTCGCTCTCCGGCTACTTCGGCGGCGTCATCGACTTTTTCGGCCAGCGCATCGTCGACATTATGATCGTCTTCCCCGATATCTTCTTCCTCCTCATCGTGATCGCCATCATCGGCCCCACACCGTGGACGCTCCTGATCGCACTCGGCTTCTTGAGCTGGCCCTTCGACGCTCGTATCTTTCGCTCACAAGTGCTGTCGATTCGCGAGCTGGACTACATCCTGGCCGCGCGCTCTATCGGCACCACGACCGGGAGAATCGTCCGCCAGCACGTTACGCCCAACCTGATGCCCCTCGTGCTCGTCAACATGACACTCAATATCGGTGTGGCCATCATCGCCGAAGCCGGCATCAGCTTTCTCGGCCTCGGCGTACAGCCCCCTACGCCCAGCTGGGGCAACATGATCACGTCGGCCAACAACCTCTCACTCATTCAGCGCTTCTGGTGGCTGTGGGTCCCGCCGGGTGGCGTCCTGGTAGGCACCGTTATATCCCTCAACCTCATCGGCGACGCCTTGCGGGACATTCTCGACCCCCGCTGGCGCGCCTCATAACTGCGACGGACTCTATAGGCATCTGCCGCAAGCCACCTACAATCTCAGTCAGGAGATCGATCATGCAGCACGGCATCCTCTACAAACGCCCCGGCCGCTACTCCCTGGGCCCCGTCCCCCAGCTCCTGCCCGACGGCCGCCTCACCGTCGGCGTCGTCTCCTCCCCCTTCGCCGACCACTACGGCCTCGCCGACTGGATAGTGCTCGTCTCCGACGACCAGGGCGAGACCTTCACCGAGACCAGCGACCAGACCATCCCCCTCGCCTGGCCCGCCGCCCTGCCGCGCGAATACTACGACCGCTACGCCGACGTCCAGCCCGATGGCAGCTACCTCGCTGCCGGCACCGTCGGCTTCGAGTCCTGGCCCAAAGAGCGCGCCGCCGAAGCCGAAGAGCTCGGCCTCACCGCACGCCCCCACCCCAACAACACCGGGAACGACCTCCTCATCGGCATGCCCAAGCTCTTCGTCATGCGCTCCCACGACCAGGGCAAGACCTGGGACCGCCGCGACTGGCTCGTCCCCGGCTTCAGCTGGATGACCGCCTTCCCCCGCTGGACCCGGCTCGAGGCTGGGAATATCCTCCTGCCCGTCTATGCCAGAGATCAGGAGGGAGACAAAGGCCAGGTCTTCGTCTGGCGCTCCGACCCCGACGGTGACAACTGGCGCCTGATTCCCCTCTCCTCCAGCGTCTCCAGCGTCACCGGCGACGAGACCTGCTTCATCGAAGCCGAGCCCGGCAAGGTCCTCGCCCACATCCGCCACTCTACGCCCGGCCACCTCACCAGCGGCTATCTGCTCGAAAGCTGGTCCGAAGACGCCGGCCTCACCTGGTCGCAGCCGCTGCGCACCGAAGTCAAAGGCTATCCGCCCCACCTCCTCCGCCTCCAGGACGGGCGCATCCTCTGCGGCGTCACCTACCGCTGGGAACCCATGGGCATCCGCCTCGTCCTCAGCGAAGACAACGGCAAGACCTGGGATACCGACAACACCATCATAATGCGCGACGACGCCGGCACCGCCTCCCCCATGTGGCCCGACTACCCCAACCACAGCGGAGGTTCCGACGTCGGCTACCCCATCACAGTACAGTTCGACGACGGCAGCCTCTTTACCTGCTACTGGATTACCCTCGAAGACGGTATCTGCCACGCCGCCTACACAAAGTGGCGCCTTGAGGACATTTGAAGGCCGCAATCTGTGAACGTCGTTCCGGACCACTGGCAGGAAAGGAAACATCCCATGACCAGCGCAAAACTGGCGATTGACGGCGGCGCGCCGCTGCGCAGCCAGCCCTTCGGCCCCAAATGGATCTTCGGCGACGAAGAGCGCCGTCACCTCATGGAAGTCATGGACAACGCCACCGACGGCTGGCGCTCCGGCTTCAAAGTGAGGGCCTTCGCCGACGCCTTCGCCACCCTGCACGGCGCCCAATACGCCGTCGCCACCACCACCGGCACCGGCGCCATCCACGCCGCGGTCGCCGCCGTCAACCCCGAACCCGGCGACGAAGTCATCACCACCCCCACCACCGACATCGGCTCCGTCCTCGGCATAATCCTCCACAACGCCATCCCCGTCTTCGCCGACTGGGATCCGGAGACTCTTAACACCGATCCCACCGACATCGAGCGCCGCATCACGCCCCGGACGCGCGCCATCCTCGCCGTACATCTCTACGGCAACCCCTGCGACATGGGCCCGATCCTGGAAATAGCCCGCGCTCACAACCTGCCCGTCATCGAGGACTGCTCACAGGCCCACCTTGCCGAATACCGCGGCCAGTTGGTGGGGACCATCGGCGACATCGGCTGCTTTTCGCTCGGCGGCAAAACGCTCACCACCGACCAGGGCGGCATGATCATCACCAACGACGAGCCCCTGGCGCGGCGGGCCATGGGCTTTTCCCGCAAAGGCTCCGAGATGGACAGCGCCCTCCGCAGCTCTCTCGCGCCCACCTCCTTCCGCCGCGGCGGCAACAAGGGCTACGCCTTTCTCGGCGACTTCCACCCCATGACCGACCTCCACGCCGCCGTCGGGCTCGCCCAATTCGACCGCTGGCAGGAGGCAACCCGCGTGCGCCGCATGACCGCCGCCATCCTCGACGAAGTCGTGCCCCAACTGCCCGGCTTCAAGATCCAAAAGGTCCACCCCGAAGATCGCAGCGCCTACTACACATACGCTTACACCGTTGACGAATCCAAGGCCGGCATCTCCTCCGATGACTTCTCCGCAGCCGTCCGCGCCGAAGGCATCCCGGACTGCTACGGCCCCTACATTCAGGGCCGCCCCCTCTACCGCTACCCGATCTTCTCCGAAGAGGATACCTACGGTCAGTCCCGCTACCCCTTCGTGGACGAGCAGGGCAACCGGCGCATCGACTACGGCAAAGTTCACCTGCCCCACACCGAACGCGTGTTGCCCAAAACCGGCTTCATCCTCTTCCGCAACTCCTACACCGAACAGGACGCCAAAGACATCGCCGCCGCCATGCGCAAAGTTGCCCTGCACTACGCCGAGCAGGCCGCGCAATAGAACCGAAGGAAAAAAGCCGTGGACAGAATTGAAAACAAGGACGGCTCGACGCTCATTCCCATCCCAGGCGGCGACTTTCTCATGGGGACCGACCCAGCCGACGCCCAGCAAATTGCCGACCGATACGGCTGGCGGTTAACCCGATTCCGGGATGAAAGCCCGCAGCACACGGTCCGTTTGGATCCCTACTACATCTGCCAGTATCCGGTCACCGTCGCCCAGTACGACCGCTACCTGAAGGAGACCGGCGCCGTACCACCCCAGTGCTGGGACGACCCACGTTTCACCGGACCCAGCCAGCCGGTTATCGGCGTAGCCCACTGGGATGCCCAGGCCTATGCGGACTGGGCCGGACTCCGTCTGCCAACCGAAGCTGAATGGGAATTCGCGGCCCGCGGGACCGACGGACGCCCCTGGCCCTGGGGAAACGAGTGGCACCCTGACCGCGCCAATACCCGCGAATCCGGCGTAGGCCATCCCACCCCCGTCGACCGCTTCACTGATGCCGGAAACGTCAGCCCGTTCGGCGTCTGCGACGTGGTCGGCAACGTCTGGGAATGGTGCCAGGATCGCTACTCCGACGACTTCTACTCATTCAGCCCGCAGGCCAACCCCATCTGCACAAAGCCTGTCGTCCACTACGACGCCCACAATGTACTGCGCGGCGGCTCCTGGTACAGCATCGCCGAGCGCGCCCGTTGCGCTGCCCGCTACGATCGCTTCCCCCAAATGCAGCGCCGCCACGTCGGCTTCCGCTGCGCACGCGACGCCTGATTTTCTGCCTGATACCTTTCGTACAAGAGAACAAAGATCCGCTGGGGTAAGGAGAAAGCCCAAATGATCGGAGTGATACTCAATCCGGAACAACCTCGCAAGGGAACAGGCGAGCTCCCTCCATATGCCGCCGCCTATATCAGCGAGATACTGCGCCATGCCGGCATCCCCTTTTCGCTGCTGCCGCAGGAAGCCCTGGCCGGCAGTTCTCCCTTGCCGCGGCTCCTCATTCTCGCGCAGGACCTTGACCTGAATTCCGACCAGAAGACGGGCCTGGCCGACTTCGTTCACGCCGGCGGCCTTCTCATCGGCAACGCCGGTACGTCAGGCATGGACGAACTCTTCGGCGTGCAGACCATCCGTCTCCACGAAGAGGGCTACCTGCAGCCGCCGGCCGCGGCCCACCCTGTGACCGGCGGCCTGCACAGGGAAATTCACGTCTTCGGCGGCAGCCTGGTCAAGGCCGTAGCCGGCAACGCCCACGCCCAGGTCGAGCCCATCCAACCTCCGCCGCAGGCAGGCGGGCCCGCAGCCGACGCCGTGATAACGCACGCTCACGGACGCGGCCGCACTCTCCTCTTCGCGCCCGACCTGATAACTTCCGTGCTCCACATCCATCAGGGCAAACCGGTCGTGCCCATCGCCCCGCGCGAGTCCTCAGGCACCCCCGCCGGCTCCATCCTCGACCCGGACCGGGACGGCGATCTCATCGAAATCGACGACGTCGACGATCTCTACTACTCCGGCGGCATCCCCCTCCAGGATGGCCGAACATATTACAACCAGCGCATCATCCTCACGCCCATGGCCGACGTCCTGCGGGGACTCCTGCTGCGCGCCATCTTCCACCTTCTCAGCTCCGCCGGTGAATCACTGCCGCTCCTCTGGTACTGGCCGCGCGGGCAAACCTCAATGGCCCACATGTCCCACGATTCCGATGGCAACCGTCCCCTGGTGGGCTGGGCTCTTTTCGACCTGCTCCAGGAGTTGAAGGTGCCCTCCACCTGGTGTACCATGCCCGTCGCCGGCTACGACCGCTCCTTCTATAAGGCGCTCATCGAATCCACCTCCGAAATCGCCCTCCACTACGCCACCGGCAACGCCCCCGTGCGCGAAGCCCCCCGCTGGAGCCAGATGGACTTCGACTGGCAGTACGATACACTCTCCTACGAGACCGGCCTCTCCAACATCGTCTCCAACAAGAACCACGGCATCGCCTGGCAAGGCCGCCTCGAGTTCTACTACTGGTGTCAGAACAAAGGCATCCAGCTTGAGCACTCACGCGGCGACAGAGGCTTCACCTTCGGCACCTCCCACCCCTGGTTTCCCATGGAAGATGACCGGCCCAACGGCGACTTCCTCGACGTGCTTGCCCTTCCTTTCCTCATCCAGGACTTTACCGTCGTCTGCCCGCACGGCTTCATGCGCCCCCTCGTCGACCAGTGCCATGCCGGCTACGGCGTCGCCCATGTCCTTTACCACCCGTCCCACGTCGAAGACCCCGAGTGCGAGCGCTCCATCCGCGAGACGGTCGCCCACGCCCGCAGCCTCGGCATGGAGTGGTGGACCAGCGAGGAGATCAACACCTGGGAGCGCTCCCGCCGCCGCGTTACCATCTCCCCCGCAGGAAACGGAGCATCCGAACCCGGTGGCGCCTACCGCATTCAATCGCAAGACAGCCTCAACGAAGCGACTCTGCTCTACCTGCTTCCCGCCAGCGGAACCGCAGCGTCATCCTTCACGCTCGACGGCCAAGCCACTGACGCCCCCACAGTGGAACGATACGGCCATCGCTTCGCGCAGATCACCGCCGACCTCAACGGCGAGCACGAACTCAAGACCTCTGCAGCGGCTGAGTGAAATATCGAACTCCCAAGGGATTGCCCAAGGAAGGAGCGATGACTGACATGACAGCGACCTGGACCGACAGTGCGACAGTGGACTTGGATGGGATGCGTGTCACGCTTTCCGAACCGGTACTGATTGGGCGGCGCCGTGGCTACTTCTGGTTCCCCAACCTCTGGACAATGCCCAATGGCGAGCTCCTTTCTACGATCTCGCCCGTGCCCGATATTCATCTCTCTGGCGTCCCCTATCTGGTCCTCTGGTCCCGGGACGGCGGACTGACCTGGAGCGAACCGTTTGTCTCCTGCGACGGAGGACAAACGCTTCTCCATCTCCACGCCGGCGACAGTATTCTCCTCCCCTATGATCTCCGTCCCCGACCACAAGGGATCGGCGCGCCGCACAACCACTTCCCGGCCGGCCAGCGGGTATTCGACTATGTACCGACTGGAGTCGTGATCACGGGCATGCCCGCGCCCGTTCCTCTGATCGTACCCGGCCTCGACGTCGTCTCCTTCTCCTTCAACGGTCAGACCCTCTGGCTGGAGGACGGTACCTACCTCGCCACCGCTTACGGCCACTTCGAAGGCGACGAACGCGACTCCATCGTCGCCGTGGAATCGACCGACGGCACAAACTGGTCGGTGCGCTCGGTCGTCGCAGACGCCAACTGCCCCGTCCCTGGCGACGGCGGCCCCAGCGAGTCTGCCATCTGCCGCCTCAAGGACGGGCGCATCTTGTGCGTCTTCCGCGTCGAAAGCAAACTGCCCTTCGGCCAGACCTGGAGCAGCGACGAAGGCCGCACCTGGACCCCGGCAGTCGCCATGCCGGGCCCCTTCTCGGTGCAGCCCAGCTTGGCGGTAATGGATAGCGGCGCGGTTGCTCTCTCAGGGGGCCGTCCCGGCCTCTATCTCTGGCTCAACGCCGACGGATCCGGACAGGACTGGCAGCAGATCGACATCCTCGCTCACCACAACAGCTGCCATCCGCAGGAGCAGATAATCTACTCGGAAGACCTCTCCCGCCAGCGGACCACGGCTTACACCGAAGTGGTTGCAGTTGACGACCGCACGCTTCTCTACACCTACGACCGCGTGCCCAACGGCTGGCGCCGCATTCCCGAAGAGATGGATGATACCAACAGCGTCTGGCTGGTGCGGGCAACAGTGGAACGGTAGGGATCAGTAGATTGCCCGAAAACCTCAGACTCTCGAAATGACATTTCGAACGACAGGAGACACTGACGTGTCAGACTTGGCCCCGGATCGCGTTCTCGACATACGCACGCTCCCCGGCACCCGCGAGACTCTCGTCTATCAGGATGGCGGACTCTTTCCCGTCCTGGCCTTGACTGCCGGCGGAGTCACCGTCGCCGCTCTGCGGGGCGGAGCCGGCCACATCGGCCGCGAAGGGCGCATGGAAACTGTGCGCTCACTCGATGGAGGTCTGTCCTGGACCCCGCCCAACCTGATTGCCGACAGCGAGGACGACGACCGCAACCCTGCCTTCGGCGTATCGACCCAGGGAACACTCGTCCTGCTCTACCACCGCCAACACAACTACGACGCCGACGGCAACTACCTGGGCCGCGTCGAGGTAGCCGACCGCAGACCGGTTGTCATCATGGCTTCCCGCTCCCTCGACGGCGGTCTGACCTGGGAGGAACCCTACCCTCTGTCGATAGATGCCCTGCCCTCAGGCTCACCCTATGGCAAAATCGTCTCGCTCGCCGATGGAACGCTGCTCGCGTCCATCTACAACTGCCAGGCCTGGGCAGACGAGCGCAGCGGCCAGAGTTTCGACTCCTCCTACCTCGTCCGTTCCCATGACGATGGTCTGACCTGGGGAGAACCTTCCCTCATCGCCCACCACAAGAACGAGACCGCTCTCATCGCGCTGCCCGGCGGGGACCTCCTCGCCATCCTGCGCGACGACGGCGTCCAGGGACTGCACAGCGCCCATTCTCAGGACGGCGGCTTCACCTGGTCGGATCCAGTACAGATAACCCAAGCCCGCCAGCACCCCGCAGATCTTGTTCTCCTCTCCAATGGCGACATCCTCCTCACCTACGGCAACCGCAATCCCCCCTACCGCATCGAAGGCCGCATCAGCCGCGACCGCGGGCGCTCCTGGCTCGACTGTCTCCTGACATTCTCCGGTCACCTTTACGGCTACACCGCGGAAGAGGCCCGCCGCACCGATCTCGGCTATCCCTCCGGCGTAGTCCGCGGCAACGGCCAGGGCATCACCATGTACTACTACAACCCCTCCATGCGTACTGCTGCTGATTCCCGCCAGCGCGCTGGCAATACCTTCTACAGTCACGAGAACTACTGCGCCGTCGCCGTAACATGGCAGGAGGATGAACTGATCGCGGCGGTCGAAGACGCGATCAGCGGGCGCTAGTTCGCGCTTCGCCGCTTAGCGCCCGCTGAGGGAGGCTCCTATACTTGAGTGCGGCTCAAAGGGAAGAGGTAGGCCACTTATGATTCACCTTCAAGCAAGACCGTTTCTCATTCCCAAACTTCCAAGGTCAGTGCGCGGCGCCTCGTAAGTTGCTACGACAAAGTGACGCTGAAACAATCCGACATCGGCCTGCGGCGGGATGTTGATCTGAAGCACTGTAAAGCCGCTGGCAGTGTGCCAGCTTTCGTAGCCGTCGCCAGACGAAAGGGCCATTGGACGCCCGTCGAGCCAGACCCTCCGAATAGTCGAACGATTCGGCAACCGCAAACGTAACGCAAGACCTTGGCTTGCTGTCCGCAACAGCGGGCCCTCTTTCGTGTTCGCATTCGGCTTTATCTGATCGCAGCGCAGACTCTGGAAGCGGGAATGCCGGCGGCGCAAAGCACGGATTTCGGACAGGTCTAATTCCAGTTCGTTCTCTTTCTGCTGAAGAAAGGTGTCTATTTCCAGTGAGCGCCAGCGATCATAGTCTTCAGGGTCCAGAGAGAAGGCATTGAGGGCCATGCCCACTGGCTCGTTGACACCCCGAGCAACGACAAACTGGTTCGTATGGGCCCATAGCTCTACACGACTTGCGCGGCGTTCGGCTGCCGTCTGTCCATAGGCCGCGACAAAGGTCTCATCCTGTTGGAACATCGTGCGCACGGGATAGCCGGCGACAGATTCAGTCCGCCACGGCTGATTTCCAAGTTCGAGCATCCTTCTGCAGCGGATCAGCCCGCTGAGGGGATGATGGACCTCCATCGTATTAGCGAGCGTATGATAACGGTGATAGGCATGGACGCAGGACGTTATGCGCTGGCCTGAGTAATAGGAATGATGGATATTGCCTGGCAACCAAGGCAAAATCCGCTCCGCCTCCTCTTCGCCGCGGTCCTGGGGAAATCCTGCGGACTCTGCCGCCCGGTTGATCTCCTCTATGAATAGACGCGAGTGGGCGCGGTCGAACTGACTGGTCGTCCACGAGAATCCGTTACTCTCCCCCATGCGATACTTCCAGCCAAACTCGGTCCCATGAAGTGAGCAGAACAGCTCCGGCTGCAATTTTGCGAGAACCTCTGCTACGGCCTGGGACTCCGGTTGCGTAGGCTCGCGGTCAAGGGAGTAGTCGGCATAGAGGTTCACGTCATTCACATTGTTGAACCGCAGAGCCTCCCACGAATCAGGGTTGATCACCGGCATCAGGCCAATGCGCTGCCTGCGGCGGATTTCGGCTGCAGCTGGCGTAACCAGCCAGCGAGCCAGCTCCAGAAGTGCAATGCCGGCACTGCGTTCCTGCCCATGCTCTTGCCCAACCATCAGGACGCGCTGTTTGTCTTCGCCGCTGGTGTCCCGGTCCGTGATTGTCAAAAGCCGGATCGGACGCCCCTGCACCGAGTGTCCGGCCTTCTCCAGGGCAACATAGCCCGGAAACTCGTCCTGTAATTCCCTGTAAAACGAATCCAGTTCCGGCAGCGACGGGTAAGAGAGCAGATCACCGCCGTCGGCGGATCCTTGAGACCACACTCGAGGACGCCAAGGAATGTTCACAACATGACCTCGTCAACTGCCTGACTGTCGTGGATTCAGCGCGTCGTTCAGGCCATCGCCCAGGAAGTTTATCGCCAGCGTCACGATTCCCAACACGATGGCCGGTATGGCGATCAGATGCGGCCAGGTTCGCCAGGATGGCATCGATCTGTTGATCATGGATCCCAAACTGGCGCCGGGCGGCTGTATGCCGATTCCGAGATAACTGAGTGAAGCCTCGAGAATCATAGCGCTGGACATGCTGAATGTAAAACTCACGATGACGGGACCCAGGGAATTGGGAACCAGGTGCCTGAGCATGATCTGCCTGTTGGTAGCCCCGAGGGAACGGGCCGCAAGTACATAGTCCTGCTCCCGCAGCGAAAGAATCTGGCCTCGAATCAGCCGCGCTTCGCCGGGCCACGAGATTAGCGAAAGGGCGCTGAAAACGATCAGATAGTCCACGTAGACGGTGTTGGTCAGGAATCTCCACCCCGTCTGGTCCTGCAAAGCCGCCATCAAAGCTTCCAAAGGTTCAGCTATCGAAGCATTGATCAAGGCGGCAAAGAGTATGGTAGGGATTGTCATCACGACGTCGGCCAGGCGCATAATCGTGTTGTCTACCGCCCTACCCGAATAGGCGCTGACAGTGCCAAGGGTCACACCAATGACAAGAGTCAGGAGAGGCACAAGAATCGATATGAGTACTGCCGTGCGCATGGCATGCAGCAAGCGGCTGAAGTAGTCTCGGCCGACGTCGTCAGTACCCAGCCAGTGCTCTGCACTGGGGGGCATGCCAATCTGTTCAAGGTCTTGGTCCAGGTGGTCGTAGGGCGCCAGGTACGGCCCAGCGAGGGCTGTGGCATAGGTGAAGAGAACGATTATCAGGCCGATCAGGGACAAACGGTTGCGGAGCAATCGTCTGAACGCGTCGCTCCACAGTCCTCTCGGGCCGGATTCCGGCCTGTCGAGCTCACTTGCAAGAAGTCCGTGTCGGGCCCTCGGCGACGACTGCTCAGCCTCCTGTTTCGAGGGTTGGTTCGTCACAGTGTCACCCTGGGATCCAGGAACGGGTATACAAAGTCCACGATGAGGTTGCTCATCATAATCAGGAAGGCCCCAAAGAGTGTGCAGCCCATCATAAGAGGATAATCACGTTGAATGAGCGAGGTAACAAACAGGTTTCCATAGCCGGGGATGCCGAAAATCTGCTCGACAAATACCGAACCCGTTATCAGGCCTGTGACGATCAACCCCAACGATGTCACCACCGGCGTAATGGCGTTGCGCATGACATGCCGCAGAATTACCTGGCGTTCTCTTAGCCCCTTAGCCCGTGCAGTGCGAACGTAATCGTTTTCAGCGACTTCCAGGATGCCAACTCTCATCTGGCGAACTACGACTGCCAGAGGAAACAGGATCAACATCAGAGTCGGCATGATTACATTCGGGTGCGTGATGCCCTTCCAACCGTAGGGAACATTCATAACGTCAAGCCTGAGCACCAGGATGATGAACAGCAGAGGTGCGAGAACATATACGGGAACGGTGCGCAGGAAAAGACTTCCTCCGACAATGAAATAGTCCACCGCGGTGTTCTGCTTGACAGCGGCCAGTACGCCCAACGGGATGCCGGTAACAACCAGAACGACGAATGCCAGCAACCCCACCTGGGCGGAAATTGGGAAAACTTTCAGGATCATTCCCAACACGGGGCGGCTGCGAACGATCGAATCGCCCAGGTCGCCCCGAAGGACGTTGCGTACATATCGGATGAACTGCACGTGAAGCGGCTGATCAAGACCAAGTCGCGCTCGCGCCCTTTCCACCATCTCTTCCGTTGCGACAACCGTTTCCATACTTTCATACATCATCTCGATGGGGTCGCCGGGAGCCATGTGGCCCAAGGTGAAGATGATTACAAGAACAACCAGCAGCAGGGGAATGATGCCGAGCACTCTCATGATCAGATATTTGAGCAATCTCTATTCTCCTCGTCACCTTCGTGGACCGGAGTCGTCAGGTTTCTTTACCGCCATCGTTCTCCTGAGCAACTCCAAAGACAGTTCCGGAAACGTCCATAACCATAACGAAGAGAAATCTCGCGCCGGCTGCCGCGAGATTCCAAGGTCAGCTCTTCGACTCCAGTCAAAACAGGCCTCTGGCAACAGTCAGGTCTCATCGATCCCGAAAGACCGGGCAGTCAGAAGGCTGGCTCTGGACATAAGCCAGCCTTCACCCCTGTCATAACAGCCGGACCACAGGCTAGCGCTCTGTCACTGTCACCTCTTCAATGTTGTACCAGTTGTTGTACCAGGTACCCTGAAGGCCCTGGACCCACGGCTTCGCGTGCCAGGAATAGGAGACCACGAAGAAAGGCTTCCAAACGTAGTCTTCCAGGTAGATCAGTTCTGCCTCGTGTACCAATTCGAGGAAGCGGGGATCATCGCGACTGAGGGACATGGCCTCGTCAAGCAGCGCGTCCACCTCGGGATTGCTGTACCTGATTCTGCTCATGGCGTTCCCGGTGTAAGCGGCCCGCCACACGGCATGTCCCGGATCCGGCAACGTACCCCAGCCAAAACCGCCCATGTGCACGACGTCGGCCCTGGCATCGCCGCGTGCCCAATCATTCCACCATGGCTTGGTTTCGACGTTCGTTATCCCCAGAGTGTCTCGCCACATCTCCAGGATCATCTCCATGCCGCGCACCCACTCGGCATCCGATGTACCCAGCGCCAGATTGAGTTTGGGCAGGTTTTCAGCCGAACCGTAAGAGGACTGCGCCAGCTCCTGCTTTGCCAGTTCAGGATCATACTGAAGCGCGCCGGCCATTTCGAATATCTCAGGGCGATGACCGGACAGGCCCGGATAGATTGGACCGGCCGCAGGGTCCTTGGTGTCGCCGTAGATGACCTGCACGATGCGCTCGTGATCGATGGCGTGTATCAGCGCCCGCCGCACCATCGGATCGTCCATCGGGGGCAGATTGGGATTGAATCCCCAGATGTTGCTGTACCTGTAGTTCATCGGCACGACGTCTTCGGGATACTTAAGCGATAACGCGTCTCCAGCCGCGCCCGTGAATATGACGATGTCGAACTGATCGTTCTCATACATCAGGCTGAGCGTTTCTTCAGCAAGCACCGAGGTTACTTCGATCCGTATGGATGCCTTGTTCTCTCCCCAATAGTTCGGGTTGGGCACGTAGACGTAGCTCATCACGTCATCATCCCATGACTCGATCGTATAGGGCCCGGTGACCAACGGATCATTGGTCCACCACTCCCCGTTCAGATCCGCCCAAGCCTGTTCGGCCTTGGCCGTGGCCGAGTTGTAGTTGGCAAGCACCTTGTATACGAAGAGCGGGTCGGCCTCTTTCAGATTGATCTCCAGGGTGAATTCGTCAACGACGACCAGACCTTCCATCTCTGTGGCGGTGCCTTCGCGCACCGCATCGTAACCCACAATGCCGGCATAGTTCGGCGGCACCCATCCGGACAGGTTCTCAGGATTCACCACATACTCGAACCAGGCTTTGATATCGCCGGCGGTGAACTGACTTCCATCCGACCATTTGACTTCAGGATTCACGTGCAGTGTGTAGGTAGTCCCGTCGTCACTGACATCGAACGACGTGCAAGTTCCCGGTGTCAGGTTCGCGCTCGGGTCGGCAATAAATGGCGGCAGCCACACATGCTGCATGATAAAGCGGCCAAACCCTCCTTCCCGCGCCGGGTCGAAGGTCTTCATACTCTGAATCATGCCGTAGCGAAGAACCTGCTCTACCGCAGGCTCCATCTCTCCATCAGCGTCCGCTGCTCCCGATTCCCCTCCTGCCGGCATCGGCGCGACACATGCCGTAATCAACAGCCCCAAAATCACTATCAGTATAGGCAAAGAGTAGCGTTTCATCTTGGATATCTCCCCCATTTCAAGGTATGGCTTTCGAAGGATCTCCCGATGTCATCACACGCTTGCTGCCGTTATACTGAATCGCAAAGAAAGAAGGCTGCCCAGACCCAATTCACGATTCATTGCGTCCACCTTTCTCACCGGCATGACACCTCCCAGTTTCCTGTCTCAAGTGGAAGCGGTCGCTACAGCGATGACCGCTGCCAACGCTTCAACCGTTCAGGTCCCAATCATGAGGATGGAAGCCGGAAATCCGCTCCGCAGCTGAATCGAATACCGCGGTCACCACGTGAAAGTCCTCCACCTTTCCGGGTGGAATGTTGACCTGTACGATGGTGCCAGGATTATGATACACAAAGTAACCGTCAACGTCAGACGGTTCCATGATGTGTCCATCCAGTCTGAGATGTTTGAAATTTACGTCCGGATGGGGAAGGCGAAGTCGAATGGCAAGACCGTTTCGGATCGGCTCTGCCGGTCCTTCATATTCAACCTGGGGCCACGTTACCTGGCGCGATACCGACAGGCTGAGAAACTCATCCAGGGCATCGCCGTCAAAGCGAGGATTCTGCTTGAGCCTGGCAAACATCGGCTCCAGGTTCGGTTCGTTAAGGTTCGGCGCGGACGATGCGTCCCCCGGCGCATAGAGGTTCCGGCTTGCCGGGGTCGTAGAGACAAATGCAACGACGCCGTCACGGGCCTCGGGCCAGCCGCAGGTATGCGAGATCTGGGGCAACTTACGCCACAGTTCGACCCGGCTTGCCCGTCGCTGTGCTGCTGTCCTGCCCCACCCCGCGATCGCCACCGACGACCGGCAACTGACCTGGTTGGCGGGATAGCCGGCATAGGGCTCCTCGCGCCACACCTCATTGCCGACCTGCAGCAGCCGGCGCAGCCGCAGCACGGTGCTTTCCTCCCAACCGACCTCCATCGTCTGTACAATGCTATGGTACTGGATATAGGAGTAGAGCCCGCAGACCACTTTCGGCGTCGAAGTGCTGCCGTAGAACCAGCGCTCGACGCCCTCGACCGGAACTGTGGAAAGCATCTGCCCGGCGCTCTCCTCGCCTCGGGTTGTCAGGTAGCCGGCATCTTCCGCCGCCTGGTTCATCAGATCGGGAATGGCCCGCCAGTAGCCGCGGTACAGATTTGAAGCCCAGGAAATCCCGGTGCTTTCGGTCATGGTGGACTGTTCAAACCAGATGCCGTGCACGTCCTGATGGACCTCCGGCCGGTACCGGTCTACGACCTCCTTAACGGCCATTGCCTCAGGCTGGTTTTCAGGGTCCAGGGGGCCGTCCCACCCCCATCCTTCATAGACCCAGCGGCTGCGGCCGGCGAAGAACTCGGCAACGTCGATCAGCTTACGATCGTAGCTCTCCGGTTCGCAGGCCGGCATGATGAGGACAATCTGACGCCTTCGAATCTCTTTCGCCAAAGAGTCGTCGCCGATGAGCCACTTAATCAATTGGAGCAGGCCGGCCGTCGTTACCCTCTCAACACCGCTATGCGTCGAAGTAAAAAGGGCCACCTGCTTGTCTTCGTCGGAAACATCAGCCTCGCTGATGCGACAAAGCAGCACAGGCAGCCCCTTGGGTGTTCGACCTACGGTCTCGACCTGCATAGTTCCAGGCCGGGCAGCCGCCCACCGTCTCAGCCCCTCCTCCATCTCCGCTATACTGGGGCCAGGTGTTGGACCCAACTCCGGACGCTGATGCACGTGGCTCATAGGTCTATCCTATTTGGGCTAAAAGGTCAGGCAGTCGCTACTCTCTGTTCATTCCTCCTGTATACCTGGTCCGGTTCTGCATCCACGCTGTGCCAAATGGATGTCACGCCACCCAATGGAAACAGTTCAACCGTTATGCAGCCGCAGTTTCGTCCTGCAGATCGATCTGAAACGCCTCGATGGCATTACGCCAGAAGATCCCTTCCATGTCGTCCCGGGACAGTCCAGCGATCTCAGCGGCCTGTCTCATGGCCATTATCTGTTCGTAAATGCAGAGAACCGGACGCGCGTCCGTGTGGGCAAAACTGAAGTGAGCTTCATTGGGCTCAACCTGATACCAGTAGCGCCCGAATGGGACATATTTGCCGTGAAAGAAGGCTGAGTCGACACCATCCGAACCGTAGAAGATCCGTTTCAGATCTTCCTCTCGGAACAACGTCAGGAAGGGAGGCATGGTCGTAACCGCCGACAGATCGTACCAGATATTTGGCATGTCGCGCAAGCGGTCGATCGCCTCCCGGATCGGCCAGTAGGTAAAGCTGCGTGCGCAATGGGCAAGGATCCATCTGATCCGGGGATAGCGGCGCGTCGTGTACTCTTCGAGGTCTGCCAGGTTCTCCTCATCGGCGCAACCTCCTGGCCGCGACAGGTGCATCGTGACCCAGAGGCCGCGGTCGTTGGCAAGCTCCATCTGTTCGTGCGTCAGAAACTCGTGAATCCTGCAGTAGTCTGTATCACCGGTCGATGAAAAGACCCGATAGGGTTTCAATCCGATAAAGCCGGCGCGCTTGATGTCTTCTTCAATGCGAGAGATGTCACAGGAAGGTGTGACAAGGCGATTGGCCCGTGAAGAGGGGTCGAGTGCGACCTGCGCGGCCAGCATGTCGGTATGCTTTTCCACGTCAATGCCGACCTTGGGCATTCCGAGGAGGAGGAAGTTCATGCGCCGGCCGGGGAACATGAGACGGCCCCATGCCCGCAGCGTCTCCAAATCGGCATACGATCGTGTCGTAGCCGGCGCGTCCGGCCGCATATCCGCCGCATCGAACAGATGGCAGTGGGCATCAAACACTCTTTGTGGGACGAAGTCCGCCAGCTCCTCTTCCCAGAATTCGCGATCGGATTCACTGTAGTCCATGAACTGACCTCCCACTGGGACCCGCTTCAGATTCCCAGCAGCCGGGCCGCGTTGCCGCCGCAGACCAGCCGCTTGGCCTCATCAGAGATGTCGCCGGTGATGATCTTTCCCAGCTGCGGGCGGGAGTCCATCAGAGCGATATCCGATCCAAACAGGACCCGGTCGGCCCCGGCCTCGTTCACCAGCTGCTCGATAACGCCCGGCGTGCGAAAGGTCGAGCATGTCTCCAGGTAGATATTGGGATAGTCCTGCGCCGCCCTGATCGCGGCCGCCCGCGGCTCCGCGACATTGCCCGCGTGGCCGGATACGAAGTTGGCGTTGGGGAAGTTGGCCGCGCAGTCGGCCAGCAGCCCGGGATGGGAGTGCGGGTCCGAACCCGTGTGGAAGATGATCGCCAAGCCGCGCTCATTGGCGAACTCATAGATCGGATGCCAGATCGGTTCGTTCAGGTCCCACTGGGTATAGGGCGGGTAGAGCTTGATTGCGACCAGCCCCAGCTCATCTATCGCCCGCGTCAGCTCCGCAACCATGCCTTCCGCCATCATCGGCGACACGTACGCGAACCCGACAAAACGGTCCGGATGCTCTGCCACAAAGCGGGCCGTGATGTCGTTGCCGGTCGTGCCGTCTGGGTGAAAGATATTGAAGACGCAGGAGACATCGATCCCGACCTTGTCCATCGCGTGCAGGATCAGGTCGGGATCGTCGGCCCCGTTGTAAAGGTCCAGGCGGCCGGTATGGCCGTGAAAGTCGATGACTCTCTGCTCTTCAATCATGCCGGCCCTCCCCCTGTAGAATGCGGTGCAGATTCCCCGCGCAGATCAGCTCCAGATCCGACTCGCTGATTTCGGTATGGTGAAGATAAAAGAGCATCGTCCCCATCGCCAGGCGGTCATACCAGGAGCCGTAGACAAAGCGCTCGGCCCCATACTCTTCGCAGAGCGCCTCTACCTCCCCCAGCGGCTCGATGCGACTCAACTCCAGGTACGCATTGGGCAGCGTCGTCATCAAAGGCCGCACCCACAGAGCGTGGCTGTAATGAGCGCCCACCAGGACCGTGACCAGCTCCGGAAAGGCGCTCAGCGTCGTCGCCAGCTCGTCGGCGTCGGCATCGGGCAGCGGAATCCAGAGCGGGATCCGGTTGTCGCTCAGCCAGGAGAGCATAGCCCCGCACGACCACGGCCGGAAAGGCAGCCCGACGCGTCGCGCATTGTGCAGTCGAACACTGTGCACGCGCCCCTGCTCGTGCAGCGCCTGCACCTGCGCCAAAGAGTCGGGCGTAGGCGTCATAGACCACTGGGGAAGGAGCCTGTTACCGTCCAGCCAAGCTTCAAGAAAACCATTGCCATCAATGGGGCTGACTTCTTCCGTCTGGGCGTGGTAGATAAGCGCCTTCTCAACCCCATGCCGGTCCATTTCGGACAGCAACTGGTCCCGGTTGCGGCAGGGCGAGGGCTGATAGTGAAGGTCACCCACACGGACGTTTGCATCGAAAACGGGGACGCGCGGGCTGAACGTGAACTGAATAGACATTTGTTTGGCCCTAGGTTGACAGTTTCGATCGGTAGTAGTCGCCGACCTTCTTGATCGCGGTGCTGAAATCGGCCGCGTCCTGGTCCGTGTAGGAGGGGCTCATCGGCATCACCACGGCCGTCTCCAGGAAACTCTCCCCGCCCGGCAGCGACATTGAGCCGTAGTCCATGGCTGCGGCCTTCTCGCCGGCGTAGGAGAAATCAGCCGTTCCATAGGCGCGCTGCTGGGCCATAACCGGGTACTTGTAGACCGGATAGACCATGTAGGGCGAGTTGGCAGGCACACCCTCCGCCTGCAACGCCGCCGCAAACTGTTCCGCCGTCGCCCCCATCACCGCCGCGTCCACATGGAAACCATAGACCCAGTATGAATGCGTCGCCTCCGGCAGGACCGGCTGCAATGAGAGGCCGGCCTCGCCGTCGACAACCTCGTTCAGATGGTTGGCGACCCACTGCTTGCGGCGCACCGCGTCCGTCACCTTTTTGAGCTGGGCAACCCCGACTGCGCCTTGCAGGTCGGTCATGCGATAGTTGGGGGCCAGATAGTAGTGCTCGTAAATCGGATGGCGGGGATTGCCCTTGTCCGCGAACCATTTCAGCCGTTCGGCGAGATCGTCCCGGTTGCTGATGACCATGCCGCCGTCACCGGTGGTCATGTGCTTACCGCCAAAACTGTAGCAGCCGAAGTCCCCCCACGTACCGACCGGCCTGCCGCCGTATTCGGCCAGCTGAGCCTGTGCGCAGTCCTCGATCAAGAAGAGGTCATACTTGCGCGCCAGTTCAACATAGGCCTCCATCGGAGCAGGATTGCCAAAGAGATGCACGACGATGATCGCCTTGGTGCGTTCAGTAATTTTGGCTTCGACATCCGCAATGTCGAGGTTGCCTGTCCGGGGATCGACGTCCGCGAACACGGGCACCGCATTTTGGTACAGAATGCCGATGATCGTGCCCATATCGGTGATGCTCGTTGTGATGATCTCGTCACCGGGGTTGGGGTCAATTGTGCCGACCGCCGTATGCACCGCGGCCGTGCCAGACGTAACCGCCTGGGCATACTTGACGCCGTTCATCTCGGCGAAGTCCCGCTCAAACTGGAGGACCTTGGTGCCGCTCAGCCGGTTCAGCTTCCCGGAGCGGATCACCTCGATCAGTTCGTTTATCTCCTCTTCGCCCATGTCCCACTGGGGCCCAAACGATCCGCTCCGCACCGGCGGCGAATTGCGTTCGATTGCAATGGCCATTTCAAGAGTCTCCTTGTAAAGATCCGGCCGCGCCAGCCTGTAAATCTCTGCCATGCGCGAACCGTTACGGCGATTGGTGTTTTCAGAGCGCGCGGCAAGCGCGCCGTGTCAGTCCAGGCGGAAGATACGTCTGGCGTTCTCACGGAAGATCAAATCAGCCTCGCGCTGAGTCTGAATCGCATCGGCATAGGCCCCGTACTCGAACCACGGCGCAAAGAGCGGTTGGTCGGTGCCGAACAGAATCCGCTCCGGTCCCAGAATGTCCATCGAGCGGCGGATTGTTCCCGCATTGATGCCGCTGCTGCAAAATTCAAAGTACACGTTCGGCAGATCCACCACTTGCCGCGCGCCCTCTGCATCATCCCCATGAGCTTTGATGATCACCAGGTCCGGGTTGCGCTCAGCGGCCGACCGCACACCTGGATAGGGTGAACCGCCTTCATCCATGTGAATCTTGGTAGGCCGGCCAAACCGCGCGATCTCGTCCAACAGGTCCTGCATCCGCTTGGTCGCCATGTTGCCGCCAAATGGGCAGTAGAGCTTCACCCCCACAAATCTGGGATCCTGAAAATAGAGCTCCATCTGCTCAACCGAGCCCGCCAGGTCGCGCGGGTCTATTGCAATGTAGCCGCGCAGGTTGGGGTATCGATCGAGAAAGGCCTGCGTATCGGCGTTGCCCTCGCGCATGTCATAGTTGATCGCGTTGTAAGATGACACAAATGTGTACTGGATATTGCACCGTTCCGTCATCTCAGGAACGTTCGTCTCGAATCGCGTGTTGAATGGCTCCGCGCAGTGGAAGCCGGACACGTGAGCGTGGATGTCGATGATCGGCTCGTCCGGCAAGTCCGCCTCGGCCTTGATCATGAGCGGGTCCGCGGGCAGTTCTTCGATGTCCATATCGAGCAACCGCAAGGCATTGCCGCCGAGGATCGCCTGTTTCTGTTCATCAGAGATCTTCGCCATGAAGATCTGATTGCGCAGAGACCGTATCGAATACTTGGGCGAGTTGCTGCCATAGAGCAGCCTGTCGCCGATGCCCGCCTCGACCATGACCTCGATGCCGTCCGCCAGACAAAGCCAGCGAATCGCGGCAAACACATTCGTGTAAACCTGCATGACCGTGATCAACTCGCCCATATGGGCATAGCTGACCTCGTTCATGACCACCTGTACATCATATCGGTGGCAGACCTCCGCCACCTTGCGGATCCAGCTCAACGCCTGGTCCGATCCTTTGAAATCAACAATGATCGGCAACCCAGCCGCGCCGACCGCCTCCACCATATGCTCGAAGACTAAAGTCTCCGGGCTCCAATTCTGCGGCCCCGGCGCGAAGCGGATCGCCACGCAACCTCCATCCACACAGGCCTGCAGATCGTCCCGCCAGTTCAGAAAGTACCTGGGATCGAGCGTGCCCACGCCCAGCAGGCGAGGATGCTGCGCGACGATTTCGAGGGTCTCAGCCACGGCTTCCGGGTTGACCTGGTTGACCAGGCCCCGCCGTGATGTTGTCAGCGTCAGCGTCGTGTCGTGCTCCTCCGTCTGACGCAGCAGCGCCTCCAGCGTCGTATCCGGCTCCGGGATTGGATTGACGCTGAATTCAGAAATTACGTCGATAGCGTACATGGTTGGTCCTTTCAACCGATCTGGTTTGAGGCGTGAGACCTGCGATCTCTGTCCCTACCGGCCATTTGCCTCCGGGAAAACTGGAAAACTTACTGCTATAGCCTGCTCTCTTCAATTGCTTTTTCAAATGCTGACACGAGTCCGTCGATATGCTCATCCTCCATAGGCAGCGAGAGCGCGTTCATCGACAGACCCTGGCTCAGGAAATATCCTTGGTTCAGCAGCGAGAGAAATACTCTGTGGGCCATTGCTCCGTCGTTTCCGGCCAGGCTCCGGTAGTCGACCAGCGGCCCGTCGGTGAAATAGACACTGAAGAGCGAGCCGAGCACAACCGACTGCAGAGGCGTACTGATGCGAGCGCTGAGCGCCTCCAGCCCCGCGCGCAGGCGTTCGCCCAATCCGTTCAGGTGCTCGAAGGCGCCCGGCGTCAACTGCTGTAAAGTGGCAAGGCCCGCCGCCATCACCACCGCATGGGCGCTGAAAGTGCCGCTCTGGAAGAAGCCGGTCGGCTCGCCGCTGCTGTCGAACAGATCCATGATGTCGGCGCGGCCGCCAAACGCACCGACCGGGAACCCGCCCCCCACCAGCTTGCCGAACGTCGTCAGATCCGGGCTGATGCCGTAGTATTCCTGGGCGCCGCCGCGGGCGACGCGAAATGCGACGACTTCGTCGAGAACGAGCAGCACGTCGTTTTCCTCGGTCACGCGGCGCACAGCCTGTACGTACTCCTTGCGGACCGGCAGGATACCTGTTTTGGGGTCGAGAATCACACAGGCCAGTTCGTCGCGGTGACGGCGGACCAGCCTCTCCAACGCTTCCTCATTGTTGAAAGGCAATACAATCACCTCAGAGGGGGCATTTGGAGACATGCCACCGGCAGTCGGCACGGAGTATGGTTCATCGGCGGGCCCTGCCTTGTCCACCGCCGGAGCAACGCTCACCTCAACCAGGTCATGGCTGCCGTGGTACCCGCCTTCCATCTTGGCAATCTTTGTACGCCCGCTGAACCCTCGCGCCAGCCGGATCGCGTGCAAGGATGCCTCCGTTCCGGAGTTGCAAAAGCGGACCTTTTCCAGGGAAGCAACGCGGCTGCACATCTCCTCCGCCAGCGCCCCTTCTGCACCGGTCGGCGCGCCAAGTGCGATGCCCCTGGTGAGCTGTGCATCGACCGCCGCATGTACCGCGGGATTGTTGTGGCCCAGGATCTGCCCGGTATGGTGGTTGGCAAAATCGACCCGCCGCCGCTCGTCTATGTCAAAGAGATAGCAACCCTCACCCCGCTGCATGGTAATCGGATAGGGCGCGTAAAAATAGGCCCCCTTCGCCCCGCCAGGCATCGACTTGCGATCCTGTTCGAACTGCTGGCGTGAGCTGGGCGTTTCCGAGGCGTAAGTTGTCTCTACGGCAGTCGTTGTCTGACCCATTGTCGGTTCCTCGCAGTTGTACCAATGTTCCTATAGCAATTCCATGACTAAGTTGCCTTATGGGGGACAGGTTCCCATATCCGGCTCAAAATTTCAACAGGGATTATTCGAACCAGTAGCTGTATAGCTCAGCATTCGTCAGATTGATGCGCAGTCTGACCGGCCCGCTGGCGGGATCAGGCATCCGGCTATTCTCGCCCCAGGCAACCGGCTGCCGGACAGTATCAGCGCGCAAGCTGGTCGCGTCCTCCGCACCGTAACCGGGCACAGGCCGGCTGTCGACATCCAGCAGCTCTACAGTGACCGCGCCATCGTCCGCCACCGCGTTGAGATAGAGCCGCTCCCCCTCCCAGCTGAAAGGCTCGGTTACCAACGAACCACCCTCCTCGCCAGCACCCAGCGAGACAAACCCGTCCCGCCGCAAGACGGCAAGACAGATAGCCGCATAGTCCGGGTCCCATTTCGGCGGCAGGCGCCGGAACTTGACTCCCGTGTAGTAGAACCAGAGCTCGTCATCGCGGCGGACCGGCGAAGAGGGCCCCAGCATCTGCAGCGTGTCGTAGGCGCCTCCCCCCAAAGGGGATGAGTCGATAAATGGCCGGCGATTGCCCTGCCGCTCCCACGTGTACATATCCCGGCTGCTGGCCAGCTGCACATGATGGAAGCCGTCGTGATTGCGGCCGTCAACGGAACGCCCTACGTGGTGGAACATGGAGGCAAACCCGATGTAACGGCTCTCGTAGCGGGAAATGCTGAAATTATAGACATCCACGCCGTGCTCTTCCGGGTGGTTGACGACCGTCTGCTGCAGCGCGGGATTGGCGAGGCGCCGCGCGATCACCGCGCGCGCCAGCTCCTGGTCTTCGTCATCCGCCTGAAATACCAGCTCCGGTTCGCTCCACTCGTCGAAGTCCTGGCTGGTGGTTACGGCATGAGAGCGTCCCCACTTTCCCCGCACTTTGACCGTAGCGATATAACGGTGATCGGCGGCGTCAAAGCTGAAGTTCGGTTCATCGCCGGAAAGGATGGCGGGCGCATCGTGCTTCTTCCAATTGATCCCGTCCGGGGATACACCAAAGATGATCGAAAGATCGGGCTCCATGATGAAGCTGATCGCCTTGAAGCGGCGGTTCGGGTCGGGGTCGCCGGCGTCATAGATCACACCCAACACTTCTGAGGTACGCGTCTCGTCGAGGGGAATGGCGACGTGGTTGTTGTCACGTGATCCCTGGAACTCCAGCTGGCCTATGGATGGCTGGTACCAGTGCAGCCCGTCGCGGCTCTCGTGGTAGGAGGAGCGCCCCTGGTTCCAGTCCAACTTTGCCCCGATAGTCCAGAATTTCCACAGTTCCGCCTCGGGATCCCATACCGGCGCCGTCCGCGTCTGAGGCCGGTAAATGGGAGCGCCGTCAGAACCAATAACCTCCATGTTTGGGTCCGCGCGAATGACTGCGCCCTTCTTATTGGGCTGGTGCAGGCTCCTTTCCAATCCGTCGATGCGGGCAATGTCGTCGTCGTCGAAAAACAGCTGCCTCTCCAAACGTGCGAACTTTCGATTCGAGTCAGATCCCATTTCGCTCTCCCTCTATTCGAACCAGTAGCTGTATAGACTCGCGTCTCGTATCCAGATTTGCAACTGCACTGGGCTCTCGCTATCAGCGGGCATGAATTCCCTTTCGCGCCATACCGCCGGCTGGCGAGCGCCGTCCGCGGCCAGTGGTATGGAATTGCCCCGCTCGTATCCTTCCAATGGCTGACCTTCTGAACCGATAAGCTCGCATCGAATCTCGCCGTTTCCGGCCTCGGCGTTCAGATAGAGCCGCTCCCCTTCCCAGTGAAAGGGCACAGTCGTGACAGTGCCTTCTTCTGCACCGGCGTCCAAAGAGACAAAGCCATCCCGCCGCAGTGCCGCCAGACAGATGGCCGCCCGCTCGGGACCGGCCTTGGGCGGCTGCCAGCGATGCCGGATGCCGGAGTAGTAGAACCAGAGCTGGTCCCCGCGGACCACCGGAAAAGATGGTCCCAGTATCTGCATCGTGTCATAGGCGCCGCTGCCAAGAGGCGACGGTCCGATGAAGGGCGCGCGTTCGCCGAGACGGCGCCAGTTGCGCATATCCCGGCTGCACGCCATCTGGACGTGATGAAAGCCGTCATGGTTGCGGTCGTTCCATGCGCGCCCCGTATGGTAGAACATGGAGGCAAAGCCGATGTATCGACTCTCGTAGCGGGAGATGGCGAAGTTGTAGACGTCAACCGCGTGTTCCTCCGGGTGGTTGAAGACGGGCTGTTGCAGCGTCGGGTCGGCCAGCCGGTCGGCGATAATCCGCCGCGCCTGCTCCTGGTCCTCTTCGTCCGCATGGAAGACCATCTCCGGTTCGCTCCAATTTTCGAAATCTTCGCTGACGGTCAAGGCATGGGAACGACCGAACGGCCCCGGGACCTTAACCGTAGCGATAAAGAGATGTTCTTTTTCATCGAAACTGAAATTCGGCTCGTCGCCCGAGGCAATCGGCGGCGTGTCCACCCGCGTCCAATGGATTCCGTCCGGCGAAGTTGCGAAAAGGATCGCCAGCTCAGGCGCCATCGTGAAGCTCAAAGCCTTGTACCGCCGGCTCGGGTCCGGGTCACCCTGGTCGTAGACGGCACCCAGGATCTCGGCCGTGCATCCGTCACCCATCGGAATGTAGACGAGATTGTTCTCCCGCGTTCCCAGGTATTCCGCTTCCCTCAAAATGGGCTGATACCAGTGGAGGCCGTCGCGGCTCTCGTGGTAGCCCGACAGGCCGGCGATGCCGTGCAGCTCCTCCGGCGTAATGCAGATAGTCCACAGCTTCCACACCCGCGCTTGCGGGTCCCAAACCGGCGCGCTTCGGATCTCCGGGTTTCCGCCAAGGGCAGGCTCGCGCCGGATGACGGCGCCCCGCTTCCGGGGCTGATGGAACACGCGTCGCAGTCCGTCCATGCGCGCGAGGTCGTCTCCATCCAGGAAGAGCTGCCGTTCTCCCGCTGGAAACTGCCTTTCTCCATCACCGGTCATCGCTCAATTCCATGCGAGACTATGACATTTTCTGAGAGGGGAAATGGTCTGATGCGCGAGTCCATCGAATAGGCAGACCAAGTCCATGACGGGGTTAGTCCAGGTGCTGGCGCGGGTCGAAAGCGTCGCGCAGGGCGTCGCCGAAAAAGTTCATCGACAGGACCGCGAAGGCGATCGCAGTTGCCGAAGGAAGCCAGCGCCAGGGCATATTCTCCAGAATTGGGAGTTGCAGCGCGGTCGTCAAGGTCTGCCCCCAACTTGGCGTCGGCTGCTGTACACCCAGGCCGAGAAAACTCAGACTTGACTCTGTCAGGATTGCGCCTGCCAGCCCCAGGGTGGCGGCCACGACCACCGGCCCGACGACGTTGGGCAGTATGTGACGAAAGATGATCCGCCGGGTCGGGACGCCGACCGCAACGGCAGCGATAACGAAGTCCTGGCCGCGCAGGCTGAGAAACTGGCCGCGTATCAGGCGCGTCATGCCAGGCCAGCCGAAGATGCCGATGATCACCATGATATTGAAGATGTTGGGGGGCAGCACCGCGGCCACTGTGATGATCAGCAGAAAGGTGGGGAAACACATGATGATATCGGTGAAGCGCATGATGACGTTGTCGACGTGGCCGCCGGCATAACCGGAGATGCTGCCAAGAATGAGCGCGATCGAGGTATAGATGCCCACGGCTACAAGGCCGACCGAGAGCGAGACGCGGGCGCCGAAGACCAGGCGGGCCCAAACGTCCCTGCCTATGGCGTCCGTGCCGAGGATGTGCTCGGCGCTGGGCGGCTTGTTCTTCATCTTCAGATCCATGGCCGCCGGGTCGATACCGGCCAGCAGGGGCGCGAAGATGGCGGCGATGACCAGGAGCGACAGCATGACAAGGCCGACCATTCCCAGCTTGTGCCGGAACAGCCGGCGCCAGAATCGCTGCTGCACCGAGTCCCTCTTGGGCGCGTCCAGCGTATCGGAGAGTTCAGAAACGGACATCGCCCAACCTCTCCGATGCTGATCGCACCTGCCCAGGACAATGACGATGGAGTAGAAGGGATACCATTGGATTCTCAGCAGTTCCGCGCAGCGCGGCCGGACCTTTTCTTACTCGTAACGAATTCGCGGGTCGGCGAATGCATAGGTGATGTCGGCAAGCAGGTTGCTCAGCAGGACGACGAGGGCAACCATGAAATTCACGCCCATGATGACCGGATAGTCGCGTGAATATATTGCCGTCAGGCTGTATGTTCCCATTCCCGGCCAGGCAAAAATCTGCTCTATGATGACAGTGCCGCCAATTAAGAAAGGGATATCCAGGCTTATTATCGTTATCAGGGGGATGAGTGCGTTGCGCAGGGCGTGGCCCAGCAGGACAGCCTTTTCGGCCAGCCCCTTGGCGCGCGCGACCGTGATGTAGTCCTGGCGTATCACGTCAAGCAGGCTGCTGCGCGAGTAGCGCATGAAGCCGGCCATGCTTCCCAATCCCAGGACCAGCGCCGGCAGGAACATGTGGTGAACGCGCGTCAGAATCGAGGCTTCTTCGCCATAGTCTGTGATGCCGGAGGTAGGGAAGAGACTTATCTTCAATGAGAACAGAAAGATCGCCCCGATCGCAAAAACGAATCCCGGTGTGGATATCCAGATGAAGCCAAGCAGAGTGAGCGTCTGGTCCACCCAAGTGTACTGCTTGACCGCGGAAAGAATCCCAAGGGCCGCGCCAAACAGGATGCCAAACAGAAGCGAAGTTGCGGTGAGCTGGAGGGTAGCCGGCATCCGCTGCAGGATTTCGTCGCGCACCGGCGCCCCCGATATGAGCGACCTCCCCATATTGCCCTTCCCCAACTCGCGCAACCAGATCAGGTAGCGGACCGGGGCCGGTTTATTGAGGCCGTAGTTCTCGCGCATCGACTCCAACTGTTCCGGCGTGTAGTTGACGATTGCCAGCGGCGGAATCAATGCGTCGACAAAGTCGCCGGGCATCAGTTCGGTGAATATGAAAGTCACCATTGTCAGTCCCAGGAGAATGGGCGCTGAGATCGCCAGGCGGCGCAAAATGTAGGTTCGCAAAGCAATGCTCTCACAGAGGGAGGAAAGAAAGAGAGAAGTAGAGAGGAGGGAAAAGCCTCTCTACTCTCCTCTTGTTCTCCACGAACTCGTTAACCCGAAACAGACCAGTTTACCGCGTTGGCGAAGCCGTTACTCCACGGATAGTAGCGGTTCCAGAGGGCGTCCTCGTTAAAGCCTTGTACCCGCTTGTTGACCGCCACCGGGCCGATAAACTGCAGGAAGGGCATCATCGGCAGCTCATCGTTCAAACGCCGCTGGATCTGCTCGTGAATCGCCATCCGCTCCTCCAGATCGACCGTGGTCGCCGTCTGATTGAAGAGGGCCTGGGCGTCGGGATCGCCCCAAGGCGTGCGGCAGCGCTCGGCATCGGTGAAGAAGGAGTTGTACTGCTCGGGGAAGGAGAAGCCCCAACCCTGATAGTACATCTCAAATTCACATGCGCTCTGTGTCTCCACGGCCGAAGTGCCTTCCAGGTACTGGAGTTGTGTCTCCACTCCGACAGCCTTCAGGTTCTGCTGAATCGCGGCCATGATGTCCTGGTGCAGGGCATCGCTGTAGTACCAGTTGACGCGCAGCACGTTGCTCGGGTCCCAGGTGCCGTCGGCTTCGGCCGCAGCCAGCAGCTCTTTTGCCTTCTCAGGATTGTACTCGTACTCGTTGAGGCCGTCAGCCAACCAGGGCCGCATCTCCATGTAAGAGTTGTAGGGTACGCAGAGGCCGGAATAGAGACCTTCGCAGATCCCCTCACGGTCGATGGCGTAAGCCAGGGCCTGCCGCACGCGCTTGTCGGCGAGGACCGGCGATTCATAGTTCAGCAGGAAGACGCGAATATAGTTGCGGTTTACCAGGTGGACGTCCACATTGTCCAGTTCCAGCGACTGTTCGTAGAAGTCCTGCGGGACGTTCCATACGTCCAACTCGCCCTTCTGCAAAGCGATGAACTGGGTGTCGGCCGCACCGAAGTTCTTGAAGATGATGCGCTCGAGTTTGGGCGCGCCGCCGTAGTAATCGTCATTGCGTACCAGCTCAACGAACTGGTCCCGCTCAGCGCGGACGAACTTGAAAGGACCGGAGCCGATGTTCAGTTCGGGTGTGTACCAGGCGGGCGCGTGGTGCTCTACGATGTCTTCGGGCGCCACGCCGTCGAAGATGTGCGCCGGCAGAATCTGAAGGTCGGTCGTTGCTGAAAGGTGCCAGCCGACGTTTGTTTCCTCCAGTTCGAAGACGACGGTGAAGTCATCCGGCGCGTAAGCGCCCGGCAGCTCATCGGTTACGCCATCATAGAAGTCCTGCCCACCCTTGAGAGCGCTGATCCAACGCCGGGGATTGATATTGGTGGCCTGGGTCAGGATGAACCGGACCGTGCTCACCACGTCGTTCGCCGTGACAGGCTCGCCGTCATGCCACCTGGCGTCCTCGCGCAGTTTGAACGTGTACACGGTGGCGTCGTCGGAAACCTCCCACTCCGTTGCCAGGTTCGGGTGCGTGTCGTTGTTGCGGTCGAGGTCAAACAGGCGGCTGTGGGTCAGCATGGCCGGGGTGTTGCTGCTGTAGCCGTACTGGTAGGTCGGTCGGAAGGGGCTGAAAGTCCCCCAGGGGGAACCTGTGGAAAAGGTCATCGTTCCGCCGTCCATGGCGGCAGCTTCTTCGGCCGGCGCCTCAGCTTCAGCCATTGCCGCGGGCTCGTCGGTCGGTGCAACTGCCGGCACGCAGGCGGTCAACATGACGCCGGCGGCCGCCGTCGCGGAGACGCTCAGGAAATCACGGCGCGAAAGTCTCGACTTTTTCATGGTTTTGACTCCATCTGGTTCTTGAAGTTTGAATGAGAGGTGGTTCTGTCAGTAGACAATGAGCACAGTGTCCTGCCTTGGGAGTGCGTCAGCCCCCGTATTCATGACCCGCGTTTTCTTCCTCCTTTCCTCGCTTTTGTGCGGTCTTCGAATTCGTTGCCATATTTTCGCCGCACAGAGAGGTTGGATGTCCTGCCTCGGCCGCAACCTCTTTCGAGTTGACTGGCGACGCTCAACTCTGCCGAATGTGGCCGCAGTTTAGCACGGAGAACAGGCCGTGTCAATGATCCCTGGCCGCATCGCGGGGCCGAACTGACGGCAGCATCTACTCAACTCTGGCTAGGGGTCGCTGAAGTCGATCCGCACCTCTCCCAATCTGATCTCTCCGGATGGAAGATACCTTCTGTCCACCGCGTAATCCACTTGCGCGCGTCGAGCGTGTGGACCGCCCTGCTGCGGACTCAGCGGCACGATTTTGAGCGGATGCAACAGGAGGATGATGTCGATATTGACGTCCCGCAGCACGCTGTCAATATCTCCCCAGCCGTAAACGTCTGTCAGGTCATGGCGGGCGCCCAGGCAGAGCCACTGCTCCGGGTCCGGCGCCAACGTTATCGTCTGCTCCGACCAGTCCGGCGTCACCTTGAAGGACTGCGAAGTCAGCACAAAGTTGATTGCCTTGTCCCCCACGCGCGACTGGCAGTGGAGCCTCAGTTCAGCGCCCTGCAGGTCGACACTGCCTTTCAGCCGCAGGGTAATGCGGGCGTTGCGGAAGTCGCGAGGGTAGCCGCCGTCGATAAAGCGGTTCCCGCCCAGGAGAGGCGCATAGTTATCGCCGGGGTTTTCCTGGCGGGCCGTGTACAAAATGAACAGGAGATGAAGGTAGCCGCCTCCGGGGGGAGCGTGGTTGGAATCGATACCCCAGGGGCCGCGCGTGACCAGCGCCCCGTCTTCGATGACGGCCGGCGCCGGCCGGCCAGGCCCCAACCAGGCTATCCAGCCGCCTGCGCCATCTTCGAAAGTCTCGCGGTAGGTCATGCTATCCATCGTACCGATCCCTCCGGCTGTCACAAGGCAATGCTCACGGCGCGGCCCGCGGCCGAGGACTCCTTGGCCGCCTCGATGATCTCCAGCATATGCACCGAGTCCTCGATTGGGGCCGGCGCCGGCGCGCCGCTCTGCGCAGCGTCAAAGAAGTCGCGGAAAAGCTCTTCCGCCATGACGCCACCGTAGACCGGCGAATGGGGAATCGCAAAACGTTCCTTGCGCACGCCGCCCGTATTCCAGCCGCGCGCCTCGCTGGAAAGTGAGTAGGTTGCCGTATGCTCGACTTCGCTGCCGCCGGACGTTTCCTGCTGAGGTTCAAGATACGGCAGGATTGCGAATCCTTCTGTCCCGCGCATGCCAATGTAGAAGTCGTAGGTTGCCCTTCCGCCCAACAGGTGGTAACCGGCCTGAAAGGTTCCCATGCGCCCGCTCTCGAACTTCAGAATCAGGAACCCGGTATCCTCTACCGCGACTTTCTCCGGGTTGAGGTTTCCCACCATAGCCATTACCTCGACCACTCGCTCTTCCATCAGGTAGAGGACAAGATCGAGACAGTGGCAGCCGAGCCAGGACAGAATGCCGTGTCCGGCCTTCTCCGGATCGAATGAATAGGTAGAGGTGTCCCGGTACTGCAGCAGGCCGTTGAGCATCTTGCCTTCGATGGTCATCACATCGCCGAGGGCGCCTTTTGCCAGAGCGCGCTTGAGGCTGAGCGTCATCGGGTGATAGCGCCACTGGAGCATGGCCCCGGCGGTGAGGCCTTTTCGTCGAGCGAGCTCGGCGACCCTTTTCAAGTCGTCCGACCGGGTAGAGGCGGGCTTGTCGTAAAGGACCGGCAGGCCGGCGCTTACGACCTTTTCCATGATTGGAGGCGCGTGATCGGGGCGTGCGCACATGATCACAGCGTCGAGGTCGGTTCGTTCCAGCAGCGCATCGACGCTGGTATACTTGCCGGCCACCCGCGCCGACTCGCCCGCCAGGTCTTCCACGTCGACCAGGTCCGTGGCCGCGCAGACGTAGATCGACCCGACCTCCTCCAACTGTTCGAGGACGCTGACGTGACCGAGTTCATGGCCGTGAGAGGATATCGCGCCCACGACCAGCTGTCTATTTTTTGACATCGTCGTCCACCTCATTCGCGGGGCAGCGGCAGCTCGATTTTGGCGCTGCCCTTTGTCTGCGAAATAAGCGCTGCCAGCATGATTTCCAGGGACTCCCTGCCCCGGTAAGGTGGGGAGCTGCCGGGGGCGTCATGCAGTACCATATTTGCCATTTCCTGGACAGCCGGGATCAGGTTGGCGCCAAAAGGATCGATATAGCTCCTCCCTGGCGGCGGCGGCACCTGAATCGGCGTGCCCTCCTTCTCTTCCGTCTTCCAGGCCGTACAGTGCTTGTCGGTAAGCCAATAGCGACCGTTCGGGCCCTGCAAGTCATATTCAAACAGCTGCGGCGTCAGCTTGGCGCTGTTGACGATGCCGCGCACGCCATTGGCGAATTCGATGATGATGGTTGAGCCGGGGTCATACTGCGGGTCCTTGCCGCCTTTGCCATCGTAGACGGGGCCGTAGTTTTCAAAGCCCTGTTCGTGCGCGGCGATCACCCAGACCGGCGAAGCGTTGGCGAAGAAGCAGACGCCATCGATCAGGTGGGTGCCGTTGCGAAAGAGCATCGAGCGGCGGCCGCCCATGTGGGCCACGATCCGTGTCAGCCCTCCGATCTCACCGTCCCATACCGCCTTCTTGACGCCTTGATATGAAGGTATCCAGCTGCGCGTGTGGTCCACCGACATCTTCGTGCCATTGGCTTCGATCGTTTCGATAATGCGGTCGGCGTCCTTGATCGTTGTTGTAAGAGGTTTTTCGCAGATCACGCCGCGGATGCCTGCGTTCGAGGCGTCACAGACCGGGTCTGTGTGCAGGTGGTCCGGTGTCGCGACGCTGACAACGTCCAGCCGCTCCTCCTCGAACATTTCATGGTAGTCGGTGTACTGCTTGATGCTGCCGGGGGGGAGCTCGGCCCTCTCGAAGAAGCGCGGAAATACCTCGGGATTGAGGTCGCAGACGGCCACCAGCTCGTACTCTGGCGCACGCGCATAAGCATAACCGTGGGAACCGCCCAGTCCGCCTCCAATGACGGCCGCGCGCAGCTTTTCTTCTGACATGGTAACTCCTTGTCGTAGTGTGACTTTTTTTATCGTCGGGGATCTTTCCGGGTCTGTTGTTCTGGAGAATGACAGCGGTCGGAGCAAGAGCAGCCGGGTCGCTGCAGCATGGCCGTCCGTGCGCTAAACCTGGCAGAGACACGAACCGGTCAGATCGAACGTTTCGACCTGGGATTGAGGGCGTCGTTAAGACCGTCGCCCAGGAAATTGATGCCCAGCGTGACGATAGCCAAGGTCAATGCCGGCACTGCCACGAGCCAGGGGCGGTAGGACCAGCTGCCGATGTTAGAGGCGATCATGTTGCCCCAGCTGGCCTGGGGCGGCTGAACGCCGATGCCCAGGTAGCTGAGCGAGGATTCGAGGACCATGGCGCTGGAGAAGCTGAAAGTCAACGTGACGATGACCGGCCCGATGGCGTTGGGCAAAAGGTGCCGCAGCGCGATCTTCAGTTCCGAGACGCCAACCGACTTGGCCGCTTCAATGTACTGTTCCTCGCGCAGAGAAAAGATCTGGCCCCGGATCAGGCGGGCGTAGCCGGGCCAGGAGACAAAGGCCAACCCTCCAAAGACGACCAGAAGATCGAGCCAGGTGGTGTCTGCAAAGAGAGGGAAGCCGCTCGCATCGTGAATGTTTTCGGCCCACGTTACAACAGGTTCTTTGATGGAAACGGCTATCAATGCCGCCAGGAGCAGGCCGGGAACGGACATCACGATGTCGATGATGCGCCCGGTGATGTTGTCGGCCAGCGCGCCGCCGTAGCCGGCGATGGCGCCAATAATGACGCCGATAATTACGCTGATGAAGGTGGTAAAGATGGCAACCAGCGTCGCAGTGCGTGCGCCCCACAGTACGCGGCTGAAAAGGTCTCTGCCGATTTCGTCGGTTCCGAGCCAGTGGTCGGGGCTGGGCATTTTGGCTACGTTCAGCAGATCCTGTTCGGTATAAGTGTAGGGAGCGATGTAGGGACCGAACAGGGCGCCGATCAGCAGGAGGATGGTGATGACAAGACCGATCACGGAAAGACGATTGCGCAGTAAACGACCCACTGCGTCCTTCCAAAGCGACCGCGTTTTGAGAGCGCTCTCCCCGGCCAACTCCTCCCTCAAACTCTCGTTCGAAACTGTTTCGCTGCTTTCGCTCATCTAATCGTGTTCCTGAAATTCCCAATAAGGCGGCATCGGCAATTTATAGGATACGGCTGCCCACGTGCAATAGGCACAGACCTGTCTATTCAATTTTGATGCGGGGGTCGAGGAAGGGATAGACCAGGTCGACGATAAGGTTTGTGAGAATGATCATGACGGCGCTGACCATGGTAACGCCCATGATGACCGGGTAGTCAAATCCGCGAAAACCGGCCTCTGCCACGCCCCCGAATCCGGGAATGGCGAAGATGCTGTCGAGGAAAATACTGCCAACGATCAGACCCTCAGCCACGAAGCCCAAGGTGGTGACGACAGGAATAAGAGCGTTGCGCAGGATGTGGCGAATAATTATGCGCCACATCTCCAATCCTTTCATCTTGGCGGTGCGCACATAGTCCATTGAGAAGACTTCCAGCACGGCAGCGCGAGTCTGGCGCACAACGACCGGCAAGGGCCCCAGCGCCAGAATAAACACTGGCAAGATTACCTTGGTCTGGAAGAGACCGTCCCAGCCGCGCGGCACCCTCATAATATCAAGTACAAGGACAAAGAGGACCAGAAGCAGCGGCGCCAGCACAAAGACCGGCACGGTACGAAAGCCGAGCGTACCCCCGACAATCGTATAGTCTATCCATGTATTCTGTTTGAGCGCGGCGATGCAACCTAGAGGTATCCCTAAAATCGTGGTCACCACAGCCCCCGCCAGCCCCAATTGGAAGGAGATGGGAAAGGTTTTCACGATCATGCGCAGCACATTGCGTTGACCGTTGATGGAGATTCCTAAATCCCCCTGCAACAACCGTCCAATCCAGCGAGTGAACTGGACCCAGTAGGTATCGTTCAAGCCGTACTGGTCCCGAATCTTTTCAATGACCTCTTCCTTGGCAAGCGTGTCGAGCGTCCCCTCAAACTGGGTCATCATCATCTCTACTGGGTCGAACGGGCTGACCACGGTGAGCGTGAAGGTGATGAGGAGGACTGCGAAAAACGTCGGAACTGCTACGGCCAGGCGTTTCAGCGTGTAAACGAACATCTCAACCGTCCTTGGTAACGGTCCAGAGGGGAGAGCGAAAACGAATGAGGAGCGGGAGGGCTCGCTCCGCATTCGTTACTGAATGTCTAGCGCTCGGCAACGTAGATATCGAGCAGCGTGGACCAGTTATTGTCTACATTGGCGTCGAAGTTCTTGATGTACGGCTGCACGACGTACTCGTACAGGTCCCAGATCATGGGCAGGAAGTAGTAGTGGCCGAGCAGCCGCTTCTCTGCCGCCGAGACCTTTTCGCAGTACTCAGCGCTGTTGGGATCGAGGGTGGGAAGCTCGGCCATCATGGCGTCCAGCTCATCATCCACCAAGGCGACATGATCAGGATCCGTGTAATACTTCCACAGGCCGGTGATCATGGCTGCGGGATCGGGGATCGTCGCGCCCCAGCTATTGCGCTGCACGTTGACAAGGTCGGCCTCCTGGCCCCAGGCATCGCCCCAGCCGGGCCGGATTTCGACGTCGGTGATGCCCAACACGTTCTTCCACTGCTCCGCCATAATCTCAGCGGTGCGCAGGTAGTTGGGCGACTGGCCGCCGCTGGAGATGCGGATCTTTGGCAGGTCTTCGGGTCCGCCATACTTCGAGGCGGCCAGTTCCTGCTTTGCCAGTTCCGGATCGTATCCGAAATCGGGCCAGTTATCGGCTACGAAACAGGGCAACTCGGGCGTGATGTGTGTCTTCATCACGCGTTCGTCGCGCGAGCCTTCGTAAGCGGCGCTGATGGCCAGGTCCCAGTCTACCGCGTGAAGCAGCGCCCGCCGCACGTTGATGTCATCCAAGGGTGGCTTGGAGGTGTGCAGCGCAAAGTAGAAGTTCGTGGCATAGGGGATCAGGACGAACAGTTCGGGGCTCTCGGCCCGCAGCGGTTCGCGGATGTTTGTGAACCAGTGGGCGATGTCGGCCTCGCCATCCTGCCACATAATGTAGGTGATGTTCTCATCGTTGGACCATTGGGCAACGATGCGTTCGATATAGGGCTTCTTGTCCCCCCACCAGCCGGGGTTCTGCACGATCTCATACTCGCGCTCATCCAGGTCCCAGACCTTGATCTTGAAGGGGCCGTTGACGCGCGTATTGGCATCGGCAGCGAACTCGTCGGCGTTCACGTCTTCCATCTTGACGAAGCCGGTGTTGTAGTGGGCCATACTGGCCATAAAGGTCGGGCTTGGCTCCGCAAGCGTGATCTGAAGTGTCTTGTCGTCGATAGCGGTCAAACCGGAAATTGTGTCCGCTTCACCGTCGATTACGGCCTGTGCGCCCTCAACCACACCGAGCCGCAGGTAGGTCCAGCAGCTTATGCAGCTGGGGCTGAGCGCCCACGACCAGAAATCGATGGCCTCCTGTGCCACAACCGGGGAGCCGTCCGACCAGGTGGCATCGGGATTGATGTGGATCGTGTAGACCGAATTGTCGTCATTGACCTCCCAGTCGGTAGCGAGCCAGGGATGCAGATCGTGGTTGCGATCGCGCAGGAAGAACGGCATCCACATATGGGAGATCCAGGGCCGGCCGAAACCGGACTCGGATGCGGGGTTGAGCCGGCTGAGATCGCGGGTAACATAGCGGATAACCTGCTCTTCCGCCGCGTCGTCAGGCAGCGGTCTGCCTTCCATCGCTTCGCCCTCATCCGCCATGGCCGCGCCGCCGTCATCCGCCGGAGCAGCCGGCGCCGCGCAGGCCCCCAGAACAACCGTAAGCAAGAGAAGCGCAGATATTGCGAATCGTAGATGCATTTGCCTCATGAGTGTTTCCCCTTATGAAGTTGATGGAGCTTTGGTTGATTTCGCCCCCAGCGGGAGCAAAGATGGACTGGACAGAACTGACTTGTGCAAGCCGACTGTCACTCTGACTTTCGCTTTCCCAAGAGAATGGGCTCGTTGGGCGTCGATCAGATCCGGCAACGGGTGATCGCCAGTGAAGATTCGCGCGGCTGTGCGCGTGCCAGCATGGGCGGTCCGTGCGGACGCCGCAACTATGCCAAATTTTCGCCCTATTGTCAAGGCTTGTCAGCTGCCGCGCGTTACCCAATTAGTGGCGGCGCCGGAATGCATCGGCCTGAACAACGGTCGTTGCCAGGTAGGCGTCCGTTTCCTCTGCGGTGAATCGACCAGGCGAGAAGGAGGAGATATCGACGCTCGGCGATTTGCCGGCCGCAAGCTCTGCCAGCAGCAGACCTGCCACCGGACTGTAGGCGAACCCACCGGAATGGAATGCGGCGCCCACCACCAGCCCAGGCAGCTGAGGCAGCTTCCCCAGGACCGGCTCACTGTCCAGAGAGAAAGAGATCAGCCCGACCTGCTCGGTCTCCCAGTGGGTCGCGGCCAGTTTGGGAACGAGAGGCGCCAGATTTTTCGAGAGGTGACTCCGAAGACTCCGCGGAGCAGATAGCACCGACATGTGGAATGCAGGACCGTCGACGCGCTCCTCCTCCCTGTCTTCGGTCTCCCCTCCGGCCAGTATGCGGAAGTCGGTTGTACCCAAACGCGCCGGGCGAATATAACCGCCGTAGGGGTTGGCGTTGATGGCCGGAATCGAAACGCGTTCTTGCAGTTCTGAGGAGACGTACCTCTGGTGCACAAAGGACTTGACCGGCAGCCGCACCCCGCAACGCTCCATGAACGCCGCGGTCCAGGCGTGGACGGTGCAGATCACGACATCCGCCTCCAACAGACCCATTGCCGTCTGCACGCCGACAACGCGGCCGTTCTCAATCTGTAAACCGTTCACGCCCGCGTTCTCACGTATCTCAACACCCAGATCGCGGCAGCGCCTGGCCAGCGCAGGCACAAACTCATGCGGTTCGCTGTATCCTCCCAGAGCGTCGTGGAGTCCGATCAGGTCGGCCTCAGGCGTCAGGTCGGGCCAGCGGCGCCGCATCTGCGCAGCGTCGAGGACTTCGTAGGCAAAGCCGAGGCGATCATACAGGGGGAGCAGCGCTTCCCGCTCCGTCCAGGATGCCGGGTCGAACAGATTCAGGCAGCCGACGTTCTGGAATCGGTAGCCGTAGCGTTCCAGGTCTGCGCTCAGCTCCTGGTAGAGGCGGAGGCTGATCATTCGCGCCAGAACGCCGGTCTCCGACCACAGCAGTCCGGTGATGATGCCGCCGGCGCGGCTGCTGGAGCCATCGCCAACCAGGCCCTTGTCCAAAAGCGTGACTTGACCGGACTGCATACGCGCCAACCGGTAGGCGGTGTTCAGGCCAATTGCGCCTCCGCCGATTACGATGAATCTGGGCATAGTATTTTCTTTGAGTTCCCCGTGATGTTTGGTTTCTGCGGTTGGTACTGCGCCGTGAACTGCGGGGACAGGGTATCATGCCTTGATCCTTCGGCCAACTTGGAGAGGCGTGAGTAACGCCGGGGGGAGGGCAGGCACAAGGCCTGCCCCTACCGGAGTTTGAG
>VXMH01000013.1 GCA_009841235.1 Caldilineaceae bacterium SB0661_bin_32 | reverse complement strand
GGTCTTGGGCGCGTTGCTGCGCGAGGCGCGTGCGGAGGGACTGGGCGGTCTGGTCAGCGGTCTGGTCTGCGGTCCGGGTGGCGCTGTCCGGCTGCGCGGGGGCGCTGAAGTCGGGGGTCGGCTGCGCGACCGGTGTGCCGGGGGGCAGGGGCGTGGGTGCCGTGGGACGGCGGCCGCAGGCGGCGATAAGGAGGATGAAGAGGAGAAGGGCAAGGGGAACGGCTGGGACACGGGCCGGATTATTCATAGCGGAGGGCGTCTATGGGGTTGAGGCGGCTGGCGCGGTAGGCCGGATAGATGCCGAAGAAAAGGCCGACGGCCATGGAGAAGAGGATGGAGATGGCGATGGCGTCGAGGCCGACGACCGCGCTGAAGTTGTCGATGAAGGAGGTGGTCGCGACGGCCCCGCCGGCGCCGAGGGCGATGCCGAGCATGCCGCCGATGAGCGCGAGCGTGACGGCTTCGATTAGAAACTGGCCGAGCACGTTGCGGCGTTTGGCGCCGACGGCTTTGCGGAGCCCGATCTCGCGCGTGCGTTCGGTGACGCTGACCAGCATGATGTTCATGATGCCGATGCCGCCGACGACAAGGCTGATGAAGGCGATGGCGCTGAGAAACAGGGTCATCGCGCCGAGAATGTCGCCGAAGATGGAGATCAGGTCGGACTGGTTGATGATGACGAAGTCGTCTTCGCCGCGGAAAGAGATGTTGTGGCGTTCGCGCAGGAGCTCGGCGATCTGCTCCTGCGCCGCGTCCATGCGGTCTTCGGAGACGACGGAGGCGTAGATGAGGTTGACCTGGTATTCGCCGCTGACGGTGCGGCGGCGGAAGAGGCGGTCCTGGACGGTGGTGAGGGGGATGAAGATCATTTCGTCGAGGTTGGAGCCGCCGACGCCTGCCCCGCGTTCCTCCATGACGCCGATCACGCGGAAGAGGATGTTGTTGACGCGGATCGTCTGGTCTATGGGGTCCTCGTTCGGTTCGAACAGGCGGCCGAAGACGTCGGAGCCGATGACCACGACGCGCGAGCGCTCTTCGACGTCGGCATCGGTGAGGAAGACGCCGATCGCGGCCTCGCCGGAGAGGGCGTCCTGGTAGCTGGCAGTGACGCCGCTGACCGAAACGTCCATATCGTTGCCCGCTCTGGCGACGAGGGCGTTGCCGCGCACCTCGGGCGCGACCGCGATGACGTCGGGAACGCGCAGCGGATTGCCGATGGCGTAGCTGTCGCCGAGGGTGAGGACGCCCAGATCGCGTCCGCCCTGGCGGGGTCCGTCGTCAAGCTGGCCGGGGAAGACGTAGAGAAGGTTGGTGCCGAGGCTGGTGAACTGCTCGACGAAGAACTTTTCGACGCCGCGGCCGATGCTCATGAGGGCGATGACCGCGCTGACGCCGATGATGATGCCGAGCATGGTGAGGACCGAGCGCAGCTTGTTGGCTGCGAGGGCGAGCATTGCGACGCGGACCGATTCGTAGAAGGACATGAGGGCGGCTTCTGGTTTTAAGTTTTCAGTTTCTGGTTGGCGGCCGGTTCGCGGGCGCCGGGCATTGGCTCTTGTGTTTGGTCGGCGGCCGGTTGGGACTGGTTGGACTGGTCGCTTTCGATGCGGCCGTCGCGAAAGTGGATGACGCGGTTGCAGTATTCGGCGATTTCAGGGTCGTGCGTGACGAAGAGGATCGTGATCCCCTGTTCGCTGTTGAGGCGCTGGAGCAGGTCCATGATCTCGTCGCTGGTCTTGGTGTCGAGATTGCCGGTCGGCTCGTCCGCGAGAATGAGCTTGGGGCGGTTGATCAGGGCGCGGGCGATGGCCACGCGCTGCTGCTGGCCGCCCGAGAGCTCGTTGGGCTTGTGGTCGCGGCGGTCGTCGAGGCCGACGAGCTGGAGAGCCTCGGCCGCGCGTCTATGGCGCTCGCGGCCGCTGATGCCGGCGTAGAGGAGAGGGAGCTCGACGTTGGCCTGGGCCGTGGTGCGGGCCAGAAGGTTGAAGCTCTGGAAGACGAACCCGATCTTGAGGCTGCGGATCTCGGCGAGGTTGTTGTCGTCGAGAACGCCGACGTCGGTGCCGTCGAGGCGGTAGAGGCCGGACGTGGGAACGTCGAGGCAGCCGACGATGTTCATGAGGGTGGACTTGCCGCTGCCGCTGGGGCCCATGATCGCGACCATTTCGCCGAGCTGAATGCTGAGGTCGACGCCGCGCAGGGCGCGCACCTCCATGTCGCCCATCTTGTAGGTCTTGGTCAGCTCGAGGGCTTCGATGACGGGACCGGCGCCGGCGGGCGGGTCGGAGCCGTTTGGGGATCGGTTGCTGGTGTGCCGGATTGAACTCATTTTGGGCAGGGTTGTCTATATGTTAAGGGCCGTTAGTTGCCGCCGAAGATGGCGCTGCGCAGCTGCTCTTCGCTGCTGGCGCGGATCAGGGCGATCTGGTCTGTTTCGCCCAGGCCGGCCAGGACCTGGGTGAAGCGGTCGTTGCGCAGGCCCATTTCGATCTCCTGGAGCGTGGGAACGTCGGCAATGATCTTCTGCACAAAGGCGCGGCCCGATTCGCGATCGAGCTGGATGTAGCGGTTGGGGACGCGCAGGATGTTGTCGACCTTGGCGGTGGTGATGATGGCGGTCGCGCTCATGCCGGCGCGCAGCTGGGCGACCGTGGAGTCGGGCACGATCTCGACCTCGTAGGCGACGACGCCGCCGACGTCGCGGGCGGTGGGCGAGACCTTGGTGACCTGGCCGGTGATGTCGGCGTCGGGCAGGGCGTCGAGGCTGAGGCGGACGGTCTGGCCGATCTGCACCTGGCGCACGTCGAGCTCGTCGACGAGGACGGTCATGTGATAACTGTCGAGGTCGGTGAGGACGATGGCGGGCAGGGCGCCGCCGCCGTAGAGCTCGCCCTGGCGCAGGTTGACCTGGCTGACGACACCGTTGATCGGCGCGCTGAGCATGGCGTTGTTGAGGGAGAGCTCGGCCTGCTGTTTGCTGAGCTCCGCCTGGCGCACCTGGGCGCGCGCGATCTCGAGATCCTCCGCGGAGGGCCCTTCAAGCAGGGAATTGAGAGCGTCCTGGGCCACCAGTAGGTTGCTGCGGGCCTGGCGGACGCCGAGCTCAGCCTGTGCGATCTGGGCGAGCGCGGCGGCGATCTGGGCCTCGTCCGCGCCGCGCTGCGTGAGCGCGAGCTGGGCCTGGGCAACTTCGTAGGTGATCGTCATCTGCTCCAGCTGGACGGCCTGGGGCGAGGCGCCGGCGTCGGGGAAGCTCTTGATTTCGTCGTAGGCGCTCTGGGCCTGGCGCACGTTGACCGCGGCCTGGCGGACCTGGGACTCCTGGACGGCGATCTCTTCGGGGGAGGCGCCGGCGAGGAGCTGGCGGTAGCTGGCCTGGGCGCTGGCGAGGGCGGCTTCCGAGCTGGCGACGCTGGCCTGGGCCACGGTTACGTTGGCCTGGGCGGCGATGATGTCGGAGTCGGAGGGCGGTTTTTCGAGTTTGTCGAGCTGGGCGCGGCTGATCTGGAGAGAGACGTCGGCCTGCTCAAGGGCGAGAGAGGCGTCGGCGACGTCGAGCTGGGCCAGGAGCTGGCCGGCCTCCACCGGCTGGCCCACGGATACGAGCACCTGCTCGACGCGGCCGCTGGCGCGAAATGAAAGGGCGACTTCGGCTTCGGGTTCGATGCTGCCGGTTGCGCTGACGGTGCTGCTGATGGAGCCGCGCTCGACCGTTACGGTCTCGTAGCTGGGCTCTTCGTCGAGGGCGGCGCGGCCCTCCTGGAAGCGCTGGAGGCCGAACCAGCCGGCCGCGCCGATGACGGCGAGCGCAACGAGCGCGATCAGGACTCTCTTCATATCTTCTCATCCCCGGTGTACGGGCAGCTTTGACGGGCAGCTTTGACCTGCGGACGGCGAAAGCGCTGGCAGGGCAATTATAGTGCCCTTTCGCGATGGGCGCCATTTCTTCACTGCCGGTCCTCTGTATACAGTACTGTATACAGTACGGCATTCGGAGACGGTGGTTTCGCGTCCCGTTGGGCCCACGCGTGGCAGTCTAATGCAGGTGGATCAAAAGCTCTGTAAGCCTATTCCCAATTGTTGTGTGCCGATGGAACCATGGAAAGGGGCATGCCGGGGCTGCGGGGAACCGCTTTTTGTCCGCGGAAGGGCGCGGAGAGATTCGTGCGTTGTTATGTGGTGAAGGGGCCCGGGGAAAGGGGCAAATGCAGGGCTCAGGGGACGGCGTCGACCTCCTCCGACCAGGGGCCCTCTGTGCCGTCGATTACGGCTCTGACGCGGTAGTAGTAGGTGTTGCCGGCGGTAAGGCCGGTATGGCCATAGGAGGTCGTCCCGGCAGAGTGGGTGCCGCCGATGCGTTCCCAGGCGGTCTGGCCCGGGGTCCATACAATCAGCTGATAGCTGTCGGCGTCGGTCACCTCACTCCAGCTGAGATCGATGCCGTTGGCGGAAGCGTTCGCGACCAGGCCCGGCATGAATGTCGCGCCGGGGACGGCGCTGGGTGAATTCGACCATGCGCCCTCGGTGCCGTCGACGACGGCGCCGACCCGGTAGTAGTAGGTTTGACCGGCGGAAAGCCCGCTGTGCGTGTAGGAGGTCGTGTCGCCGGCAAGAGGATCGCCGATGCGTACCCAGGCGTTCTGGGCGTCGGTCCAGACGATCAGAATGTGGCTGTCGGCGCCGGTCACCTCACTCCAGCTGAGATCGATCTGGCCGACGGCGGTTGTCGCGGTCAGAACGGGCGCCGGCGGCGCGCTGGGGACGTCGCTTACCGATTCAGTCCAGGCCCCTTCAATGCCGTGGATCACGGCGCTGACCCGGTAGTAGTAGGTCCTTCTCGCGATGAGACCGGTGTGGGTGTAGGAGGTTGTGCTGCCCGAAAGGGGATCGCCGATGCGTTGCCAGGCGGTCTGGCCGTCGGTCCAGCTGATAAGCCGGTAGCTGTCGGCGTCGGGGACCGCGCTCCACTCCAGCTCGACCTGGCCGGTGCCGGCGGTCGCGGTCAGAGTAGAGGGCGCCGCAGGGCGGACGGGTATTTCGGAGACCGAGTCGGACCAGTCCTCCTCTGTGCCGTCGACCACCGCTCTGACCCGGTAATGGTAGGTGTTGCGCTCGGTAAGGTCGCTGTGGGTATAGGACGTGATGGTGCCGGTGATGGGATCGCCGATGCGCTCCCAGTCTTTGAGCCCGTCCGTCCACATGATGATCTGGTAGCTGTCGGCGCCGGCGACGCTCGTCCAGCTGAGCTCGATGCGGCCGGCGGATGCGGACGCCGTGAGCGCCGGGACGTAGGAAACGGTGGCTTCCACCTCCGCGGACCAATCGCTCAGTTCGCCGGCGGTGGGCGCGGCGCGGCCCGTGTACTTGTAACTGTCCCCTGAGGTCAGGCCGCTATGCGTAAGGGAAGTCACGTTATGAGAAAGGGAGCCGTCGTCATCGAGCCGCTCCCAGGGAAGCTCGCCCTGCCGAGCCCAGATCTCATAGGAGGCGGCGCCCACGATGGGGGCCCAGCTGATGGTGATCCGGTCGGAGCCGGGAGATGCCACCAGTACCGGCGCGGCAAGGGTTGCCGAACTGTCCGCCGTTTGCGGGGAGGACCTTCCCGGCCCGACCCCCTCAAAGGATATGCTCTGTTGCGGGGCGGGGAGGGCAAAGTATATGGCTGCAATGAGGCCGGCCAGGACAAGCGCACTGATTGAAAGTAGACGTATCATGGGTTTCATCGTGGGCACACGTAGTCCTTTTTGTCCACTATCTGCGATGAATTGCGCCTTGGCGGGAAAGCAGAGGCAGTGCGGGCTCATTGTATACGGAGGTTGTATACGGAGTCAGTGGCGCTGCCGCGCGGACCCGGCGGGCATCTCATCTGCCATACAGGTTACCGGCTGCGAAGCCGGCCCGGGCAACCCTCCGGGCAGGGAGGGAAGCGGGCAGACGGTCTATAGTTCAACTATACACAAGGTGCAGGGGTGGGTGCAACGGTTTTTGGCATACCGGCAACGGTTCATAGTCCGATCGGACATGAATCGTACCGGTTCAGGCGACTTGCACGCCGCTGAGGTTTTCGAGCGCCTTGACGAGGGCGTGGTTGCCTTCTTCGCCGAGGCCCATCTGCTGGAGGGTGCGGTAGAGGCTGAAGATCTGGCCTGTCAGGAGGACGGGGACGCCGAGGGCGTCGGCCTCCTGCATGATGAGGCGCACATCCTTCTGCTGGAGGTTGATGGTGAAGCCGGGCCGCCAGTCGCGCTCGATGATCTGCGGGCCGCGGTTGGCCAGCATCCAGCTGCCGGCCGCGCCGCCGGAGACGGCATTGAGGCACTTTTCAAGGTCCACGCCGCCGGCCTGGGCGAAGACGAGGGCCTCGCTCATGGCGAGACAGTTGCCGACGACAAGGATCTGGTTGACGAGTTTGACGGTCTGGCCGGCGCCCTGCTTGCCCACGTGCGTGATCGTCTTGCCCATGGCTTCGAAAACCCCCTGGGCCCGTTCGACCTGGTCTTCGTCGCCGCCGATCATGATGCTGAGCGTGCCGTTGGCCGCGCCTTCGCTGCCGCCGCTGATGGGGGCGTCAAGCATTTTGACCCCCTTGGCGTTCAGCTGGGCGGCGATTTCTATGGTGGCCTGCGGGCTGATCGTGCTGCAGTCGATGACAAGGGAGCCCTCATTTGCTCCCAATAGGATGCCGCTTTCACCGAGGATGACTTCCCGGACGTCGGGCGTGTCGCTGACGCAGACGATGACGATGTCGCAGTTTGCCGCCACATCTGCGGGGCTGGCGCCGGCGGTCGCGCCGGCGTCAATGAGAGGGTCCATGCGGCTGGAAGTCCGGTTCCAGACGCGCACGCCGTATCCGGCCTTCAAGAGGTTGCGGGTCATGCCTTGTCCCATGATGCCAAGCCCGACAAACCCGATGCGTTCATTCATTCTGAGTGTCCTCCAATCGAAATCGTTGCGAAGAAATTGCCGGCGGGACATCTATGATACGTCTGTCGTTGGAATATGGCAAAAGGCGGGGGGGAACATGTGGCGCTGATGCGGCGTCTAAGTAGCATGTCACCGCCCAGGAATCCTTCCCAAGGGGCGGGAAATTCATTAAGGAGATTCACAGCATGAAAACCTTCCGCATTTTTCTGGCTCTGACGCTCATGTTGAGCACGCTGGCAGTAACGGCCACCGCACACGCGCACCCCAACCTGCCCGGCTACTGCCAGATGCCGGACGGAACCCTCAATTCCGGCCATTGCACCGATGCTGAAAACGCGGCCGGCGGTCATGACGTTCACCTTCCTGCCAATCCTGCGCCGAACACGGGAAACTCCAACACGCCGCCCCCGCCAGGCGGGAACGACGGCGATGGAACGAACGGCCCGCCTCCGGTCGGGTCCGGCCCGGATGGTGACGGCGATGGAGACGGCGATGGTGGCGGTGGTGGCGGTTCCGGTTCCACGCCGGTCTACACCGGAATCGACTGTCATATCCAGCACGCCGCCAGGCCGGCCCAGATCTGCTCGGTGCCGAACGGGCTGCAATACTGGTACATCGGCGCGGACGGCAGCGCGCAGCCGGGCCCGTTCCTGCCCGACTCGCCCAGAATCGAGAGCTTCAGCGGCACCAACCCGATGACCGGCAAGTCGGTCACGATCGACTACGTCACCGAGGGCGACAAAGTCCTGTTGCGGGTACAGACCTATTACCCGGACAATGAGTACGACACGAACAAGCCTTACGTATTCACGCTGGACGCCGGGCATAACGTGAACCACATTCAGTGGTGAGAGCTGCGGGGGCCGGGGGATAGTCTGGCCGTAGAGGAGAATGCCTGAAGCAGTCAGTTGAAGCGCTTGGTTGAGCATAAAAAAAGGACCCCTTGACAGGGGTTCTTTTTTTGATCGGTTCGCTTGGGCAGGGGGCAGCGGTACGGGCTATTGCAGGAGGGCTTCGAGCTCTATTGGAGAAGCGCTTCGAGCTCTTCGGTGGCTTCGCTGTCTTCCGGTTCTTCCTCTTCCCGCGCGCGGTGGGCGATGGCGGTGAACTCGTACGCGCCCTTGGGGCCTTCGTCGGCGGCGCCGTTGGTCGAGTCGAAGGGGTTGCGGGAGCCGGACGACTGCTGGGCGGCCGCGTGCTCTGCGGTCGGGCCGGCGGGCGCGTTGGGAATAAAGTCGACCTGGATCGTGTCGCCGGGGACGAAGCGGCCTTCGAGCAGGGCCTCGCTGAGCGGGTCCTGGACCTCGCTCTGGATGACGCGGCGCAGGGGGCGGGCGCCGTAGTCCGGGTTGTAGCCGGCGTCGGCGATGGCGTAGCGGGCGGCGGGCGTGAGCTCCAGCTTCATCTCCTGCTCGTCGAGCTGGGCGCGCAGCGTGCGCAGCTCGAGCTCGACGATTTCGGTAATCTCCTCTTTCGTGAGGCTGCGGAAGACCATGATGCCGTCGAGACGGTTGATGAATTCAGGGCGGAAGGTCTTCTTGAGCGCGTCCATGACCTTCGACTTCATCTGCTCATATTCGGTTTCCATGCGGGTCTGCTCATCAGCCGTGATCGCGAAGCCGATGCCCTTGGAGCCCTGGATCAGGTTGGCGCCGACGTTGCTCGTCATGATGAGCAGGGCGTTGCGGAAGTCGACGCGGCGGCCCTTGGCGTCGGCGAGGGAGCCGTCCTCCATTATCTGGAGCAGCATGTTGAAGGCTTCGGGGTGGGCCTTTTCGATCTCGTCGAGAAGGACCACGGAGTAGGGGCGGCGGCGGACCGCTTCGGTGAGCTGGCCCCCCTCTTCGTAGCCGACGTAGCCGGGGGGCGCGCCCACGAGGCGGCTGACGTTGTGCCGCTCCATGAACTCGCTCATGTCGAGCTTGATGAGCGCCTCTTCGCTGCCGAAGAGGAATTCGGCGAGAACTTTGGTCAGCTCGGACTTTCCGATGCCGGTCGGCCCCAGGAAGATGAAGCTGCCGATGGGCCGCTTCGGGTCCTTGAGCCCGGCGCGGGCGCGGCGCACCGCCTTGCTGATCGCCTTGATCGGTTCATCCTGGCCGACGATGCGTTTGTGGAGCTCGTCTTCCATGCCGAGAAGGCGTTCGCGCTCTTCGCCGCCCATGCGATAGACGGGGACGCCGGTCCACATGGAGACGACTTCGGCGATGTCGTCGGCGGAGACGACCGGCTGGTTGGCGACCTGGCGCCAGCCTTCGCGCAGCTTGTCGAGCTTGGACTGCAGCTCCACCTCCTGATAGCGCAGGTCGATGGCGTCGTCGAAGCGCTGCGTTTCGAGCGCCTCCTCTTTTTCCTTCTGGAGGCGTTTGAGGTCGATGAAGGTCTCGCGCAGGCTGACCGCGTGGGGCGCTTTGTACATGCGCACGCGGCTGCCGGCCTCGTCGATGAGGTCGATGGCCTTGTCCGGCATGAAACGGTCTGGCACGTAGCGTGCCGCCAGATGGGCCGCGGAGTCGAGGGCCTCTTCGGAGATGATCAGTTTATGGTGCTCCTCGTAACGGCTCTTGATGCCCTTGAGGATCTCGATCGTCTCTTCGATGGTCGGCTCTTCGACAAGGATCGGCTGGAAACGGCGTTCAAGCGCGGCGTCGTGCTCGATATGCTTGCGGTATTCGTCGAGCGTTGTGGCGCCGATGACCTGGAGCTCGCCGCGGCTGAGGGCCGGTTTGAGGATGTTGGCGGCGTCGACGCTGCTGCCGGCTGCCCCTGCGCCGACGAGCATGTGGACTTCATCGATGAAAAGAATGGCGCCGCTGTTGATGATCTCTTCGATAACTTTTTTAAGGCGTTCCTCGAACTGGCCGCGGTACATGGTGCCGGCGACCAGGCTGCCGACGTCGAGCATGAGGATGCGCTTGTTGAGGAGCGGCTCGGGCACGTCGCCGTCGACAACGCGCTGGGCCAGTCCTTCGACGATGGCGGTCTTGCCGACGCCCGGCTCGCCGATTAGGGCCGGGTTGTTCTTGTTGCGGCGGCTGAGGATCTGGATTACGCGCTCGATCTCCATCTGGCGGCCGATGACCGGGTCCAGGCGCCCCTCCTCAGCGGAGGCGGTGAGGTCGAGGCCGAGCTGGTCCACCAAGGGCGTTTTGGACTCTTTCTTCTGCTTTTCTTTGGATTGAGCGCTGTTTTGCAGGAGGTCGCGGGCGGTCTGTGTGCGGACGCGATCGAGGTTGATGCCCAGGTTGCGCAGCACGTTGACGGCAACGCCGTCGCCGTCGCGCACAAGGCCGAGCAGCAGGTGCTCGGTGCCGATGTAGTGGTTGCCCATCATGCGGGCCTCTTCGACAGCCAGTTCGATAACTCGTTTTGTGCGCGGGGCGAGGGTCGGTTTGCCCAGGGGCGCGCGTTCGCCGCGTCCGACGTAGCGTTCGACCGCGCGCACGACCTGACCCGGTTCGACGCCCAGCTCCTTGAGGACCTTGACCGCGACGCTGTTCTCCTCCTGGACGAGGCCCAGGAGCAGATGTTCGGTACCGATATGGTTATGATTAAGCCGCAGGGCTTGTTCCTGTGCAAGCGTCAGGACTCGGCGCGCACGTTTCGTGAAGCGTTCGAGTTTATCAGACATGGGTACGTTCCCTCAATCGTCGTATTCCTATGTAAAAGCAAGCGGACAGAACCTACTATACCATAGACGCCGACCGCCTGACGTAATCGGAATTCCGTTTGCCCCCTTAGCATTGCCTCCTTGGCATTGGCTCCTTGGCATTGGCTCCCTGGCAACGGTTGGCGTCCGGCAAGCGTTGCTGCCGTGGATGCGGAGGACGGTTCGGAAGCGAATCCGAGCGCACGGTCGCGAAAAGAGAGGGGCCTGGCGCCTGTCGGAAGGTAAGGTGCAATAGGCGTTCTGGGGCTGGCGAGCCGCTTGACAGGACCGGCACGTGCGGGGGGCCGGGCTGATCGTACCGGCTCGCCATACGTTTAATCGTTGACTATCTATGTTGTAACGACAGCATATATTGTAACGACGGCCCGTACATTTTGTCAATTCAGAAAAAACGCGCTGGACGCGGTGTCCAACGCGTTTTTTGCGAGATGGTCGATGCCGGGGGCGGACGACCTGAGATTCTGTTTTGGCGCGGCCGGGCGCGGTTTCGCGCGGCGCGGCCGCGGCTGGAACCGGAGCAGCCGGCGTTCAGGAGCTAGGCGACTACCTTGGCGGCCTCCGGAGCTTCAGCCGGGTCGGTCTGTTCGCTGGCGGCTTCCGTGCCCTCCGCGCTGACTTCGGCGGCAGCTTCGACTGTGCTCCCGGCGTTCGCTTCGTTTTCTTCGAGAGGAACCGGTTCCCAATCAAATTCGACCGACTCCTCTTCGGGCGCGACCTGCTTGAGGCTGAGACCCATGCGCCGCTTGTCGGTATCGATGCGAATGATGCGCAACTCAAGCCCCTGGCCTTCCGTCACGACCTCGCTGGGATGGGTGATGCGGCGTTCGGTCAGCTCGCTGATGTGGATCAGGCCTTCGATAGTGTCGCCGTCGAGACGGGCGAAGGCGCCGAAGTGGACCAGTTTGGTCACGACGCCGCGCACGATCTGCCCCACTTCATAGCGGTCCGGCACCGTTTCCCACGGCTCCGGCAGCAGACGGCGCAGGCTGAGACCGATACGCTTACGCTCTCGATCGACGTTGAGGACCATGACCTGGATCTTCTCTCCGATCGAGACCACTTCCTTGGGATGGCTGATGCGGCCCCAGCTCAACTCGCTCAGATGGATGAGGCCGTCGGCGCCGCCGAGGTTGACGAAGGCGCCAAAGTCGGCGAGGCTGCTGACCACGCCTTCGCAGACGGTGTTTTCTTCAAGGGATTCGAGCAGTCTTTCCTTCTGCTCACGGCGCCATTCGCGAATGGCGACCCGCTCTGAAAGGATCAGGCGGTTGCGGCGGCGGTCCAGGTCGATGACCTTCATCCGCAGCTCGGCGTCCATCAGCTTCATCCAGCGATTGTCCGGCTCGCCTTCGGTCAGCTGCTGGGACTGGCTCTCGCTGCTGAGCTGGCTGGCGGGCACGAAGCCGCGCACCTGCCCGATCTTGACGATGACGCCGCCGCGGTTAAAGCCGCTGACGGAGCCGGTGAACATGTCCTGGGTTTCGAGCAGCTCTTCGGCGTGTTTCCAGTCGCTCTCGGCCCGGGCGCGGGAGATGCTGAGGAGGAGGTTTCCGTCGCGGTCTTCGCGCATTACGTAGACGGGCACCTCGTCGCCGATGGTCATCGCCTTGAAGTCGCCTTCGAGGCGGTCGACTTCGCGGCCGGTGACGATGCCTTCGGACTTGTAGCCGATGTCGATGAGCAGCTCACCGGCGCGTTTATCGACAACGACGCCGTGGCGAATGTCACCTTGTTGCGGCTGGTTGACGAAGGAATCGTCGGATTCCTGCAGGAGCAGGGCCATTGGATGGTCGTCCTGCGGCGGTCCCGCGTCGATCTCCTCTGTCAGGAAATCTGCTTGTGCTTCCATTACTGCTGCTGCATGGTGGTTTGACATGACGATCTTACTTCCTCCAATAAGGTATATATATTAACGGCAGGCACCTGTTGATCTCGACAATTTTCAAAGGAAACCACTGTACAATCGAACTCCACGTCGATCTGATTTTACTCAAGCACCGTTCTGCCAGCGTTGGGCGCGCTCTCTTCGCATTCGAATCAGTGCAAGCCAGGGGACTGCACTGCTCTGAACTGTATACGGGGCGTGAAGACTGACTTTGTCTTCTCTGTGGAAAGGTACTACTGTTCGCCGGCGGAGGCGCCACTGGCGCGTAATGCTATCGCCTCAATTTCAATCAGCGCGCCGAGTGGCAGTGCGGCTACCTGCACTGTACTGCGAGCAGGAGGTTCATCCTGGAACGCTTGCGCGTAGATTTCGTTCACGGTGGGGAATTCGGCCATGTCGGTCAGGAAGATCGTCGTCTTGACGATCTGTCCCATGCTGGAGCCGGCCGCGTCGAGAACCGCAGCGAGGTTTTCCAGCACCTGGTGGGTCTGCTCGACGATGCCTGGTCGTAGTTGACCGGTCAGGGGATGGATTCCGATCTGACCCGAAGTGAAAAGCAGATGCTCTGTAGCCACGGCCTGGGAATACGGGCCGATCGCAGCGGGGGCTTTTTCGGTAAAGATGGTCTGTTGGGTCATGCAGAACTTCAGCGGGTTTTTCGCTGAACTGGTTCCTTTTAGGTTTGCAGACAGCTGGAAAGCGCTGAGGAATTCCGCGTGAATGCAAATTGTGGCCCATTGTATGCGATCATCCAATGTTTGTCAAACTCCGTTTTTGGTGCGTGCATCCCGGACTGTTTGCGTGATCACGCAAACAGTGATCACGCAAACAGTGGTTATTTCAGCCCAGGCAACAGTTCGGCCCAACTCGATAAATAACAATATAAAATATAATACATCCCCCCAAAAACATGACAAAACCTGCCAAAATCCTT
>VXMH01000006.1:48349-89758 GCA_009841235.1 Caldilineaceae bacterium SB0661_bin_32 | reverse complement strand
CGGGAGAGGCGACGCGGGCGACGTGTGCGAGGGCAGGCACAAGGCCTGCCCCTACGGGAGGTTTGAGGGAGATCGGGAGAGGCGACGCGGGCGACGTGTGCGAGGGCAGGCACAGGGCCTGATTCTACATTTCGGGCAGCCTCCCAAGAAGCCAGGGCGATACGATGCGACTGCCCTGCTCTCACTGGCTTCGGTTCGCGTTGCGTTGACCGGGTCTGCTATAATTGCCCTTTCAGGAAAGGCAGGCTTCGTGCGCGTTTTGGTCACCGGAATCTCCGGTTTTGTCGGCTCAGCCCTGGCGGGCTACCTGTTGTCGGGAAGTTTCAACCAGTCCCTGGAACTTCACGGCACCATACACCGCGCCGACAGTCGAATTCAGGAGCTCCGCCGCCGGCTGCACCTGCACAAGGGGGACCTTCGCAATTCCTCCTGGGTCGACCAAGTAATCGAGAACGTCAAGCCGCATTTTGTCTTCCATCTCGCGGCGTGGAGCGACGTCCGCGCCAGTTGGGACCAGCCGTGGGCGGCCTATGAGTTGAACATCGGCTGCCAGCTGAACCTGCTGGAAGCAGTGCGGCGCCACACACCGGACGCCCGCATACTCGTCGTGGCATCTTCAGAGGTCTACGGCCTGATCGAGCCTGAGGACCTTCCGGTTGACGAAGAGACTCCCCTGCGCCCCAACTCTCCCTACGGCATCAGCAAGGTCGCGCAGGACCTGATGGCGCAGCAGTACTGGTTCAACTATGGACTGCCCACCGTGCGCGTTCGAAGCTTCAATCATATCGGACCGGGACAGTCCGACAGTTTCGTCGCCAGCGCCTTTGCGCGGCAGATTGCCGAAATAGAGGAGGGCCTGCAGGCGCCTGTCCTCAAGGTGGGGAACCTGGAAGCCGAACGCGACTACACCGACGTCAGAGACATGGTGCGCGCCTACTGGCTTGCACTTCAGTATGGAGAAGCCGGCGGCGTTTACAACGTCGGCACAGGATCATCCTTCCCCGTCCAGGAGCTGCTGGAGGTTCTGCTGGAACTGAGCACTGTTCAAATCAGTGTGGAACAGGACCCACAGCGGCTGCGGCCCAGCGACGTAGCCCGCGTCGTCTGCAATCCGGAGAGATTTTTGAGGAAAACGAACTGGGTTCCCGCTATTTCTCTGCGCGAGAGTCTGACAGATGTCCTCCGATACTGGCGGGGAAGAACCGGCGCCCTGTCTTCGGGTCGATAATAGGGCGGCCAGACGTGACGTTGAGGAAGGTCCGGCCAGCGCGCCGGCCTGAATGCAGGCCGTCTCTTCGGATGCCTTTTGCACAACAGTTGCCGGATTGCCGCTCTGCCATCCGAAAGCGGGGCAGCTTTTCACAGGAGCCAGGTCCATGCCTACTGCACTGATAACGGGAGTAACCGGACAGGATGGAAGCTACCTGGCCGAGCTTCTTCTCAAGCAGGGTTACAAGGTCGTTGGGATGGTTCGCCGGACGAGCACCATCAACTTCGACCGCATCAGGCACATTCAGGACGAAATCGAGATCGCCCAGGGCGATCTGCTCGACCAGTTGAGCCTGATCAGCATCCTGCAGGCGTACAGGCCGAGTGAAGTCTACAATCTTGCCGCCCAGAGCTTTGTCCCCACCAGCTTTACGCAACCGGTCCTGACCGGTGAGTTCACCGCGCTGGGCGTTACCCGCCTGCTTGACGCTATCCGCATCGTCGATCCTTCGATCCGCTTCTACCAGGCCAGCAGCAGCGAAATGTTCGGCAAAGTCCGCGAAGTCCCCCAGTCTGAACGCACACCTTTCTATCCCCGCAGCCCCTACGGCGTGGCGAAAGTCTACGGCCACTGGATTACGGTCAACTACCGCGAGAGCTACGACATTTACGCCTGTTCCGGCATTCTCTTCAACCACGAGAGCCCCCGCCGCGGCCTGGAATTCGTGACCCACAAGATCACCAACGCCGCGGCGCGCATCAAGCTTGGTCTGACCAATGAACTGCGGCTGGGCAACCTGGATTCCCGCCGCGACTGGGGCTATGCGCCGGACTACGTGCGGGCAATGTGGCTCATGTTGCAACAGGACAGCGCGGAGGACTATGTGGTAGCCACCGGCGAAACACACAGTGTGCGCGAATTCCTCGAAGAGTCATTCAGCCACGTCGACCTGGACTGGCGGGAGTACGTCGTTCAGGACGAGAGCTTCTACCGCCCCGCTGAGGTCGACCTGCTTGTCGGCGACGCGTCCAAGGCGGGCCGCCAGCTCGGGTGGGAGCCGTCCGTCTCGTTTGCGGAGCTGGCCCGCCTCATGGTCGACGCCGATCTCGAATACTGGGAGCGGCAGCAGAGGCGGGATGCCGCGTCTTCGGCTTGAAGGCCAGCCAACCCCTCTCCGCCTGCGGGCATCTGCCACTCCCGCAGACTGCAACGCGATTCTCCGTCACTCATTGGAGATTTTGGCGTTTCCGCGCCTGATCATGGAAAATAGCCTTGTGGCAGTTCGAGAGAATCGAAACGGTCGGCACTCAACCTCCTCGGGACCCTCTCAGGTAGAAGTTCGTTGGCAATGGCTGAGAAACTTCGCATCTTCGTTAGCGCAACCAAAGATCTGGAACAGGAAAGGGCGCTTGTCGGACGCACGCTGGCAGAGCTGCCGGTGCAGGTGGGCGCCGAAATACGCCGTACGCCGGCCGAAGGGGTCGACTACGACACGCTGTTTGAACTGATCAGCAACGTGGACAGGATCTACTTTCTCCTGGGAAGGGACATCACAGCGCCTTTTGGCGCCGAATGGCAACTCGCGATCCGGCTTGAAAGGACAATCGTTCCTTACAAACTGGACGGAATGCGCACGCAGGCCGGCAGGGAGTTCCTTCGCATTGCCCACGCGCCCTGGAAGAGCTTTCAAAACGTCCGCCAGCTGGGTCAGCAGATTGGCCTGGACCTTATCGACACACTTCTCCATCCCGAAAACCGTTACGGACTGCAGCTGATGGAAGTTGAAGGGTTACAGCAGAGCAGGCAGAAACTGCGGAGGGGGCTCGAAAGTTCGGCCTCCCCGTCCCAGCCGGGTGCGGGAGGCGCCGGGGTTCCCGGCGGGGCCGAAGGCGGCGGCGTAATCCTCGATCCCGCCGAAGCCCAGTCACTCATCGCCGAAGATCTTGATGATCTCTGACGCTGCTCACTACTGTTCAGTCTCCACAACAGATCACGCTCAAATCCTGGCAGCACCTTTCGGAAAGTCACCATCTTCGACGCGTTTGGCGCGGCAATGTCTTCACAGTCAACGGTAGCGCCCCAGATAGACCGGTCGGAAATCCAGGCCCTTGTAAGCAAGTACGGGCAACCTCTTTGCCGCCGTCATTGCATAGAAACCGACGCCTACTTGCGCTCCTATCGGGGACAGGCGGACCCAGACCGACGGGGAGAGGTGGTATTCGCAATCCGGCAGCTCAACGGAGAGATCCTGCTGCATACGAAGCACCGTTACGAAAGGCCGATCTATCGCCTGCCGACCGGACGCATCGAACGGGGAGAGTCGGTCGAGAAGGCGCTTTTCCGGGAGATCGCTGAAGAGACTGGACAGGAGGTCCAGGTGTGCCGATTCCTGGGCGTGTTGGATTGCCACTTCATCAATGGAAGCAGTATCAATTCCTTCGTCAGCTACATTTTCTACCTTCAGAGTCTCAGCAAGGCGTTCAGCCCGACCGATACGGATGAAATCGCGGGTTTTCGGACCGTACCCGCACAGGAACTGGGCGTCGTCGCCGAAGAGTTGCGGAGCCTGGACTCCTTTCGACGCTGCTGGGGGTACTGGCGTTCCCTTTCCCACGATCTTGTCCACAATGCTTTGGCTTGCGGTCGGCTTGGCTAGGAAAATCTGCGTCTTTCGACCATCTTCTGCTACAATCACCAGAAATCCAGACTCCACTGCCGGCACCTGGCAACGGCCAGGCGCCGCTACATCAGTTGAGAACAGACTATGCTTGTCCCATTGTCCTGGCTGCGGGAGTACGTCGACATCCTTATCCCGACGCCCAAACTGGCGGAACGACTGACCCTGGCCGGCCTGGAAGAGGCGAGCCTGACCAATACCGGCGACTGGTGGGAAGAGGACAAGATAGTCGTCGGTCAGGTCGCGTCCGTTCTACCACATCCTGACGCCGACCGGTTGGTGCTCGTGGACGTAGCCCACGAGATCTCCAGCGGCGCAGGTGAACCGCCGCTTCAGAGGGTGGTGACCGGCGCGCCCAATCTCTTCCAGTACAGGGATTGTTCGCTTTCCGCAGGCGACCTCCCTGTTCTCAAGGTCGCGTTTGCCCGCGAAGGCGCGCTGCTGGTCGACGCATACAGCGAAGAGCTGCCCCGTCCCCACAAGAGGCTGAAGAAGGCCAAGATCCGCGGGGTCGAGTCGCGGGGGATGGTCTGCTCAGAGCTGGAGCTGGGCCTCAGCGAAGAACACGAGGGGATCCTCCTTCTGCCTGATGACGCGCCGGTAGGAACGCCGCTTCGCCACTACCTGGGCGACGAAATCCTGGAGATCGATCTGACGCCGGACATGGCGCGTTGCCTCTCAATGTGGGGCGTCGCCAGAGAGGTGCAGGCTCTGACCGGCGGCGTCCTCCACCTACCTGAAGACATCGACGCATCCGTCGGGGAGGACATTGCCGGAGAGTACGTGTCCGCCCAGATTGACGACCCCGATCTGTGTCAGCGCTTCACCGGAACGGTACTCCGCGACATCAAGGTAGGAGAGTCGCCGAGATGGCTGCAGGACCGGCTGTCCAGTGCGGGTATGCGGCCCATAAACAACATCGTCGACATAACAAACTACGTCATGTTGGAAACGGGTCAGCCGCTTCACGCATTCGATTACGATCTTCTCGCCGCCAGGGCCGAGAAACTCGGCGACTCCAGGCCGACCATCATCGTGCGCACGGCCAAGGAAGGCGAGAGACTCGAGACCCTTGACGGTCAAGAGCGCAATCTCGAACCCTCAATGCTGGTCATCGCCGACAAGGCCGGCCCGGTTGCCATCGCCGGCGTGATGGGCGGCGGCGAAACAGAGGTGCACGAGGGGACCACGAACCTTCTGCTTGAATCAGCCACTTTCGACGGAATAAACAACCGCCGCACCTCGCAGACGCTGCGCCTTCACAGCGAGGCGAGCCACCGCTTCACCCGCGGGGTGCCGGCCTCCTTGAACGAGCTGGCCGCGCGACGCGCAGCCGACCTGATGCAGCAGTTTGCCGGGGGACGCGTCGTTCCCGGAATCGTCGATACCTACCCGGCGCCGCAGCCCCAGGTCAAAGTTTTCACTTCCCGCAGCGACGTGAAGCGACTTCTGGGCATGGACCTTTCTCTCGCCGAGATTGGCTCTGCGCTGCAGCGGCTGGAGTTTGCCGTTGAAGAGCTGTCCGATCTGCCGGAAGATACCCCTGAAAGGGCCCGGTTCGGGCTGGCCCGCGCTGAAGGCGAACGCGTAATTGCCGCAACGGCGCCCTGGCACCGGCTCGACGTATCCTTGCCCGCCGACCTGACGGAAGAGGTGGCCCGCGTGGTCGGTTACGACAAGGTCTCCGAAACGCTCCTCGATACCGTCCTGCCTCCCCAGCGCCGCAATGCCCCGCTGGAGACGGAGGAGAATATCCGCGATATTCTGATCGGATGCGGGCTGCAGGACACGGTGAATCACACGCTCACCACGCCGGAAAATCATGCCAGATTAGCGGGGGCAGAACGCGGCCCTTCGTTGATCGGCGAAGAGGAAAACGCGGGCGCGGCAAGCGATCCCAGCCGCTTCATCTCACTGACGAATCCGCTCTCACCGGAGCGCCGGGTGATGAGGAGAAATCTGATCGTGAGCGCGCTTGAAAACCTGGCTTACAACCTGCGCTACAAGGACCGGCTGGCGGTCTTTGAGATCGGACGCACCTATCGACCCCCGGCCGCGCCCAGCGGGCATTCGGATGGGGAGAACTCAGACTTGAAACTGCCTGAGGAGCAGCGCAGATTGTGCATCGCGCTGCGCGGTCTCCGCGACCCGCATCCATCCAATCCTTCTTCCGAACCGCCCGAATTCGAATCAGAGTTTTTTGACTTCTTTGACTTGAAAGGAATCGTTGAAACTCTCCTGGAAAGACTCGGTTTCGCGCAGAGCGAATATCTGTTCAGCGCCCATCCCGAGAGCGGCGCCGACGACGCAGTAAGCGAAACCATGTTTGGACCCCGATGCGCGCTGATCTCACTGCAGGACGATGAGCTCGGTATTGTGGGAGAATTGCATCCACAGGTCCGAAATGCGTTTGGCCTGGGGGGCGAACGCGTGGTGCTGGCGGAGTTGAAGATCGCTCCGTTGGTGCGCCCGAGCTGGCGGCTCTCTCAGATGGCCCCGATCAGTGTCTACCCGCCGGTCGTGGAAGATTTGGCCTTCGTGGTAAAAGAAGAGGTCACGCAGCGCCGCTTGCGCGACGCGATTGTAGAGGGAGGCGGACGCGACGGAGAGCCCGTGCTTGCCTCCGTGGAGCTATTCGACATCTATCGAGGCGAGTCATTGCCGGTGGGCTGCAAGTCTCTGGCGTACCGGGTAACTTACCAGAGCATGGACCACAACTTGAAGGAAAGGGAGGTCAACCGGCTCAGGCAGCGCATCATCCGCACTGTGGAGAGGGCCACCGGCGGGACCTTACGCTCCTGACCTTATACGTCGCGCCATCAGGCGGCCACCCCAGGGCAATCGCATTTAGTTTGGTTTGCCAACATTGACGAAGTTAGCCAAAGAGTCCACGAAGGGCATTCTCAAGGAACCCACTTAGAGCCTACGCGAGGGCAGGCACAAGGCCTGCCCCTACCGTAGTTTGTGGGGGTGGGCGGAGAATGCGGCCTGGACGGGCGTGCGAGGGCAGGCACGAGGCCTGCCCCTACATATTGGGCAGCCTCCCAGGACATATACGCAGTAAGTTGCAAGCGCCCTGGTCTCCACGCCCTTCAGCGAACCACGTACTTGGGGCCGGCTTGAAGCTCGACCGGCTTGCCCCTGCGGATTCTGAAGAGATCGAGATCGCCGGCAACATCCGTTTTGGGGAAGATCGCCCGGGCCTCTTCCAGAATCGCCCTGGCGTGGTAGCGGCGGCTTATGTGGTGAAGCACCAGCTGCTTCACACCGGCCTTCTGCGCCAGCCGGGCCGCAGCGCGCGCTGTAATGTGGCCGTGGCTCTTTGCCAGTTCACGCTCCTCTTCAAGGTATGTCGCCTCAATCGCCAGCATATCCGCGCCGGCAACTATCTTGTGCAGCGGCCCGGTGCGGCTGACGTCGCCGACAAAGCACAGCTTCGCGCCCTTCTGCGGTTCACCCAGGACTTCTTCCGGCTGAACGGTACGCCCATCGGACAGGACGACCGGCCGCCCTGACACCAGCTCGCGCCGCTCAGGCCCGGCAGGTACGCCCAGCGCCTCCGCCTTCGCATTGTCGAACGGCGACCGCGTCTCTTCCTCGAACGTAAAGCCATAGCAGCCGCTGCCGCGATGCGGCACGGAAAAGGCTGAGAGAGTAAAACCCTTTCCCTCGAACAGAGTTCCCGCCTCGATTTCATTCAGGCTCACGCCCGCCTGAGAGACGTTGCCAACACCAAAAACGACCTCCATCAGACGGTTGACCCGGGAGAGCGCGGGCCTGCCACCGTATATGTCCAGCTCCTCCAGAGTCTCCCAGTGACCGAGTGTGCTGGCAAGCCCTCCAAGTCCGAGAATGTGGTCGAGGTGACCATGGGTGAGAAGAATCTTGTCCAGCCGTCGAAAACCAAGCCCGCTGCGCAGAATCTGGCGCTGCGTGCCTTCACCGCAGTCGATAAGAAAGCGGTGTTCCTGCACCATCACCATTGCCGCGGACAGACCCCGGTGAACAGAAGGCGCCGAAGCCGAGGTTCCAAGAAAGACCAGTTCAAACAAGGGAATATCTCCCGGTCAGAAGATGTGGGCGCTAAATGGAGCTGGGCGCTGCGGACGAAGGGGGTCAGTCAGCGCTGGAGGTCTGAATTTCCCGCAGGGAAAAGCGGTGAGTCGCGCAGTCATATATGCCCCAACTTGGCTTGCCGTAGCGGCCCATCACCTCTCCGGGATTAACCAAGAGACATTCGCCAACCCGCTCATGGCGCCGTTGGTGGTCATGGCCGTAGCAGACCAGGTCGAACAGGCCGCTCTGTGCGATGCGCCTCGCCGGCTCCGGATAGTGAATCAGGGCAACCTTTCGCCCGCCCAGCTCAAGTTCGGCATAGGGCCCGTGCAGCGTTACCTGGGGGAAGCCGGCGGCCACCTGTTGCTGAAGTCTCCCGTCACCGTCGTTGTTTCCTTCAATCACGTGGACGGGCCCGTCAAAGGCCTGCGCCATCTGCGCAACGATGAAGGGGGCTACCAGGTCGCCGCAGTGCAACATGACGTCGCAGCCCTCGGAAGAGACGGCAGCAAGCGCCTTTTCAAGATTCCAGATGTTATCGTGGCTATCGGAAAGAATCGCAACTTTCATGCCAACACCTCGTTTCGGGCCTGACTTCCAATTCTGTCTCAGACATTCCAGTAGTATATCCGACCAGAATCGTGTCGGCAACGAAAAGAGGATGTGATACAATGTCTTCTTGAACATCAGGTGTTAAAACGAATGAACTATCTTTTTGCGACAGCAAGAAAAGTAACTGTGTTTGCCGTTGGAGCAGTTGCGGGACTGTTCTTCCTGTCAGGATGCGGGCAAGTCATCACCCTGATCCCGACTTCAACACCTGTACCTGAGCCTGCCGCTACTTTCTCGCCTCCCTCCAGTCCGACGCCGGTCCCCACTGCGACACCGGCCCCCTTCACGCCTCCCCCAACAGCGACGATGACGGCAACACCGGAGCCGACCATCTACCTGGTCGCGCCAGGCGACACTCTCGGACGCATTGCCGAACAGTACGGCGTAACCGTGGCAGCCTTACAGGAGGAAAACAACATTCTGGACCCGCGCACTCTCCAGCAGGGCCAGCAACTGGTGATTCCGTACCGGGTTTCGGTTGACGGCGGAGCGGCAGGCGCCAGACCAACGCCGACTCCCATTCCTTTCGCTCATCAGAAGATCCACTTCAGCTTCACACCTCTTGGCGGACTCTGGGTTTTGGGGGAAGTAGAGAATACCAGCGCACTCACGCTGGAGCAGGTGCAGATCGGCGTCAAGCTCCTGGACGCCGACCAGAATGCCATTGCAGAGGAGCAGGGCTTCGTTCTGCTGAACCTCGTTGATCCGGGGGGCGTGGCGCCGTTTGCCATTCTTTTTGAAAAGGCCCCCAAAGAGTTCGCGAGCTACCAGATCTTCCCGCTCGGCGGCGTACCTGCGTATGAAGGGGGTTACTACCGGGACCTGGTTGTAGAGGATCTGACCTTCGAAGGGGAACTGTATAGTTCATACAATGTCACAGGCTCTGTGCGCAACACCGGCCAGGATGAGTCGATCGAAGTGCAGGTCATCCTGACGGCATACGATTCTCTGGACCGCATCATTGCGGCCCGCACGGTCGCCCCTGAGCACAATGTAATCGCGGCAAACGGGGTCACGAGTTTCGCAGCCATTCTCGTTCCATTAGGGGGTCCGGTCGAGCGTATCCACGCCGTGGCTCAAGGTCGACGGTACCCTACGGGCAACTAGCCAGGGTTCCCGGAGGGCAGGCACAAGGCCTGCCCCTACATTTCGGGGAGCCTCCGAGGAAGACTTGCCTGCTACCCTAGTTCACGTCAAATGTGACCCCTTGGGCAAGAGGAAGCTCAACACCGTAGTTCACCGTAACCGTCTGACGCCGGGCGTATGCTTTCCAGGCGTCGGACCCGCTTTCTCTCCCGCCGCCGGTATCCTTCTCGCCGCCGAAGGCCCCGCCGATCTCCGCGCCGGCCGTGCCGGTATTGACGCTGGCCAAGCCGCAGTCGCTGCCCACGACGCTCAGAAAGGCCTCAACCTCGCGCAGGTTGTTGCTGAAGATAGCAGATGACAGACCTTGAGGCACGCAGTTGTGGATAGCGAAGGCCTCTTCCAGGTCCGAATAACCAAGAACATAGAGAATCGGCGCAAAGGTCTCTTCACCGACGATATCCGAATCGGGCGGCAGCCCTTCGATCAGGGTTGGCGCTACATAGCTCCCGCCTTCCAGGCCCGCCAGCTCCAAGCAAGCGTTTCCCACCAGCACACGTCCGCCGGATTCTTCCGCCTGCCCGATGGCAGCCGTATAGCTGTCAACGGCCTGCCTGTTAATCAGGGGACCAACGAGCACGTCCGGATCCAGCGGGCTTCCCACCTTTACCGCAGCGTAGGCTTCAACAAGGCGGGGAAGGAAGCTGTCAAAGAGGCTCTCGTGAAGGATGAGGCGCCGGGTCGTCGTACATCGCTGCGCTGCGGTGGCGAGCGCGCCAAAAGCGACCCCGCGCAGGGCAATCTCCATGTCGGCGTCCGGGGTGACTACCGCCGCATTGTTTCCGCCAAGCTCAAGAATCGAGCGGCCCAGCCGTTTGCCGACTCTGGCCGCCACCTCCCGGCCCGTTCCTACCGAGCCTGTAAACGATAGCAATGGCAGCCTGCGGTCGCCACTCATTCGCCGCCCCATTTCGCCGCCGCCATCGACCGCCAGAAAGAAGAGTGGCGGCAGTCCATGCTCGTCAAGCACTTCATTGACGATATTCGTGGCGGCAATCGCGGTGAGCGCCGCGTCAGGCGACGGCTTCCATACGACCACATTACCGATGACCGAGGCGATAAAGGCGTTCCAAGACCAGACCGCACAGGGAAAGTTGAAAGCGGTAATGACGCCGACGACGCCGTGCGGATGCCACTGCTCATACAAGCGGTGGTGCCGGCGCTCGCTGGCAATGGTCATTCCGTACAGCTGGCGGGAGAGCCCGACGGCAAAATCGGCGACGTCGATCATCTCCTGCACTTCGCCCCTGCCCTCAACCGGCGTCTTCCCCACCTCGAGCGTAACCAGCAGGCCCAGGCTGTCAACATAGTCGCGCAGACGGTCGCCGACCGCCCGTATGACCTCGCCTCGCTTGGGCGCAGGCACGTGCGACCACTCCTCGAAGGAGGACCACGCCCGTTCAATCAGTCGATCATAGTCTTTCTCGTCACCGACGGCGACATCGGCCAACCATTCGCCGTTTATGGGCGAATGGACGGCAACACGGCGGCGGCCTTCGCCCGAGAGCCACTGCCCGTCGTACAGCCCTGAGAGTTGCCGATACAGGCCCAAGTCCGCAAAGACCTGGTCCTTCACCGAGTGAAAGTCCGGAATGTTTGCCATTTCAAGAAACCGTTTCAATGACCAACGGCCAGTCAGAGGGCGGTAAAATGACCTTCCCGGCCGACGCCGCGGGCCTCGGCCCACGCACGCAACGGCACATCGTCGTCATTCTTCGTCAGCCAGTACTGCGAAGAAGGGTGGAAAGCCGAGTCACCTCCCAGCGGGTCGCCGCCGCTGGCCAGGGCCCCCAACAGCTGTTTGCGTATCGGTGAACTCCGCTCGATCAGAGCCCGGTCCTGGCTGATGTAGTCGGTAGGGCGCAGCCAGCGGTAGTGATAGCCGACGTGCATAATCTTGCGCGTCCTGTCGGATAGATTGGGGCCGACGCAGTGCCAGACGGCCGTACGCCAGACGACCGCCGCGCCGGGCTTGAGCCGCAGCTCCAGTGCTTCGTCCGGATCAACCTGCCTGCCGTTCTGTCGGAGCTCGTTCGGCGAACGAAGATGGCTGCCGGGAACCATCCAAAGGTTTCCGCTTTGCGATTCGCTCAAGTCTGAGAGGACATAGAATACCTTGATCTCCATGAAGGGCAGGCGGCCGTCAAGTGAGGGCCCCATAAAGAGGGCGTCGCTGGCGAGATCAGGGTGCCAGGAGAGGTTTCGATAGCCGATCTCCTGGTCGGCGCCGTCTCCGACGCCAAGCGTGCCGGGTTGAACGTCTTCCGGGTAGGGCGGCCGGTAGTCCAGATGGGTGGTCCGGATCTGGATGTTCCAGCCGATGGCGTCGACCACCAGCGGCAGCATGCGCGGGTGATCGATAAGATCGAGAAATGCCTCATGGCGCGAGAGAGCATTGCGGACGGCGAACGGGTCCTCTGGTCCAAGTCCCTGGACCTCTCTCACCTCCTCTGCGACTTCATCGGTTGCCGCCAGCAGCCTGTCCAACTCAGCATTGGTCAGGAAGTCCTCAAGAATAATGAACCCCTTTTCATCAAATTCCGCTCTCTGCTGCCGACTCATGCCGATAGACATGGATTCCCTCCTATTTGTCTTCCCTAATCCCAGCTAGCGCAGGCCCCAATGAGCGTCGATCGGGTCTTGAAACTCAGAGCGAGAACCATCGAGGACGTCGTCGACAAGCACGACCTCACCTGTCAGGCCCGATTCATAGATGGCGTCGCCCAGGGCCAGCGAGCGCATACCTTCCCAGCCGTCGATTTCCGGCGCCTCTCTGTTTCCGCGCAGGATCTCCAGAAACTCCCAGATTTCGATTGAGAACCCGTCCGTCACCCCGCCCGGGTAGAGGAACTCCTCTTCCTCCTGCGACAGCGACGCCCTGTGCATCGCTTCCAACTCCCTCATGTCGTAGACTGATCCGTCGGAACTTTCCAGACGGGCCGTCTCCAGCTTTTGCGGCGTGCGCTGGAAGAGGTGAAAGATCGAGAACGGGGCCGCGGTCGTGTCTCGCAGTGAGCCCCGGCTGCCGTAGAAGGTCACGTCATAAGCCTCTTCGCCCGGCGCGGCCAGGCTCCAACCCCAACTGCCGGCGACCCCGTTCTTGAAGGTAAAGGTAACGAAGACAGTATCTTCCGGAGAGTCACCAAAGGGTTCCGGCGTTCCCGATTTCACCGACTGCAGGACGGCGTAGACTTTCTCAACTTCACCAAAGAAGTAGCGAAGCGAGTCACAGTAATGAAAGCCGCTGTCGAGCACCGGGCCCCCACCGGACATCAGCTTGTCGCGGCGCCATCGTTTGTGATCGGGAAGCGGTTCACTGGAGCCGTCCGGCTGCTGGCCCCAGAGTTGCGAAGGGTTCGGCCGGGTGTCCGCCTGCCCCGGGGCACCGGGGAGAACGGCCGAAGATCGATACTGGTGGAAGAAGCTCAGCGGCTGACCGATCAGACCGGATTCATCGAAGACCCATTTGGCGGTTCTCTGGCCCGGCTGACGGCGGTGCGGCGCGGCCGTGGACAGAACTCGTCCGGTCCGCCCGGCTGCCTCTATCATCATGCGGCAGGCCTTGATCGTGATGCCGAGGGGCTTTTCGCAGAGAACGTGCAGGCCGGCCTCCATACAGTCCACGGCGATGCCGTGATGGAGTCCGTGAGGAAGACAGAGGTCGGCTGCATCCACCTGTGCCCCGGCGAGAAGCTCCTCGTGCGTGCCGTAGACGGCAGGCCGTTCGCCCAGGAGCTCCTCGATCATGTCGGCGCGTTCCGATGCCGCTTGTGCGCTGGCGTCGCATACAGCAGTCACAACAAAATCGCCGCGCGCGCGTTCCTGCAGGTCCTTCATTGCCAGCACGTGGCGACGCGAAATCCTGCCGCATCCGATTAAGGCCAAACGTATGGGCATTCCGATATCCTCACTGAGTCAAAATCTCTGTGAGCAGGTTGGTTGAAGGGGAGAACGTCGCGAACAGGGTAGCGGATTCCGGCGAGAAGTGCAACAACATTGCAGGGGGCCGGCATCGCCTTCAGGCCCGCTTATTCGATCTAGCCCTTGATACCAGTTAGGGCAATGCCTTGCACAAAGGTCTTCTGCAAGAAGAAAAAGAGGAGAATGATCGGCAACGTGATCAGCACTGACGCCGCCATGAGCAGGCCCCATTCGGCGCCATACTGCGTCTGATACTCGTAGATGCCCAGCGACAGCGTGTACTGCTCCTGATCGCTCAGATAGATCAGAGGCCCGATATAGTCGCGCCAGCGGGCGATAAACTCGAAAATTGCGACCGTTGCCAGAGCCGGTTTGGAGAGAGGGAGGATAATGGAATAATAGATCTTCAACTCGTTGGCGCCATCGATGCGGGCCGCTTCCGACAGCTCCATCGGGATTGTCATAAAGAACTGACGAAGAAGGAAGATGTAGAGTGCACCCCCAAACCAGTGGGGTACGATGAGGGGGAGCCACGAGTTCACCCAGTTGAGGTTTTTGAAGACAATGAACAGAGGAATCATCGTGACCTGAAAAGGCAACATCAGAGTTGCTATCGTCAGGATGAACAGAAAGTTACGACCCCGCCAAGGAATACGAGCAAGGCTGTAGGCGACCAGCGACGAAGAGATCAGCACCCCAATTGTGGCAAGAACGGCGATCGTTAATGTATTGCGAAGATAGAGGAAAAAGGTGATGAACTTCACCGCATCAGGATAGTTCGACCACTGAAACGGAGAGGGAATGACTACAGGAGGGTAGGCGTAGAACTGGACGTCCGGTTTGAGGGAAGTAGACAGCATCCAAAGAAAGGGCAAAGTGAATACAAAGGCCGCCGGGATCAGGCTAGCGTGGATAAGAACGCTGCGACCGAATCCCCGCAGACGCCTGACCATTACCCGCCTGGCATGGTCTCGCGCAAATTGAGCCTGGACCTGCTGACTTTCGACGGCCATCTCAGTCTTCGCCCCCTGCATAAAAGACCCACAGACGGGCCGACCGGAAGATGATCAGGGTTACAACCAAGGTAAACATGAAGAGCAGCCATGCCATTGCCGAAGCATAGCCCATTTCGAGGTAGTGGAACGCGTTCTTATAGAGATAGATTGAATAGAACAGGGTTGAATTGGCTGGAAAGCCGGTACCTCCAGTCATTATGTAGGGGATCGCAAAGAAGTTCAGGGCGCCAATCACTGACGTAATCAGATGGAAGAAGACCACGGGCGTCAGAATCGGGACAGTAACATTGCGGAACTTCGACAGGAAGTTGGCGCCGTCTACATCGGCGGCATCGTACAGGTCTTGTGGAACATCCTGCAGGCCGGCGAGATACAGGATAATCTGTTGACCGATAATCCAGAGGGCGAGCAAAACGAGGGTCGGCCTCGCCCACTCAGCGCAGGTCAGCCAGCAAGGGCCGCGCGACCCGAAGGCCCTGAAGGGGGCCGCAATCAGACCGTTGTGCGGCGTAAAAATGAAGACCCATACCAGCGCCAGCGCCACCTCCGGTACCAGGGTAGGCAGGAAATAGATAGTACGGTAGACGACCTGTCCCCGTATTTTGGCGTTCAACATCATCGCGAGGCCAAAAGCGAAAAAGATGGCCAGCGGGATGGAAACTACGGCGAAATAGACCGTGTTGTAAACGGCCGCCAAAAACTCCTCATCCTTTGTGAACAACTCAATGTAGTTGGCGAGCCCGGTAAATGTCGGGTTTCTGACGCCGTTGTACTTGGTAAAGCTGTAGTACGCTGAAGCCAGAGTCGGATAGATCCAGAAAACAAGCAGGCCGAAGATCCAGGGCGAGGCAAAAAGCAGCCCGTTTATCGTATGCCGCGTTCCCTGTGACAGTTTTCGGCGGGGCAGGTTAGCTGTAGCAGTGGCAGTAGCCATGGCAGAGTTCTGTGTGCCGGGCAGTTCCACCGGCATCCAAATGGTAGAAGTCAGGTAGCGGCCCTTGTGAGCCGCTACCCTTCTCTACAGTCTCATGTCGTGTTCGGATACCGGTGCTCTCTGCGCCAGTCGCCGAACTGCAAACCACTCAGAGGTACGGCTGACGATGGTTCGACTAGCTGAAGAAGCCAATCTCTTCCAGACCGGCGTTAATCTCTTCGTCGATGTCCATCAGAGCTTCCTCAGGGGTCTTCAGACCGTGCGGAATTTCGTCGCGGAAGGCCTTGACCTGCAGGTCCCACAGCTTGGAGCCCAACGGAATCGGCGGGCGGGCATGGGAAACCGGCAGCAGGTCCATGAAGACGGCGTGCAGCGGGTCTTCGCGGAAGAATGGGTCTTCGGCGGCCGACTTAATCGTCGGAATGTGGAAGGTGTCCTTGTTGTACTTGAGCTGGCCTTCGGGGCCGCAGAGGTAGAAGCAGGCGTCAAAGGCAGATTCTACATCGTCGTAGCCGAAGGGTACGGCCCAACTCCAACCACCGGCCCAGCTTGCGTGCGGGGCGGGGCCGTCGGGTCCCGGCATCGGCACGACACCGTAGTTGGTGTCCGGCTTGTAGCGATGATGCTGCGCGACTTTCCAGTTGCCGCTGCAGGTCATGGCGCTCTGCCCGGTCCAGAAGTAGTCGTTCTCGCCGCGGCAGTTGCCGCCGGCGCAGGCGGCCAGCATGGCGTCGATGTCCTCTACGCCGATCTCGTCGACGAAGGACTTGACGAACTGCATGGCCTCGATGTTCTGGGGATGGGCGAAGGTGATGCGGCGATCGTCGTCCTGGAATGATCCGCCGAAGCCAAAGCCCCAGGTGTAGAGCCAGGCCTGGTCATAGATGGGGTTGAAGCCATAGCGGGTGACTGCGCCGGTATCGTCGCGCACGGTCAGCGCCTCGGTGGCCGCCCGCAGCTCGTCCAAGTTGGACGGCGGCGACATGGAGTCAACACCGGCCTCTTCCATGATGTCCATGTTGTACCAGAGGGCGCGAGTGTCCGTGTCAAAGGAAAGCGCGTAGATGCCGCCCTTGTAGACTGTCTCGTCCCAAGCGAAGTCGAAGTAGAGCTCCTTGGTGACACCGGCGGCTTCGGCGAAGTCGGTGATGTCGGTGAAGAAACCTTCGTGGGCGAACTGGGGAACCGTAAACCGGTCCGCGTAGTGGAGCGCAGGCGGCGTGCCACCGGCAACGGCGGTCAGCAGCTTCTCATCTGCCTGGCTGCCGGCGGTGCGGGCGATGTAGACAAACTCCACCTCTACGCCCATCGTGTTCTTTTCGTTGTAAATGTCGATAATTTCCTTAATCGACTCCTGCGCCAGGTCGGTCATGCGGGACCAGGCTTCCAGCTTCTTCTTCTCCATCATCATTTCGCCGTCGCCGCTGTCGGCTGCGGGTGCAGCTGCGGGGGCGGGGCAGGCCGCAAGCAGGGCCGCGCTTGTCGCCAAGCCTGAAACCTGCAGGAAGCGGCGGCGCGAAAGCATCTTCTGCGTGTCCATCAATTCATCCCTCCGTGTTAGAAAGTGGGTTTAAGGGTTACAACATTCGTCAAAACGGGTGCGCGACGAGGGGGGGGCTCTTGCGCTAACGCAAGGATAATAACCTTTATCGATTGTCATATCCAAATTCCGGGCGCTATGTTTCGCGTTTGCAAGTCCGGGCCGCGCTCGAAGACGGGCCTAAGAGGGTAGACTTGCGGCAAGGCCCGGCAATCCTAAGTCTGCCATGCCTCTATTGCCTCATTCGGGGCATCCAGCCCACGAAGTTCCTGGAAAAACGCGTCATGCAGGTCGCCGGCAACATCGCCATGATCTTCGGCCAGATTGGTCTCCGTCTGAGGGTCAGCCGACAGATCGAAGAGCTGCTTTTCCCCGTAGGAGCCAACCGGCGCATAGGCCCAGCGTTCCGTATACAACATCGGCGTGACGCGATTGGGCGGCAGTCTGCCTTCTTCCAGCCGCGTGTAGGTGGCGGACACGACGCAGTCGTGCAGGGGCGTATCGACTTCCCCGCGCAGATGGCCCGCAAATGAGCGTCCGTGCATGGGTTCCGGCGTCTCGACCTTAAGGCCTGCCATATCAAGGAGCGTCGGCGCGATGTCGGCTGGCTGCAGCAGGGCATCAACCGTCCGGCCTCCCTCCAAGCCAGGCGCCGCCACCAGGAAGGGAATGTGCACGATCTCGGGATAGAGCGGCCAATAGCGGTCGTCGAACTTGCTGATGTTCGACTTCCCCGTGCGGTTGTGTTCGCCGAGGCTGAAGCCGTGGTCGGCCATGAACACTACGATCGAGTTGCGCCACAGGTCCAGGTCGTCGATCTTTGTGAGGATGCGGCCCACCCAGCGGTCGACCAGCTCCGCCTCCGCGCAGTAGTGGGCGCGCAAGTTGCGAAGCTCGGCCTCGGTGTAGTCGCCGGCTTTGCCATAGTTGGGATGGAGCATGGGCGGGCCGTCGTAATCGGGGTCGTAGCGCCGCACCATGTACTCAGGCGGATCCCACGGTTCGTGGGGATCGAAGAAGTCCACCCACAGGAAGAAGGGACTGTGCTGGTCGTTCTCCTCCAACCATTCCACCGCCAGCTCGGCCGTACGGGGGGCAAAGCGGTCGATCTCCCTGTACCAGCGCCGGTTGATCCATGAGTGGAGGTCAATCAGATTTCGCCCCTGGAAATGGTTTCCTACATTGCGCGTCTTCTCGTCAGCCATGGCATGTTCGATGGGATGGTTCATACCGAGGAAGTAGGTATTCCCCTCCTGGCCGGGCAAGGTGTGGGCCCCGTCGAAGCCTTCAAAGAAGGCCGCCCGCACCAGATGAGGGCAGTCTCCCAGAAGCTGGCTGACGTAACCGGCCTTTCTGAGGGTTACCGGCAAATGGTTCGGACTGCTCTTCCGCCGGTCCTGCCAGGGATACCACGGCCAGCCGACACGCCCTGTCGTGAAATCCGTGCGGTGCGGAATCGTCGGAAAACTGCCGGTGTAGAGCCTGGACAGGCTCACGCTCCGCTCCGAAAAGCGGTCGAGGTGAGGGGTGCGCACCGGCATCGCCGCGGCGCGATCGAACAGGTTATCGTAGCGGAAAGTGTCGGAGATTATGACTATAATGTTCATCGTTCGCGTCCCTGATGCAGTCAGATTCAAACGGCCAAAATGTCGGGTCCGTCAACGGTGGCGGCTTCGGCCAAGGCGCCCGAAGCTGCAAGCTCGCCCATCGTCGCAAAGGACGCGCCCGGCTTCTTGCCCACGTGCTCCGAAACGGCGTCGATCATGCGGAAGGTGTGCTCGTAGTCGTCGGCTATGCCATGCGTGTGCATCAGCATGATAACGATAGGGCTGTACTCGCTGATCCGGTCGAGATCCTGGCGCGCGAGGTTGATAAACTCCTCGCTGCGCTGCCCGGAACCGCGCCACGTATATTCGTTCAGAATCGGGACTTCAATGACATCGTCATACCATCTGAAGGGATGGTATGGGATATTGTCGACCCAATCCTGCGAAAGGTCCCCACCATTGTGCGGAAGATGGGCGTAGCCGCTGCCGCTGATGTACATGCAGGTATGATAGCCGATCCCGACCTCGCGCAGCGCGCTGAACATGGGCTTGGAGATAGCGCCGCAGGGCGCGCGAAAGACGTTCGGCTCAACGCCCAAGTCCATGGCAAAGATTTCCAGCCCTTCCTCAATACGGTCGCGGAGGTTTTCCACGGTATAGCGGGGCATCAACTCCTCGCGGCGTTCATCGAATTCGGACTGCAGCGTGGGCAGAATGGAGGTAGCCGGCCAGGCCGGCGGCCCGAACTCGTAGCAGTCCGCGTGCGTGAGGCCGTGCAGCTGAATGTCATGGCCCAGGTTTCGGGCGGCTATCAGGGCTTCCTTCCACTCGGCCGTCATCGGTTTGCCGCCCCCCTTGGGCACGGTGAACCAGGTAGACCCCAGGCCGCGTGAGCTGAAGAACTCGGTCGCCCGGCGCAGAGATTCCACCATCGCGCTGCCGCCAGAACCGGCGTCGTCAATACTCCATGAATAAACGGTCATCTTTGTTCTCTCCACTTGAGGGCCAATGGAATGGCGGGAACAGGAGGTTCCAACGCCATGCGTTAACTACGTTTGACAGTGCCGCCAGGGCCGGCGCCGTCATTTGCCTGATAGACGTGCGCTATACTGCAAGAATGTCCGGTCCGTCTACGGTTGCCGCCTCTGCCAGCGCGCCCGATGCCGCCAACTCACCCAATGTCGCGAAAGAGGCGCCCGGTTTGCGGCCCACATGCTCCGAAACAGCATCAATCACCCTGAAAGTGTGCTCGAAGTCGTCGGCGTTGCCGTGTGTGTGCATCAGTATGACAGCAACCGGGCTGTGCTCGCTGATGCGGTCCAGGTCCTGGCGGGCCAGTTCGACGAATTCATGGCTGCGTTGCCCGGACTCGTGCCAGGTATACTCGTTGAGTATCGGCGCCTCAACAATGTCGTCGTACCAGCGGAAGGGCCGGTAAGGGATATTGTCGACCCAGTTCTGCGAATTGTCCCCTCCGCCTTCCTGCACATGCGCATAGCCGCTGCCGCTGATGAACATGCCCGAATGATAGCCGATACCCGCCACCCGCAGCGCAGTGAAAAACGGCTTGGAAATGGCGCCGCACGGCGCCCGGAAGACGGCCGGCTTTACGCCATAGTCGTGCGAGAATATCTCCATCGCCTCTTCGATGCGATCGCGCAATTTGTCCACGGTGTAACGCTGCATCAACTCCTCTCTGCGTTCATCAAACTCAGATTGGAGCGTGGGCAGCAGGGAGGTCGCAGGCCAGGCAGGCGGCCCGAACTCGTAACAGTCGGAATGGGTCAGGCCAAGCGGCTGCAGGTCGTGGCCCGCGCGCCGCGCCGCGATCAGGGCCTCTTTCCATTCTGCCGACACCGGAACGTCCCAGGGCTTGGGCACAGCAAATATGGTCGAAGCCAGGCCGCGAGATCCAAGAAAGTCCGTCGTCTTTCCAAGAGACTCCACCAGGACGCTGTCACCCCAACCGGCGTCGTCTATCGTCCATACAAATGCGGTCATCTTCGTCTTCTTCGCAAGGGCCTGCGGGTTTGGCCAGGACAAGACCTTCGTATGGCGCGAAATCAGTTTTTTTCCACTACCCCTTGACTGCTCCAACCGTCAAGCCTTCCAGGAAATAGCGTTGTAAGAACAGGAAGACGATCACGAGAGGAACCACGCTCAGAAAAGCGGACGCGGACGTTATCCCGTAATTGACCTGAAATTCGCTCCGCAACAGTGCAAGCCCCAAGGGAAGCGTGTAGAGATCCTTGTCGTTGAGAACCACCAAGGGCCAGACCAGGTTATTCCACTGTGAGGTGAAGACTACGATTGAGAGCGTTGCAAGGGCCGGCGCCGACAGCGGCAAGATGATGCGCCAGAATACGCCGAAGTCGGAACATCCGTCGATCCGGGCTGCATGTTCCAGCTCCTCGGGAATCGTCTGCATGAATTGCCGCAAAAGAAAGACACCAAGTACGTTAGCCAGCCCCGGTATGATCAGTCCTCCGTAGGAGTTCAGAAGACCCAACCAGTTTGTAATCAGAAATGCGGGAATCAGCAGCAGGGCTCCGGGGATCATGATCGTAGCAAGCATTAGTCCAAACAGAAAGTCCCTTCCCCAGAACTGCTTCTTGGCAAAGGCATAGGCCGCCAGCGCGTCGATAAGCACCGTACCCACAGTTACGAGCAAAGCAACCAGAATCGTATTGAAGAACCACAGACTGAAAGGCAGCTCGGTCAGGATATAACTGTAGTTGTCCCAGACAAACTCCTCAGGAATCAACTGGGGCGGGATCGAAATGAGGGTATAGGTTTCCTTGAACGATGAGGAGAATATATAGAGGTAGGGCCCCAACATAAGGATGACCAGTGCAGCCAAGAGTAGGTAGACAATAACCGCCTGGGGCAGTACGCGGATTGCCTTGCGCCAGTTCCCGTTAAATTTGAATTGGGTCATGGGATAATCCCCCGGAAGCCGACCATCACCGGTTTAGCTACACTGTTCACAGTTCTATCTTTCGCCCAGCACGCGCATTTGCACGTAGGAGATCGGCATGATGATGAGCAACAGCACCACCCCCATGGCCGCGGCCATTCCTACTTGGCCGTAGCGGAAAGCATGATTGTAGATGTACCAGACCATTGTCGCGGTTGCGTGAACGGGGCCGCCGTTTGTGAGCACAAAAACGGTGTCGAAGAGCTGAAAGGCCCAAATCGTACCCATTACAACTGAAAAGAGGATCACGGGGCGCATAAGGGGAATGGTCACCTTGATTGCCACCTGCCAGGCATTGGCACCGTCGATGCGGGCTGCCTCGTGCAACTCTTCGGGAACGCCGAGCATGGCGGCCAGGAAGAGAATTATGTGAAAGCCAATTCCTCGCCACCATTCAATCAGAAGGATGCCATACAGCGCCCAATCCGGGTCGGACAGCCAGTAAATCTCGGGGATGCCTAACAGACCCGTCAGATACGTCAAGACTCCATAGCGGGGAGCCAGGATGTAACTCCAGATCTGGGCTGTGGCCGCGGCAGAGGCAAGAAGTGGAAAGAAGACGACTGCCCTGTAGAAGTCCTTGAAGCGAACAAGCTTATTGCCAATCAGAAAGGCCAACGCCAGGGCGGTGATAACGGCGATGGGGACAACCGACACCGTGTATTGGAGTGAGTTCAGGAAAACCTTGAGAGTTATGTCGTCGGTAGTGAGGCTCAGGTAGTTCTGAAGGCCGACGAAGGGCTTAACCTGGTCGACCAGGTCGCCGCGCAGCAAGGAAAGCCAGAGGGCCCAGAAGAACGGCCCGATGTTGAAGATGACGAAAAGCGCCATGAAAGGCAGAATGAAGGCATACGCGCTCAGATTTCGTCTGACCGCGGCTCGCTGCCAAAATGAAGTCTCTGTCAGACTGCTTTTTCGGGTCGTAGCAGTTGTAGTTGCCATATCACATCCCTTGGCAGGCAGGGCGCTCGTGCATGTTCAGACTGGATGATTTTCGCTGGGCTGCCGCGCCGCTGGAACGCGGCAGCCCGTTCTCAGATCGAACCTGCGACTACTAACTCTCTTCCTCTCTAAGCATGTCGTTGATCTGAACGACCATGTCTTCAATTGCCTCTTCGACCGTGCGCTGACCGAGGACGAACGACTCGATCGACGTGCCCTCGATGTCCCAGAACTTGAAGATCCAGCCGCGATACGGCCAGAAGAAGGTGTATTCAAGTGTGGTCTGGGCGGTGGTCAGTACCGGATCATCGGGATAGAAGTTGACATGCGGCGACACGCTCATGAAACCGAGGCATCCGATCCACGACGTCAGCAGGTCGGGCGTGACCAGGGTCTCGATGACCTGCCAGGACTCGTCGGGGTGTGCGGTCTTGGCGGCAATCGCCAGCATGCCGACGCCACCATAACATGAACGTCCGCGGGCGCCTTCCGCCGGGCCGGTTGCCATACGGGCGGCGCCGAGTCGGAACTCGGGTTTCTCGCTGCGGACGGAGTTGGCGAAGACATTCTGGGCAGTGATCATGCCCACTTTGTCGTCGCGGAAGTAGCCGCCGACACCCGGTTCCTGCCCCGAAATCGCCCCCGGCATGGCGATTTCGTAGTCGTGAAACAGCGAATTGAAGAAGTTCCAGCCCTCGTAAGCCTCCTCGGAGTTGACGATGCACTCGGTCAGGTCGTCGTTGAACCAGTGTCCTCCGAATCGGCGCGGCCACTGGCCGTTCTCGTGCCAGCCCTTAGGGTGAGTTGCGAAACCGTAGATGTCGTCGCCAAGAGCGGTTATATCCTGCGAAATGGCAAGAAACTCATCAAGGGTATCCGGCGGCGTGTCGGGGTCGTGCCCGGCCTGTTCAAAGAGGTCCTTGTTCCAGAACAGGTTGGATCCGCCGATAATCCAAGGGAAGGAGTAGGTCGTGCCGTCATAGGTGCCCGGCTGCCAGGCCCTCTCATAGAAGTATGAGCGATCGAAGTTGCTCGAGGCGATCCTTTCGTCAAGCGGCATGATGTGGCCTGCGTTGACGAAGCGCGGGAACGACTCCGTCTGGTAGCTCACGTCCGGCCCCTGGTCGGCGGCAAATGCGGCCACGAACTTCTCGTTGTACTGGCCCCAGGGGACTTCGCTGAAGTCGACGCTGATCTCAGGATGCATCTCCTCCAGCACGTCCAGGGTAGGCTGGGCGCAGAGCTTGGTCTCGTCGCCGGCAGCCTTATGCGGGCCCTTCCACATTGTCAGCGTGACGACCTCCATCATCGCTTCCCCGCCTTCGTCGGCTGCGCCCGGCGCGGCCGGAACACAGGCGGACAGCCCCGCCCCGACCGTTGCCACACCTGCCAACGCGGCCGTTCGAGTTAGAAAACTGCGTCTGGACAACCCCGTAAAGTTAGCCATGGTGTATTCCTCCTTGGCCTTTTGTGTGAACGGCGCAGTCGCGCCGCCCCTTCCATCCGACAATTCAGCCTGTGAACTTCTGGCTGGGATGTTGTAAGCGTTACGCCAGTTCCTCCAGTACTTTATTCAGTCCTTCGACGGTCTCTTCGACATCTTCGTTGGTCAGTAAGGGGCTGACATTCAGGTGTACGGCGCGGCCGAGCAGGTCCAGGCTCCGCGGGCACATGTCCTGCCGGTATTCGATCTCCCGCTGGGCCCATCGCCATGGACCACCTGCATCCGTCCAAGTGCGCCGGTTGATGATCGGGACCCAGTGGGCATAGACGTGATAGTCGAGTTGATCGGGGGAATACAGTGTGCCGGCGCCGATGTTTTCGGCACGCAGCGCCTCCGACACAGATTCGGCCTGTTCAGGGCTGTCCATGAAGAACACGGTGCAGATCGCAGTATCCCCATCCGGATCCGCCATTGCGCGGAAGCTGATGCCCTTACGTTCCGTCACATCCGCAATGCCTGCCGTGATCATCCGTTTACGATGCCGCATGTCATCGATCAGGCCGTCGAGCCGGGCCAGCTGCGGGAGTGCAACCGCCGCCAGAAGCTCGGGCATCCGAAAGTTAACGCCGCAGAGCAGCTCTTCCACATTGAACTTAAGCTGAAGCGCGCCGATCACGTCATGGAACATATTGGCGCGTTTCCACACCAACTCGTCGTCGGTGACCACCATCCCGCCCTCACCGGAGGTGATTATCTTGTTGAATTGGAGACTAAAGCAGCCCACGTCTCCAAACGTCCCCAGAGGCTGCCCCTTGTAGCTGCCGCCGTTTGCCTGCGCAACGTCCTCGATGACCCTGAGCCCGTGGTCGTTCGCCAGCGCCATCAGCTCATCCATCGGGCAGGGCGCGCCGCGCATATGCACCGGCATGATCGCCTTTGTAAAGGGCGTGATCTTGCGCTCAACGTCCTCCCGGTCTATCAGCAGCGTCTCGTCTACCTCAGCGATCACAGGGATGCCGCCGGCCGCGACGACGGCAGACGCCGAAGCGATCCAGGTGTATGCCGGCACGATTACCTCATCGCCCGGCCCGATGCCAATGCCGTGCAGGCCGCAGACAAGCGCGGCCGTGCCGGAGGTGACCGCGACCGAGTACCGGGAGCCCTTCTTCTCGGCAAACGCTTTCTCCAGCATTGTGGTCTTCGAATCCGCCTCGCCGGGCCCGTAGTAACGAAAGAGACGTTTGGCCCGCAACACTTCCAGGACGCCCGCCTCTTCTTCTTCAGCGATCGCCATGCCACCGGGATACATCGGCGGGTCCGGATTCTGCTTTGCGGGCGCGCCGCCATGTATGGCCAGTTTTTGGCTCTCCACCTGGGTCATCTTTCTTCTCCCTCAACGGTTGTATTTTCGATCAGGGTCCCAACTGTTGCACGTAGACGTAGTACGCGCCCAGCTCGTGACCGTCCTCAGTCTCGAACCAGGTCTGCAAGTGCGTACGCCCCGCAGACAGCGAAAGTGTGAAATTGGCGCCCACGTCATCGCGGCCGACTTCTCCACTGGCTTCTTCGCCTGCGATCGCAATGCGGGCGCGGTAGACAGGCAAGGCGACGCCTCCGCCCCAGGGTATCCGCTCTTTCAGAGAGAGTTTGCCTCCTGGTGCGCTCTCCAAGGTTTGCCCTTCCACAGCCGGTTGGATGGCGACGTCTCTGAACGCCTTCGGGTCGCCCCCTTCCAGTCCCGCCCGAACGGCCGCGCCCTCCTCCTCGGGCCAGCGGCGCAGCGTGAAACTGTATCTGCCCGCCTCAACGACCTCGACCTCCCAGTGGCCGTTGCAGATCAGGCCCTGACGCACAAGGCTCTGGTTCCACGCGCACTCACAGTCCTCGTTGCGCCAGTCGTGCGTATTCAACCGCAGCCTGTCCGCCCCCGGTCCTCCGATGGCGATTGGAATGTCTTCGTCAAACTGAGTTGAAACCTTTCGCCACCACAGTTCGTAGGCTCGACGCAACTCAGAAACAACGTCGGGACGGGCCGCGGCAACGTCCTGCCGCTGCTCCGGGTCGTCCTTGATCGCATACAACTCCTGCCCGTTGACAAGACGCCAGCGGCCAGTCATTACCGCGCTCTTGCGCCACTTGACCGGATAGGCCAGCCTTTGCGAGTCGGTAACAAGCGCCCTGCCGGGCCAGCGGGTATCACCGCTTTGGTCCGGCTGCAGCAAGCGCGCCAGACTTCGACCGTCAAAGCTGTCGGGTTCGCTGCCGTCGAGGCCGCACATTTCGATCAGCGTGGGCAGCACATCCACGTTGGCCGTAACTTCGTCAACATCCCGCCCAGCAGTGATCCCGCCGGCGGGCCAGTGGAGAAAGAAGGGTACGCGGTGCCCGCCGTCGTACTCCGAACCCTTCTGCCCGCGCATGCCGACGTTAAATCCGCTTGTCACGAACTGGTCTTCATCCACCTCCACACCGCCCGCAGAGCCGTTATCGGTCATGAAGATAAAGATCGTGTTCTCAGCCAGCCCCAGCTCTGCCAGCCTGCGCCGCAGGCCGCCCACGTTTTCGTCGATGTTTGCAACCATTCCGTAGAACCTGGCGCGCTCTTCGTGCGGGGTCAACGGCAGGTAAGGATCGCTGTAAATCGGGTCAACCAGATGGGGGGAATGGGGCGCATTGGTCGGGATATAGCAGAAAAACCTACTCGCCTTGTTCCGCTCGATGAAGTTCAGCGCCTCCTGGAACCATACGTCCGTGCAGTATCCTTCGTAACGGGTATGTTGTGCCCCATCCCAGTAGCTGTCATCGAAGTAGCTGTTGCCCCAGTAGTCGGGCGTCTGACCGATTCCGCCGCCGCCGTGGACGACCACCGTCTCGAAGCCGCGGTCTTGCGGACGGTAGGGCGCATTGTCCCCCAGATGCCACTTGCCGAAGATCCCGGTGGCGTAGCCGTTGCGCTGAAAGTAGTCGGCCATGCTGATCTCATCGGACCTCAGCAGAGATCGCCCTCCGATAGTGTGCCAGACCCCCGTGCTGTTTGCATAGTGACCGGTCAGCAGACCGGCCCTGGTCGGCGCGCAGGTCGGCCCCACGTGGTAGTCGGTGAGCCGAATACTGGAGGCGTAGAGCGCGTCGAGATGGGGCGTTCGAATCACAGGGTTGCCATGGCAGGCAAGATCGCCGTATCCCTGGTCATCGGTAAGGACAAAGACGACGTTGGGCTGTTCACCGGGCATCGTTCAAGTCCTCACTGCCATGGGGTCTTGAACTCCCCGAAGTTGCTTTCCTCATCCTTTCCCCGCACCAGGACCGGCTTCCAGCGGCCATCCAGGGAGTTGTCTTCGGCCTGCCTGACAAGTGTCGGCACGTAGCGCAGCGTGAGGCCGCAGCGGCGCCTGTTCGAGCGGTTGGGCAGACTGCCGTGGATGAGTGTGCCGTCGTGAATCGAGATCTGTCCGGCCTGCAGGGGCAGGTCGACGGCGGTCGCCGCTTCCTCCGGCGAGACGTGGACCTCCTGGTTGATACTGAGAAGATTACCCGCCTGTTCGGCCTTGCCGTGCTCGACGACGCCGGAGACGTGCGTGCCGGGAACCACCTGCATGCAGCCGTTCTCCACGTCGCTGTCATCGACTGCGTACCAGGCGGTGATAGCCAGCGGCGGCTCCAGGCCCCAGAAGGTAACGTCCTGGTGCCAGGCGACAAAGGCCTCCGCCTCTTCGCCTTCACCGTACTTGTTGAAGAAATGGGTCGCCAGCAGCAGAACGTTTGGCCCAACCAGGGCTTCGATTGCGTCCAGTATCGTTGGGTGCGTGGCCAGCCTCCAGATGAACTCCTCCTCAAAGTGGTAGTCAACCAGTCCGATCTGCGCCGTGTCCTTACCAACCCGGGACTCCAGATCATCGAAGGCCTCCCGGTAACCGGATACCTGGGGGCCATCGATGACATCGATTGCCCCGATGTAACCGTCGCGTTTGTATGCTTCCACTTGGGCAGGGGAAAGGATCATGATAGCCTCCTTGGCAGTTTTCAACCTGATCGCTGATGAGGATAACGCTTGTAGGCCACGATTGCAAGAAGAAAAAAAGTGGCAGGGTCGTGCATAACAGGCTTCACTGTGTTAGACTGAATTGCAAGGATCAGGAATTCCGGATAGGCCCAAGCAATGAGGAGAAGACAGAGATGGCCGAACGAGAAGTACCGGGCTGGGTACAGGAGCACATTGGCCGCTATCTCGAATCCAATGGCGAAGACGGCCACATTTGGAACGGTGTCCCCACCTTGCTGCTGACAACGACCGGGCGTCGCAGCGGAAAGGCCCGCACAACCCCTCTCATCTACGGCAAAGTCGAAGGCGAGGAAACGTACGTGATCGTCGCATCCCGCGGCGGCGCCACACATCACCCCTCCTGGTATCTCAACCTGGTCGAAACGCCGGCGGTCAAGTTGCGGGTCGGCGCCGACGTCTTCGACGCTACGGCGCAGACCGCCTCCGCCGAGGAAAAGCCGGCCCTGTGGAAGATGATGGCGGAGATCTGGCCCCAGTACAACGATTACCAGGCCAAGACTGACCGCGTAATCCCGGTCGTTGTTCTGAAACGGGCCTGAAGTTAAAGAAGACGCCGCCGCGTTCTGATGGGGCGTATATGCGTATTCCTGCCGACGGATCTGCCCATCGCGGCTCTCTGGGTTTACCTGCCCCATTCCCGATCCTCTCCGTAGAAACGGATAACTACCGCACCAAGACCTTCACGCTGGACCTCAGGCTGAACGCTCTGCCAGGGCAGTTCGTGATGGCCTGGCTGCCCCGCTTCGATGAGAAGCCCTTTTCCCTGGTCGCCGCCGACCCGGTAACGCTGATGGTCACTGCGGTCGGCCCCTTCACCAACCTGCTGCATGGGATGGGTCCCGGCGATCCGCTTTGGATTCGCGGCCCGTTCGGAACGAGTTTTCGTCTCCCCGGTCCCGGTCTGCGAGCCGCGTTCGTTGGGGGAGGATACGGCGTGGCCCCTCTCCTCTGGCTGGCACGGGCCTGGCGCCGGCAACTGGAGGCGCTGACCGTCATCATCGGCGCGGGCACGGCTGCCGACCTGCTCTACGTTGACCGTTTCAACGCCTTGCAGCACGAGGCAAAGGGCGGTGCCGCGATAGAGATGCTTACATGCACCGAGGACGGCAGCACGGGGTCCACGGGCCTTGTCACCGATCTTCTGTCGAACACCTTGAACTCCGGAGAAACGGATCTGCTGTGCGCTTGCGGGCCGCACGGAATGCTCACCGCCATCGACGAGCTAGGCGACAAGCACAACGTCCCGCGCCAGCTTTCGTGGGAAGCCTATATGCGCTGCGCAATCGGGATCTGCGGCTCCTGCGAGCTGAACGGCAGCGTTCTGTGCCTGGACGGCCCCGTCCTGGATCACGGTCGAGGTGAGCAGGCCGCTCAGCGGGATTAGAGGGTCATTCGGAAAGCCGGCGCGGGGTCAGTTCCGAGGCGGCCGGCACGCCATGAGCGGCGGTCGCATTGAGAACGCCGTCCAGAACTGCGGCCGCCACGACCTCGGCGGCAACCGCACCCAGAAGACTCAACTCAACCTGTGCCTCCAGCGACCCTGTTGCCAGAGCAAACAGGCAGTCGCCGTCATAGAGTGTGTGCGCAGGCCGGGTCGTGCGGCTGATTCCGGTCTGCCCCATCTGCGCCAACTTGGTCACATCGGTCTTGGAGAGACAGAGATTTGTGGCGACGACGCCGATCGTGGTGTTTTCATGGACCGCGCCCCCGTGTTCCGAATCGGAGCGGTCCGGCGAAGGAGGGGTCTGGTCAGAATCAGGACCGGACCGTCGAAAGAAGTACGAGTCAAATGAGGCGGCGGCAACCGAAAGGCTGTCCACCAGTTCGCCGCTGTCCGGATCACGCGCCCCGGCCACCAACCGGGCCCGCATCGGGTCCACGACATCCCCGACTGCGTTGACGGCGACCAGCGCCGAAACGACAACGCCGCCGGGCAGAGCAGCTGACGCCTGACCCAACCCGCCCCTGGTACAACGATCGAAGCCAAACAGTTTCCCGACGGTACAGCCAACCCCGGCGCCGACCGAACCGCGGCTTTTGTCTTCTTCGGTGGCCGCCTCGCAGGCCGCGGCGGCGTCCTCCTGTGTAGGAAAAACGGTCGATCCTCCAAATCCCAGATCGTACAGAATTGCGGCCGGCACTATCGGCACCGGCGCTGCGGGCGTGAACCAGCCGTACCCCCGCTCCGCCAGCCAACTGACGACGCCATGCGCGGCGCCGAGCCCGTAGGCCGAGCCCCCGCTCAGAAGCAGGCCGTGGACGCGGTTCACGCGGTTCACAGGATCAAGCAACGCGGTCTCCCGCGTCCCCGGGGCTGAGCCGCGCACGTCCACACCGCCGCAACTGCCTTCAGGCGTCAGCACGACAGTACAGCCGGTTCCATTGACAGGATCCGACCAGTGGCCAACCAGAATGCCCTGAACGTCGGTCAGCGCACTATTCACTTTTTGCCATTCTTGCGGTAACTTGCCTTTTGAGATAGGCCATGAGGACGTGCAGGCCGCGCAGTCTTTGCGGGGAGATGGCCTCATGCAGACCAAGCAGATAGTGAATGTCGTCCGGCGTGTGCAAGACCGTGTCCGGGGCGGCCCGCTCCAGGCCTTCCTGCACAATTGCAGCGTAGCCCCGCACGGTGGGCGACTCCTTGGGCACATCGATGTAGACGTGCACGCCGGCATTTACAATGTCGGCGAACACGAATATCGGCGTCTGGCATTCGTGGACCTGCTCCATCTGATCGCGGGCGTCGTGGAGAAAGCCGGGAAGCTCCGGCATACTCAAGGCGAAATCGAGGAGAGACTCCAGCCGCTCCCGCGGCTCCATGCTGCGAAAATCTTCGATGATCGCACGCAGAGGCGGAGGAGTCCGGTCAATCTTTTCTTCAAGAGTAAGGTCGAAATCCATCGAATCGGGTCTGCGCTTTCATCAGCTTTGGCAGCGGCGCAGCGCAGTCTTCAGATCTATTTGGCGCGTTTCAATACCGGTAGTCCGTTCTTGCTCTCGGAGACTTCGTAACCCTCCGGAACGGCAGCCAGGCTGCCCTCCTTCTCTTCCTTGGCGAAAAAGTAAAGGGTCTGTTGTCTTCCGTTACGCAGCGTCGTTTCCTTTGCGTGCAGATAGTACGTTCTGCCCTTGGAGTTCGTGTGCGCATACGCCATGTTTTGATGCTCCTTTGCAGACTACATGTAACTTTTTCCACTACCCTCTGGCAAGGAGACGGTCCTTATGGGCCTGAACTTCTCCGTGCAAACCGGGTGAACTGTCCAAGAGACAGTTCCCTCAATTGTAATCCAGCATTCCAAATCCTCAAAAACCGCAACAATTCCTTACTGCAATTGCCGGATGTTTACCGCACTTGAAGCAATGTAGGTGTCGGTGTATTCCGCCGGCGGCTGGCCCTCCCAGCGGTCTTCGTAAAAGCCGGTAACAGCGAAACCGGCATCGATCTGACCGCCGATCTGGTCCGTTAACGTATGGCCGAACTCAAGCGCTTCCTCTGCGCGGATGTAAGCGTTGCGTTCCGATTCGGAGATGCTGGTGAGGTCCGAGTAAGGGAGGCGGTGACGCACTTCCAAAATGCCCTCATCGATCTTCTTCTGGTCAAACAGGTACAGCACGGGGTTCACAAACCCGGCCAGCAGGATCCCGCCGCGCTTCAACACCCGGGCGCACTCCTTCCATACCGGGCGTACGTCGGGAATGAACAGATTGGAGCAGGGATGGACGACCAGATCGAACGCCCCGTCCGAAAACGCGCCCAGGTCCCGCATATCGCCTTCGACGGTTGTAAGTTGCAGACTGTCACGCTCTGCCACAAATCGGTCCTGCGCCAGCTGCCGCGGAGAGTTGTCAAACACGGTAACCCGCGCGGCGGCGCTTTCACCGGCGGCAGCCAGTATGGGGCCCTGCTGTCCGCCGCCCGCGGCCAGACAGAGGATTTCAGCGCTCCGGAGGTCGGGAAACCAGCGTAGCGGCACAGGCTTGGTGGGCGTAAGAAGGATCTCCCACTCACCCCGCCGCGCCGCCGCTATCGTCTCCTCACCGACGGGGACCGTCCATCTGCTCTTGCGCTCGACCGCTCTATCCCATGCGTATCGGTTGAAGGAGCGAACATTCTCGAATCCCTTCATCAGGCTCACCCGTTGCCGCCTTCCCCTACGCTTGCCTGCGCTCGATTCCTGCGTTCGATGCGCTCCTGTTGAATCTGTTCGCTCAAGCCGGGAAGCGGCCCTTCACGCAGAATGCAGATGATCTCCGCCATGATACAGACCGCGATCTCAGCCGGTGTAATCGCCCCGATGTCGATGCCGATCGGCGCGCGTACGCGATCGAACTTTGAAGCCGGTATTTCCTGCTCCTCTTCCAGCAGCTCAAACACGGCCCGAATGCGGCGCCGGCTTCCGATCATGCCCAGATAGGCAAGGGGATCATCCAGCAGTTCCAGCAGGCAGTCGATGTCATGCTGGTGTCCCCGCGTAACGAGCACGACATAGGTATCATTGTCAAAGGTCTCCTTGCCGCGCCTCAGATCGACCAATGTCTGCCGAAACGGCCCGGCCAGGACCCCGTCGGCGGTTGGGAAGCGCGCCGTATGGGCGTACTGGGGGCGGTCGTCGATTACCGTAACCAGGAATTCGCACGTCTTCGCGATCGAGGCCAGCGGCACCGCAATGTGGCCGGCGCCGGCGATGATCAGATGCGGAGGCCGGGGCTGCACTTCTACAAACACGGAAAAGCGCCCGTCGACTTCTTCGTAGTTGAAATGCCTGTGCTTCTTGCTGGCAACCGCCGACCTGGCATCGCGGAGCACGGATTCGTTCCATTTACCGAGACCCAGGTCGCCCCCCGGGCACGAGTCCATTCGGGGCCGGACGACTACATTTCGACCGACCGCCTGGGCAAACGCACCTTCGCCTGACGTGACGGTGACGAGAGCCACGGCCTCTCTATTGTCAATCGCTTCTATGAGCGCGTTGAGCAGATTTTTGTGCATCTCTTTCAGTGACCCTCTGCGTCCCAGCCGGGTGACAGTTTTCGGTCCTCATTTGCCGGCTGGATCCAGCGTTGCAGGCGGCGCTAGACAGGTACAATTACAAGTGCTAGAATCCGTCAAATGACATTCCACCGCTTCAGATTTGCAATTGCCGGCAACGGCCCCGTCGGATGTCCGACATGATTAGGAGCCAAGAACTGCATGACTGAAATTTTTCAAGCCGAGAACCTGGTCGCACTGCTAACACTCGTCCTGCTTGAAATCGTTCTCGGCATTGACAATGTTATCTTCATTGCCATCCTCAGCGGCAAGCTGCCCGAAAATCAGCAGGCCAAAGCCCGCTCAACCGGCATCGGACTGGCCGTGCTGGCCCGGATCGCGCTCCTTTTCAGCATCGCCTGGATCATGAGGCTGACCTACCCTCTGTTCACACTGTTCGACCATGACGTTTCCGGCCGCGACCTGATTCTTCTTGTCGGAGGCCTCTTCCTGATCGGAAAGAGCACCTTTGAAATTCACGAGAAACTTGAGGCGGCGGGCCATGATCGCAAGACCAAGGCCACTGCAACCTTCGTCTCCGTCATCACCCAGATCATCATTGTCGACCTCGTTTTTTCGCTCGATTCAGTTATCACAGCGGTGGGAATCTCAGGAAATCTCTGGGTAATGGTCCCCGCAATCGTGGCGGCGGCGGCCGTTATGCTGGTCTTCGCAGGGCCGATCGCCTCTTTTGTAGAACGCCACCCGACGATGAAGATTCTGGCGCTGGCCTTTCTGATTCTGATTGGATTCCTGCTTGTCCTGGAAGGGTGGCTCCACGAGGCGGTTGAGGAGCTACATCTGAAAAACTATGCCTATTTCGCCATGGCCTTCTCGCTCGCCATCGAATTGATCAATCTTCGCGTTCGAGAGAAAACGCAGCCCGTTCACCTGCACAGCCGCATTCCTACTCTTGAAGCGAAAGAGGAGATGGACGAGGAAGACGAGCCAGGATAGGCGCCAAGCGCTCCTGTTGGGGAACTTACAGCCGGCGCTAATCAGTTCTGCCGCCGGGTGAGCCTGCTTCGGCGGCCCCCTCCCAGCGCTCTACGAACACGTCCATAACGCCTCCGCAGACGCCCAAACTGTTCATGGAAATGTCTTCAGTCAGGTCAACGTGAACGGTCCGCGGAATCCCGTCATGGATGACATCCAGCCCGGCCCGTATCACATCGGCCTCACCGCAGCCTCCACCCACCGTTCCCACATGCCTGCCCAGCGGGTGAATTACCATCTTCGCGCCTACTTCTCTGGGTACAGAGCCCCTGGCGTCGACGATTGTTGCTACGGCAACGGCCTGCTCTTCCTCAAGCATCTCTCTCAAGTAGTGATATAGCGTCGCTGTCAAGGTTTGCCGTTCCTTTCGGCCGCCCTGGCGCGGCGGCGCGCTCTGAAGAAGGAATGATCCCGAAATGGCTTCTATCGGTCTCGCCCGAAGAAGATCCAGAGTAGCTCAGACCCGTTTGCCTGTCTGAATGAGCCTTGCGCTTGCGTCCGCCACTTCATTCCGTCCACTCAAATTGCGCACGCAAGGACTCGTACTCGGCCGGCAGATCCATGTCCCGCCGCACGCAGTCGCTCTCAACCACCTCGTAAACGATCTCTTCGCCTATGGCCTGCAACAGATTCCGGAGCGACTGTCCGCTCTCCAAACTCAGCAGTTTGGGAAAAAACCTCTGAGGCAGGTAGACAGGATGCCCGCGCCGGCGCATGTAGCTGGGAACGACCACCGCCTCAGGGCGTGCCCGCGCTCTGTCAGTGATCTGCCGGATCACGGCGGCCGGAATGTGCGGCTGGTCTCCCAGCGCCAGAAGCGTTCCCTGTACCGGCCGGCCATCTCGACGCAACGCTTCGATTCCCACTTGATAGGAGCGCAGCATCTCGTTCTTCCGGTAGTCAGGATTGGAAACGGCCACAGCGGCGCCTGGCGTCAGACGTTCGGCGATTTCGGCCCCGCGATGGCCGGTCACGATATAGACGGGAGAGGCCCCACCGCCAGCCAGGCCGGCCGCAACCGCCTCAATGACTGTCCCGCGTCTCCACGGAAGCAGTGGCTTGAAGCGTCCCATCCTGCTGCTGAATCCGGCTGCAGCCACCACCGCCGCCACACCTTCAACACGTCCTGGCGGCCCGCAGTCGGACGTTGCCGCCTGCTCTGCCGAGCGTTCAGAAGGAGCGCGAGACAAGGTCAACCGTTCCTGAACCGGGCGACGAAGAAGGGTCTGAAGGATGCGCGAACTGTGTCCCGGACCAGCGTTTTTCGTCCATTTGTGCAGTATACCACAGGTCTGCGGTGATGCGGCTGAGTTCGGAACTGCAGTGGCCGGCGGTCAGTGACTGCGGCGATGGATGGAGGTCAGGCGCGGCGGGGGAGCGCTGAAGGATTTGGACAGGTTTTGTCAGGTTTTTTTGGGGGGACTCCCCCGTTCCATTCAACGGCTCAATCGTTAATGCGCGGAAGGATTTTGGCAGGATTTGTCATGTTTGGCAGGTTTTGTCATGTTTTTGGGGGGGACCCCCCCCCTCTTTTTCTCAACGGCTCGACGGTGAATGCGCTGAAGGATGTTGCCAGGTTTTTGCAGGTTTTGTCAAGTTTTTTGGGGACCCCAGTTCATCCTGTCGATGGCTGAGGAGCGGTCTGTCTGCGATGCGGTTGTGTTGGTATATTTTATATTATTGTACGTTAAGAGGGGCCGAACTGTTGCTTGGGTTGAAACCACCACCGTTTGACTGATCACCGCGAAAATCCGGGATGCACCCCAATTCGCCTGCTTTCGCCCATCCTCGCCATCGGGTGCTATAATCAGAATATGCATGATTCCGTTCAAGCCGCGCCAAACGGCACGGCAAAACCGCGTCGCTATGACCTGGTAAAGGATCCCATTTACTACGTTACTTTCGGATTCTTCGCCTTGCTCACGACGGCTCTGCCCGCCGCCCTGGGACAACCGAATTTCCTGCCGATCGCGCAGACAGTGGCCATAACCCTCTTTCTGGCCGTGCCGCTCAGGAGAGGCAGGATAGGGACAGCAGTTATTGTGCTCGCTACCTGGCTCGCACTGCAGCTCCTCGTGATGATCGCCGGCTCGGCGCTCCTGCCCCTCGTATTTGAGCGGGCAATTCATGACGGCTTTGCCTATCATCGCGCCTTGCTTGAGTGGTCGGCGACCGGACACAGCCTGCCGGGCTCCATTCTTCAGAACCCCGGGTCTCGCCTGATAGAGTTTTTGGGCATTCTCCTGGGCAGCCTGCTTTCGGCCGGGCTGGTCGGCCTCTGGTTTCTCATGCGAGCGGTGAATCAGTTCGGGTACGGCGTCGGACGCCTGGCCCTGGAGGGGCCGTCCGGTCTGCTTCTCGGATTGATGCCCTGGAGGCTGGCGACGCTGGCAGGATATGCAGGGCTCGCCGCCATGCTGGCTCAACCCCTATTGGTCAACATCTGGAGGCCGACGCATTACTTTGCGAGGCAGCGGCGCCTTGCGGCGGTGTCCGTTGCCCTGATTGCTCTCGGACTGGTTCTGGAGTTCCTGCTTCCGGGCCTTTGGCGCACCATCTGGGCACTGTGAAGCGCAGGTCTGATGGCAAGACAGTGAACCATCGAGGCAGGCTGCCAGCCCGCGGCGAACCGTCTCCGCCCGTCTACGTTAGATATGCTTCGGATCAAGAGTGTAACCCTGAAGGGTTTCAAGACCTTTGCCCAGCAGACGGAGTTCACCTTCGGTTCCGGCGTAACCGCGATCGTTGGGCCAAACGGGTGCGGAAAGAGTAACGTTGCCGATGCCATCCGCTGGTGCCTGGGGGAGCAAAGCTTCGGACTGCTGCGCTCAAAAAGGACCGTTGACGTCATCTTCTCAGGGAGTGACAGAAAAGCCAGACAGGGAATGGCGGCCGTCAGCATCGTCCTCGACAATGAAGCCGGCGAACTCAGCATCGATTTCAGCGAAGTGGAGATCACCCGCCGGGCCTACCGCGACGGTGACAATGAGTACCTGATCAACGGCCAGAAGGTTCGCTTGCAGGAGATTACACAGCTGCTGGGACCCAGCGGGCTGGGAAGGCGGGCCTATGCGGTGATCGGCCAGGGGCTGATCGACCGGGTCCTCAGCCTGAGGCCGGAGGAACGGCGTGCGCTTTTCGAGGAGGCTGCGGGCATCACCGGCTATCAGCAGAAACGGCACGCGGCCCTGAGACGGTTGGGGGCAACACAGCTGAACCTTGACCGCGTCCGCGATGTTCTGACCGAGCTTTCGCCCCGCCTCGCCAGCCTGAAACGACAGGCAGACAGAGCACTCGAAAGGCTTCAGATCGAAACGGACCTGAAGGAACTGCTCCAGGTCTGGTACGGCTTTCAGTGGCACCGTACGCTCAGCGACCTCACGCAAGCCCGTCAAAAGGCCGAGCATGACAGGATTTCCACCCAGTCCCGCCGCGACAGGTTGGACGAAGTCCGAGCCGGACTCGACGATCTCCGACTTCGCCAGACCAGGTTGCGCGCCGAACAGGGCGAACGGAATCAGATCAGTGAAGCCCGGCACCGCCGAACCGCCGAAGTAATCCGCCGTCTCGCCGTGTCGCAGGAACGGCTCAGACAGGTTGCAGCCCGCCGGGATGATCTGGAAGCCGAGCGGCGCCGTCTTCATGCAGAAAAGGAGGCGGTGCAGCAGAGGCTGGAAGAGTTGCGCGTCGAACTTGAGCTCGTCCAGGGGCGGCGAGACAGCTGTCAGCAGACCGTTGACCGCCTTCAATCCCAACTTGCTCAACGGGAAAAGGAACGGAACGCCGCCCAGGAACGGTGGCGCGAGGCCGCGGCGGCAGCCCGTAAAGCAGAAAGCCAGGTCGCCGAACTCCGCAGCCGGCTGGAGCAGCTCGATGAACGCCGCGCCGCCTTGAATGGGAGATTGGCCCAATACGAGGACGATATTCGACAGCGCAGCGAGGCGGCCAAAGAGGCCGCTGCCGATTTGACCGCGTTGGAGGCGGAAAACGCTGAAAGTACATCCGAAGTCGACAGGGTTCATGCTGAGATGCACGCGCTCAGCAGCTCCATTGAAGCCGGGACCGTCGCGCTTCGCACGGTGGAAGAGGAAGGGAACCGCGACCAGAGGGAACTCGAGCGCCTTCAGACACGACTCGACCTGCTGCGGCCGGTGCGCGGAGAAGGGACCGTTTACGCCAGCGCGGTTCGCTCCATTCTGCAGGCGTCGGAGCAAGGCAGGCTGCAAGGGATCCTGGGCACTGTAGCCTCGCGAGTTCAGGTTCCGGCCCAGCTGGAACGGGCCATCGAAGTTGCTCTGGGGGCCGCCCTGCAGAACGTGATTGCCGAGACGTGGCGGGACGCCCGGGGCGCGATCGACTACCTGACGAGCGAGGGCGCGGGGCGCGCCACATTTCTGCCCCTTGACCGCCTGCGATCAGGGGGACCAATCCCGGCGCCCAGTTCCAATGGAATTCTCGGGAACGCAGCCAGCTCAGTGCAGTTCGACTCCGAAGTTTCGCCGGCGATCCATCATCTCCTGCAGCGAGTCTGGATCGCCAACGATCTCGAGGCGGCCCGCCACGCTCTTGACCTGCATTCAGATCATTCCAGAAACGGCCGCCGTCCCAATGACCTGGCCTCCAACTACGTCGCGCTGCCAACCGTCGTAACGCTGGGAGGGGAGATCATTCGCCCGGGCGGGGCTGTCACCGGGGGTAACGATGGCCGCCGGCAGCGCAGATCCGTGCTGGCCTGGGAGAGGGAGGCGCGCGAACTGCCCGCAGAATTGGGTCGCGCCAAGTCAAAGGCCCGCCTTGCCGAGGAAAAAATGCGGGCAACCCGACTTGAGGTCGAAGGGCAGACCAGGAGAAGAGCGGATCTGGAAAGACAGCGGCAACGCCTGCTCAGGGATGTACAGCGGCGGCAAGCTGCGTTGGAACGAGCCAGGCTCCACGCTGCCCGGTCCGAACAGGAAGCTGCCTGGCATCTGCGGGGACTCGATCAGACCAGCTCTGAACTGGCAGCCCTGGACACGAATGAGGCGCAGGTCAGGGCGGCCCTGAAAGAGGCCGCGGTTACGCTGGCTGACGCCCGGGAACGTGCCTCTCTAACAGAACGGGCCGCCCAGACTGGTCCCGACGGGATGCTCCTCCGGCTGGCGGACCTGCGAGCCGAGGCCGCCGCTGCGCAAGAGAACCTGAACAACCGGCGCGCGCTCGAAGCCGATCAGAGACGCAGTCTGATTCGGATCGACAGCCAGCTCCGATCACTGTCTGATCGGCAGACGGAGCTGGTTGAGGAAGCAGACGGGCTGCGCTGCGACATCAGCCGCGCATCTGCCGAGGAAAGGGAACTGGATGCAGAACGGGACACGCATCAGCGCAAGGTTGCTGAGCTGGATTCCGACCTGAGGCAGCTGGACCGGGAACTTGCGCGCGCCGAGGAAGAGGAGAGAGCAGGGCAACAGCTCGTGTTGCAGACCGAGTCAGACTGGAACGCCTCGCGGCTCGCTCTGCAACGAACCGAAGACCGTTTGCAAAGCCTTCGTCGCGAGATTCGCCAGGACTTCGGGCTCGCCGATATGGAGGAGGCTGCCGGCCTTGCCTATCAACCCCCCCTTCCGCTGCAGGCGCTCGTGGCCCAACTGCCCGTCGTCCAGGAGCTGCCGGCCGGACTGAAGGATGACGTCAGGGAGACGCGCGCTCGCGTGCGGCGATTGAGCAATGTCAACCCGGAGGCGCCCCGGGAGTACGAAGAGGCCGCCAGCCGCTTTCGCTTCCTCCAGACGCAGGCGGACGATCTCGAAAGGGCCGCCCGTGACCTGCAGCAGGTCATCAGTGAACTGGACAATCGCATGGAGGGTGAGTTGCGCCGCACATTCGACGCAGTCTCCACCGAATTCGACAGTTTCTTCAGACTGCTACTCCAAGGGGGAACGGCACAGATCTCCATGACTGAACCCGCCGACATTCTGAATACGGGTGTAGAGATCTACGCCCGTCTCCCGGGAAAGCGCACACAAAGCCTGGACCTCCTCTCCGGAGGCGAGCGCTCCTTGACCGCTTGCGCCCTCGTGTTTGCCATCCTGCGCGTCAGCCCGACCCCGTTCTGCGTGCTCGACGAGGTGGATGCAACTCTTGACGAGGCAAACGTCGACCGGCTCCGAACGGCCATGGATCTGCTACGCGAACGCACACAGTTTATTGTAATCACCCACAACCGGCGCACTCTCGAAATCGCCAACAGCATTTTCGGCATTACGATGGGGGACGACGGGGTCAGCAGGGTCATAAGCCTCAGACTGGAGAAGGGCGAATTGCCTTCCCACTTGCCAGCGAATTCGGAAACAGTATAATTCCGTGTGGGAAACTGCCAGTTGGTTTGACGATACAGACTACGACATTTACTCCGACGGAGCGTCTCAATGAACAGAGTTCACCCCTTGATCCGAGCCGGCGGCCCTATCCTGGGCCTTCTAATTCTCATCTATGTCATCAACTCGGCGGTCGATACGTTTCGCGCCGATCTGAAGTCGGCCCGCGACGCGGAAAGGCAAGCGACCCTGGCCGCCGCCGACGTTGAATCGGAAACGGAGGCTGAACAGGAGGCTGATGAGGAGGCGACGTCCGAGGCGCCATCGCAGGACGAGGAGAGCCAGGAGGAGCCTGTCCCGCCCGAGGTTTTCTTCCGACAGCCTACCAGCAACGCAATCGTACCGCCCACTTTCGTCGTGAAGATGGGCGCGGCAGGGGTGGCGGTTGACCCGTCGGGCGAAGTCGTTCCCGGATCGGGACACATGCACATTCTCGTCGATACCGATTTCATCGAGGCCGGAGAGATTATCCCGACCGACGAGCAGCATCTCCATTTCGGAGACGGCTCTCTTGAGGCGGAGCTGACGCTCACGCCCGGTGAGCACACTCTGCATCTGCAGTTCGCGGACAGCCTCCATACAGCCCTGGAGGGGGACGAATACCGCGACACCATTATCGTCTTCGTTGAAGAAGGCGCCCCCGAACAGTCCGCGGCCTTCTTTGATCCTCTTGACGGCACGGCCGTCACCTCACCGTTTGAAGTCGTGATGACGGCTACGGGCCTCGTCGTCGAGCCATCCGGCGAAGTCAACGACGGCGCAGGACATTTTCATATCCTGGTCGACACCGACTTCATTCCCGCCGGAGAGATCATCCCCACCGACGAGCAGCATCTCCACTACGGCAAGGGCCAGACGACCGCCACCCTCGAACTGGAGCCCGGTGAGCACACACTCCGACTCCAGTTCGCCGACGGTCTGCACACCGCGCTGGAGGGCGACCAGT
>VXMH01000006.1:0-48339 GCA_009841235.1 Caldilineaceae bacterium SB0661_bin_32 | reverse complement strand
ACACTCCGACTCCAGTTCGCCGACGGTCTGCACACCGCGCTGGAGGGCGACCAGTACCGCGACACCATCACCGTCGTCGTCGAAGCGGGCCAGTCGTCCGAACAAGGGGCGGCCGCCTCCGAGCAACTGGCCCAGGAGACAATTGACCTGGCTATCGAGGCCATGATAAGGACTGGCTGTAACAGTTGCCACATCACCACAGGGTTGCCCCAAGGGGACGGAGCGATGCTTGGCCCCGACCAGACAGATTTGGGCAACATAGCCGGCACGCGCCGCGAGGGCTACACGGCCGAGGCGTACCTCCGAGAGGCGATACTCGACCCGAGTGCCTTTATCGTTGAAGAGTGCCCTCTCGGACAGTGCCTACAGGTGATGCCTGAAAACTACGGAGAGCTGCTGACCGAAGAAGAATTAGACGCAATCATCGCGTATCTACTCTCTCTCACGACGGACGAGTAATCTTCAATTTCATCAATCCCTGGAAAAGAAAATCCCCTGACGTTCAAATGAACGTCAGGGGAAATGAGACTCGTTCCGATTGTCCTGTGTCCGTTCCGGTATCTGCCTCCCCGACACGGTCAGGTTCGTTCCCGGTCGCCCTCTCCAGACCCTACTCCGCGATCACCAGGAGAAGCACCCAAAGGAAGCTGATAGAGCTGACGATGCTCACAGCCATGGCAAGGAAAAACCTCGGGCTGTACTTCTTCCCCAGAAAAAGGGGCGGCTGCCACTTTACCGGCAACATCTTCCTGGACTTTACCGGCACCAATGCACCTGACCGCCTCTTACTCTTGCGGGGGGTAAATCGTGGAAAAGCGGCTTCATAGGTCATGGCTGCTCTCCTTACCGAATGATTGCTCAATAAATCCGTATCGATACAACTGAGTATACACGATAAATGTTCAGTTGTCCATACCTGAAACAAGCCTATCACACCGGCGAAAACGGTGCAAATCGGCAAACTGCGAGGAGAGAGTGAAAAGGAGTGGGATCAGAGAGGCCAGGAATCTTCTTCTTCCTGCAGGTCGCCCTCCTCGTCATCGAGTTCCGGATCGCCGTCGTCTACCCCGTACAGGCTTTCATCCATCTCTTCTTCGAAGATCGAATCATCATCCAGCCATTCAAACTCATCTGCGTCTTTGCCGGTAGCTGCGCCTTTGTCTGCCAAGACGTCGACAATCTCGATTTCATCGAAAGTTATGCACGAAAGGTTTACCGGATCCAACTCGATTTCATCCGCGTCACACCATCCATTAAACCAGAAACTACAGCGCTTCTGCGGGCAGCGCACCCGGCTCATTCGGAATCCTCCCACATGGCGGGCTCATGGGGCCGCGCATGAAAGACAAATGCCCATACAGAACGCGCCCTCTCTCGGAAAAGCGATAACTTCGAGTATAGCAGAAAATCCCGGCTCGTCAACCGTTTTTAGAACTTTTTTCCCTCTTTTGTACCACGCACTGCGCAGATTGATGACACTCAACCACTTTCAACTCGTGATCGTCCATTCCAGCCTTATTTTCGGACGCCAAGGACTGTCGGTTCAGCCTAAATCACGGCCTGACGTTCGCGGTCGCACAGGACCTTTTCGGGCGGTCGGCCACAGCCGGCTTCCCTTGTGCCGGGGGATATTCCCGCAGTTCTCTTACTCAGCCCGTTCACGGAAACCTCCACGCCAGAAGCACGTAGTAATCTATGCCAGGGAGCAAGGCGCTTGCAGCGCTTCGACAGGAGTATAGCCATCCACATAGGGTACCTACATGAGCACGCTTGGAAACATCATCTGGCTCATTTTTGGCGGTCTGATTGCCGCCATCGGATACCTGATCGGCGGACTGCTTCTCTGCCTGACCGTCGTGGGGATTCCATTCGGGCTGCAGTCGATCAAGATCGGCGTCGCGACCCTCACGCCGTTTGGCAAGGAAGTCGTGGAAGGGCGTCACGCGAACAGTACCTTTCGCGTTCTCTTTAACCTGATTTGGCTGATTCTTTTCGGCTGGGAGATCGCGCTGGCCCACCTGGTCTCGGCACTGATATTGACCATCACCATTGTGGGCATCCCCTTCGCCAAGCAGCATATCAAACTGATCCCGCTCGCTCTCTTCCCGTTCGGCAGGGACTTGGCGTAGCCCATGGTTCAGTCGGGTACTTCAGAGACAACCTCCTTCGTCCCTCCTGCATAGTCAGAATAAGACTGCTCCTGTCCTGGAAAAGGCCCAGGACCGATCTCTGCCGTCTCCGAATTCCTGTCCTCTCGGACGCTGTCCCCAGACGTTGCCACCAGGGTTCTTTCCAGGGCAATCGCATCAAATCTGGTTTGCCAACATTGCCGAAGTCAGCCAGAGGGTCCATGAAGGGAAATTCTCATGGCACAAACGAGGGCAGGCACAAGGCCTGCCCCTACCGTAGTTTGAGGGGTCAGGTGGAAAGTGCGCTATGCGTCCGGGAGCGTGGGCAGCCTCTTGGTAATCAGTCCTGGCACGCCCGAGCGCGCCCAACCGGATACGAAAGTTAGGGTAGCCGTTGCAACTGTGGTAAAAGATTAACGAAAATCGTTCTTATCGGATACCAGGCACGAACTGAGTTCACTAAAGGCAAGCGCCCTCTTTCTGCCCACGCCAATGCTTCTTTCTCCAAAGTGTCACCGCAGTCAAAAAGCTGTTCCCCCCTTTGACGCGACCCCCCAGACGACCGGCGCATCTGTCCAACCAGTATCGATTGGACCCGGATCTGTTCGAGTCTCGGGAGATCTCTTCGTCGAAACGACGCGCCCGGTGTTCAGATGTTAGCAGCATCCCTCTCGCTCATCATCGTCAGCGGTGTAATCCTCTATTGGATTCAACCACATAGGCGCGCGTGGGCCGGCTGGCTCTCGGCATTGCCTCCCCTGGCCGTCACGGTCTGGCAACTTGCCACCGCACTTCCCTTCCTGAATGGCGACGCCGGCACAGCCTCCAGCGCCAAGGCTGCTTTGCCGAACGGCGCCATCCTTGTCGAGCAGTATCGGTGGATTGAAAGCCTGGGTTTGGAGCTCTCCTTCCGCCTGGACGGCCTCTCCTTGCTCTTCGGCCTCATCATTTCCGGCGTCGGCGCCGCGGTCGCCCTCTACACGCACTACTATCTCGAAAACGACGGGAGACAGGGGTACTTTTACCTCTCACTCTTTGCCTTCATGGGCTCGATGCTGGGTCTCGTCTGGGCGGACAATCTGCTGACTCTGTTCGTTTTCTGGGAAGGGACGAGCGTCACAAGCTACCTCCTCATTGGATACTCGCACCAGTCTGCGGTGGCCAGGGGCGGCGCCCGCAACGCCTTCATCGTGACAGCCGGCGGCGGGCTCGCATTGATCGCAGGAATGATCCTGTTGGGGCAGCAGAGCGGCACCTATACGATCAGCGAGATCGTAGCCCGCCCAGGCTTGACCGACCTCGATCTCTATCCGGCCATCCTGATACTGATCCTTCTAGGCGCCTTTTCCAAGTCTGCCCAGTTTCCCTTTCACTGGTGGCTGCCAGGCGCGATGGCCGCGCCAACGCCTGCAAGCGCATACCTGCATTCCGCCACCATGGTCAAAGCGGGCATCTATCTCCTCGCCCGTCTGCACCCTGCCCTCAGCGGACACCCAATGTGGTTGTGGGCGCTCCTCATTTTTGGCGGCACTACGATGCTCGTGGGCGCGATCACCGCCGTGCGGCACTGGGACATGAAGGCCCTGCTGGCCTACGCAACCGTCAGTCAGTTGGGAATCCTGACTACGCTGCTGGCCTTTCGCAGCGAGGCCGCACTGCTGGCCGTCGTCGTCGGAATCCTCGCCCACGCGCTCTATAAGGGTCCCCTCTTTCTGGTGGCCGGAATCGTGGACCACGCAACCGGCGTAAGAGACTTGAGAAAACTGGCCGGTCTCAGGAGTTCCCTACCCGTAACTTCGGCGGCGGCGTTGCTGGCAACCCTTTCGATGGCTGGGATTCCGCCTCTCTTCGGTTTCGTATCGAAGGAGGCGCTGCTTGAGTCCTTCTTTGAATCCGGCGAACATGGCGAGATAGCGGGATGGATTGCATTTGGCGCCGCAACGCTCGCCGGAACCTTCTTCGTCACCTACAGTCTGACCCTTCTTTGGGAAGCCTTTTTGCGGCCCGGTTCGACTGGAGAAGCCGAAGGTTCAACCCGGGAAAGTTCCGGTCATATTGTTCAGACCCGCGTTCACCACGCCCCGGCCGCTCCGTTCGTGGCTGCGCCGCTCCTGCTCGCCGCCACTGGCACTGCCGCTCCCTTTGCCCTGCAGCCGCTCGACGCCTTCCTGACGTCGGCGGCGGCATCCATTGCCGGGGCACCCGTCCACAAGCACGCGGCACTCTGGCATGGCTTTACCCCAGTGTTATTGACCAGTCTGCTCGCCATTGCCGCCGGCGTTTGGCTCTTCCAAAAGCGGTACTACCTTCGTCGAGCCCTGGCTCTCCTGCCCGAAAACCTGCGCGGCGTCGTACTCTTTCAGAACTTCCTGGACGGAATCTACGCGCTGGGGCAGTTCACGGCGCGCTTCTCACAGGGCTATACGCTGGCTACGCAGGCGGCCATCGTGTTGCTCGCCGCCTTCGTTCCGGTTGCCGTCGCGCTGCTTCAGATCGCACCCGGCGACCTTCTGACACCTTCCGGCGTCCTTCCCGGCGCCCCTGAAACCGTTCTGATTCTCATGACGGTCGTATCCGCCTACGTCACCGTCCGCATCAGAACCAGCCTGGGCGCAATCGTGAGCCTGGGCGTGGTAGGCGTCTCTGTGACCCTGTTCTACGTCTTCTTCAGCGCGCCGGACCTCGCTCTCACCCAGCTACTCATCGAAGTGTTGACTGTCGTACTTCTCGTACTCGTGTTCACGAAGCTCCCTCCGGATATTCGACCGCCCATGCAGAAACTGAAACAGATTCGCAATGTGTTGGTCGCCCTGGCGGCAGGAGCCTTTGGCTTTTTCCTCGTCCTCTTCAACACCAGCGAAGCAATGCAGGCCGCTAAGTCTATCAGCGGCTACTTTCTGCACAATGCAGTGCCCAAAGGTAACGGTACAAATGTCGTAAATGTAATCCTGGTCGACTTCCGCGCCTTCGACACTATGGGAGAGATCACCGTTCTGGCCCTGGCGGCTTTGGGTGGGTATGCCCTGCTGAACGCCCCCCGCGTCAATCTTCCCTCGTGGACGTCGCAACGTCCGGAGTCGGAGTCCACCGAGAGCCGGCAAAATCCGACTGCAGCCGAAACCGAACAGTCGAGCACCGAATCGCCTGCTAAAGCAGGTGAGAAGTGAAGCAGGAGCTCTGAAACAGGTCTAAGATCCTTATGCCCGAACTCTATCTTCGTTTCCTGAATCGCATATTGACGCCGGTCCTGCTGTTGCTTTCCCTGTACCTGCTATTGCGCGGCCACAACCTGCCGGGCGGCGGCTTCATCGCCGGGCTGATGGCCGCTGCCGCGTTTCAGCTCCAGATCCTGAGCCGGGGCCACGAAAGAGTCCGGCGTACTATCGGACCTTACCTGAACAGCGGCATCGGGCTGGGTCTGGCCGTTGCCATCTGCGCCGGCGCCGTTGGACTGCTTGATGGAATCTTCTTCAAGGGCGTATGGTTCAGCCTGAACCTGCCTGTCCTTGGCTACCTGAAAATCGGTACGCCGGTAATCTTCGATCTGGGCGTCTTTCTCGTCGTGGTGAGCGTCGCGACTTCCTATCTGCTCGGCCTCAGCCGTGTTTCCGACGCAGCCGCTCTCCTCCGCCAGGACACGGACGCGCCGGTTCGTTCCGACAGTCCCGCCTCCGTCATGCCGGACGCGAATGTCGAACCAAGTCACAGGGCAGAACCATGATCTCTTTACTACTGGCAATCGCCGTCGGCAGCCTCTTTGCCTGCGGAACCTATCTGATCATGCGTCGAGGACAGATAAAGCTCATCCTCGGACTGGCATTGCTGAGTCATGGCGTAAATCTTCTGCTCTTCGGGTCAGGCAGGCTCATTGAAGGGCGCCCCCCAATCTTTCTGAACAAGACCGATTACGCAGAGACGATCAAGTTGAATCTGCCTGCCGATCCGTTGCCGCAGGCACTAATCCTGACAGCAATCGTTATCAGCTTCGGCATTACCGCATTCGTCATCGTACTCGTGAACCGGCGCCATACGGTTACACAGACCGACTATGTCCATGGCGAGTTCGTACCGCTCCTGCGCGAAGGGGACCCATTCGATTTCTCCGAATCTACTGAAATAGACCAGTACGACTGGCTGGCCTACGAGGTGGACGAGGTCTACGACAGCGAAGAGCTGCTGACGGGATTTCCAACGTTGCCGCCCTCTGAACAGGACGAATCAACTGCCATGGAAGAGGACCGATACAGATGGCCATGAGCGCAAACCTGCTGGCGGTCCCCGTCGCCGCGCCGCTTCTGACGGCCGCCCTCATTCTCCTGTTTGCCCGTTGGGGCGGGCGGACATTGATAAGGCATCAGATCGCGCTGACGGCACTGGCCCTCTGCATAAACCTTGCGGTGGCCGTGCTGCTCTTCCGGGGCGCCGCCGGGCAGGGGCAACAGTTCGTACTGCAGCTGGGCGCATGGCCAGCCCCCTTCGGAATCACCATCTATGGCGACGGCCTTTCCGCTACGCTTCTGCTGCTGACGGCCCTGGTCGCGCTGGCAGTCTATCCATTCGCCGTCGCGACCATCGACTACCACAGGGCCCGCATGGGGTTTCATCCCCTTTATCTGTTCCTGCTCATGGGGGTCAACGGCGCCTTCCTGGCCGGAGATCTCTTCAATCTCTATGTATTCTTCGAAGTACTCTTGATGGCCAGCTTTGTTTTGCTGACCATCGGCGCCCAACCGGCCCAGACCAACAGCGGAATCCGCTATGTTGTACTCAATCTGCTTGCATCGACCGTCTTCCTGGTCGCGGCCGGAATCGCCTACGGCACACTCGGGACCCTCAATTTTGCCCAGATCGCGGAGCGGCTGCCCCTGGCGTCTCCTGCAGTGCGTACTGTTTTCGCGGGCTTGCTCCTGGTCGGTTTTGGCAGCAAGGCCGCGATTTTCCCCCTCTTTTTCTGGCTGCCTGCCAGCTACCACACGCCGCCCCCAGCAGTTACAGCCCTCTTCGGCGGCCTCCTGACAAAGGTGGGTGTCTACACGCTCTTTCGCAGTTTTACACTCTTCTTTCCCGAGTTGCTGCTCAGCTGGCAGCCTGCCCTTCTGACCATTGCCGGGGCAACGATGCTTGTGGGCGCCCTTGGCGCGCTGGCCCAGCCAGGTATCCGACGCGTACTCAGTTTCCATATAATCAGCCACGTGGGATTCATGTTGATGGGTCTGGCGGTTGCGCTCAGCGGAAACAGTTTGGCCATCGGATTTGGCCTGGGCGCAGCCATCATCTATCTCTGCCATCACATGATTATCAAGACCGCGCTCATTATGGCGGGTGGAGCCGTAGAGCTGCACATGGGCAGCGACCGGCTGGCCTCGATCGGCGGGCTGGTTTCCAGACAGCCGTTCCTCGCCTTTCTCTTCTTCATGGCAGCGATTTCTCTGGCGGGCGTACCGCCCTTCAGCGGCTTTGTGAGCAAACTCAGCCTTTTGCAGATAACGCTCGACACACGCCACTGGGTCGTTGCCGGCGTAAGTGTCTTCGCCAGCCTTCTGACCATGATGAACATGATGCGTCTCTGGCGCGAGTCATTTTGGGGGGATTACAGCCGTCCGAGCAGGGTCCCGTCCAGAATTCTACAGAGCGGAGTTCGGCAAAAATTAATTCTGACACCGGTGGCCGTGCTGGTACTGCTCAGCCTGGCCCTGGGCATTTGGGGAGAACCGGCCTTCCGCCTGTCCATGCAGGTTGCCCAACAAGCTCTCGACCGCCAGGCCTACATTGAAGCGGTGTCGCCGTCCGCCCAGATCTCAACACTGCCTGCAGGTCATCTCACTGTCCCGGCGGAATCAGTCTCAACGAACAGCCCGGACGGCCTGTCCAATGCGGCGGCCCGCACTCCGCTGGTTTCACGTTGACCTGCGAAGCGCCGGAGCAGTTGGCCTGAGTGGAAGTACAGTAGAATTTGTCTTGAGCAAGGGGAGCTGAGAGTCACCCGATGCAACAACTCCTGGTGTTAAACCTGTTTATTTCATTGATGTGGCCGGTTCTCAACAACGACTATACGTTTGAGGCGCTCCTGCTCGGCTTCATTTTCGGCTTCGTGGTGACCTCGCTCGTGCAGCGAAGGTATGGCCAATACACAGTTCGGGCCGCCGGTTTTGTCGCCTACGTTCTCCTTGCCATCCTGCAGAGCAATTTGCGACTGGCCGCCACGGTACTTGCCAACGCCGTCGGTATGCAGACGTCGCTGCGCCCGGGCATCGTTGCAGTCCCTTTGGACCTGACAAACCCGTTCGACATCACCGTCCTGGCAACCGTCATCACGCTGACGCCGGGCACACTCAGCGTCGACCTGGGAGAGGATGTGTCCGGCCGGCTCCGGCCTTACGGCGAACCTGAGGATGGGGCGACCGGAACGGACTCCGCGAGAAGGGAGCAACGCGCGCAGTCCGAGATGAGCTCTACACAGCTGCCTCACCGCACAACCGGTCCGCGCGCCAGAGGAGAGGCGGCACTGCTTGTCCACGCAATCGACGTTTCCGACCCGAAGGTATTCCGCGCCGACATCAAGCAGAGATTTGAGAGTCCGCTCCTGGAGCTACGCCGTCTAATTGCTGAGATGGACAGTGCCGATAACTGAGACTGGAGAACTTTCGTGAGCAACGACCTGTTTGAACTGAGCCTGGTCGTCCTGATGACCCTGCTCACCTTTTCGCTGCTGCTATGCTTCGGGAGACTCCTGCGAGGGCCAAACCTGCCCAACCGAACCGTGGCGTTTGACCTGATTTCCATCCATGCGGTCGGGATCTTCCTTCTGTTTGCCGTAAACAGTCATTCGTATGTCCTGTTGGAAGGGGCAATAATCACGGCTGTTCTTGGTTTCCTGGGGACAATGATGTTTGCCCGCGCCCTGGAGCGCTATCCCCATGCGCGATGGCTCGAAAGGCCGTCAGAGGAGGACGAATAGATGCCTCCGGATCAGTTCATTGGCGAGGTACGCCAGGTCTCGTTGGCGTTTGATTTGTTCTGTCACATTGGCGACAATAGGAGGGTGTGCAGAAAGAGAATTGCCGACCATCAGTGGCAGACACTGTACACATTTCTGCAAGGACACCCCCGTGCCTACGCAGGGCAAGAGGAGAAGTTCGGTAGGGTTTGCAGCGGCAAAGGGCTACCGGGGAGACCTTGATCAGCCAGTTTTCAGCGGTATTCGCGATTTCCTGAAGTCACTGGACCAGAACGACGCAGCGGGGTGAGCGGAACAGCGCAATCCATGAAGCGCGCGAAGGTACACGAATATCTCTTCGTGTCCTTTCGTGAATAAACCTGAACAGAATCCGCAGGAGCCACAGCATGCCAATCAAACAGTCAGTCTGTGTCCCGATCCTTCCCCGGAACACCATGTCACAGGACGAACTCTTCGCGGCGATTGCCGAGATCGGCTACCCGGCGGTCGAGATCTGGGGGCGGGGCGATGATTTCGCAAGCTTCTGCGAGTCCGCCGCCAGCCACGGACTGCGCGTGGCCAGCATCGGCGGGCACGACTCTCTGCCGGATGGTCTCAACAATGCCGCTAACCATGACAGAATCGCGGAAGAGTTGCGCGAGTCGATTGACGTAGCGGCTGCGAACGGAGTTGACGGGCTGATCTGCTTCAGCGGAAATCGCATTCCGGGAATGGGCGAGCAGGAGGCCATCGCGAACACCGCCGCCGGGCTTCGCCGCGCCGCCCCGCACGCTGAGGCCAAGGGCGTTAATCTCAATTTGGAACTGCTCAACTCCAAAGTGAATCATGCAGGCTACCAGTGTGACCATAGCGCCTGGGGGCTGGCTGTCGTGCAGCAGGTAGAAAGTCCTAACGTGAAGCTCCTCTATGACATCTACCATATGCAGATCATGGAAGGGGACGTGATCCGCACGATGACGGAGAACCTTGACGCAATAGGCCACATCCATACCGCGGGAAACCCAGGGCGGAACGAACTGGATGACAACCAGGAACTGAACTACCGCGGCATCTGCCGGGCGCTTAGTCGTTCTGGCTACGACGGTTACGTTGGCCACGAGTTTCACCCGCGGGGCGATGTCGTCGAAGCGCTGCGGCAGGCATTTGAACTATGTAACGTCTGAACGCCGGGGGGTCCCGGCAGTTCGATGAGAAGGACAAGAGACGCGGCCAGCCCCCCTCCCTTTCTGCCGCCTGACAAGGAGCCGAAATGCCCCGTCAACCCCACGTAATCTACATCCTGTCTGACGAGCACTTTGGCGGCGCAATGAGCCATATGGGCGATGCCAACGTGCGCACGCCCAATATGGACCGTCTGGCCGCCGAAGGGGTCAGCTTCGACCGCGCTTACGCCAACTGCCCGATCTGCACGCCTTCACGGGGCACGATTTTTTCGGGACGGCACGCGCATTCCGGGCCCGTGCAATACTTTTTCGATGTGTTCAAGGCCGGCGCGCCGAGCACGGCGACGGCTCTGCGTGCAGCCGGATACCACACTGCCTATTTCGGCAAGTGGCATTGCGGCGTCGTCCACAATCAGGAGCCGCCGCTCGTGCGGGCGGAAAGAGAGGAATACACGCGCTGGCCCCACCGCACGCCGGAATACCACCGGGCCGGCTTCCAGGACTGGTACGGATTCGAGATCAATAACGCGCCGTTCAAGGGCTTCTACTATCACGAAGACGAGGCCAACCCGCGCAAGATGGACGGATATCAGACTGACTTCCTCACCGATCTGGCCATCAACTATCTGGAGTCTTACGATCGCGACGAGCCCCTCTTCCTCGTTCTCAGCGTTGAACCACCCCACTTTCCCCTTGAAGCGCCCGAGGCGTTCGAGAGATTCGATCCTGCTGCGTTGGAGACGCCGCCCAGCTTTGCCGACTCGCCGGAGATGCGGTCCCAGCTGGCCACCTACTACGCCATGGTTGAGAACCTTGATTGGAATATCGGCCGCCTGAGGGAGGCGCTCGACGGCCTGCCGACGTTCAGAAGCAACCGGTTGACGGTCTACTTCTCCGACCACGGAGACTATATGGGAACGCACGGGGCCATCAACCGCAAGGAGAATCCACACGAAAACTCCGTCCGCATTCCCGCCGTATTTCACTGGCCGGAGCAGATACCGGCGCAGGGCAGGAGGGACGGCCTGCTTTTCAGCCTCGTTGACCTCTTCCCGACCACACTCGGTTTGTTGGGGCTGGACATCCCTGTCCACTGCCAGGGGCGAGACTTCAGCGAGGCATTGAGGGGGCAGCAGGACTTTGTCGGGCCGGACGCCGTCCTGATCGAAATGTCCGGCAATCCGCGGTGGAACCTGGACTTTCTGGACTGGCGCGGGTTGGTAACTTCCCGCTGGAAGTACGCATTTTACGAGACGGGGCACGAACGGCTTTTTGATCTCATTAACGACCCCTATGAGATGAACAATCTGGCCGAAACGGAGGTGCAGACCTGTGCGGAGATGCGCGCCAAGCTGCTGCAACTCCTGGCTGACAGCCGCGAGCCGTATTTCGATGTCCTTATCGAGCACGGGGCCCCCGTTGAAGGACCGGCGCTGGACGTAGGCGAACTCTATGTCAAGGGCAAATTGGCGCCCGTCTGGCCGGACCTGGTGCGCCGCCACCAACCGTGAGCGGCAGATCCAAATGGACCTCCCAGCCGAGCTCCCCACCTACCTTGAAGATTGGAAGACTGAATATACGGTAGCCTTCGCACTTCTGGGCAGCTATGCTCGCGGCGATGCCGGGCCTCACAGCGATTTGGACGTCGTGCGCTTTGTTGATGACGACAAGCACGAAGCAGAAGCCCGGAGCTTTCTGATCGGCACGGGCGAAGGCGCAACAGGGCGGAATGAGGATGCACGCGCCCAGCACAAACCCCGCCATTTGCTTGTCGTGCGAAGCACCGTCACCCCCAGCCAGGTGGAGAGCTGGTTTTCCGATCCCGGTCAGGCTGTAAACATCATTGTCGGTCTTCGCGACGGGCGCGCCATATGGGATCCGAATGGTATCTTTGCGGCAATTCAGCAGCGTGCGGAGGCGTTCAAGTGGACGCCGGCGCTTCAGGAAAAGGCTGACCAGTTGGCTGGCAAAGAGTTGGTTGGATGGATCGAAGAGGCTCACAAGGGGTTGGAGGGTCTGCGGCGAAACGACACCGGGCGCCTGCTGAACGCACGCTTAGGACTGTCTTGGGGACTGGCTTGGGTGATGCGGCTGCACAGGGGTGTACTTGCTGCCAGCGACAACACTTTCTTCAGCGATGTGATTAGCGCAGTCGGTCCTGAGACGAAGTGGGCCAGGCTCTTGCACCGAGCCTTCGGCATAGCGGTTGGGGGTGAGGATAACTCTCTTTCACTGCGCGAAGAAGTGACCTCCGGCCTGTTGCTCTACTGCGAGACCTTCTCGCTCTTGAAGGAAGCATTGCCCCGAGACGACTTCGCTCTCATCGAAGCTACGGTTTCACGAATTCGTCGCGAACTGGAATGCGAACTATTGGCCGCCTATGAGGATCCAGGAGGTCCGGCGATTTGAGGCTGAGTGCTGCGGTTGAGGCTGCGGTTGCGGTTGCGCTTTCCGCTTTACTTTCGGTACACTATATATTCGGTACATTATGCGGCAAGAAAGCAGATTGACGTTCATGCTTCCAAAGTAAACTCCCGCGACATATGGATCTGAACCGCAGAACGATCTGAGAAACCCCCAGGCTGCGGCCTGATCTGAAATCGCTGAAGACGCCCGAACGGCCGAATCTCCGGTCGGCGCGGGCTAATGTGCAAGGTCCTTTCCCGAACGAAGGGGATACACGGCCCCAAAGGAGATGTCCAAATGCTGACGCAACAACAGGTCGACTTTTACCACGAGCACGGTTACCTGCGCATACCCGAAGTGTTCACTCTGGAGGAGACAGAGGAGCTGTCGAAAGAAATGGACCGCCTTGTCGAAGACTGGGCGTTCACGAGCCCTGGTTGGAACGGCCCCTGGCGGCTGGCGTACATGGACCCGGAGACGGAAAGGAAGTCCAAATTGACCGCGATGCACGATCTGCACTTCTACTCTGTGGCGTGGATGCGGGCTGCTACCAATCGCAGGCTTGCAAAAGCGCTCAGTCAACTCTTGGACGGAAACGTCGAGCTGCACCACACCACTATGCACATCAAGCCTCCGCAGACCGGTCATCCCTTTCCGATGCACCAGGACAACCCGTTCTACGGCCATCAGGACGGGCGCTTCATCGACGTCCTGGTCCACCTGGACGACACCTCCCATGAGAATGGCGAGATCCGCTTTCTGGACGGTTCCCACAAGATGGGCCATCTTGACCACGTCACGGAGACCGAAGACGGTCCTTGTTCTCCCCACTTGCCCACGGATAAGTACCACTTGGAGGATACGGTAGCGGTCCCGGCCAAGGCGGGAGACGTCGTACTCTTCTGCATCGATACGGTCCACGGGTCGTACATCAACCAGACGAAAAAGCCGCGCCGGCTGGTGCGCATGGGCTACCGGGACCCGCAGAACCGGCAGGAGTACGGTCAAAGCATGGGGCGTCCAGGCGTTATGGTTAGCGGATACCGCGAGCGAAAAGAGGGGGACGAACTGCTGCCCATCGCATGACACGCGGACGAACCGAGTTCACGGGCCAGAGAACAGGCGCGACGTCCCCTCTACCGAAAGACGCAGTTAATAGAACACCGGACTCGCCGCGACCGGCCGCATAGCGTTCCAGCTCATGGAAGGGAGATGACCCAATGCTCACACAACAACAGACCGGCTTCTACCACGAACATGGCTTTTTGCGTATTCCGGAGCTGTTCACGCCTGAAGAGACCAAGGAGCTCTCCGACGAGCTGGACCGGCTCGTTGAGGACTGGGCCTTTACCAATCCCGGATGGAGCGGTCCTTGGCGCCAGGCCTATATGGACCCTGAGACCGAAAAGGAATCCAAGTTGACGGCGATGCAAGACCTGCACTATTACTCGGTTGCCTGGATGCGGGCCGCTACAAACGCCAGGCTTGCTAAAGCACTGAGCGATCTGTTGGGTCCCAACGTAGAGTTGCATCATACCACCCTTCACATCAAGCCGCCGCAGACGGGTCATCCGTTCCCATTGCACCAGGACAATCCCTTCTATCCCCATCAGGACGGCCGCTTCATCGACGTCCTGGTACACCTGGACGATACCTGTCATGAGAACGGGGAAATCCGCTTCCTGGATGGCTCGCACAAGATGGGCCACCTGGACCATATCACCGAGACCGAAGACGGCCCCTGCTCACCACATCTGCCAACCGACCAGTTCCATCTCGAAGATACCGTGGCCGTTCCGGCAAAGGCCGGCGATGTCGTTGTCTTCTGCATAGACACGGTCCACGGCTCCTACATCAACCAGACAAAGAAACCCCGCCGGCTGGTGCGCATGGGATACCGCGATCCGCAGAATCGCGAGGTTGCCGGCCAGCGAGTTGAACGGGCCGGCATGATCGTCAGCGGCTATCGCGAGCGCAAAGAGGGCGATGAACTGTGGCCGACGAAGGCTGCCAACGCGTAGTCCCGCGGGCCCGAAACTCTGGAGAATAGTTGCCGCGTGATCTATGACACGCTAGTCGTGGGCTCCGGGTCGGCGGGAAACGTTCTTGCTTCCCGTCTGACGGAAGATTCGAGCCGTCAGCTGCTTCTACTGGAAGCAGGCCCGGATTACCCGACGATTGACAGCCTGCCGGCTGACGTTCGCCTGGGGTACGGTACGGCTTCCGGTATTATCGCCAAGAGCCACGATTGGGGTTACACGGGGCTGGCGTCGCCGCTGCGCGACAAGATGCCGGTGCCGCGGGGGAGGGTCGTGGGAGGCTCCAGCGCGGTCAATGCCCAGATCTTCCTGCGCGCCATTCCGGAAGATTTCGCTGCCTGGGCCGATATGGGCAACGACCAGTGGAGCTTCGACCGGGTTCTGCCCTACTACTGCAAGCTGGAGAACGACCACGACTTTGGCTCGGCAGATTTCCACGGCAGCGATGGCCCTATCGGCGTTCGCCGCTACCCGGAAGAAGAGTGGGGCCCGGATCAGCAAGCCTGGGGTGAAGCGTGCCGTCAGGCCGGCTTCCCCGAATGCCCCGATGCCAACCTGCCCGGATCAACCGGTTTGGGCCCGTTTCCCCTCAACAACATCGCCGGCGTGCGCCAGAGTACCGCCGTAACCTACCTGGCCCAGGCCCGAGACCGCCCCAATCTGCACATTTTCGCCGGCTGCACTACGCGCCGGGTCTTGTTGGAAGGCGGGAAGGCTATTGGCGTGGAGGTGGAACGCGGCGGCCGGATTGAAGCGTACTACGCCGACGAAATCGTACTCTGTGCGGGCAGCATCGGGACGCCGCAGATCATGATGCTGTCCGGAATCGGCCCTGAAAAGCATCTACGCGAAGTCGGTGTGGATGTCAGCCATCACCTACCCGGTGTGGGACGCAACCTGCGCGACCACCCAACCTTAAACCTGCATTGGGAGCTGCGATTCAGTCCTACAAACCGCTTCCACTGGCATCAGGCCTGCTTGCGTTATACAGCCGATGGCTCGCATCTGACCAATGACATGATTGTCTACATCGCTGCCGTGCCCGCCCAGGACAGCGAAAACGGAGCCCATCTCTTCGTGCGCCCAACGGTCAACCTCGCCGTCGGAGAAGGCGAGTTGCGACTGGCCAGCGACAGCATCGAGGACCAGCCCTTGCTCGATTATCGCTACTATGAAGAACCGTTCGACCGCGAGCGCCAGCGAGAATCGATCCGTCTCTGTACTGAACTGATTGAAGAGCATCCCGCTTTTCGCGGCATCTGCGGCCGCGTGTTGGAAGGTCCAGGCAATGATCTACATGATGACGACGCCCTGGACCGTTGGATTCTTGGCAACGCCGACACGGGACACCATACATCCAGTACCTGCAAAATGGGTCTGGCCTCAGACCCGCTGGCCGTCGCGGATCAGTGGGGCCGCGTGCACGGAATAGAACGCCTGCGTATCGTCGACGCCTCACTAATGCCGGACAGCGTGCGCGCCAACATCAACGCAACCGTAATGATGATGGCCGAAAAAATCGCTGCGGAGATGACCGGCGAGAACTGAAGCCATTTGCAGAGATTTCGAAGGCCGGGATGAATTTGGCGGCTGTCAGATCCCGGCCGGTTCGTATAATTCGCAGAGGAACAGAATGGAGCTGCTGAAATGACCAGCCGTATTCTTATTACCGACATTGCGTGGCCGGATTTTGAAATCGAAAAGGAGGTATTGTCGGCAGTGGAGGGCGAGATCATGCTGGCTGGAGGGGGAACGCCCGCAGAGATCATCGCGCTTGCGCCGCAGGCGGACGCGATCCTGACCTGCTGGAAGGATGTACCGCCAGAGGCGCTGGATATCGCGCCCAACTGCAAGGTCGTCAGCCGCTATGGCATCGGGCTGGACAACATTCCGATAGGACGAGCTACGGAACTGGGCATGCTCGTCACCAACGTTCCCGACTTCTGCCTGGAGGAGGTGTCTGATCACGTCATGGCGCTGCTGCTGGCAACGGCCCGCCAGCTGCTTCCCCTGGCGCGTAACCCTGATCGAAGCGGCTGGACAAGAGAGACGCCCCGACCTATACCGCGCGTGCGGGGGCAGACGCTGGGGCTGATCGGCTTTGGCAACATTGCCCGCGCCCTGGTTCCCAAGGCACTGGGATTCGGCCTTCGTGTGATCGCCTATACGCCCAGGCTGCGGCAAAGTGATGCCCCGGCGGGCGTTGAAGTGACGAATGACCTGGCCGCGCTTCTCTCCGCTTCCGACTACGTTTCAATCCACTGCCCGCTCACCGAAGAAACGGCCCACATCATAGACGAAGCCGCTCTTGCCCAGATGAAATCCTCGGCCCTACTGATCAACACCAGTCGCGGAGGCGTAATTGACGAGGAGGCTCTCATCCGCGCGCTCCAGGATGGACGCATCGGCGGCGCCGCCCTCGATGTCACGGATCCGGAGCCGCCCTCTGCGGACAACCCTCTGCTGGCGCTGGAAAATGTGATCGTAACTCCGCATGCAGCTTTCTACTCGGTGGCGGCCACGGCCGAACTGGCCCGCAAAGCCGCTGCAAACGTAGTAACCGTCCTGCAAGGGGGCGTGCCGCAGACGCTTGTGAATGCGGAAGTGCTGGACCGGGACAACTGTCGATTGTCCGGCCAGGGGTAGGACCTGAAAGAGGAGGTTCTCAGACGGCGTCAGCTACGGCACTGGTTTCCAGTCCGATTGCGTCCAGCTCCGGGAACTGCAGCACGGCCAGGAACGAATCGTTGAAGTCTCCCCGCCCCGACAGTTCATGGTATTCCACGATTTCGGGCAACGACCGGGCCACCATGCGCTCGCGAAATGAGAGGAGCGCGATCTTGGCGCCTTCACCGGCGGCATTGCCCACCGCTTTGATCCGTTCAACAGGTACGGGGGGCACCAGCCCGATTATGCGTGCGCTCTGCGGATTGATGTAGCTGCCGAAAGAGCCGGCCAGGAAGATTTCGACCAGGTCTTCGTTCTCGATCCCCAGCTCCTGCATGACCACGTCGATGCCGCCAGCGATGGATCCCTTGGCAAATTGAAGCTCACGTACGTCTCGCTGGGTCAGAACGATCGCTCTGTCACCCCCTGACTCTTCAGGCCACGCCAGTACAAAGGAGCGCCGGCCCTCTTCGTCGGTAATGATGCGCCGCGCCAGGTCGGGAGCGACCATTTCGAAGGCTTCGTTCGCCTTTACGAAGCGGCCCGATGGAAGCATAAGCCCGCTCAGCCGCAGTTGAGCCACCGCGTCCAGCAGGCCGGAACCGCACAGCCCAATCGGGGGTACATCGCCTATCACCTGGAGATCTATCCCAGTCCGGGTGATAGTCACGGCTTCAATTGCACCTTCACTGGCGCGCATTCCGTCCTGGATCTGTGCGCCCTCGAAGGCCGGTCCTGCCGGCGCTGCCGTTGCCACTGTTCGGGCCGCAGACCCCAGGATGATTTCGCCGTTTGTCCCGACGTCAACCAGGAGACGTACGCCTTCATTTTGCGCCAGACCCGTTGCCAGTAGCCCGGCGACAAGATCGGCGCCCACATAAGCCCCGAGATAGGGAAGACAGTGTACCTGTGCCTGTGGCAGGATTTCCAGACCCACTTCCTGTGCCGAAGCCTGTACCATATCTTCAACGGCGGGAATGAACGGTTCAAGACCAATCGCTTCCGGGTCGACGCCAAGGAGCAGGTGCTGCATGGTGGCGTTGCCGGCGGTCACTACCTCATACACCTCATGAGGAGCCACACGCCCTTCTTCCAGCAGCTGCGAGATGAGGTTGTTCAGGGTTCGCAGAATGACTTCATTGAGTTCGGACAGGCCATCCTCGTTGAGCATTGTGTAACTGATCCGGGAGATGACATCAGCCCCTTGGACTGCTTGTCCGTTTAGCGTGGAGCGCACCGCGACCGGCGCGCCGCTGTTGAGATCGATCAGCATTCCCACAACGGTCGTCGTGCCAATATCGAAAGCAAGTCCGTAGGCGCGATTGCTGGTATCGCCTTCTTCGACACTGACCAGCTCGTTTCCGACCACAACCGCAGTAACCTGCCACTGACTGCGGCGCAGAACACCGGGCAAGTTGCGCAACAGGTTCAGAGAGGCTTCGACCGCAAAGCCTTCCGGCTCAAGCGCGTCGCGGACGCGGCTGTAGTCGCTGCGTTGATCTTCCAGCGTCGGCGGCGTCAGGGTGAGAGGTATTTTGTAAACGTTGGCATTCAGGATCACGTGGCGGTCGAAGCCCATCAAGGCCGCCTTGGGGTTTCCCATCAGCCGCGGTACGTGGCAGACGACGTCGGAGTTGGCCTCACTGCGGCAGGAGAGCCGCCAGCCGTCGGCCAGCTCCTCTTCGGTGAATATTCTGCGGTCGGCCGCGGTGGCCCCGTTGTTGCCGTGAAGGATGCGGACCTTACATTTGCCGCAAGTTCCCTTGGCCCCGCAGGTACTGTCAATCGGCAGGCCGATCCAGTTTGCGGCGTTGAATATCGTCATGCCGGGGGGGACGCGGGTCACCTTGTCGTGGGGACGGAACTCGATGGAGACTTTTTTGGTGCCGGTGGGCGCAGAGGTTGTCATAGCAGCGAACGCAGATGCGTATCCGTTTTGAAGGAATCGAAAGCTAACCGGACTCTTGCCCGCGCTTTCGTTCCGATCGGAATGCCTGAATCAGGTTTCCCGCATAGGCGTCGTGCCCCATCAGCAGGTCGGCGGCGTAGATTGTGTGGCGGATTTCGGTCTCAAGAGGATTAGTGATTGCAGAGGTCAACCCTGCCGCGATCGCCATTGACAGGAAGGCGGCGTTCACAGTCGGTCGCCAGGGAAGGCCAAAAGAGATATTGCTGGCGCCGCAAGTCATATTTACGCCGAGCTCTTCGCGGATGAGACGAATCGTCTCCAGAGTGATCAGCGCGGCGTTGTCGTCGGCGCTGACGGTCAGCGCCAGGGGATCGATCACAACGTCTTCGGCGGGAATGCCGTGGTCTGCGGCACGCTCGACAATTAGAGCGGCGATACGAAGCCGCTCCTGGGGGTCATTGGAGATACCGGTATCGTCGTTGGCAACGCCAACAACCGCCGCGCCGTATTTCCTGACCAGGGGCAATACTGTCTCCAGCCGCTCTTCCTCATAGGTTACTGAATTGACGAGGGCCTTCCCTTCATAGACGGCGAGTCCCTCCTCAAGGGCTTCTACCACCGATGAGTCTATTGAGATCGGGACGTCCACTGTTTGTTGAACGGCCTGAATCGCCTGACGCAGGATCTCCGGTTCAACGCCGTCAACAGGTACGCCGGCGTTCACGTCAAGCACGTGGGCCTGGGCCTCAACCTGCCGGCGCGCGTCGCGACAGACCATGGTCATATCGCGTTCGATCATCTGCTTCGTCAGGATTTTGCGGCCGGTGGGGTTGATACGTTCGCCGATGATAACAAAGGGGTGTTCGGGTCCAATAACGACAGTCTGCTGCGCGGAGGAAATCACCGTGTTCATATCGGGCTACTCTTCATGTTGTCCGGACTTGACCATAAGTTCTTCGACGGCCTGCACGGCGCTGGCCAGGGCCGTAGCGCCTTCACCGTCGTCGCCGCCCATGCTGACGTCATAGCCCATGTCGACCATGAGCTGCTTTGCCAGGCGGACTGCGGCGCTGGCGTCGGGTGCGAAGCCGTCGGCGCCGACGCTGTCGGCGTATTCCTGTGTAACCGGGGCGCCGCCAACCATTACCTTGACAGAGTCTCGCAGCCCGGCATCGGACAGCGCGGCCAGATTGGACTTGAAGAAGGGCATCGTTGTCGTCAGGAATGCGGAAAAGCCCAGCAGCTGGGGCTCATGTTCCTGTACCGCGGCGACGACGTCTTCCGGCTTGACATTGACGCCCAGGTCGACGATGTCAAAGCCCTCCCCCTCCAGCATGATATTGCACAGGTTCTTGCCAATGTCGTGGACATCGCCTTTAACAGTTAACATGACGACCTTGCCAATCGGCTCAGCCCCCTTGTCTACCAGCAGGGGCCGCAGCAGGGCCATGGCCCCCTGCATTGCGCGGGCGGCCACGAGCATTTCAGGCACGAAGTATTCACCGATCTCAAACAGCCGGCCAACTTCCTGCAAAGAAGGAATCAGCGCGCCGAAGAGGATATCCAAGGGGTCCATCCCCAATTCGATGCCCTCCTGGGTCAACTCGACAACTTCTGCGGCTTCACCTACTAAGGTGTGTTCGTACAGCCCTTCTTTGATTTCTTCTTCGCGGCTCATGATACAGGGCTCCTATTGGTAGGCGTTGTCAACGCACGTTTCCACAATTGCCTTGAGGTTGGCGACCGGCGCCTGCAAGGGAACGGCGCATTCTGGAGCGATAATGTCCACGCCGGCGTCGATGGCGGCCTGCGCTTCGGCGCGTGCTTCAGCTGGCCCACGGGCGTATAGAGTGATCGGGTTATTGACATTGCCAGTCAACGTCATCTTACCGGCGGCCTTTTCGACCATCAGATCGGGCGCGTTGGCCGACTCGAAGTGATAACAGGCGAAACCGGCCTCGTTAAAATACTCGACCCGGTCCAGGGTCCTCCCGCAGCAGTGCAGAATGACGGGCGCCTCCACCTGGGGCACCAACTCCTGGTGATGGGGCAGGAGAAAGTCCCGGTACATTGTGTTGCGAACGAGGTCGCCGGTGGCGTGGTCGGCCCAGACGATAGCGTCTGCGCCGGCCTCAATTTGAGCTGCGGCATAGACCAGTGGTACGGGCGCCAGCGTTTCCAGCGATTTACGAACGCGATCCGGATCCATAATCGTGTCGAAGAGGAACTCCTGCGTGTTGTAGCAGTGGTAGGACAGTGTCCACGGCCCCATGACTTTGCCCAGAATCATGACCTCATCGCCGAAGTGTTGCTTGAGCAGTCGAATGGCATCGACGGAGCACTTTACGTATTTGTCTTCCAGGAACGAATCGGGAAAACCGTCAGGCAGCTTGATCTCCACGTCGCGATCGGCCCAGGGCGAATCGGTTGGATTGGGCATCATGTCGGTATCGGACCAGTCAACCTGGCAGCCGAGCGCCATGGCCTCTTGTGCGATACTGAAGATCGGCATTACGCTGTCGAACCCCATCACTTCGTGTGCACCGGCGGCGAGCGTTGCCATGGGCTCGGGCTCGGTATTGGCATGGGGGAAGTGTGCGCCGGTAATGTCCATCAGCTCGTAGGTAATAACGGACACAATGCTTGCCGCCGGCGGCCTGTCCACGGGGTCCCCGTTCAGCCCGGCCAAAAACCGATGTTTCGAAGTCATCTGTTCCATGGCTTGCTCCCTTCAGCGTTGTTTTCGGGTCAGTTCGTGCGGCAACGGTGGGCCGCAGGCGTTTGGCGCTCTCTACCAGCTGTCCGGGTTGAGCCCCAGAATGCGTCCTTCCCGGCAGATGTGGGCCCAGGTCGTTTCGTCGATCTCGATGCCGTCCTTCTCTTTACGCTGCGCGCTGCGGAACTCGGGCTCGCCCGGGGCCAGAATCTCATTGAATCCCGGCGCGAGACGGCTGGACTTGACGTGACGGAGCAACGCCTCTACTTCCTCATAGTAGGTAGAGAGCTCGGTGAAGTGCTCGATGTTGTAGACGGTGAAGAGGACGCCGTTGCTCCTCATGGTCCGAGAACCGTCGGCACAGCCCTCGCCGCTGAGCGCACCGCCCAGCAATTCTACCACAAGACCGAGGGCAAAGCCTTTATGGGCAACTACCCCTCCCAGTGGCAGGATCGCGCCTGGAGGGTCGGCCCTGAAATCATTCGGTTCGGTCGTGGAGTTGCCTTCGGAATCGATCAGCCAGCCCTCGGGGACCTGGCTTCCCTGGTTGATAGCGACTCGGACCTTGCCTTCGGCGACGACGGAGGTGGTCATGTCGACCAGGATCGGGTCCGTGTCGGGGCGGGGCGCGGAAAACGCGATGGGGTTGGTGCTTAAGCGGCCTTCAAGCCCGCCAAACGGGGCGATCTGGTAGCCAAGCCGCCCGGCGTTCACGAATGCCAGGGCGATCATGTTTCCCTCGCGGGCCGCCATCAGCGGATAGGCGCCGGCGCGACCCACGTGGCTTGTATTGCGAAGGGTAACGGTTGCCAGACCGTGCTGGCGGGCTTTCTCTGTGGCCAGTTTTATCGCGAAAGTCGCTCCGACCTGACCCAGTGCTCCGCCTGCGTCAACGACGGCCGTGCTCGGATAGTCACGAACGATGGTGGGGGTTGCCCACGGTTGAAAGCGTCCCTCGCGAATCGCACGCGTGTATTCGTAGTAGCGAATCGCGCCGTGTGAGTCGTGGCCGAAGAGGTTGGACTCCACGAGGTGGTCGACCACAGCCCGAGCGTCTTCGGCGGTGCAGCCAGAAGCTTCGAAAAGTTGATAGCCGACGTCTCGCAAAGTAGAGGGCTGAATATTGGGCATGGTTCTCCTACATCAAGCTCTTGGAGTGACTCTCGGAGAGTAGCACACGTCCAAATTGGAACGGTAGCTGGTCAGATAAAATGAAGATCTCGTAGCGCTTGGGTCAAATCCTTCTGAAACTTACAGAAAGCCGGAACCCCAGATAGACGTTCAAGCCCAACCATTCCGGCCAATGGTTCATAAAGATCGCTAATTTTTAGGTCTCGACGTCGCCGACGAGGGCGACCACTTTGTGCAGTACGAATTGCCTCTTTCAACTTCGCTTTTGGATCAGCAAAGTTCTCGACCTGGCTAGGCCGGCGAGGTAATCCCAAATCAGTCGGCGGAGTCTTGCAACCCATTGTTTCGGCTAGTGCAAATGGGTCGGCCAGCATCCAAGCTTCTGTCATTTGTACAGGAATCACGGGTACCAGCTTGTCGCAGACCTGTTCGCAATCTTTGGATGCTTCTAGGACTCGCTGACGGCCCGGCTCTATCCGGTCGGCCCAAGCGGTGTCGCGAGTACGAGCATCAGCATCGGCGTGAACCAGAAGTAGATGGAAACCATATGCGAAATGTGCAGCGTCAAGAATTTTTTCAGCCTGCGTTCCTGGTGACCGCTCAACAATGTGAGGGTCCAACACATCTACCACCATGGGACTGTTGTGATTGAGAATGTGCTCTGCCGTGCGTTGCGCAACAATACGAATGAAATGATGGTCCGTAGGTCCTTCCGCAAATAGTGCCATGGCGAGGTGCGTCATCCCTCAAGACTCTCAGCGATTGGGCGACCGTTTGCACGTGCCAATTTCCCCTCCAACTCACGACGGGCTTCTTCCAGGTTGGCACTTTCCAGATAGTCACACACTTCGCTGAGCGTGTAGCTGCGTAGCTCTGCAGGGATGGGGAGTTGCGGCTGCAAAGGATCTGGAATAACCGGAGAAATTTTCGTCACCCGCTGTGGCTGTTGGTTGTCAGCAGGATTTACGCGGGTCACCATATGCGCGAAGAGAACATGAGGCAGAATCTCCGTGTAGCTGATGAAGGCAGGTGAATGCGTGTTGGAGAGAATCTGGCGCAAAGGGAAATCTGCCTGTTTCGGTTCCGAAAAGTCAGTTGCCAGTTCCCGCAGCAAATGAGTCATGCTTCCAAGCCGGGAGGGATGCACACCATTCTCTGGCTCCTCAAAGCAAAGAACGCCTTCATGGTCAGGATCGTTGGTCATTGTAATGAGCGCAAGCAATCGTAGCGTGCCATCGGACAGAACGCGAGAGGAGAAACGCCTCCCGTCGACTGTTTTTGCCCAAATTACAAAACGTTCAAGTTTACGATCTTCTTCCACCTCTATCTGCAAGATTCCAGGTACACGGTTAGCCAGATCCCGGGATACATCAGCCAAAAGCATTGGATCGATAGCACTCATGCGCGCAAGCGCGTTGGGAAGGAAACTCCCGTCGGCGGCCATTTTTGTTGTTGCCGTCATTGGGCTGGGCTGACGCAGGACTCCTGGATTGAGGTGTAGAAAGCGCCACGCTCGCATCTCTTCGGCCACTGCGAAAGCGTGCGGAAACTCCGTATTCTGTATCCCACTCAGAACCGTCCGTTCTGCCTGCTCAGCCACTATATTGCGCCGCCCTCCTCTTCCATCTTGATGCAGGGTGAGGGTGGGTTTGCGCATTTCCAGGTCTGTGGAAATAAAAGGGGAACGTCCGCCGGTTATTCGCGGAATCCAGGCACTCTCGGTCTTCAAATTGTAAGACTTCGTCCATCTATCCCTATTGCGTGGAATCGTAGCCAACATTTCGTGTTCCACATAGAGACGATCAAGGTCCAGCTCGTCTCTTCTTCTGACAATCACCAATTCATACCGCATTCGGGCGTATCGCAGTTCTTTGCGCGTGCCCCAGTCATCCTGGACTTCTCGATTGACCAGCATCTCGACCGCTAGATTGATACGGTCAGACGTACCGCCATCTGTTCGGATTGTGAATAGTTCACCCACTTCGCCCCGCATATCCTGAAACGCCGTGAGCAGATCCGAATCGGCCAGGCGACTAAGCAGTTGCAAGGCATCAAAGAGATTGCTTTTGCCCGCCCCATTTGCGCCAACGATAACTTGCAAGGGGGCCAGGTCCAGCGAAAAGTCCTGGAATGTCTTGAAGCCATCGAGTTCGATACGGGTGATCATTTCAATCTCCTGCTTTACTGCAAGCCATCTGCCATTATACCACAATTCCGCGAATTTCGACTCTCGAACAGATTGAATAGTGCATCAAAAGATAGGGTGAGATTCTGGCAATTTAGCTTTTCAATACGCCAACACTTCTGTAATCGGAGTCGTTTGACAGTTACCGCTGGTAGCCCCGCTTTCAGATCCCAGATGGCACAGCAAAAAAGGGGATGACGCCTTCACGTCACCCCCTTTAAGGTTGCGAGTAAGTTTACCTCACTCTTGTGGTTCCCCTCCCTGATGAAGCCACATGCTGCTCTCCAGCGCCGGCGCAACTGCTCTTGCCGACGATACGACCTAACCGGAAGAAGGGATATGCAGCTTGCGCCCGATGTAAATGAAGTGCGGATTCTGAATTTCGAAATCAATCACCGCTTGCTGGCAGTTGCCCGGATGTGGATCTTTGTGCGTACGGACATAAGCCATCTCGGAAATGCGGTGGCCGTCTTCGTTCTCGATCCAGAACCACCAGCTCCCTTCCCGGGGACCGGACGCCTGAAGGATGTGGGTGAAATGACCACCTTCAGAAGAGCTCTTTCTGGCCACCACCTCCCCGTCAGGCTGCCAACTGAAGGCGACTCTGTAGCCGCCGGCAGGCTGCCCGTTCAGCCGCACTGTGCCCACCGCTCGGGTACTTCCGGCGTTAGCGTCGCAGCGCACCAAACTTGCCCGGTTGACGAGGTTGTTGGCAGCTCTCAAATCCTGGACTGATGTGCCGTATGTCTCTGCAATTCTGGCAACTGTTTCGCCGGATTTGACGACGTGACCATAGACAGTCTTGGTGCTGGCGGGTTTCCGGGGCAAAGGCTTTGCTGCCACAGTTTGCGGCGACAGAGGTATCTGCAGTCTGCGCCCAACGTAAGTGAGCTCGGGGTTCTGGATGTCAAAGTCGATCACCGCCCGCTGGCACTTTCCTTCATGAGGGTCCTTGTCAGTGTGAACGTGCGCCATCTCCGAAATGCGGACGCCGGCGCCGTTTTCGATCCAGAACCACCAGTTTCCTTCGCGGGCGCCGCCGCCGAGAATGTGGCTGTACTGGCCTCCATCCTGGCCGCCGCCGCCGGAAACCGCCATCGCTACAGCAGCCTCGTCCGGATGCCAGCTGAAAACCACCCGGAAGCCGCTGGCCGGGTGGCCGTTCACCCGCACGGTCCCCCGCACTTGCGTGCTGTCTGCATTGGGCGTGCAGCTCACGAACTGGGCCCGGTTTACGAGGTTGTTGGAAGTCCTCAGGTCCTCGACCGATATGCCGTATAGTGCTGCGATGTCGTTAAGGGATTCGCCGGGTCTGACGATGTGGACGTAAGTCTGGGCGGGGGCTGGGCGCTCGGCGGGGGCTGCAACCACCGGTTGGGGAACCAATAACAGCGACAACAAAAACATCAGCAAGATTGCCATTGAAGCTCGTTGAGGCCGCCAAGTCGATCTGGCAGGCGAAATATCTGTAGGGACCATGATATTCCTCCTTCGTTGTTCAGTCTGGCTTCTTGAGGATCAGTTTTTCGCTTTGACTCGTACTGACTTCCCTTTCGATTCAGATTGCCGCGTTTACCGGTTCTCTCGGGGACTCTTACCGGGATATATACCATTTCGCCATTATTGTCAAGCAGCGCTATCGCGCGCCTCTCTCTGAAAATTGTACGCGAGTGTCGCGCTATTTCTTGGATTTTGTCTTCCGAGATAGTGTTACCTCCAGCCAGACTGTAGTAGAATCTAACGCGACAGCGACGGTGTGGATCAAAGCAGGAATCCTTTACCCATGAAAACTAAGAAATTCACCGCTCCCCGCCAAGGGCTGACCGGAGCCGTATTCATGATCGGGCTGGCAATCCTGTTCGCCACGGACTGGATATGGCCGGGGATTCTCGTACTGGTCGGTGTAACCAGTCTGTTGGGAGCATACCTGGGGCATACGGAGCCGGACGACGACGACATTCCGTTGCGAGTTGACAAGCCTCTGGGGGAGGAGCCCAGAGCCCCGGTGCGGTATGCGGCGCAGTGCGCGTCTTGCGGCGCGGCGACCCCGCCGGAACTCATTGAAGGCACGGCCACAGACCTGAACGCGGTCTGCGGATTCTGCGGCTCCCCGCTCGCACAGGAACAATGATTCGTACGCGGGTATTCGTTGTTGCGGTAATGTCGGCGGCGGTCGTCCTGGTAGTCGGGATACTGGTCTGGCGCACGATCGCTGGGAACGCTGCCGCCCTCGGCTTGGCACCCGCTCGCCCACAGGTCGTCCGTATTCAGGTCATCACTGCCCTTCCCGTGGAATCGTGGGTACAGGCTGCGGCTGATGAATTCAACGCCACTGGCCCCAAGTCGGAAGGCGCGACCATCGAGGTGGAAATCACCCCGATGGACGGCCTTGCTGCGCTGGGCAAGTGGGAGCGCAACGACTTCGGCGCATTGTCAGCAGACGTGCTCCTTGAAGACCTGCCCCAAGAAAAGTTGGAAGCTCTTGAATCCTTTCCAACTGCGTGGATAGCGGACGGCCGCTTTCTCGTGGAAATTGCCAACGCGTCATTCCGGGAGCAGCTGGGGCGGGACCAGTTCCTGAACGACGGGCAATACCGCATGAGGCCGCTGGCAAATACACTTCTGGTCTGGGGACTGTTTCGCAGCCGGGGCGCTCCGCTGTTTGAGAATCTCGGCCCGCCCTCATGGTCCACACTTCACAAAGCGGCCGTCGCCCCTACCGGCTGGAAGGAGCTGGGCGGAGATCCCGGCTGGGGCAATTTCAAGTTGGCGGTCAACCCAGTGGGCGAGAGTGTGGGCGGCTTGGCGGCCATCGTCACAGCGGCAGGTGAATACTTTGACAGCACTGAAATCCTCGTCGAAGACGTTGTCGACCCCCAGTTCGATACCTGGCTGACCGAGCTGATGGGGGCGGCGCCCCAATTCAGCGGTGGAGCGACGAGCAGTGCGGAGAGCGTGGCCCTGTTCGGTTATACGGCCGGCGATGGAGGCCAGTTCCTGGAAAGCGACCTGCTTCAGAATATGGAGGGCATACAGAACCGCTGGCAGGAGCCGGTACTCCTTTACTACCCGAAGGTGACTACCTGGTTCGACTTCCCTTTCGCGATCTGGGCAGGCCCTGAGACATCGGCGGCGCAAAAGGAGGCAGCGCTGGCGTTTCAAAGTTTTCTGCTCAGCGAAGGGCAGCAGCGCAGCGCGCTCGAATTCGGGCTGCGTCCAGCCGAATCCGGCCTGCAGGTCAGCGCCGCGGAGGGGAGCCTCTTCGAACAGTGGCGGCGGTTGGGCGTAGAGGATAACGTATCCAGCGTCAATGTGATGCAGTCTCTGAACCGAGAGCTGCTGTCGGCGCTCTTACGCCGGCAGGAGATGAACGAGAAGCGATGAGCGGGACTCAGGACGGAAAAGAGCAGGAGCACGCAGTTTCCAGCGAAGCGGAGTTCTCGCGCTTCCCGCCGCGACGGCGGCTTATCGCGTTCGCGGTTGTGGGCTGCTTTCTGCTATGCGCCTGCGGGGTGACGACTGTGCGCGCCGGGGCCTGGATCGCGGGCATCCTGTCCGGCGAAGGATCCTCATCAGCCGAAGGCATCAGGGCAGTTGCTGCCGCATGGCCCCCAAACAGCGCAACGTTGACCGTGGCCGTATCTCCAACGATGGCGGAATCGCTGAGGGAACGGGCCGGCAGGTTCAACGGCCTCAGACTCCGCACGCCGGACGGGGAGATGATGCAAGTTGAACTGGTTACCCGCTCCTCCCGTGAAATAGTCGAGGAATCGTTGCAGCAGCCAGGCTTTCAGGCCGTCGTGCCAGACAGCTCACTCTGGCTGGACTTGATTGACGTGCGCTGGGCGAAGCTGTTTCCAACGGAGTCAGGCATTGTGCAGGCAAACCGGGTCGGCCAGACCACGCTATTTGCCGTCAGCCCGGTCGTCGTCGCCGCGCAGTTGGATGCGGCACAGCAGCTGGGCTGGCCGCATCAGCCGATCGGCTGGAAGGAGGTCCATGCCCGGGCGGCCGCCCCTTCCAAGGCGTTCAGATGGGGTCATCCCAGTCCAGAGAGCACGTCCGGCGTCGCGGCGACACTGTCCAAGTTTTATGCCGGCGCCGACATTACACGCGGACTGACGACAGAAAGCGCAACGCGGCCTGACGTAATGGACTATGTTCGCCGGGCGGAGAGATCAGCGCTTGTTCTCGGCGCAGGCGGCCGGGTGCGCGCAGGACATATGCAGGAGGAAGGCCGCGTAAACCGTGAGAAAGGTGAAGCCAAAGGGCCTTTCGATGCCTTCGTAACGCAAGAGCAGGCAGTGATCGCCTGGAACCGGTCCTCTGATCGCGGTCTCTCCCGGCTGTCCGGCGAGGGCTATGCCGGGCGAATCTTTTCGGACGGGCAGCTGGTTGCCATCTACCCGAGGGAGGGAACGCTCTGGGCCGATTATCCCTTCGCATTGCTGGAATTAGACGGGCGGACAGGCCCTGCCGTGACCCGGAACCAGCGCAGCGCCTACCGCGCGTTCACCCGATACTTGCTGAGTGAAGACAGCCAGTATGCATTGCTTGAGGCCGGGTTCAGGCCAGCCGACCTGGCCATTGACCTGATGGCGGAGCCCAGCCCGTTCGCAGAGAGCGGAACAGTCGACGTTCTCTCGCCACAGACGCTCTTGCCGCTGCCGCCGCAACCCGTTCTGGAGATCGTATTGGACGTCTGGCGTCTGTCAATGCGTCCCGTAAACGTAATGCTGGTTGTGGATACCAGCGAATCGATGAGAGGCGGCAAACTCGCAAGAACGAAAACAGCCTTGCAGGGATTCGTGGACCAGATTCAGGGAGATCGCGACAGAATCGGATTTGTGGAGTTCGGATCCGGAGTGAAGCAGTACGGCGCTCTGCAGCGGCTGGATGCTGAGGGGCGCGGTCACATGTTGCATCTGATCGAAAACATGCAGGCCGGCGGCTCCACCAGGTTGATCGATGCCGTGTGGGCGGCGCAAAGTGAGCTTAAGGACCTGGTCGATTCCGATGCCACTTATGCGATTGTGGTGATGACCGACGGTCGCGATAACGACAGCGAACGCCGCTTGCGTGATCTGCAACGGGACATACAGGGTGCGCAAAATCCGGTTTCGGTCCACACTGTGGCATTTGGCCGGGATGCTGATGCAGGTCTGCTGGAAGACCTGGCCCGGATCGGCAACGGTCGGTTTTATCGCGCCGACGAAACGACGATTGAAGAGGTCTATCGCCAGATCGCGACTTCAATTCAAATGACTGAGTAGCAGGCAGCTTTCCCTCCAACCTGTGGTCATTCCTTCAGTTCAGTGAAATCGACTGTGGCTTCCGTTCTTGTGCAAGATTGGGGGCCGGAAATTGCAGCGTCGTTCCAGCTGGACGAAAGCATAAGGATCTCTTTGAGTGAAGGGTCCCGCTTGACCAGGACGTACGTCGCTTCTTTAGCAGACGCCGTTTCCCTGTTCAATGACAAAGATCCCGATCGTGTAGGCCAAGTAGAGGGTCAGCATGACCGCCCCTTTCCAGCGACTTACCAGGTGGGGAGCGCGCAGCACCAGAAGGAGTGGTAGAACTGCTACCACGAGCATGGCGGGGAAATCGACACAACGCATGGTTAAGGGGGCAGGCAAGGCCCGGACGCCAGCCGTTATGCCCACGATTGCCAGCATATTGAACAGATTACTGCCGACGAGATTGCCCAGAGCGATGTCGCCTCTCTTGTACAAAATGGCCACGACCGAGGCTGCAAGCTCAGGCAGGCTCGTCCCCAGGGCCACCAGGCTCAGCCCGATCACAAGCTCACTGACGCCAAAGTACCGGGCGATGAATGTAGCCGAGTCGACGAGCAGGTCGGCTCCAAAGACAAGAATTGAGATGCCGATCACGACCATGCCGACGTCTCGCAGCAGCAGGGAGCGAAAAAGCCCGGAGATGGCGGCGGGCAGCAACGGGTTCCTGGCCGCGCGGGCAATTCTCTCCTGTGACTGAGTGAGATCGGCTTCCGTGCCTTCCGCTTCGCCGCTGGCGGCGTCCGTGGGATCCCCCGATGAGGGACTGCCCTCTGCCTCCCCACCAATGTATTCGAGCGCTTCGCTCTCTTTTTCCTCGGCAAGCGAGCGGCTGCCTACGTAGCTCCAGTAGATGAATCCGAGAAGCCCGAGGAAGAGAAGGACCCCCTCCCAGCGAACGATCTGTCCGTCCCACGCCATCAAAGTGAACAGCAAGGAAACGCCGATCATCAGGGGGTATTCGCGCTGAATCAGCTGGCGGTCAACAGGGAGCGGCCGCAGCACGGCGACTACACCGAGGATCAGGGCGAGGTTGGCAATGTTGCTGCCGACGACATTGCCAATGGCCAGGTTGGCTTTGGTTCCCCCCTGAAGATTCGCTATCAGGCTGACGACCAACTCCGGCAAGCTCGTGCCGAACGCCACAACGGTCAGGCCGATAACAACCAGCGGCACATTGAGACGAACCGCCAGGCGACTCGCCCCGCGTACAAGAAAATCGGCTCCGCCGGTGAGGAGCGCGAAGCCGACAAGAAAGATCAGGATATTGAAAACGAGTGAATTCATATGGGAAGCAATCGACCAGGCCGCGGCCCGCTAGTTGGTTTCGTCCCGGCGCACACAGACAGCGCACGCGCCGGCATGCGATCAGGCTTCGGCCGGTGACACGTCCCGGGCGAAGCGGCCCTGCATGCTCCACGGGCCCGTCCATGTAATCTGGGCTTCGATGAGGCGCCCGCGAAGATCCCCTGAGCGGTCGTCTACATTGACGAATACCAGCTTGTTTTGGCGCGTGCGGCCGCGCCACTTGCCTTTGTGCTCTCCTTCGATGAGAAGCTCGACCGTCTCGCCCAGCAGCCGGGCATTGATCTCACCGCAGACCTGCTCCTGGAGTTGCTCAAGCGCTTTGTGACGGCGGACCTTTTCGTCTTCAGGCACGTCATCGGCCATGCGGCGCTCGCTTACCGTTCCCGGGCGAGGACTGTAGCGGGCAAGGTGGGCCTTGTCCAGCTTCAGGTCGGCAAGCAGCTGGTAGGTTTCGTCGAACTGCGACGCTTCTTCGCCGCAAAAGCCGACAATTATGTCTGTATTGATTCCCGCCTTTGGAACGGTTGCCCGAATGTGCTCGATGAGACCGCGATACTGGGCCTGCGTGTAACCCCGTTTCATGCGCGCCAGTACCTGGTCGTTTCCGGCCTGGATCGGAACTTCGATGTGTTCACAAACTTTGGGCAGGTCGCGTACCGCTTCAAGAATCCTGTCTGACATGTAGTTGGGGTGACTTGTCAGAAAACGGATGCGCCAGAGTCCCTCAATCTCGTGAACAGCGTGCAGCAGGTCGGCCAGATCCGGCTTGCCTGAGGCCGAATCCTCTTCGCCGGCGCCGTTGCGCCAGTCATGTCCATAGCGGTCAACAATCTGACCGAGAAGCGTTACCTCGCGAACGCCCTGGGCGACGAGGCCTCTCACTTCGCTTACGATTTCGTCCACCGGGCGACTGCGCTCAATGCCGCGGCGGAAGGGAATTATGCAGAATGTACAGGCGTGGCTACAGCCGTAGACGACCGGTACGTGGGCGGTAATTGCAGCCTCTCCATTCATTCTCAGGCGCCGGATGGACTGCCCGGAGACGGGCTGCGGCCCATCGTCCTGCAAGGCGTGGCGGAAAGCCAGCTGTTCCCGTTCGATGCGCGTAGACTCGTTTGCGATCTCGTCTTTCTGCAGGAAGGTGATCAGCGGGGCAGGCTCGCTGGGAGGCATGAAGACGTCTACGTGCGGAAAACGGTCCCGCAGTTGGGGGCTGGGTTTGACGCCGACCATGCAACCCATCAGGGCAAGGGTTCGGTTGGAACGGGCCTGCTTCCAGGGTTTGAGATTGCTGGCTTTGCCGGTGCCCTTATCTTCCGCGCTCTGCCGCACTACGCACGTGTTAAGTACAACGACGTCGGCTTCGTCTATGGCATCGGTGGGACGAAAGCCTATCCTCTCCAGCTCCGCGGCAACTTGATTCGAGTCGGCGACATTCATCTGGCAGCCGATGGTCCAGATGTGGTATGCGCCTCTGCTCCCCATTGCCGGCATGGAAGCCTTCGGGGCATGGAACGCGGGAAGCGGCGCCTGGTTCAGGACGAATGTATCCGGAAGAGTGTCCGGCCTGAGAGAAGTCGAGAGTTCGACTATCTCGGGATTCGGATCGGGATTGCGCTTGGACATTTTCTCCTCTTCAGCAGGCGGCGCGGCCTCTTGATCCCCGGCAAACCGCCGTACAGCGGAACTGTCGCGGCGCAGCGCGCTCCTTGTGCAGGATGTATTCTATCGATGTGAGGGCGCCTGGTCAAGAATTCGGTCCAGCCCTTCCGGTCGATAGCGTGCGCAGAAGCTTTTCCTGCAGCGCCCACAGACTCTCGCTGACGGCGACGTCGTACGGCTTCGGATCGGTCAGCCCGCGTACTTCCTCATCAAGTTCGGCCACGTCTGCCCGGCGCGAGGCCCGGATCTCCTCCAGCGAAGGCCTTTCGTATACTAACTGCCCTTGGGTCAGCACGTCGGTCAGCAGCGGTTCGATCCGGGAGATGCTCGCGAAGGGCAGACGCCTACATTTGGACGAACTGCTTGGATGGAGCAGCTGGAGGTTGAAGCCGTACAGCCGATCCGCAGGGCTGTTCCGGCTGCGGTCGTTCTGCCACTCGCTGGCCGGGTCCTCCTCTTTGAGAGTCAAGAGATCGGCGGTCGCCAGGCCGCGCGCGTTGACGATGCGCCATACCCGCTTGTTGCCGGGAATCGCAGTCTTGGCAGGATCCTCCGAGACCTTGATCGCCGGTTGCCAGCTCTTATTCCCTTTCAGGCCGACCAGCTTGTAGACGCCGCCCAGTGAACTGTCTCCCGCCGAAGTGATCAGGCGGGTCCCTACACCGTAAACAAGGCGGTTGATAATACCGTCGGCGTCCTGCCCGCCTTCTGCCGCTTCACGAACGATCTGTCGCTTGATGTCTCGAATCCTCAGCTCATCCAGTTCATTGGAGAGCACTATCGACGCGTCGGGGAAGCCGGCATCATCCAGCATTTGGGCAACACGCGTACTCAGATGAGCGAGATCGCCTGAGTCGAGGCGCACGCCCACGGGCACGTACCCTTTCTGCCTCAGCCGTTCGAAAACGCGAATCGCATTGGGCACACCGCTCTCCAGCGTGTCGATCGTATCCACGAGGAGCAGGCACTCGTCGGGATAGATATCGGCGTAGGCCTGAAACGCGTCGAGCTCGGTCATGCCCTGGGCCAGGAAGGCCTGTACAAGTGAATGGGCATGCGTGCCTTTGGGGGGATAGCCCAGCGCGTGCGAGATGCCGGCGTTGGAGGAGAAGTCGGCGCCGCCGATCAGTGCCGCGCGCGTTCCGGCGTTTCCGCCCCGGTCATGGGCGCGGCGCACTCCGAACTCCAGAACCAGCGCGTCTCCGGCGCTCTCACGAACGCGGGCCGCCTTGGTGGCGATGAGCGTCTGGTAGTTGAGAATGTTCAGCAGGGGTGTTTCCAGAATCTGGGCAAGGGCAAGAGGGCCGTTCACCACGGTCAGAGGCACGTGGGCATGGACGACCCGCCCTTCGGGAACTGCCTGAATCGAGATGCCGCCGAAGTCTCCGTTTTCGCCCAGCCAGGAGAGGAAGTCTTCGTCAAAGAGCCGGCGTCCGGTACGGGAGGTCATGCCCCGCAACAGCGAGATTTCCTGTTCGCCGAAACGGGCTCCCTCCATCCAGTCGAGCAGCCACTCCAGCCCGGCATTTACGCAGAAGCCGGCCCTGTGCTCGCCGTAGTCCGGGTAGTTTCGAAAGAAGTGGTCGAATTGGGCCTGCCGCTCGTGCATCCCGAGGCGAAAGTACAACTGCGCCATCGTCAGGTGATACTGATCGGTGAACAGGATGCCTTCAGCTGTGGAACGGTCGTTCATGCGCTCAGTTCAGCCGGCCAACTGGTCGGCAGTGGGCTCCGCTCAGCAGAACCAGTGCTCGGTAAGGCGCGGCGGCCGGGGGATGTATGTGGAGAGCGGCGGAAGAGCGGGGAGCGGGCGACCGGCGGCATCGTGAGCGGCGCATTCGATGCGGTGGAAAACGGCGTAGGGACTGGCCGCGTCTGCGACCGGATCCGGCAGGTTTCCTCCACCGGCGCCGGACGAACCTTCGGCCTCATACTGGCCCGCCATTTCGGCGATACGGGCAACCTGCTGCTGGAGCGCGTCCATGCGAGGATCCGGGTGCTGCCAGCGGAAAGTGAAGCTGGCGGCGTCGAGAGCACCTTGCCATTCGTTAGCGTCTTCGCCGCTGAGAAGGGCGCTTCCAGGGGGTACGAGCATCCGAATCGAGAGCTGCACCGCGGGCACGTGCGGTATCAGGCCCTGTTCCCGGATCCATTGCAGCATGAAGAGATAGTCGTCGAGGCTGGTCCAGGGCGTAAAGGGCATCCAGGTAGGCTGGATCGAGAGTCCAGCTTTGTCCGCGACGGCCAGGGCCTCTTCCATGTGTCGGCGTGTGTGGCCCTTTTGCAGACGGGCGAGTACGCGTTCGCTGGTGGACTCGAAGGCGGAGACGACGAATGATGCGCCGTGCTCAACCAGCTCCGGCAGGAGGCGGCGATGTTTGAGCAGGTGTTCCACCTTTGCCGTGAAATCGAAACTCACGCGGGGGAAGGCGCCATGCAGGGCCGCGGCTACTTTGCGGGCGTGGCCGGGGCCGTTGAGGAAATCGGGGTCGCCGAAGGTGATATGCCGGGCGCCGTTCTGAACCTGCTGGGCGACGTCGGCGAGAACCGTTTCGACCGGCACGACGAAGAAACGGCCATTGTATACGGGCACGACCGGACAGTGGCGGCAGGTGTGTAAACAGCCGCGGCTGGCTTCGGTATAGCCGGCGGGATAGGCGACCGGATCTTCCGACACCGCTCCACTGCCATTCGCCGGCCTGCCCGGATAGGATGTGGACCCGGGGACGTAGTGTGCGTATTTGTCCAAAGAAGGTAGCTTCGTTCGATCCGGAAGCGGCAGCGGGTGCCGCCCCAGGTGGGGCAGTGCTTCCTGGTGCAGGGTGGTAAGACCCGGCAGATCTGCCGGCGTCCGCCCTGCGTGGAGGGCCTGTGCCAGCGCGACCAGCACAGACTCCACTTCGCCGCCAACAACCGAATCGGCAACTGCTTGCCGGCGGCCGTCACCGGTCTGCAGCAGATAATGGCGGTTGAGCCAGGCGTACAGCCCAAAGAAGCAGAGATGGGCGTCGGGGTTCAGGGCGCGGGCTTTCCGGGCCGCGTCGACGCCGATGCGCAGTGCGGTGTGCATGGGAACAGAAATGGCAATCAGGTCGGCGCCGGCCGCTCTGCCGGCTGGGAAGTCCTCGACGGCCAGGTCGGTAGCGGCGGCGTCCAGGGAGGCTTCCCGGAGGGCGGCCAGCGGCCAAGCCAGGCTGAGAGGCTGATGACCGAGTTCGTAGCAGGAGAGCAGCAGAATTGAGAAGTTCATTGGCACCGTCTCGGGTCCAGCCGCCTAGTCTGCGGTCCGCGCCAAGTTTACAGGAATGCCATGCAGGTCGTACCCGCCTGGATTATATACCAACTCACCTGTTTCTCCGCAGCGGCTTTTGTCCTGGCAGGCGCGCCTACGTTGGGCGTGAGCGGAGAGTTCAGAACAAGGTGAGGGAAGGGCTCATCGGCGAGCGAGGGCAGGCACAAGGCCTGCCCCTACATTTCGGGCAGCCTCCCAGGAGATTTACGCCATTTGATGCAATTGCCCTGGCTGACGATTCTCCTTTGTTGTCAATGGCGCTTTGCGACAGATCACAAGAGAGTGCAAGAGATTGCAAGAGTCTGCAAGCGTTTCCCCGGGTACTATAGGCACCGCACGGAAGTCTGCAGGAGTCTACGAGCCTCTGCGGACGTTGCGAGCGTCTGCGAACGTTGCACCAGGTTCGAAGAGTGTCGCACGAGAGTCCTTGAGAGTTCTTGAGCGGTTACATGCGTTTACGAGCATTGCACCAGGGTACTGAAAATTTCGCACGAGTGTCCATGAGAGTCTGTTACCGTTTACGACCGTTGCACGAGATAAAGGGAAATCTGGAACTCTATGAATTCTGATTGAAGAGGGCCAGCCGGGCAACGAAAGACATACGTTTTTACCTCTTAGCTGAACTTTCTGATATGCTAGTGCGGATGTCCAGATAACCATTATAGCACGATTATCACTCCACTTCAGGACCAAATTGGCTTGGCGGCGCTCGATAGTTCGAGCGCTGTGTGGTCGTACAAATTACCCGGGAAAGGAAGCTTAGCATGGCAGAGTCTACGCCGAAGAGCGGCACGGAGACGAGCAACGGTGCACAGGCCGGAACGTCTGACGAGCCTTTGCGAATCGGAATCAGCGGATTGGGTCGGAGCGGCTGGGGCATCCACGCCAACGTCCTGGCCCAGATCGGCGAGAAGTTCAGCGTCACGGCGGTATGCGACCCGGATTCCGCGCGCCAGGAGGAGGCGATTGAAAGGTTTGACTGCCTGGCCTACTCAACCATCGATGAGATCATCGCTGACAGTGCAGTTGAGCTGCTCGTCGTCGCCACGCCCAGCCAGCTGCACGTGAGCGACGCTTCGGCCGCGATGCGGGCCGGGAAGCACGTCATCGTCGAGAAGCCGATGGCGCCTACGCTGGCCGGGGTAGACGAGATGATCGCAGTCGCAGAAGAGACGGGGATGCTTCTGACAGTCAATCAGAACTACCGCTACCACGCAGACTTTCTGAAGGTCAAAGAGGTTGTCGAGTCGGGCGTGTTGGGGCGAATCGTGCAGATGCGGATTACCGGCAACGGCTTTCGCAGGCGCTGGGACTGGCAGACGCTCAAGAAGTACGGCGGCGGCGACCTGAATAACAAAGGCGCCCACTCAATCGACTGGGCGATTCACTTTTTCGACGATCCCAGCCCGGAGATCTTCTGCCAGATGGAGACGACGCCCCTCTTCGCCGGGGACGCGGAGAGCCACGTCAAGCTGGTCATCAAGCCGAACGACGGGCCTGTCATCGACGTGGAGATGACCAACTGCTGCGCCTATCCGCAGGACGCGTGGCTGGTGATGGGAACGCAGGGGACGCTCGTGAGTGCGGACCGGCGTTCGGTCAGCTGGAAGTATTTCGATCCGGAAGAGGCGCCGCCGCTCGTGCTGGACACGAAGCCGACCCCGGACCGCAGCTACAACAGCGAAACGCTGCCCTGGAAAGAGGAGACTTTCACGCCCGAGTTCAACTTTTTCACGGGCATGTTTAGTCTCTATGAAGACATCTATACGACGGTCCGCACGGGGGAACAGGCGGCGATATCGGCGGCCAGTGTGCGGCGGCAGGTGGAGATTCTGGAGCGCTGCCGGGAGATCAGCCCGGTCTGAGGCAAGGCTGATCAGTTGCCGAAAGCGGCCATATAGAGTTTGGTACGCTGGTTCAGGACTCCGTAAAAGGCCCGTGTTTCCGCGTCCGGGTGATCGCGCCACAGAGTGGCGGGAATGCCGGAGTCGTTGGCTAGAGGGGCTCTGTCACGGTGTCCGTAGTAGATCTGAACCGTTTTGCGTTCTGAGGTGGTAGGGCGGGTTGTGGCGGTGTGCAGGGCAGCGACGTTGAAGAGGGCGCAGGTTCCGGCCGGCCCGTGGAGGTCGTAGACGCCGCCGCGGTCCAGTTGGGCCTGCTGGTCCTTGAGTACGGGCTGGTCGACCGACTCGGGCGAGAAGGAGATGCAGTGCGTGCTCTCGTCTACGTCGGTCAGGTAGACCATCAGCTGAATGTAGTCCATGCGCAGCGGGTGGTCGGGCCAGTGCGGCTTGTCGCGATGCCATCCGCGGTGAAGCTGGCCGTCGTAGGGGCCCATATAGCGCAGGCCGATTTCGCCGAAGCAGACAGGGCCGCCCATCAGCTCTTCGATGACGGGCAGGATGCGCGGATGGCGAATCAGCTCGTCGAAGCGCGGGGTGGTGATCAGCGCGTCGTAGTTGGCGACCTGGTGATGGCCGTAGGCGCGCCAGAAGTAGCGGTAGTCGGAGCGATCGGTGTCGAACATGCCGCGAAAGTAGTCCAATTCCTCACCTTCCAAAACCTGGCCCAGATTCAGTACCGCAGTTTCCTCGATCTGTTTGCGCCACTCTCGATTCATAGTGCCCCTTCCTTCGCTAGCTGTTGGCCACCCATTTGAGGATGTGTTGGGCCACGGCAACCAATGTACCGGACTGGTTGGTGACGCGTATGTCGGATACGGACCGTCTGCGCTCCTCGTCAATTGAAACGACTTCGTAGTGAACGGTTATCGTGTCGCCCAGGAAGACCGGCGCGAGAAAGCGGATGCGGTCGTAACCCAGGGAGACAGGCGTCTCCTCGTCGCTGCTGCGGGAGTCTGCGATCGCCATGGATGAGGCGGTGGACATGTAGCCGATAAGGAGCGCGCCATGGGCGATGCGCGTGCCGTAGCTGGAGCGTTTCATGTACTCTTCGTCGACGTGGTTCGGCGCCAGATCGCCGGTGATGCCGGCGAATAGGTAAACGTCGCTCTCGCCGACGGTCTTGCTGAAAGAAACGCTGTCGCCAATGTCCACGTGGAAGCTGCTCACCCTGGGTCTCCTCTAATCTCAGATCGACGCGGTTCAGGCGGCGGTCCCATTCGAATTTATTGCCTGCCAGATCTTCTCGGGCGTCAGCGGCATGTCGAGATGGCGGACGCCACACGGTTTGAGGGCGTCCATGACGGCGTTTGCGATGGCTGGCGTGGAACCGATGGTGGCGGCTTCACCGATGCCCTTTGCGCCAAGCGGGTTATGGGGCGTATTCGTCACGGTTGAGTCGGTCACGAATCGGGGGAACTGCGCGGCCTTGGGGATGGCGTAGTCCATCAAGGTACCTGTCAGCAGCTGACCCTCCTCGCTGTAGACCACCTCTTCCAAAAGCGCTTGGGCGATGCCCTGGGCAAGGCCGCCGTGTACCTGGCCGTCGACCAGCTTGGGGCTGATGCGCGGCCCGCAGTCGTCGACGGAGTAGTACTCGCGGATTGTAACGCCGCCTGTGGCCTGCTCGACTTCGACGACGGCAACGTGCGTGCCGAACGGGTAGACCAGGTCGGGCCGGAAGTAGTCCGTGCCTTCGAGGCCCGTGTCGATCGCGTCCGGCAGGTCATCGCTGTAGGCGCGGGCGGCGATGTCGACGAGGGTTACGGCATTGTCGGGGACGCCCCGCACCTGGTATTGCCCTTCCGTCAGCTCGATGTCTTCGGCGGCGGCTTCGAGGATGTGGCCGGCTATCTGTTTGGCCTTGTCGCGCACTTTGCCGGTCGCCCGCACGAGGGCGGTGCCGCCCACCGCCAGACCTCGGCTGCCCATCGTACCGATGCCCATGGGCGTGTTGGCGGTGTCGCCGTGCTTGACGACGATCTGATCGTAGTCCGCTCCCAGCTGATCGGCCACGATCTGGGCAAAGGTGGTCTCCTGCCCCTGGCCGTGCGGCGAGATACCGGTAAAGACGGTCACGGTGCCGCTGGGCTCGACGCGCACTTCCGCGCTTTCGTAGGGGCCGAAGCCGCAGATCTCCACGTAGCTGGCAAGACCGATTCCCAGCAGGTTGCCATTGTTCTGGCTGCGGCGTTGCTCCTGTTCTGCGCGCAGCGAGGCATAGCCGGAAACGTCGAGGGCTTTGGTTAACGACTTCTCGTATTCACCGCTGTCATAGGTTAGCGTGGTGCGCGTGTCGTAGGGGAAGGCGTCGGGAGCAATGAAGTTTCTGCGGCGCACTTCAGTCGGATCCAGGCCCAGCTCATTTGCTACCAGGTCTACCATACGTTCAATGTAGTAGGCCGCTTCAGGCCGTCCGGCGCCGCGGTAGGCGGCGATGGGCGTGGTATTGGTGAAAACGCAGTCGATCTCTATATCCAGGGCGGGAATGTCGTAGACGCCGACAGCCATCCAGCCGGTCAGCTCAGGGATGATCAGTACGATGGGATAGGCGCCCATGTCGGCGACGACGCGCATTCTCATGCCGGTAATGCGGCCGTCTTCGGTGACGGCCAGCGAGTAGTCGGCGATCTGGCCGCGGCCGTGCGTCGTGGTGAGCAGGTGTTCGCTGCGCCCTTCGACCCAGCTGAGCGGAAGCTGGAAGCGCATTGCCAGGCTGGCTATCACCACCTCCTCGGGATAGATGCCGATCTTTACGCCGAATCCGCCGCCGACTTCGGGGGCGATTACGCGGATGGCGTTCTCGGACATTCGCAGGACGCCGGCAAGCTGGCCGCGCACCAGGTGGGGCGCTTGCGTGCTGGTCCAGACGGTCAGGCCTGCCGTGGTTGGATCGGGCGCGGCGGCGATACTGCGGCCCTCCATGGGTACGGCGGCGAGCCGCTGGCTGGTTATGTGCTGGCTGACCACTTTGTGGGCGGAGGAGAATGCGGCGTCAACATCGCCGACTTTGCGCCGCCACACTTCCTGGACGTTACTGTCCATGTCGTCGAAGAGAACCGCGGCATCGGCATCGAGCGCCTGTTCGATTCCGGCGACGGCCGGGAGCGGCTCCCAGTCGACATAGACTTCCTCGGCGGCATCGGCGGCGGTGGCGGCGTCGGAGGCGATGACCGCGGCCACGCACTCGCCCATGTGGAGCACTTTTCCGGTCGTGAGGGCATGGTGGGTACGTGCACCGTTGGCCTCGCCGTCAGCGGAACCGACTTCAAAGGGGAAGGGCATGGGCTCAGTGTGCGCGGCGAGGTCCTGACCGGTCACTACGGCGACGACGCCGTCAAGGGCGAGCGCGGCCGAGGCGTCGATCTCGCCGATGCGGGCATGCGCGTAGGGGCTGCGGACGAAGGCGACATAGTGCATGCCGGGCAGCTTCAGGTCGCCAACGTATGAGCCGCTTCCGGTAATCAGACGGGGGTCTTCCTTGCGCTTGATCTGTGCGCCCATGTAGGTTGCGTATGCCATCGGGAGTCTCCTTTACTCTTTTTTCGGGCCTGTCACTTTCATCAACGTGCAAAGAGATCAGTTCTACAGACCGGGGGCCGGGCAGTTCGACTCAATCGGGTCGAAGCTCAACGGGTATGCCTTCGCTGCCAGAGGTCAGTACGGCCTGGGTTGCTGCAAGCGTTCGCAGGCCCTCGTCACCGCTGACGAGAGGCGGCTCTTCTCTTCGTATGACGCGGCAGAAATGGGCCAGTTGCGCTGCCAAGGGATCGGCATCGTCCGGTTCATGCTGTTCCTGGTCGAGCGGATGCTCCCAGCCGGCGTTGTCCGCGGAGGGATAGCGCCACAGCTCCAGCCTGGGAAAGGCAATTGATCCTTCTGTACCGAAGAAGAAGGCGCAGTCGCCTGCCACGTGGGCGTAGGATGGATTTTCGAACATCGTCAACTCGTATGACCAGGGTGAGGGCGCCGCGTCGGAAAGAAATATCGAGCCGACCACGCCGCCCGCGAAATTAAGGGTTATCGCGGCGGAATCCTCCACCTCGAAGCCGCGTGTCGCCGAACTGGTGGCGGCATAGACGCTGGTTATTTCGCCGCAGACGTAGCGCAGGGTGTCGATCTCATGGATGAGGTTGGTCAGTACCGGTCCGCCGCCGGCGCGCGTTCGCCATTCGACGTCGTAGTAGGCGTCCGGCTTCTTGACGGCCCACAAGAGGGAGACTCCGATCAGGGAGCCAATGGCGCCTCCCTTCACCAGTTTCCAGAGGCGCCTGACGCGGGGATGGTAGCGTCTGTGATGGCCGACCAGGACGGGCACGCCGGCGGCGGCAGCTTCGTCGACCAGTCTTCGCCCCTCGTCGAGGACGGCGGTGACCGGCTTCTCCACCAGGGGCACGATTCCGCGGCGAATGCATGCCAGGGCAAGCTCTTCATGCAGGTTGGTGGGGGCGGCAATAATTGCACCGTCAGGAGCGGCGAAATCGAGCGCTTCGAAGGCGTCAAGGAAGAAGGGCGCGTCAACCTTTGCCGCCAGCCCGGCCACCGCGGAGTCCGGGTCGCAGATACCGACCAGCTGGCATTCGCCGCTTGCGTTCACATATTCGATATGCCGGCGGCCCATTGTCCCTGCGCCTATTGTGACTATGCGCAATTTGCTCACACAAGTGCTCCGGTGCAGCGGCTTTCCCCTCTCCGCATTTTAGCTGAATTGCACCGGTTCTGACCAACGCAGATTTTGGGATGAGAACATAGTCAGCGTGGACCTCATCTGTAGCGCTTTCCCACGACTTGGGGTATAAGTGGGAAAGCAGTGATCAGTGGACAATCGAGCCTGGCGAGGATAGGTGTTTCAAGGAAAAGGCAGATGATTGAATATGATTTTGGCGGGCGCACGGCGGTTGTTACAGGGGGAGCTAAGGGTATTGGGTTGGGTATTGCTCAACGGCTGGCCGGCGCGGGCGCGTCTGTGGCGGTTTGGGACCTGGACCCAGGTCCTGTGCGCGGCACGGCGGCCGGGCAAGGGTTCGATGCCGCGCTCTCCGTCGACGTGACGGAACCGGCGAGCGTTGAGCAGGCAGTGCAGGATACGCTGGCCCAGTTGGGCGTGATAGATATCCTGGTCAACAATGCCGGCGTCTCCGGCCCGACGCTGCCGACTTGGGAGTACCCACTGGAAGAGTGGGACCGTGTGATCGCGGCCGACCTTACTTCGGTCTTTTTGTGCAGCCGGGCGGTTATCCCGTTCATGCTGGAGCAGGGAGGAGGCCGGATCGTCAACGTGGCTTCGGTTGCCGGCAAGGAGGGCAATGCAAACGCCTGCGCCTATTCGGCGGCCAAGGCGGGCGTGATAGCTCTGACCAAGTCACTGGGCAAGGAGCTGGCGCAGAGCGGCATTATCGTCAACTGCGTGGCCCCGGCGATGGTGCAGACCGATCTCCTCGGCGAAATGACGCCGGAGTACATCAGGACTGTGACGGCCAAGATCCCGATGGGACGATTTGGAACGGTTGAGGAAAATGCCGAGATGGTGGCGTGGCTGTGCAGCGACGCCTGCAGTTTTGCTACGGGCGCGGTGTTTGACGTGTCCGGCGGACGGGCGACCTATTGAGAATGGCCGAAAAGCAGTTTGACTGAGGAAAGCCGCGGGGGCAGAGTGCTCATGAGCGATTACAGCAGACTCGCAATCAACCAGTTTACGACGCTGCACCAGTGGTCCTTGCCGCAGGCAGTTGAAGGCTATGCCCGCCATGGTGTACATGCGATCGGGATCGTTCGGGACAAGCTGCAGGAGGTGGGCGTGCGCGAGGCGCGGCGATGGCTGGACGCCCACGATATGACGGTCACTTGCTACTGCATCGGCGGTTTGCTGACCGACTCGGACAACGACCGGTTTCAGGCAAATCTGGCCGAGACCAGGCGGGCGGTTGACGAAGCCGCGGAGCTTGGGGCCGAGTGTATTGTTTTCGTCGCGGGCGGGTTGCCGGAGGGGTCAAGAGACCTGCCTGCGGCCCGCGCCCGCTGCCTTGAGGGACTGGCGGAGATCCTGCCTTACGCCAAACAGGTGGGCGTTACGCTGGCCCTGGAGCCTCTGCACCCGATGATATGCGCTTTCCGCTCCTGTTTGTCCACTTTGGGGCAGGCGAACGACTGGATCGATGCGCTGGGGGCCGGTCCGGAACTGGGCATCGTGGTCGATGTCTACCACGTGTGGTGGGACCCGGAGATGGAACGGGAGATTGAGCGGTCGGCGGGCCGCATCGTTTCCTTCCATGTCTGCGACTGGCTGCTGAATACGACCGATCTGCGGCTGGACCGGGGCATGATGGGTGACGGCGTTATCGACATCCGGCGCATCCGGCGCCTGGTGGAGGCGACGGGGTACAACGGCTATCGCGAAGTGGAGATATTTTCGGAGCGCAACTGGTGGCGGCGGGACCCGGATGAGGTCGTCGAGATCACGAAGGCCCGCTACTTGTCGGATGTTGTCTGACTCACACAATCGGGGAACGAGCGGCAGTGAACGGAGAAGAGGAGGCAGGGCGCGGAATCGTCACAGTGCCTTGCCTGACTACTACGCGAATATACTCCTATGAGCCGAATTGAATTGACTGTGTCAGGGGGACTCCCTCCTCAAGGAGACAGGTTGGAAGGTAAGGCGGCAGTTGTCACGGGCGCGGGGTCGCGAGGCCGGGCAGCCCTTGGCATCGGCTATGCAACCGCCGTCCTCTTCGCGCGACAGGGGGCACGGGTGGTGGTGGCGGACCTGGACGAGGACAGGGCCGAGGCGACGATCAAGTTTATCAAGGAGCATGGAGGCGAGGCCTCATTTGTTTCAGCGGACATTACCAGGGAGGAGGACTGCCGCGAACTGGCCGCGGCGTGCGTTGCTCGCTACGGCAGCCTGGACATTCTGGTCAACAATGCGGGCGGCATCGGCGGGGGCAGGGTTACGGATTATGAAGAGGCGCTCTGGAATGTCGCTCTGGACGTGAACTTGAAAGGGCCGGTGATGGCCTGTAAGTATGCTGTACCGCACATGGCTGCAGGAGGGGGCGGTTCGATTGTACACATATCGTCGATTGACGGGCTTCTGGCAGGCGCGTATATAAACGTTCCCTATTCGGTGGCGAAGGGCGGGCTGGCTACGCTGACGAGGCTGATGGCGGTGCATCATGGGCGGGAGGGTATCCGCGTGAACTGCCTGGCGCCCGGGCACGTGCATGCTTCTTTCACGGCTGAGTTTTCAATGGAGGAGCGGGAGAGGCGGCGGAAGATCGGGCCGCTGGGCACGGAAGGGACGGCGTGGGACGTGGCGTATGCGGCGCTCTACTTTGCGAGCGATGAGGCGCGCTGGATTTCGGGAATTGTGATGCCGGTTGACGGCGGGCTGCTGGCGGCGACGCCGCTGGCGGTGATGGGGAATCTGGGGGAGTGAGGGGAGAGAGCTTCGCGGCAATTTAGTAAAGCACTTCTACCTCTTACTCCGCATTGTCGGAACGGTTCTTCCCTATTCTCACTTCATGTTCTGGATTTCAGACAACTGACCTGCCCCGGTGTTTGCACCACCCCGCTATGTTAGACCGACAAGCACGGGGTCTGGTTCGGCAAGCTAGAGGGCCTTAGCCACCAGTGGCTGCCCGGCACATTTTGAATCACGATGAAGGCGGAACACCTGATATGGAGAACCACCATTTCCCGGTGCCGGTGACGATTCTCAACGGCTTTCTCGGCGCCGGCAAAACCACCCTGCTCAACCACATCCTGCACGGCAATCACGGTCTGAAGATCGCGGCGCTGGTGAACGATTTTGGCGCGATTAACATTGACGCCCAGTTGGTCGTCGGCGTCGAAGGCGATGCGGTCAACCTCTCGAACGGCTGCATTTGCTGCACGATTCGTGGTGACCTGCTGAGGGAAACGCTCAATCTGTTGCGGCGGGAGGATCCACCGGAATACATCATCGTCGAGACCAGCGGCGTATCCGATCCTATCGCCGTCGCCAATACCTTTCTGCTACCTGAAATCAAACCGTTGGTGCAGCTCGACAGCATTCTGGTCGTCGTGGATACCGATCATGTCCTGTCACTGGACGAAGAGAATCTCGGGCTGGCGCTGGATCAGATCGCCGTCGCGGACATCGTGGTACTGAACAAAGTCGATCTGGTCACGGAACAGGAACTGGAAGAGATCAAATCCGAACTGATGCGACTGGTTGAGCCGAGAGTGAAGATGAGAAAGGTGTTTCTCAACGTGGTTGACATTAAGACCGATTTGATTCGGGGCGACGTGCCGGATGCGCGCATTCTGGAAGTTACCTACGGGCAGGCGCCGCTGGAGCTGGTGCTGGGCGTGGGCAAGTATGCGCCGGAACGGCTGCATCGGCGCGCCGAGCGCGACGTGCACGTGCACGGCGTGGATGAGGAACTCGATGAAGCCGAAGATCACCACCATGTACACACCGACCATACGCTGGTATTCAGCACCTGGAGCTGGACGACGGACAGACCGCTGTCGCTGAAGGCATTACGGGGGATGTTCGAGGAACTGCCCAAAACCATCTACCGCGCTAAAGGCGTAGTTCAGCTTCATGAGATGCCGGACAACAGGATGATTCTGCAAATGGTGGGCAAACGCGCCAGCCTGACGCTGGCCGATGAGTGGGGCGATGAGCCGCCCCGCACGCAGATTGTGATGATCGCCTCGCATGGCGGTCTGGACGTAGAGGCGCTGCGTAGGCAGTTGGACGCCTGTATCGTCGCGGATACGCTCCCCGCTGACGGGAGGCAGAAGACCGCCAAAACGGAATGGACGCGCCAGCGCCAGTAAGCCGCATTTGGGAAAAGAATAACGACAAAAGGAACATGGTTGGAAAAATGGCAAGCTCAGGTTAGTGAGCACTGCCTGCAATGACAAACGCTGTGCAGATGTAGTGCGCACGGGCGCCTGCTCCGTCTGCGGCACGCAGCGCCGTCCCCGCCGGCTAGCGCGGTACGACAAGCAGTGGCACTGCATCCGCAACGCTGTCCTTGCTGTAGAGCCGCTATGCCGCCACTGTGCTGCAGCTGGCCGCGTCACCGCAGTTGTCCTCGTCGACCACATCGTGCCCCTGCAAGCCGGCACGCACGACCGCGAAAACCTTCAGCCGCTGTGCCAGCGGTACCACGCTGTTAAGACAGCCAGCGAGCGGCAGCGCGAGGGATAACCCCTTCGAAAAGCTGGCAGGTGGCCTTCGGGAACCGGCGGGGGTGTCTCGCGCGCGTAAACGGGTTTGAGATTTTTTGGATTCGCGTTGCGCTGACTCAAGTGTCAGATTCAGGTCCTATCGAGACCTCGCTCTGCGATCTGCGACGCAAGGAAGTGTCGGCAAGCGGAAGCAAACTCCCCGCCCGCGGCCGTCAATACGTCGATTTCAAGCCAGAGTGACTGCAACACATCTAGCTCATCATGCGCACGCTCTACGAGGTCGAGCAGCCTATCCAGACTCGTAATAGTTTCGCCGCGCGCGAATAGCAAATCCATCCGATTTAGGGAACCTCTGATCAACCCTACAGATGTTGGATTGAATTGATTGGCAAGGGA
>VXMH01000060.1 GCA_009841235.1 Caldilineaceae bacterium SB0661_bin_32 | reverse complement strand
CACATATCAGTCCCCCTTGACCAATACTCTTGATCTCATTTGGGATTTACATTAGCTGTCTGCTTCCTGGTCGGCAAGCAGGGCTTCGTAGCGGGCGACACCTTCATCCCAGGAGCGCTGCTGGCGCTCGAAGAATTCGGCTCTGTCCATGTCGCCGATCACCCAGGCCACGAAGATGCGCCGCCACTCGGTGAAGTAGTCCCAGTCCCACAGGAGGCCCATGCCCCACCAGGCGATGGTGTAGGTATAGAGGGGCAGCTTATATCCGCCGATGGTGGACCACAGCGGTCCGAGCTTGGCGTCCCTGGCAGACGGGATATACTGCTGGTTCTCGTTGTTGAGGAAGGCGTTGTTCTCCGGCTCGGTGATGAACTGCCACCAGTTGATGACCTGGTCACGGTTGCCGCGCATCTCGGTAGAGGACTTGAGCATTACGTCCTGGGGACCGCGAATGGCCTGCACGTGCTCGCCGGGCACATTGCCGTCGCCGGCGGTATAGTCATTGGGGTCGACTGCGCCGGGCATGCTGACTGTGGGCGGAATGTCAGCAGCGGCGGGCATGGGCGAGGGAACGAAGGTGCGCTCGAAGTCAACGTTGGGGTCGTTGGCCAAGGTAGCGAATTCCCAGGTGGCCCGGTACTGCATACCGACCGAGCCTTCGCGCCAGAGGAGGTCGAGATCGGTGGTGTTGAAGCCGTCGACCCAGGTCAGAGCGAGGGCGTACATTTCGTCCCAGGCGCGCTGATAGATGGGTGTGTAGGGGCCGATCAGCTCGGCCTTGTGAGCGGGCAGAGCTTCCTCGATGCCGACGAAGAAATCATTGTCGGCGTCCATTTCGATGCAGACTTCCTGCATCATGGGCGGGAGGATCTGGAGGGCAAGGGGCCAGCAGTTGCCGGTCTCGCCTTCCCGGGGCCAGGGAGAGAGGCCAAGGCCGGCCTGCTTGAGGGCCTGGGAGACCTCCATCTGCTCGGTCCAGGTGGCGGGTGGCGAGAGTCCGTGCTCGTTGAAGATCTCCATGTTGCAGGCGAGTCCGACTTCGAGGTAGGGCCAGATGGCGCGGATGGGGGCACAGTAGTCGAGGCCGTCCGACCAGGTCAAGGACTCCATCATGGAAGGATAGAAGCTGTCGGACCAGGTGTCGTATTGGATTGCGTAACGGCTGGGGGCATCAAGCCAATCGTCGATGGGGACACACCAGCCGCGTTGAACGAGGTCGAGACGGGCCATCAGGTCGGGGGATTCTCCCGAGCTTACAGCGGCGGTGAGCCAGGCGTCATCACCGGCTTCGTCGAAGACGATGGCAATGTCCGGGTTAATCTCTTCAAAGCGTTCAGCGAGAATGCGTGCTGCATTGCCGACCAAGGGGTGTTCGGCAGAGCGGGTGGTCCACTCGGTGGGTTGCAGCTGTGCGAGGTTACAGTGCACGTCCACCCTGTCCATGGCGGCAGCTTCGCCGCCGGAATCTTCAGCCATCTCTTCTCCAGAGGGGGCTCCCGGGGCGGCGCAAGCTGCCATCAGGCCGACGCCTATCGCGCCAGTGGAGACTTTCAGAAAGTTTCGTCTACTCAGACCATTGCCAGTCATTTTCAGCCTCTTCTCCTTGTCCTTGATAGTCAAAAGATCAGGAATTCATACGGGTCCCGATGGGCGCCGTATTCGGATCGAGCAGCAGCGGGCTAATTCACCTCCTCAAAGTTGAAGGTTTTCGGTGATGGTTCCGAAATGCCTCTCCAAAAATTCGCGCAGAGCGTTTTTTCAGCCACCGATTTGGTAGGCGGTGAGGAGCGGAGGCCAGGTGGCGACCTAAGTCTCGACTCCGGCTTCGGCAAGTGCTTCTCTGGCAGACTGAGCTGCTTCGGAATCGGGATCGAACTTGATGGTGCGTTTCAGGCCGATTACGGCGTGTTTGTCGCCGGCGCGGGCAAGTTCGAGGGCTTCGGCGAAGCCTTTTTCGCCGAAGCTCAGATCGCGGGCTACGACGGGGTTGTCATAGCCTTTCCAATAGTACTTGTATTCGTCGGATTCCCAGCCTTCGTAGACCTCTTCCCATTCGAGGCCGCTGGGGCCGTGGGGGGTGAGCATCTGCTCGGCGATCAGGTCGCCGACGGCCTGGTAGCGGTTGTCGAGAGAGAGGCGTAATCGGTCTTCGGTGTAGTTGGGCAGGGCCTGGTGAATCGTGAGAGCGGGGAAGATCAGGGTGTCGCCGATTTCGAAGTCGGTCGAGTGCCAGTCCGGTTCGATCTCCTCCTCGGCGTCAACATCGACTTTCAAGGCGCCGGCACCGAGGGAGTAGTGGTGGTCGAGCACGCGTCCGACTTTGTGGGAGCGGGGGATAACGGCGAGAGGACCCAGCTCGATCGGGCAGTCACCGATGGGGGCCCAGCTGGTCAGTGTCTCAAAGTTGCCCTGGAAGTGGACGAAGTCCTGGTGCATCGGTGTGGTGTGTTCGGTATACTTGGGGAACCAGAGGCGGGCGATCTGGTTTGGATGGGGCATGATGGGGCGGCCCATGATCTTCTCGATCATGGTTGTGACTTCGGGCCAGTGGGCGGCGCGATGGAAGGGTTCCAGCTTGTAGACCTGGCTGTAGCCGTCTACGTATTCGCGATCGCCTTCGGTACACTGCTTGGAAATGTCGGCGATGCCGTCGGCGGGGTCGGTGTCGGGCAGGAGCCAGCCGATTTCCTGGATCTTGGTCATCATGACGCGGCGCAACTCGCTCATCTTGTCGGGGTCCTGGAGCTGCCTGAAGAAGAGATAGCCCTCGTCGGCGAGGCGGCGCTGGAGCTCGGCGGGATCATCGACGGCGTCGTTCGAAACGCGAAACTCGCGGATTTCCCTTGACATTGGAACTTCCTTTCGTGGGCGTGTGCGCAGTTACTTCTGTTGGGCCTTATTTCGAAGCAGAATTTATGGTACAAGGATACTGATAGTGTATGGTCATGTCAAGTGGCTGGCAGGGGGTTGGGAAGGGAGAGTTTTGGGGAAGGAAATAGGTAGACTCAGGCTGACTACGCGAATGAAAATGGGGCCAGGTTGGAAGGTACTGCCCGGCTTTGCAGGGCCGCTTTGCGCTTTGACACATTCTGTCCGGGCGCGTAGGATGCACTCCTGCAGCGAGCGACGCTATCTTGAGAGGAAAGCCATGAGTTCGTTCAACTTTGGAGACATTATCTATCGCAACTCTCTGGCGGCGGAATCGGACGCGGACGGATTCAGATTGGAGGGTGAGGCGAGCATCAGTTTTCCCAACGGGCGGCTGCGGATGGAGAATCTGCGCGATCCGGCGGAAGGGCAGAAGTCCAACTTTGTTTTCTGGTGCCCGGAGACGTTTCCGGCAAATGTGAGTATCGAATGGGAGTTCTGGCCGGTGCAGGAGCCTGGGTTATGCATCCTGTTCTTTGCCGCGACGGGACGAAACGGCGAAGACCTGTTCGATTCGTCACTGGCTGAACGCACAGGTGAGTACCGGCAGTACCACCACGGCGATATCAACGCACTGCACGTATCCTATTTCAGGCGGCGGTGGCCGGAGGAGCGCGCCTTTCACACCTGTAATCTGCGCAAGAGCTATGGTTTTCACATGGTGACCCAGGGCGCGGACCCGATTCCGCCGGTGCCGGATGCGACGCCTCCTTACCGGATTCAGATGATCAAGTGTGGGGCGGAGGTTGCCTTTTCGATCAACGAGTTGCCGATTTTCAACTGGCGCGACGACGGGATCAGCTATGGGCCGGTGCTGGGAGGCGGGAAGATTGGGCTGCGGCAGATGGCGCCGCTGGTGGGCGAATATGCGAATCTGGTTGTGCGGAGAGTAAGCCGGGAGGGAAAGTAGAGTCTGCGACAGCAACTGGGAGAGCGAGGCAAGACAGACGAGGGTGGACAGCGCTGGAGGAGCGAAGAATATGGGTAAGTCGGAAGAACAGTTGATATTCAGCGAGCGGTTTGAAGGGGAATTGGACTCCGAATGGTTCTGGATTCGTGAGAATCCGGAACGTTGGCGAATATGTGACGGTGGGCTGGAGATTGTGGTGGAGCCCGGCGTGGCGGGGACTGTGCGGAATGCGCTGGTGCGGCCGGCGCCGGACCGCAGCTCCGACGTTTATGCGATTGAGGTGACGATCTTCAACCATCGTGCGCCGACGCAGCAGTACGAGCAGGCGGGCATCACGTGGTACCAGGACGGCGAGCCTGTTTTCAAGGAGGTAAAGGAGCTGGTGGACGGGGAGGTGTTCATCATTCCGGGCAGCAAAGCGATGCCGACGCAGAGTGTGCGGCTGCGGCTGGTGGTGGATGCAGAGTCGTGGGAGGCGCAGTACCGTCCGGAGGGGGCGTCGGCGTTCAGGACGGCGGCCACGGGCGAGCTGCCGCCGGCGGATAATGAGCAGGTCAGCATCCAGTGCTACAACGGGCCGCCTGAAGAGGAGCATTGGATTCGGTTTGAGGACTTCCGCATTCTGCGCATTTGAGGCCTGCCAGCCTCGTCCTTGTGTTGTTGGCGGTAAAGACGGTCCCCCGGTATCAGTCCGGAGGATCGAGCCGCAGCTCCTGGCCCGCAAGGTAGCGCTGGGGGTGTGAGAGCGTGTGGCCGGGGAGGTAGAGGGTGACGTCGCCGGCGCCGTAGACGCGCCACTCCTGGGCTGACCCTTTGCTGATCATGGCGGTCTCTTCGTCGATGCCAACAAGCGTTGCATTGGGTAGGATTCCACGCAGACGTTCGGCCCATCCCTGTCCGAAGGTGTTGTGATGGGGCAGGACGCAGGCGCCGGGAATAAGTCCAAGACCGGTCGTCGCGCCCTGGCCGTGAGGGTCGTTGAGATGTTCGCAGAGGACCATGGCGCCGGCGCTGCTACCGGCCAGTACGGCGCCGCTGGCGTAGGCCGTGAGCATGGCCGACCAGGCGGGCGAGCCGCGAAGCGTTTCACACAGATAGCCGGGAAATCCACCCAACAGATATATCAGTCTGGCTTCTGCCGCGGCTTCGACTACATTCGGATCTGCGGCTGAGTCGCGGTCGATCAGGGGGACGACCTGGACGTTGGTCGCGCCCAGGCTGGTGAACCAGCGGCGGCCGTTTTCGCCGGCGCGGCGGTGGTTGTTGTCGGGCGCGGCGGCCGTGGGAATTATTGCTATGGAAGTGTCGAGACCGCCAGCCAGCTCGATGCTGCGGTGGTCGGGAGCGGCCATCTGGCCGCCAAATTCTGAACCGCCGGCGAGGAGTAGGTGACCTGTTTCCACTGTACACATTTCTCCAATCTGTTTGCGAACACTGGGAGGCGCGCTTCGGTTAGCTGCGGGCCTTTCGCGCCCGGCTTGCTCTTACCCCTTCACCGCGCCGGCCGTCAGGCCGGAGACGATATACCTCTGCATCGCGAGATAGAAGACCACAGGCAGAACCGAAAAGACAAGCCCGGCGGCCATGTACTGTTCCACCGGCGTCTGGGCGATCGCTTTGAGCGTGGAGAGGCCTACTGAAGCGGGCATGAAGTCGCCGCTGCTGAGCATGATCCCGGCGTAGAGGTATTCATTCCAGGCAAAGAAGAAGGCGACGACCGCGACTGCCGCCAGGCCGGGCGCCGACAGCGGCAGGACGATTCGCCAAAGTGCGCCCAGCTCAGTACAGCCGTCCACGACCGAGGCGTCGAGCACTTCCGCCGGGACGTTGTCGAAGACACCTTTCAGAATCCAGATACAGATAGGGAGAATGAATGCGGCATCGATCAGGGCCAGAGAGGGAATGCTGTTGAGCATGTTGAGACGGCGATACAGGATGTAGAGAGGAATCAGGATCAGGACTTCGGGCAGCATCTGGGTAACCAGCAGGAACAGGCCAAACAGATTGCGACCCGGCCAGCGCAAGTTGGAGAGCGCAAAGGCGCCCAGCACGGAGAGAGCCATGCAGAGCAGCATCGTCATGACGGCGATGAGGAAGGAGTTGCGCAGCCACCTCGCAATTGGATGTTCGCTGAACAGCTCGGCAAACTGATCGAAGTAAAGCTCCTGAGGCAGCAGCGGAGGCGGAAAGTGCAGGATGTACTTGCTCGGCTGAAAGGTGCTGATCATCATCCAGTAGACCGGGAAAACGATGATTAGCGAGACGACAGCCACGGTGAGATAGAGCAGCGTGCTGTTTATCAGGCGCTGAACGGGGCGTCTGGACGTAGCTGCACGGCTTTCCTCTACTTGGGCAACCATTTCAGGCGGATTCCTGTGTGCGACGGACCTGCATCAGGATGAAGACAAGTGCTACAGCCAGTGAAACGACGAAACCGGCAACGCCGAGAGCAGTCGCGTAGGAGTAGTCGTAGAATCGAAAAGCGGTGTTGAAGATGCGGATTACGATCGTTTCCGTTGTACCTGAGGGTCCGCCTCCGGTCATCAGGAAGATGATCGTGAACTGTTTGAAGGAAAAGATGGCGGCCAGGACGACGAGAAGCTCGAGCGTTGAGCCGATCCCTGGGAGCGTCACATGCCAAAACAGTTGCAGCCGGCTGGCCCCGTCCACGCGGGCGGCCTCGTATAGCTCCTGGGGAATCGCCTGTAAGGCTGCAAGGATCACCAGGCTGTAGAAAGGGAATGCCTTCCAGGAGGAGATAAGCACCATCCAACCCATCGCCAGCTCGGGCACCTGCAGCCACTGTGGGTTCTGGGTTACGCCGGGGAGCATCCGCGCCAGGATGTTGACGACGCCGAACTGGGGGCTGAGAATCCAGATGAAGATCATGACGACGGGCACTTCAGGGATGGCCCAGGGCATCATCAGCATGCCGCGCGCTATGGGGCGGAACCGGAATGGCCGGTTGAAGAGAAGCGCTGTGAGCAGGCCGACGGTCAGAGCGACTACGATTACAAGTGCGGTGAACAAAAGCGTGACCCGGATGACCTTCCAGAAGGCCGGGTCGGAGAACATGCGCTCGTAGTTGTCCCACCCCACCCAGGTTGTCGCCGCGCTGGATGCCAGCTCGATGCGCGTGAAGCTGCCGTAAATGCCCTGGACGATCGGATAGACGATCAGGAGCCCTTCGTAGAGAACGATTGGGAGTGCCAGTGCGAAAGGCAAGAGATAGCGCCGGCGGAGGATGCGGGGAGGCGGCATTCTGCCGCTGGAGCGGCCCGCCAGGGCGTCTGCATCGACTCGTTCATTCATTGTTGAATTGATTTGGCGTCTTGCGAGAGGTGAATAGTCCTGCCTGGGCAGGCGTAATGTCAGCCGAACGGAATTTCGTCACGTATTGGTAGGCGGCGAGGGGGATGTAAGAGAACAGTTCGTTCAATTCTCATCGCCCCTCGCCCTGTGCACTATGAGATGCGTTCCGCCAGATCCTCGGCCTGCACCTGTGCGATTTCCATCGCTTCCTCAACCGATTTGCCGGCATTGAGCACATCGGCGAAGTTGGTGATAACGATCTGCCCGAACTCGTTGAAATTGTAGACGAAGTCGCCGACAATATCGAAAGGCGTTACATAGTCAACGCCGAAATAGCCGGGTTTCAGCCACTCAAGGCCGTCCAGGTACTCCTGCCTGGCAGCGGAAGGCTGGGCGAAGATCACGTCCTGGCAGCCTTCAACCATGCGGCGGTAGTTGTCCGGCTTATACATGTAGGTGACGAACTCCATCGACTCTTCGACGACCTCGGAGTCCTTGTTGATCATCATCGGGTGGATGCGTGCAATCGACTTATTGGTCTCCCACGGGATGGGGGCGCTGCGCAGCTTCGGATACAGGTCGGGGGCGTCCTTGGTAAAGGCGCCGACGGCCGCGGAGACATAGAGGCCCTGGGCCACGTCCCCGTTCTGGAAGAGCCGGTAACCGGTTGGATTGTCGGCGCCCTGTGGCATGGCGACGTCGTACATCTGCTTGAACAGTTTGAGGCCCTGAATGATACCATCCGAGGTCAGCAGTGGGGTCGTGCCTTCAGCCCAGATGCCGTCGTAGGGCATGCACCACACTTCAAGCTGGAACCAGAAGTCAGAGGGTTCGCTGACCAGGTGGGTGGCGAAGAAGCCGTACTTCTGCGCCTCGCGATCGGTCAGGGCGGCGCTTACTTCTACCCATTCCTGCGGAGTCGAGGCCGGCGTGATATCTGCTTCCTCGTAACGGTCCTTGTTGTAGAGAATGCCAAAAGCAACCGTAACCATGTCGAGGCCGTAGAGGTTGCCGTCCTTGCGCAGCGCGTCGTGGGCGGAGCTCAAATCGGTGATGCTGTTGCGCACGAGAACGTCGTCCAGGGGGACGAGGAGGTCGGACTGAATCAGGCGGGGCGCCAGTTCGGGCGTGGCCATGACGATGTCGCCGTCCAGCTGGCCGGACTGGGTGCCTACGATGGTCTTGGTCGTGTATTGGTCGAAGGGGATGTTTTCGGCTACGACTTCGATCTCGGCCTGGTACTCGTTGAACTCATCGACAAAATTGTTCCATGTTTCGCCGCGATTGCCTTCTTCAAACCACCAGGATAGGTAGCGGACCCTGGTTCTCTCTGCCGGTGCGTCGGGGCCCGCCTCGTCAGCTGGCTGGGCGGCCGGGGCGCAGGCTGCAAGCAGCCCAAGTCCGGCCAGCGCGCTTGCACTGCGCAGGAAGTCACGCCGGTTGAGCGTGCTGCGCCTCTGCTCTTGCTTTCGTTCAATCTGATCAGACATATCTGCAAGCCTCCTTGATTGTTTCGCTGCCTCAGGCAAGACTCAAGTGGTGGAGAGAGCGAAGAGGAGTTAAGAGAGAACGTCTCCTGCCCACTCTTCGGCCCTGCGGCTCAGACTGAAACTATAAACGTCATTATATTTGGTGTCAACCACGATTGCCCCACCTTCTTTGAGGGGGAAGCACCCGACGAAACCTTGGAGGCAGAAAATCCAACGCACAATCGAAAAAGAGAAAGGAATGTCAGTTGCAAAAGGCTAGAACAGTGTTAGAAGATAGAGAGATTTGTTTGCAAGGGTCGTCTTTAAGTTGACATAGGTACAAACAGGGTCTACAATGAGTTGTAACGATATCGTGGCGACTACACACACTTATCGAAAGGAAAGTGACTGTGAACATTAAGCTTAGAATCGAAGGCACACCGGAAGAGCTTACCCCCGTTTTCCAAGCCCTTCAGACGATCAAGCCCAAAACAACGGCATCGCCAGAGACAGACATGCAGGTGAAGGCTAGCGAGATGAGCTATATTTCCCCCGATTTCCTGCGAAAAGCCCTAGAGCGGTATCCCTTGTCTGAATATACCTTAGCTCTACTTAGGGCGTTCGTTGAAGACGAGGAAAATGCTTTCCATTCGACTGATTCGCTTTTCGAGAGGGTTAAGTCGATCACAGGCCGCCAAAAGCTTACAAAAGTGCAGTTTAACGGTGTCTTTGGTTCGCTCGGCAGACGAATCTATCAGACGAAAGGATATGACGGAACGTCTTCCTATAGTGAAGGCTTAGAAGTCAATGGACAGATGCATTACCGTCTGCCAGCGGCGCTGCGCGAGGTAGTTCGCGAGTTTCTGAGTATTTGAACGGCCCGCTTAGCAATCGGTTGCGAATTGGCTTATCCGGCGTAGCTCTCCAGCGGAGGGCAGGCGCAAACCAGGTTGCGGTCGCCGTATGTGTTGTCGATGCGGCTGACTGCGGGCCAGAATTTGTTTTCTCGTACCCAGTTGGCGGGGAAGGCGGCGGTTCCGCGGCTGTAGGCGCGATCCCACCGGTCGGCGGTAACCTGGTCGGCCGTGTGTGGCGCGTGGTGGAGGGGCGAGTCCTCGGGGCTGATCTTGCCGTCCTGAACCGCCTGGACTTCCTCCCGAATTGCGAGCATGGCGGCGCAGAAGCGGTCGAGCTCGTCCTTGGACTCGCTTTCGGTGGGCTCGATCATGAGCGTGCCGGCGACGGGGAAGGACATCGTGGGGGCGTGGAAGCCGAAGTCGATGAGGCGTTTGGCGATGTCGTCGACCTGGAGGCCGTGGTCCTTAAGGAAGCGCGTGTCGATAATGCATTCGTGGGCCACACGGCCCTGGGCCCCCTTGTAGAGGACGGGGTAGGCCGGTTCGAGGCGGGCGGCGATGTAGTTGGCGTTGAGGATGGCGATGCGGGTGGCTTCGGTCAGGCCGGCGCCGCCCATCATGGCGATGTAGGCGTAGGAGATGGGCAGGATGGCGGCGCTGCCCCAGGGCGCGGCCGATACGGCGCCGATGGCGCTTGGGCCGCCGACGCCAGGCACAACGGCGTGGCCTGGGAGGAAGGGCGCGAGATGTTCGGCGACGCAGATCGGTCCCATTCCGGGTCCGCCGCCGCCGTGAGGGATGCAGAAGGTCTTGTGCAGGTTGAGGTGGCAGACGTCGGCGCCCATGTCCCCGGGCCGGCAGAGACCGACCTGGGCATTCATGTTGGCGCCGTCCATATAGACCTGGCCGCCATGGAGGTGGACGAGGTCGCAGACTTCCTGGATGGCCTCTTCAAAGACGCCGTGCGTGCTGGGATAGGTGACCATGAGCGCGGCGAGCTGCCGGCTGTGCTCTTCAGCTTTGGCTTTGAGGTCGGGCACGTCGATGTTGCCGTCTTCGTCGCAGCGGACGACGACAACTTTCATGCCGGCCATCACAGCGCTGGCGGGGTTGGTGCCGTGGGCGGAGGAGGGGATGAGGCAGATGTCGCGATGATCTGCGCCGCGGCTGAGGTGAAAAGCCCGGATCGCGAGCAGCCCGGCGTACTCGCCCTGGGAGCCGGCATTGGGCTGGAAGGAGACGGCGGCGAATCCGGTAATTTCGGCCAGAGCCTGGGCGAGGCGGTCAAAGAGTTCAAGGTAGCCCTGTGCCTGCTCCAAAGGAGCGAAAGGGTGGAGTCCGCTGAACTGGGGCCAGGTGACAGGAATCATCTCGGCGGTGGCGTTCAGTTTCATGGTGCACGAGCCGAGGGGGATCATGGAGTGTGCGAGGGAGAGATCCCGGTTCTGCAGCTTAGTGATGTAGCGCAGCATCTCGGTTTCCGACTTCATGGTGTTGAAGATCGGATGGGTCAGGTAGGAGCTTTCGCGGGCGAAGGGCTCGGGATAGTCGAGAGCGACCTCGCTGGCGAGCGCGGCCAGCTCGGGCCCGGCGGCGTTCGGCCGGCCATCCTGACTTCCTGAAGCAGATTCAGGCCGCGAGGGCCTGCCGAATACCTCCAGCAGAGCTTCCAGTTCGGCGGCGGTGGTCTTTTCGTCGAGAGAGATGCCGACCGCCCCGTCCTGGTACAGGCGCAGGTTGAGGCGGTGTGCGGCGGCTGCGCGGCGCAGTTCGTTCTGCGTGCGGGGTCCGCCGTCGATCTTCAGCGTGTCGAAGAGGGGACCGGAGCCAGATTGCGTGATGTTGTAACCCAGTTGTTGCAGCTCGGAGGCGAGAATAGAGGTCAGAAGCTGAATCCGCTGGGCGATTTTTTTGAGGCCGGCTGGACCGTGGTAGACGGCGTACATTGAGGCCATGATCGCCAGGAGTACCTGGGCGGTGCAGATGTTGCTGGTGGCCTTGTCGCGGCGGATATGTTGTTCCCTGGTCTGGAGGGCAAGCCGGAGAGCCGTCCTGCCCTGGGCGTCCTGGGAGACGCCGACGAGGCGGCCGGGCATCTGTCGTTTAAGCTGATCGCGCGTGGCCATGAAAGCGGCATGGGGGCCGCCGTAGCCCATGGGCACGCCAAAGCGCTGGGCGCTGCCGACGGCGATGTCGGCGCCCCACTCGCCCGGGGGCGCGAGCAGCGTCAGGGCCAGGAGATCGGTGGCGACTACGACCAAGGCGCCGGCGGCGCGAGCCTCTTCGACCAGGTCGCGGTAGTCAGTGATGGTGCCTTCGGTGTCCGGGTATTGTAAGAGGATGCCGAAGATATCGGAGTCCGGGCGGAAAATACTATGGTCGCCGACGATGATCTTGTAGCCCAAGGGTTCGGCGCGGACTTTGATGGTGTCGATGGTCTGGGGATGGACCTTTTCGGAGACAAAGAAGGTGTTCGCTGAGGCGCCTCGCTTCTGAGCGCGCTTGCACATCATCATGGCCTCGGCGGCGGCGGTGGCTTCGTCAAGGAGGGAGGCGTTGGCGATGTCGAGGGCCGTGAGGTCGGAAACCATTGTCTGGAAGTTGAGCAGGGCTTCCAGCCGCCCCTGTGCGATTTCGGCCTGATAGGGCGTGTACTGGGTGTACCAGCCGGGATTTTCGAGGACGTTGCGGAGGATGACGGGGGGCGTAATGGTGTCGTAGTAGCCCATGCCGATGAAGGATCGGAAGAGCTGGTTGCGTCCTGCGAATTCGGCCATTTCGGCCAGAATGTCCGATTCGGGGCGCGGCCCAGGGAGGGCGAGCGCGCGCTGGAGTCGAATCGGCGCAGGAATGGTCTGGTCGATCAGTTGGTCGAGGGAATCCACGCCGACGGTTTTCAGCATCGCCTCCTGCTCGTCGTGGTCCGGCCCCAAGTGACGAGGCACGAAGGCATCTGTACGTTGGAGCAGGCTTTCCCGGCCATTCTGGAGCGCGGCGTGGTCGGCAAGTTGCTGCGCGATACTGGCCCTGGAGGCATGGCCGAGGCCGTTGCCCGCGGCTTTGGACGGGGCTGCGTGGAATTGCGGGCTCATGGTTCCCTCCTTTGGTCTCCGCCTCACTCTTGGGCCGCCTTCGCTGCGGCGGCGGCAGTGAGGACACCATTTTCCGGAAAGAAAAAACGGGCATCTCAAAAGAGTGCCCGTTGCCTCTGTCCTTGACCTGAGAGATTGACGCACACCGTCGTGCTGCGAGGGTGGAGCCGGGGAGGTCTTCTCCTGTCCTCACCTGTCTCTGCGGCGTGCGTTTGCCCCGTCGGTGGCCGCTAAAAGCCTGTTTGGCGGCGCTTTCCAAAGGTGCCGTATCGCGACGATCCTTTTGCCTGAGAGTGTGACCGGGCAGGTTGGGTCGTCCTGCCGGCTTGCCCCTTCGGCGCCTCGATTGTGAAGTCTCTCTCGTCGCGCGTCAGCAAGTATTCAGTTGCTTACCCTGACGCGGGCCATTGTATCTCAGGCCCTGATATCGCGCAATTGTCAGAAATCGCGTGATCGCAACTATAATCCTGTGACGCGACATTTGGCTGGCGCCAACCCCGTTCAGGGGGCAAGAGGCCGGCTTCAAGGAATTCGGATTTCGCTGGCTATGCGAGTTATTTCAGGGAGCGCCAGAGGGCACAGGCTACAGTCGGTCCCAGGGGACGGCACGCGTCCGATCACGGACCGGGCGAAGGAGGCCCTTTTTTCGATTCTGGGAAACTGGATCGAGGGGCGATACGTACTGGACCTGTTTGGGGGCACCGGCGCGGTGGGCATTGAGGCGTTGAGCCGGGGGGCGGAGCACGTCTTTTTTGTTGACCGAAGTCGGGCGGCGGTCCGCACGATATTGCAGAATCTGACCCGCTGCAAAGTGGCTGAGCGTGCGACGGTTGCGAGACGTGACAGCTTCGACTTCATCGAGAAGTTTGAGGGCGAGCCGTTTGACCTGATCTACATCGCGCCGCCGCAGTACCGGGAGCTATGGAAGAAGGCGTTGGAGACGGTCGATGCCAGTGGAGAGCTGTTGACAGAGGATAGCGTCGTCATCGTCCAGATCGACCCGCACGAAGAGGCGCCGGTCGCACTCGATACACTGATCGAGTTCGACAGACGCCGCTACGGTTCGGTGTTGCTCATCTTTTATGAAGTTGCCGAAGCCGCGGAGTAACCTGCGAGCGGCGGCGGTCGACCCCTCACTTTCAGTCCCCGGCTGTCGTTATGACGGCAAAGTAGATGATCTGGCCGGCGCCGGCCCCGGGGTCGACATCTACGGTCGTCCTGTTGCGGCTGGCAAGCGTGTAGCCCTGCACTTCATCCACGGTGACGGTGAACTCGCCGGCGTTCAGTTCTTCGAAGAGTGTACCGGCGGAACCGACACTGTTCTCAGCGGCAACGGCTCTTCCGTCCGGGGAGGTAAGCGTTACGGTGGCGCCGGCGATGAGGTTCTCGTCGGCGTCGAACAGGCCGTCGGCGTTTCCGTCGAGAAAGAGATAGACGAGCAGCGCATCGGGCGCGACTTCTTCGTTCACGACTACAGCCGGCTGGGGGAGGGGCCGGGCGGGCGGTTATAAA
>VXMH01000115.1 GCA_009841235.1 Caldilineaceae bacterium SB0661_bin_32 | reverse complement strand
TGCTCACCATCACCGGCGCCACAATGGCCAGCCGCCCCGGCTGCTCCTCCACAGCCGGAGGCGTCTGGAGCGGCGGCGGCGGTTTCTCCGGCGGAGGCGGTGGTTTCGGATAGGATTGGAATGCGCCGGTTTTCCGCCACATGAGCGGAAGACCGGCAGCAATGGGAGCGCTCTCCAACCGCAAGGAAGTAGCGCAATCTCGGCAACAATAAGGAGCGAGCTATGCGCGGTGGCGGCCGCATCGTCGGCCTGGCGATTATGGCAATATCAGCCGTCCTGTTCCTCGGCTGGACCATAACGGTGGTAACTTCCGGAACGACCGCCGGCGGGATCGCGCTGGGCCTGTTCCTGGCGCTGGTCGTGTGCGCGCCTCTGCTGGGCATCGGCTTCTATCTCTGGCGCAAGGGGCAGCAGGAGCTGACTGAATTCGCGCAGGTCGCGCAGGAGAAGAAGATCCTCAACATGGTCCTCACCCAGGGCCAGGTGAGCCTGCAGGAGATCATCGTCGAGCTGCAGCAGCCGCGCGAAACCGTGGAAGATATGATCCGCAACCTGGTGGGCAAGCAGCTTTTCAGCGGCGCCATCAACTGGGAGGAAGGTCTTCTCTACAGCGTCGACAGCCAGAAGCTCACCGACGGGCGCAACTGCCCCAACTGCGGCGGCGAACTCGAGCTCGCCGGCAAGGGACTGATCCGGTGCGCCTGGTGCGGCAGCGAGGTCTTCCTCACCCAGCGGGCTGCAACGCAGTTGAATAGCGCAACGTAATGAATAGGGAACGCTCTGAATCCATCACATAGCGGGACCGGATTTCGCCCCGTCCGATCGACGCGTCGAAAACCGGCCGAACAAGAGGACCAAAATGACCGATTCCTTTGTGGAAAAAGCTGATGAGAGCATGGGAGCCATCGAGCGTGTGCTCAAGGGGCTGCCATTGGTGCACGAATACACCGATAAGGAGTTGCGGCGGGAGGCCGACCACCGCCTGCGCCAGCTGCTGGTAACCGAGCTGGAACAGGAGAAGCAGCGGCTCTACGACGTCCAGAAGAAACTGCTACGCAGCGGCGGCCTGGCCTGGATCGATGACGCCGACGGCGCCATCCAGCGCCTGCAGACGCTCATCGACCGCATCAAGACGGCCAGCTACGGCTATGCCGGACTGTTCGCGGCCGTAAAGATCCAGCAGGAGCAGCTTGATGCCCTCCACCGCTTCGACACGGCCCTGGCGGAGCGCGCCCAGGAGATCAGCCAGAGAATCGACGTGTTGGAGGCCGGCGCGGCGGATCGGGAAACGGTCGGCCCCGCCATCGAAGCCGTCAACGATACCGTGACCGAACTCCAACGCCTCTTCGACGAGCGCAGCCAAACGATAACAACCGCGGCAAACGGCGAATAGCCGCCCGCCGGCGTCCGAAAGACAGGAGAAAACTGATGGCAAGAATCATTGACGTAATCGAAGCGCCGGACCAGGGCGCGCAGGAGCTCGTCGTGCGCGTGCCCGAGGTCGGCTCGGGCGACTTCCGCTTCGGCAGCCAGGTCATCGTGCGCGAGAGCCAGCGCGCCGTCTTCTACCGCGACGGCAAATCGCTCGACCTGTTCGAGCCCGGCCGCCACACCATCACCACAGCCAACCTGCCGGTCCTGTCGGGACTCCTGCGCATGGGCACAGGCGGCCAGGACATCTTCACCGCCGAGGTCTTCTTCGCCAACATGCGCGAGTTCACCGACATGAAGTGGGGCACGCCCGAGCCCATCACCCTGCGCGACACCGACCTCGGTCTCGTGCGCCTGCGCGGCTTCGGCCAGTACACAATGCAAATCGCCGACCCCAAACGCTTCGTCGACCAGTTCGTCGGCACCCAGGGCATGTACCGTACCGGCCAGATCAATGACTTTCTGCGCAGCGCCATCATCAGCCGCATGACCGACATGTGGGGCGAGAACATGACCAGCATTCTCGACCTGCCCCGCCTCTTCGACGAGCTCAGCGCCGCCATGCGCGCCACCCTGCAGGACGACTTCACCGCAATGGGCTTGGCGCTCAAGCAGTTCCGCATCGTCTCCATCAGCCCCACCGAGGAGACCGCCAAAGCGATCGATGAACGCGCAAGCATGGGCGCCATCGGCGACATGGCCGCCTACATGCAGTTCAAAACAGCCCGCGCATTGGGCGACGCGGCCCAGCAGCCGGGCGGCGCCGGCGGCACCGGCGAAGGCCTCGGCCTCGGCGCGGGGATCGGCCTCGGCGCAGGCATGGCCGGCATGATCACCAACGCCATGAACGCCTCACAGGGCGCCGCACAGCCCGACGGCGGCGCGCCAAACGCGCCCGCAGCGCCGCAGCCCCCCGCGCCGCCCGCGGCTCCCGCCGTCATGACGCTCGACCAGGCCGCCGCCTACCTCCAGGTCACCCCTGCCGACATCCAGGCCCTGATCGACGAAGGCTCGCTCCAGGCCAAGCGCATCGGCAGCCAGTACCGCATCGCCCGCAAGGCGATTGACGATTTTCTGGCGGGGTAAGAGGAGTTCGGCCCGCCCGACACAGGTCGGGCGGCGTCCTGGCCGGAGACGCACAACCACATCCCCAACGTACGGACAATCTTCAGGTCAGTACCAAGCTCGGATTGCCGCTTGCGGAGACAGGCCAGTTCGAGTATTCTACGCACCTGTTCCCTGACGAACGGCTATACCGTTGATGAGAGGCAAAAGGGAGAAGACCGGCCTCACGACTAGCCCATGCCGATCGCGAACGGCCTTTACGATGAGCACATCGAAGAGTTGTGAAAGGAGGGCTTACTCCGATGAAACGACGGCGAAAGTTCAAAGACAAAACAGAGCAATCTACGCCCGAAGACCGCAAAATCGCCGAGGAAAAAAAAGCGAAGATACGTGCCTCGTTGCAGCGGCCAGGCAGACCCAGTGACTTTCGAAAATCGGTCCCTCAAGCGCATTCTCGCAGATCGCACGCATCAAGACGCAGATAGGGCCTTCATTAACGCACGAGACTGAACGCACTACGCAACGCCGCGAGAACTACCTGCCTGGACTCGGTGATTCAGTCGGCGTTCCATTCAGAAAGGAGGATTCCACTACTCGAAAAAGAAGGTTCGATACCAGCAGACCCCCGGCAGTTCCTCCGATCTGTCACGGTCAAATGACGGTTTTGGCTGCGGGCCTCACCGTTCTCACAAGTGCCGTTGACCGAATTCATGCCCGCCCAGACTGGAATACTTGTTCCATAACTTTGCGGAAAGGAAAGGAACTATGACTGACCGTGCACTCTCTCGACGCGCTTTTCTCAAGACGGTAGGTGTCGCGACATTTGGGGTAGGCTTGGCGGCCTGCCAGCCAATTCCTCCACTCGCAGACGATGAAGCCGCGATGGGCGAGGTAACCGCTGCCCAGGTGACGGACCCCGAAAGCCTCAAGGCCTTCGTCCTCGGAGCCAAGGCGCATATCGAGGCGATCACAGACATGAACGTAGGCGCGAGGCTCAGGGAGGACCTGAAAACCGAGGGCGACTGGAAATCCGGCTCGACCTTCCTCATCATCTTCCTCAAGACCGGAGAACCGTTCATTCACGGGAACGATCGTGAAGCGGAAAGCAAAAACCTGCTCTACGTCGAGGACGAACGCGGCGCCCTGGTCGTCCAGGAACTCTTCGCGGCCGCCGACCAGGGCGGCGGTTTCGTCGAATACTACGACGATGGGCTCAAGACGGCATACGCTGTCGAATACACCTCAGGCATCACCTCGAGGAAATTCGTGCTGGTTGGCGGCTACTCGCAGGACGTCTCCCATGTTGAAATCGAGATCGCGGATCTCCCGAAGCCCCCCGTCACCGCGTCGGAAGTGGTTGACCGCGAAACACTCATCGCCTTTGTCGAAGCGGCAGCCGAGGCCTACCGTACGGCCGTCATGTCCGAAGGCTATAGCGCCCTCACCGGGGTCAGAAACGCCTTCCGGGTCGAAGGAGGGGACTGGAAGGCAGGCTCCATCTACCTGTATGTCGTGAGCGGCGGTGGCGTCACCCTGTTTCACGGGTCCGAACCATTCCGCGAAGGCAAACGCACCGACATGACGCGGACGGACTCCAAGGGCGTGAGGTTCGCCGAGCTGCTGATTGGCGTCGCACGCCGCGAGGGTAAGAGTTTTCTGCGATACCACTACGACAACCCGGCCATCGAAGGCGACGAGGAGACCGGTTCCCCGAAGCTCGGCTACGCCGTCAGCTTCCCGGTGCCCAATTCGGAACAGAGGGCCGTCGTCGGCTCCGGCATCTATATCGACGAAGACGAGGAGTGACCCTCGGCGCAAGAGACCCGGAGTTCTCCACGCCGGGCCTCTCTTGCCGCAGCATTAGTTACTTTGGCATGACCTGCGCTCGGCATGGTGCGGAAGAGGGCAGGCCTCACGACAAGCACGTGACTGAGGCGCTTACCAAAACCTGGTAACTCTAAAAAGGTTCCCATCAAAAAAGGAATCCTGATCTACAGGATTCCTTTCACTCCCCTGCTTGGGCCAGTGCCCTAACTGGCGACGCGCAGTCGCATCCCCAGCGCACGGATGACCTTCATCATCGTGTTAAAGTTGGGATTCCCGTTCTCGGAAAGAGATTTATACAGCCCTTCGCGGGTCATCCCGATATCGCGGGCCAATTGGCTCATGTTGCGGGCCCGGGCAATGTCGTTGAGCGCGGCGCGAATCAGACGGCCGTCGCCCAAGTCTTCTTCGAAAGCCGCTTCAAGATAGAGCCGGGCGTCTTCCTCGGTCCGCAAATGATCGGTTACATCCCAGCGCGTGAATGTTTCAGCCATGGCTTACCCCCAGTCTTCTGCCAATCGCCTGGCGCGCTCTATATCGCGCGTTTGTGTTCCTTTTTGACCGCCGCAGAGCAGAACAACGACTCTTGTTTCTTCGCGTATGTAGTAGAGTCGGTATCCAGGTCCGTAGTGGATACGCATTTCAAATAAGCCTCCGCCCACAGACTTGGCATCGCCAATGTGGCCAAACGTAACATTTCTTAAGCGAGCGTTAATACGGGCAACCGCACGGCGATCCCTCAACCTCTGAATCCACCGCTTGAAGGTAGCACTCTCGACGACTTCAATCACACCTGCAGTGTAAACTGCAGTTAACGATTTGTCAAGTCACTTATCTGTTGGTGCTGATAGCTGCAACTAGGATTGGAGGCGTCCACACTAGAAGACAGCGGAGTAAGCCTTGTCTAATCCCGCAGTTCATCTTGTCTAAACTAAGGGTGGCTCTGGAAGCGCTTCAGCTAAGTAGCCCCCACCCCTCAATACAGCTCCGGCCGCCTGTCCGCAAAGATCGGAATCTTCGCCCGCGTCGCCTCCACCGTCTCCAGGTCGATTCGCACCGTCAGCAGCGCCTCGGTCTCGCCGCCCTCGATCAACGTCTCGCCCCACGGATCAACTACCGCCGACGCACCGAAAAAGCTCACGTCCTCCGTCGTCCCCACGCGATTGCACGCGGCCACAAAACACTGGTTCTCGATCGCCCGGCTGCGCAGCAGCGTCCGCCAGTGCATGCGCCGCGGGTGCGGCCACGCCGCCGGCAGGATCACCAGGCGCGCCCCTTCCAGCGCATAGCGCCTAAACAGCTCCGGGAATCGCAGATCATAGCAGATAGCCAGCCCTGCACAGCCCCACGGCAGCTCGTGCATCGTGCCCGACTCGCCCGGCGCCAGGTACTGATCTTCATTCATCAGCCGGAAAAGGTGCATCTTCCTGTAAGAGGCCGCCAGCCTGCCCTCCGGGTTGTAAAGCACCATCGTATTGTAGAACTGGTCCCCCTGGCTCTCCAGCATCGACCCCGTCAGCCAGACTCGGTTGTCCCTTGCCAGGGCGGCGAACCGCCCGAACCAGCCGCCGTCGCCGGCCTCGGCGGCCAAAGGCGAAGCGTAACTACCGGCGTTTTTCAGATCGATAGAGCTATGCCACAGCTCCGGCAGCACCACCAGGTCGCTGCCCCGGCCGGCCGCATCGGCGATAAACGCCTCCGCCTGCTCGAAGTTGCGCTCCGGTTCGCCCGACAAACTGTCCATCTGCACTAAGGTAAGAACAAACTCAGACATAAAAACCATCCCTTTCCAGGATTTTGATTGTCAGCACCCATCGGTCCGCGAAGTCACTGACCACTAACCACTGCCCTTCTCATACGTGCTGATCAACGAGGATTGGATTTCCGTCAGGATCCACGATCACAAAGCTCGCCGGGCCTGTTGTGGTTTCGTCAGCCTCGCTGGCAAACTCGATCCCGTCTGCTTTGAGCTTTTCCTGGATCGCTCTGACATCGGTAAAGCTGTCGAGGGGCTGCGCCGAACTGTCCCAGCCGGGGTTGAAGGTCAGGATATTCTTTTCAAACATCCCCTGAAAGAGGCCGATCACGCAGCTGGGGCACTTCATAATCAGCCAGCCCTCGCTGGCGTCGCCGCCGAACACCTCAAATCCGAGCTTCTCGTAGAATGCTTTCGAGGCCGCAATATCCTTGACTGCCAGGCTGACCGAAAAACTGCCTAAATCCATTTTATGGCTCCACTGTCTCCTGCAGATCAGACTGCAATGATAAGGGCTGCGGGCTCGTTTTGTCCACTGTCCGCGGCCCGCCGTTCACTGCGTTTCCTCCGGATCGGGCAACACCTCCACCGCCGCGCCGGGAGCGGGACCGCCGTATTCCCCCAGCCTGCGCGCCCGAACTACGCTCTCGGAATTCCTGCTGCTCGCACGCGACTGGCTGGGCGCGGCGTCGACGTTCAGCTTGCTGCCGGAAAGAGGACGCGTCGCCCGCCAGATCAGCCACGCGCCCAGTAAGGGCAACAGCGCCGGCCACAGACGCAGCGGAAGATTCTGTTGACCCAGGGCAACCGAGAAAAGGAAGAGGCCCAACAGCACCAACACAGAGCCGGGAACCAGCGCCCACCACAGCTGCCACCGCCGTCCCAGGAGGTAGAGCAGAAAGAATACCGCTCCCAGGCCAGTGAAGAGGACAGTGCCCAATACCGTCGGCTCCTCGGTCAGACTGCTCAGGGCGATCGTGCCGCCCAGCATCAGCATGAATCCGCCCGGAATGATCGCCCACCAGCGCTCCGCCCGGTCCAGCAGATAGATGTGGGCGAACGCGATCGCCTGGCCCACGAACAGGACGCCCGCCGTGATGCGCTGGTCCAGCGCAGGCAGCGTCGAGAGGTAGACCATCGCCGCCAGTGCGACCAGCGTCCAGCCGGGGATCAGGCGCCACCAGTTGTCGCGGGCCGAAAGATAGCCGCCGACAAAGAGCAGCGCCAGCAGGCCCAGCAGCGCGGCCGCCCCGTACTGAACGTAGGGTTCAAAGCGGACAAAGACGTCAAAGTTGAACAGCAGCAGCCCAACGCCCGCCAGCGACAGCAACACGCCCCAGATGAGGTTGTTGACGCGGTTGTCGCTGCTCTTAGCGGTCATCAGTTGCGCTCCTGGTCAGCCGCCGGCCGCCATGCCGCGCCAGACCGTCTCCGGCGTAAACGGCAGCGTGTCGTACCAGGCGCCGAGCGCATCGTGCAGCGCCGCCGCGATGGCCGGCGCCGTCGGCAGAAAGGGCATCTCCGCCATCCCGCGCGCGCCCAGCGGCCCCTGCGGGTCCGGCAGCTCCAGGATCACCGGCACGATCTCCTCGGCCACGTCGGCCACGCCGGGGATCAGATAGTTGCTCAAATGGGGCGTGATCGTGACGCCCTCCTCCTGCAGGTAGTTCTCCAGCAGCGTCCAGCCGATAGACTGGGCCACCGCCCCCTCGATCTGCCCTTCCACGTGCTGCGGATGAATGGCCTTGCCCACGTCGTTGACGCTGACCAGCCGCTTGACCGTCACGTGCCCGGTATCCCGGTCCACCTCGACGTCGGCCACCTGCGCGCAGTACCCGTAGGTGATGTTGGGATCGCAGGCGCCCGTCTCGCGGTCGAAAGGGGTCGTGGCGCGCGGATGATAGACGAACTCGGCCCGCGCCGGGCGTTCCTCATCGCGCCACAGCGCCATCGCCCGCTCGGCCGCGCCCTGGATCGCGTTGCCGGCCATAAAGGTCATGCGGCTGGCGGAGCTGCTGCCGCTCGAGCCGGTCACGTCCGTGTCCTCCGCCTCCAGCTCCACCTGTTCCGGCGATAGACCCAGCATCTCCGCGGTCATCAGGATGAAAGCGGTGTGCGCGCCCTGCCCCACCTCGGCGCCGACACAGCCCACGCGCGCCCGCTCGACCGTTTCCCCGCCGTGCAGCTCCACCCAGGCCGTGCAGTGCTCCGGGAAGCCGAAGCTGTAGCCTACGTTCTTGTAGGAGACGGCGATCCCCGTGCCCCGTGCAATCCGGCCGCGGGAAGAGTCAAGGCTCGTGGTCAGCAGCCCGTTGCCATTGTCAGGTGGTACTTCCCCGGCCGTTGCCGTGGCTACCGACCACCGGCCGTCGCGCTTTTGCCAGCCGCCCTGCCGCGCCGCCTCGGCCAGCACCTCTTCGGTCGTACAGCCCGCGGGAACGGGGCTGCCGGTGACAAGGGTCGAGCCGTCGCGCAGGATATTGCGCATCCGGAACTCAACCGGGTCCATGTTCAGCGCATGCGCCAGCTTGGTCATCTGCATCTCGGCGGCGAAGTGCGCCTGCGGCCCGCCGAAACCGCGAAATGCGCCGCCCGGACAGTTGTTGGTATACACCGTGCGGGCGTCCACGTGCGCGTTCGGAATCTCATAGGGGCCCAGGCACATCAGCGTGGCGTTCGCCAGGACCTTGGTGCTCGTATAGGCGTAAGCGCCCGAGTCGCTGGTCAGATCCATCTGCGCCGCCGCGATTTTGCCCTCTCTGGTTGCCCCCCACTTGGCGCGAATAACGAACGCATGCCGCTTGTGGTGCCCGACAATCGACTCCTCCCGGCTCCAGACGGTCTTGACCGGGCGGCCCGTCTTCCAGGCGGCCAGCGCCAGTGGAATCTGGATCGACATATCCTCCCGCCCGCCAAAAGCGCCGCCGACAGCCGGGTAGCGCACGACGATCCGGTTCGCCGGCAGGTCGAGAGCATGGGAGATCTGTTCCTGGTCCTCGTGCATCCACTGCCCGGCGACGATGACCTCGATGCGGCCGTCGCCGCGCACATGCGCCAGGCCCGCCTCCGGCTGCAGATAGGCGTGCTCCTGCGGGTGCGTGCTGTAGACGCCTTCCACGCACACGTCGGCCTGGGCAAAGCCGGCATCGATGTCCCCGCAGCGCAGACGGTGCCGGACGAGCAGATTCGACTGCCTGTCCCGCCCCTCTTCGTACGGAAAGTTGCTGAAAGGGTGGGGATGCAGCGGCTGCGCGCCGGCCGCCAGCGCCTGCTCCGTGCTGGTGATGACCGGCAGCGCCTCATACTCGATCTCCAGCAGCCGCGCCGCGGCCTCAGCCTGCGCCGCGGACTCGGCCACAACCAGCGCCACCTTGTCCCCTTCCCAGCGCACGACCTCCGCCTGGGGCGTGCTCCCCAGCCCGCACAGCACAGGCTGGTCCGGCATCACCAGCCCGTACTCGTTCACCGGCACGTCCGCCGCCGTCAGAACGGCGATGACGCCCTCCGCCGCCGCGGCCCGCTCCGTATCCATGCGCACGATGCGCGCGTGGGGCACACCGGCAAAGACGATCTTCAACCATGCCTGGCCGGGCAGGTCGATATCCGCCGGATAGGCAGCCTGCCCGGTCACCTTCTCCGCCGCGTCAAAACGCGGTATGCTGCTACCGACCGCACGCATCAAAACACCTCAAAAGCATCACTATCCACTGATCACTGGAGTTCAAAACCACTCCGGATTACGGGCCGGGATCCCGCTGTAATAGGCCCGTATCTCTGCGAGCTGCGCTTCCAGATCGCCGCTCGGCCGGATGGTCGGACCGATACCCGCGACCTTCCGTTCAAAGTCGGCATAACCCAGTGTAATGGGCGCTCCCGCACCGAGAGCGATGCGGTAGAAGCCGGTCTTCCAGCGCTCTACCTTCTTGCGCGTCCCCTCCGGCGTGAGGACCAGCACGAACTTCTCGCTGCGGTTCATTTCGTCGATAACCTGCTGCGCAAGATCGCCGGGCGCCTGGCGATTCACCGGCATGGCGCCAAACCAGCGCATAAGACCGCCCAATGCGTGATCGCAGGCCTCTCTCTTGACCATCCAGCGGCAGTCCAGCCCGGTGGCCAGGAAGAATCCAACTGCCAATATGGCATCCCAGTGGGAGGTGTGCGGAGCGCCGATGATCACCAGCTTGGGCACGTCCGGCAGCTGGCCCTCGATGCGCCAGCCGAGCAACCTGTACAACAGCCGGCCGATAGCGCGGGTCAGCCAGTTCCCCCGCCGCGGCAGTGAGGGCGTCATGACCAGATCCGCGCTGTGCGTGTCGACCAGCGGCTCCGGCCCCAGCCAGCCCCACTCCCCCACACTTGGCGAGGAGGAAAGAAGCTTTCTACTTTCCCGGCGGAACAGAACGACGAGAAAGAAGATTCCGAGGAGAAAGAAAACGTCACTCCGCATTCCTTTTCTGATCATAGATGCGAAACCCCCTCTTCTGATAGTTGGGCAGCGCCGCCGGGTGGTCCAGCGTACAGGTGTGTACCCAGACCCGCTGCGGGCCGAGCGCCCATGCGCGGCGGATCGCCTCCGTCAACAACGCGCCCCCCACGCCGCGGCCGACAAATGGAGGCAGCAGACCGAAATAGGCCAGTTCGACCTGCTCAGTTCCATTTTCGCGCTGCTCTTCCAACTCAAAGTAGCCGGCCGGCGTCCCCTGCACATATCCGATCCATGTCTGCACTCCGGGCCGCTCCACCCAGGCCCGCCACTGTTCTTCCGTCCAGGGCAGCCGCGTCGTCCACGAATACGCCCGCCCCACCTCCGTATAGAAAAAGCGATTCAGCGCCGGAAACGCCGCCTCCGCCCGCCGCACGGCAAAAGGTTCCGCCGGCGGCCGCGCCGGCCGCAGCTCGGCCGCGCTGGTCATCTCCAGATAGTAGGTGATTACGTCGTTTCCGTCCGTTCCCATTTTCCCGGCCCGCCTGTTTGAGGCGTCCAAAAGGCCAATACACCTCTCACCCCTCACTCCTCTTTCCCCGCCCTGCCGCCACCACCGCGTCCAGGATCTTGCGATAGCCGGTGCAACGGCACAGGTTGCCCGTCAGCGCCTCCTGCGCCTCCAGGCGGTTGGGGTTGGAACGCTCCGCCAGCAGCGCCGCCGCCGACATCACGATCCCCGGCGTGCAGAATCCGCACTGGACGCCGCCGCTCTCGATCAGCGCCTGCTGCACGCTGTGCAACAGCTCCGAGGACTGCTCTGACGAACCGGTCAATCCCTCGACCGTCACGATCTCGCTGCCCGCCGCCCGCTCCGCCGGCACAAGGCAGGCCATGACCGCCATGCCGTCCAGATAAACCGTGCAGGCCCCGCATTCACCCTCCGCGCAGCCCTCTTTCACCCCGACAAAACCGGCCGCCCGCAGGCTGTCCAGCAGCGTCATGCCGCCTTCAAGCTCGACCGCGCCGCCGTTGACGGTTGCCGCAGTTCCCGGCCCCGTCGCGACCGGCCAGCGGCCCTGCGTGTCGCCCCACAGCGTCACCGGCGTCTCCAGCCAGCCGTCCCGCTCGCGCCTATCCCGCAGCTGGCGCAACAGGCGGGCGACCAGCGTCTCCACCATGGCCGCCCGGTATGACGCGCTGCCGCGCAGATCGTCGATCGGCCGCGCCTGCGTTGCCGCCAGCCGCGCCGCCTCCGCGATCGTCTCCTCGGTCAGCGTCCTGCCGAGCAGAAAGGTTTCGGCCTCCGCCGCCCGCACTACCGTCGGCGCAACCGCGCCCAGCGCAACCGCGGCATGGGTAACAGCCGCCGACTCCCAGTCCTCCCCGCCGCCGCAGGCAACTGAACCGGCCACGCTCAATATGCTGATCGCCTGCGCGCGCCGCAGCCCCAGCTTGATAAAGTTCCCCCGCCGCGCCGGCTCCGGCAGGGGAATGGAGATACGCGTGAGCATCTCGTCGTCGGCCAGGTCCACTTGGCGCACGCCGCGGAAAAAGCGCGCCAGCGGCAGCGTGCGGCTGCCTCGCGCCGCGCTCTCAAGGCGCACGCTGGCGTCCAGCGCCATCAGCGGCACGATCGAGTCGTTGGCCGGGCTGGCCGTGACGAGATTGCCCGCAACCGTCGCCCGGTTCCGGATCTGCGGCGCGCCCACCTCCCAGCACGCCCGCGCCAGCGGGAACGCCCCCTCCACGACCGACCGGCTGCGCACGCACTGGTTATGCGTCACAAGCGGACCCAGATGGAGCGCGCCCTCCTCTTCCCGGATGTCGGCCAGGCCCGGGATGCGCGTCAGGTCGATCAGCCCCACCCCGGCGCTGTCCGCACTGCCGTCGCGCGCCAGATCGATGAGGAGGTCGGTGCCGCCGGCGATGAAACGGGCGGCCGCGCCGTGTTCCGCCTTCAACTTCAAAGCATCTGTCAATGTCAGGGGGGATGTGCAGAAGCGGTACATGTCAGCCCACAGAGAACAGCTAAAACCCACCCGCAAACGTATCGATCATCAGCTTCACGTCGCCCAGGGGATAAAGAATCGGGCAGGTGGCGCCGTTGTCCATATACTCGCGCACCTTCTTCTTCACCTCCTCCGGCGTACCGCTGGCGGTGATGCGCGTGACCAGCTCGTCCGGCACCAATGGCATCGCCTTACGCACCTGCTCCCGCGTCGCCGGCCAGCCCAGAATCGACTGAATCCGCTCGACAACCTCCGGCTTGACGCCGCTGGCCTGGGCGATATGCGGCTGCTGCCCCAGGTACTGGGTGAGCAGCTCGCGCGCGCCGTCCAGCGCCGTCTGCTGGTCCTCGTGCACCGAGCAGACGATCAGCTGCGGGCGGTCGACGTCATCCAGGCTGCGCCCGGCCCGCTTTGCGCCCACCTCCAGCCGCTCCAGCGCCATGTAGTTGTAGTCCGGCGGCACACAGTAGTTCAACACCGCGCCGTCGGCGATCTCCCCGGTCAGCTCCATCATCTTCGGCCCGGTCGCGCCGATCATCATGGGAACGTTGCGCGGCGCCTGGCGCCCATGCACGACGTCCAGCTCGATACCGTTCACCTGGTGAAACTCGCCCTCGAAAGTGACGTTCTCCATCGCCAGCAGCCGCCGCGTAACTTCCACCGTCTCCCGCATCGCCTTCAACGGTCTGCGCCGGCTGATGCCCACATTCCTGGCCAGCGGATCCCACCACGCGCCGACGCCGCAGATAACGCGGTCCGGCGCCAGGTCGTCCAACGTCAGAAAGGTGGCGGCCAGCAGCCCGATATTGCGCGTCCAGTTGTTGATCACGCCGGACCCGATCCGGATGCGCTCGGTGACAGCGGCGAAAGCGGCCATCGGCACGATCGCATCCCGCACCAGCCGGCTTTCCGCCTGCCAGACCGCCTCAAACCCCTTCTCCTCCGCGTAGCGCACATACGCCATCCCCTCGCGGATCGAATGTTTGTCCTGCAGATAGAGCGCTACGCGACTGTACTTGGGGGCGGTCATGGAAACTCCTGAACTCTTGCGATTTACGTGCGGCTAAAGATAGCTCTGCGGACTCTCGTCAGTCGATTTCCTGGAAACTTGGGCGCAGCAGCTACCGAAAATGGGAAATTCTTTTCCCTTCCTGCCTGAATTGTACACGTGTCATAACAGAGCGTCAAAGACGCCGGAATTCTCGGGCGAAGTCCACAACGGCGAGGAGAGAGTGGAGAGGCGTGAGTGGCGCGGGGCGGGGGAAGCGCTGAAGGATCTGTTCAGGTTTTGTCAGGTTTTTTGGGGAGACTCCCCCGTTCGATTCAACGGCTCAATCGTTAATGCTCTGAAGGAATTTGGCAGATTTAGCGCGTTTTGGCAGGTTTTGTCATGTTTTTGGGGGGATGTATGATATTTTATATTTTTGTTATTTCAAATGGGGCCGAATTGTTGCCTGGGGTGAGACCACCATTTTTGCGTGAGCACCGCAAAGAGTCCGGGATGCACTCTTCCGAAATTGGCAGGGCAATCGCATGTAATTTGGTTTGCCAATAGTGCCGAAGTTAGCCAGAGAGTCCACGGAGGGCAGGCACAAGGCCTGCCCCTACCGTAGTTTGAGGGAGTGGGTGGAGAGTGC
>VXMH01000036.1 GCA_009841235.1 Caldilineaceae bacterium SB0661_bin_32 | reverse complement strand
CAGGCGGAGGAACGGGCTGCCGGGGAAGCTGCCGCCCGGCGTCAGGCGGAGGAACAGATGCAAGCCATGAAGGCCGAAATAGCTCGACTGCGCCAGGACCGCGGCTGACCCAATCGCGTCACAGATGCTCTGCCACGAGCCGGCCGCGGCGCCTGCTTCCCTCTCGTCGAAACAACCGTCCCCGCCCCTGCCGTGTTATAATCTCTTCAGCGGGACGACGAGACCAACACGCATTGGAGGCGCAACCACGAATGGCCAAAAAACTCTGCAAAGGAATCAGAAAGGACGGCCTCCCCTGCCGGGGATACGGCCTCGACAAATATAACGGCTACTGCAGCGCGCACGGACCTCTCCTCTACGAGGTCGGCGGAAGGCGCGCCCCCGGCGGCAAAAGCTCCGCCGCCGCACGCCTCGACAGAAGGACCCCCGAATGGCTCCAAGAGATCCTTGATCTCCACCAAGAAGCCCTGAAAAGGGTGAAGGAGGGGTCGCTCAGCCCCGAAGCCTACGCCTCCGTCTGCCGGGGCATCAAATTGAAACTGGAGATCTACCGCCGCGCAGGCGAGGAAATGGGTACTATCCGCGCCGGAAAACGCCGGGCGCCCGCCGCCAAACCCCGCGCCGGAAAACGCCGGCCCGCGGCCGCCAAACAGCGCGACGCACGCGCCGACCTCGATCTCCTCAAAGCCGCCGACCTGATCACCGCCAGACAGGACCGCTACCGCAGCGAATCCCTCGACGCCCACGACTTCGCCGAATCTGAAAACCCCTCCGACCCGGACGAACCCCCGAAGCTGTCCTGAACGGGAAGGGGCGCTATAGAAAAGCCACCGTCGCGCGACGGCGGCTCTCAAATGGAAACTATAATCAATGAGGCAGACAGAACGAGATTTGACTCCGGTTCACGTGTGGTTTCTGAACTGGACTTGTCTCAACGAGAAACAGTTTGAACCTTTGACCTGCTCCCTGACGAATTCGCCCACAGTGTGCCTGAGCGCTGTACATAAACCATCAGTTTTTGACTTGCGACCCGTTTTGCCCTACAGTTGACAACTGTATAACGCGCAAAAGCGGCCGCCGGCCGTTCAGTCCCTTATGCCGAGACTGTGAGAAAAGAGATGCAGGCGCTTGAAGAACTACAGACCCGCGCACAGGAAGAGCTGGCCGCAGCCGGGACCGTCGAGGCCACCGAGGCCTGGTTTCGCGACTACCTCGGCCGCAACGGCGCCCTCACCGACTTCCTGCGCGGATTGAGCGACCTGCCCCGCGAAGAGCGGCCCGCGGCCGGCCGCGCCGGCAACGAGCTCAAGAAGCTGCTCGAAGAGGCCCTGCACACGCGCCAGGAGGGGATCCGCCGCCAGGAGATGGAGGAGACGCTGGCAGCCGAAGGCGTGGACGTCACCATGCCGGGCCGGCGGCCCACGCTCGGCAAGATCCATCCCAGCAACCAGACGCTGCGCGAAATCGCGCAGATCTTCGGCCAGATGGGGTTCCAAGTCTACGACTCGCCCGAAGTCGAGACGGACGACTACAACTTCGGCCTCCTCAACATCCCCCCGGGCCATCCGGCCCGCGACATGTGGGATACCTTCTACACCACCACGCCCGGCGTCATCCTGCGCACGCACACCAGCCCCGGCCAGATCCACGCCATGCGCGAATACTGCCCGGAGCCGATCCGCGTCATTTTGCCCGGAAAATGCTACCGCCACGAGGATGTCAGCGCCCGCTACGACATGATGTTCCACCAGGTCGAAGGGCTGGTCGTCGGCCACAACGTGACCTTCAGCGATCTCAAGGGCACGCTGGTAAACTTCGCCAACCAGATGTTCGGCGAAGGCTGTGCGCTGCGCTTCCGCAAGAGCTACTTCCCGTTCACCGAGCCCAGCGTCGAGGTCGACGCCGGCTGCGTTCTGTGTGAGGCCAAAGGCTGCCGCATCTGCAAACAGACCGGCTGGCTCGAGATCCTGGGCGCCGGTATGGTCCACCCGATCGTCCTGCACAACGGCGGCTACGACCCGGCGGTCTTCAGCGGCTTCGCCTTCGGCATGGGCCCCGAGCGCATCGCCATGCTCAAATACGGCATCGACGACATCCGCTACTTCTTCACCAACGACGTCCGCTTTCTCGAACGCGTCGGCTGAACGCGCTCACCGGCCGCTACTCGTCACTCGTCCAGCGCCTTGCGCATATCCTCGCCTTCCTTCTGCCACCATTGGTGCAGGATGGCAATGTCGGTGCCGATGCAGAAGTGCCGCGCGCCCATGTCCAAATAGCGCTTGGCATCGTCCGCCGTGCCGATCTCAATGCGCGGATGAACGCCGGTCGCCAGACAGCCGTCGATCACCCGCTGCGCGGCGGCCTGCACCTGCGGATCATTGCGCTGCCCCAGCTTGCCGATACTCATTGAAAAGTCGGACGGCCCCCACTGCAGTATCTCCACGCCGTCCACCGCCAGGATTTCGTCCAGCTCATCGAGGGCGGGCTTCTTTTCCAGCATCAGCGCCACCACGACGTCGTCGAGCGCCTGCACGTAGGCGTCGTTGCCGCCGTAGCCCATGTAGGAAAAGCGGCGCGTCGCCACGCCGAAGGTGCCGCCCGCATGGGGCGTATCCGCGCGCACATAGCTCACGCAGTCGGCCGCGCCGGCGGCGGAGCGCACGTCGGAAAAGAGCACGCTGTTGAAACCCGACCCGACGGCCCGTTGCGCGACAAACTCGTTGTTCGCCCAGTCGATCTTGATCATCGAGCCGAGGCCGTGGAGCTCCGCGGCGCGGCAGATGTTGTCCAGATCGTGCAGGGTGTAGGTTCCGTACTCGGCCACGAATTCCACATAGTCGTACAAGCCCGTATGGCCCAGCGCCTCCACGACATTGGGCCACACGCTGTGAATGTGGGTAGCCAGCGTCGGTTTGCCCTCATCGAGCAACTTGCGAATCGGATTCGCGCGCATTGTTCTTTTCTCCGGGTGGAATGGCGAGCCGACCGTTCGCAACTGCGAAAGCCGGCCAAAGGAATGATGTAAACGGCGCCGCTGCGCAGCGAGAAAGCGTAATTGACCTCCAACGCGCCCCACTCAGCTACCAGCGGCGAAATGTCGGGCAGGCCGCGGCGGCCCGCCGTGCGCAGTATAGCACAGCAGAAAGTGGAGTAACAGTCCGGCGCATATCGCCCAAGCACGAATCGCGGCTGTTCCCGCCTCTGAGCCAGGCCAAAAGTCGTCGACAAAAAAAGGGGGGCAGCGGGTAAATCCAAAACCTAACGTCCTGAATCGAAAGATCGAACGACACGCCAATTGCATCCCCCCACCGTCCGGTGCTAAGATCAAAGCCACAGTGAACTTCAGAAAGCGGCGCCGAAATCGAATCGCCGGTCTGTTCCCGGAATGGGACGGATGCGAGCCGGCTGAGCGAACCGTCGAAACGTGACCGCTGCATCCAAGCCATTCGGAGGACAGTGAAATGTTCAACCTGAAGGGGAAAGTTGCACTCATTACCGGCGCGGGGGGCGAACACGGCATCGGCCGGGGGATCGCCCGGCGATTGGCTGAGGATGGAGCCGACGTCGTCGTGACCGACATCGTGATGAAGCCATATGCCGACTCGGAGTGGGGGGGCCTGCCGGCACTGCAGGCCGAAATCGAGGCTCTCGGGCGCCGTTCCCTGGCCCTGACCTGCAACATAACCGATGGCGATGCCGTCGAAGCCGCCATGCAGCAGACAATCGAGACCTTCGGACGATTGGATATTCTGGTAAACAATGCGGGGGCCCGCGGCGGCGGCGACAGAGTGCCGGTCGTCGATCTGCCCCAGCATGAATGGGACCGCGTCATGTCCGTAAATCTCAATGGAACCTTTATCTGCAGTCAGGCGGCCGCACGTCACATGATGGCACTCGGCGGCGGCGGTCGAATTATCAGCGTCTCCTCAGTGTTGGGGCTGCGAGGGATTGCCCGTTTTGCCGCCTACTGCTCTTCCAAATTCGCAATTGTCGGCCTGACACAGTCCCTCGCCCAGGAGCTGGCTCCACACGGGATCACCGTCAACGCCATCTGCCCCAGTCTCACCCCCACCGAACGAGTCGGACACATGACCAACCTGTTCGAAAACTCTGAGCTGCAAGTGAAGGAAGCGACGGACGCCCTTCTGTCCGGGGCAGCGGGAAGTACCCCGGTAGGCCGCCTCGCCCAAACCGAAGATCTTGCCCACGCAGTCTCCTTCCTGGCGTCGGATGGAGCCGCTTTTCTGACCGGCCTCTCCGTTCCCGTCACCGGTGGATCGTTCATGAGGTAGAACAGTCTGCAATCGAGTCGAGGCGATGCCCCAAACAGCAGTTTAATCGTTGGGCGCCAGCAGGTCCTCCGTCTGGCCGCTGTGGATCAGGAGCACGGTGCCCACGGCGCTGAGCCAGCCGTTGAGCTGGTTTCCGTAACTCTCCCACTCATCCGCTTCCGGCCGGTTCATGCCCAGAAGGGTCAGGTCGGTCTCCCTGCTCCATGTTTTCACGGTATCCGGGAACTGTTCACCCCGCGGGGGCACGACCACCACCGGCTCGGCATTGACCCGCACCCTGTCCAGCAGCGCCCGCAGATGCGCCTCGGTCTGTACCCGCCCTTCCCCGCGCGGCAACGTCTGCAGCAGCCGGATCGACGCCCCGTCCCAGGTCGGACTCTGCGAAATGATATGCGCCAGCAGCAGCATCAGGTCCCCGTTGCCACTGCGCCCGCGCCACCAGACGTCGATGACCTTGCGGTTGCCGAAGCCGCGCTTCTCATCGTGATGCAGGAACAGGACGGACTTGCCCAGCTCGAACAGCGTCGACAGCAGGCGCAACGAGAGCGTGCGCCCGCCCTCCGTGTCGCTCCAACCCATCAGCACTGCGTTCGGCTCCAGCCCGCCCACCCCATGGGACTGGCACACCGTCACCGCGCCGGCGTAGAAGTTCTCCACAATGTCCGCCTCCGCAAAGGCGGTCATGTTCTGCTCCTGGATGAAGGTGCGGATCTGCCGCCGCGCGATCCTGCGCAACCCGCGTTTCGCCAGCTGATCGATATCCCCGACCAGCAGCTGGTAGAAGGAGACGATGCCATAGCCGCGGCTCAGCAGGTTGGCGATTTCCACCAGCGGCGCCCGGTTATGCGGCTGCCCCGTGAACACCAGAATGTTCGGCCGCCAGTTTTTGGCATGGAAGACCGAACGCTCCAGGTTGAGCAGCGCCCGCCGCGCCAGCGCAAACCAGATCCCGTTGCGCACGTCGCCCCACGTGCGGATCGTCGAGCGGCGCTCCAGGTAGAAGTAGATCCCATAGCTGATCAGGATGGCGACAACCGTCGCCGCGGGATTGATCACGAACATCGCCCCGTAGCAGCCGGCCGCCCCCAGCAGGGAGAAGCTGAAATGGATTTTCGCCCGCGGCCGGAAACTGGGGTTGCCGACCAGCTTCTCAATCCCCGCCACCAGGTTGGTCATCCCGTAGGTGTTCAGGAAAAACATCGTGATGATCGGCGCCACAACGTTGAGGTCGCCGGCCCAGATCACCGCGAAGGCGATGCCCGCCGTGATCAGGACGCCCACGCGGGGCTCCGTCCTGCTCCCCAGGCGCGAGCCCAGCGCCCGCGGCACGATGCCGTCGTTCGCCATCGCCTGCAGCGTGCGCGGCGCGGCCACGATGCTGCCCAGCGCCGACGACAGCGTCGCCGCCCACACCCCGATCAGGATCAACGGCGGAAAGAGCGCGATGTCCCGCATGATCAACGTGTTGCTCTTCAGCTCATCCGGCGTGCCATGCAACGAGAGCCAGATGACCGAGAGAAAATAGACGACGGCCGTAAACAGCACCGAAAAAAGGGTGCCCTTGTGGATGCTCCGGCCCGGGTCCTTCAGATCGCCCGACATGCTCGCGCCCACCGCAATGCCCGTAACCGCCGGAAAGAAGACGGCGAAGACGCTCCAGAAGCTCATGCCCTCGCCGTAGCTGGCGGTCAGCGTCGGCGCCTGGATCGACAGCCAGCCTCCACCAAAGAAGGAGAGCAGCGCCGCCATCAGCGCCGCCAGAATGAAGTACTGGATCTTGATCGCAAAGTCGGCGCCGATGAAGGCCACCACCGCAAACACAATCGCAATAAGTGTCGAAAGCACCCGCGCGTCGATCCGGCTGAAGAAGGCGATGCCCTCCAGCGACTCGGTGAAACCGATGATGTAGAAGGCAACCGAGATCGCCTGCGACAGATAGAGGGGCACCCCGATCGCCCCGCCGATCTCACGGCCCAGCGTGCGCGAGATCAGGTAGTACTTGCCGCCCGCGCGCACGTTCATCGACGTCGCGATCGCGGAGAGCGACAGACCGGTCAGAAAGCTGATCGAGTTGGCGATCAACACGATCAAGAGCGCGCCCATCAGGCCGGCCTGGCCCACAACCCAGCCCGCCCGCAAGAAGAGGATCAGCCCCAGAATCGTCAGCACGTTCGGCGTGAACACGCCCCCGAACGTACCGAAGCGGGCCGAAGCATTCGCCGTCTGCGCCGAAGCCGCCTGTGCAGATGCAGTCATAAGCCCTGGCTGACCTCCTTCTCCAGCGCGTCGCGCCAGGCGGCGGGGATCTTCTCCCCCAGCTCGACGCGTTTGGCGCCGATAAAGCGGGCCAGCTCCACCAGCGATTCGGCGGCCGCCGCCCCCGTACGCGCGTCGACGCGCGCCCCCTCCTCCGCATACAGCGCGTGGATACGGTAGATTCCCGTCTTGCGCTCGATCTGCGAGTCCATTCTGCCGATGAAGCGGTCGCCGTGCAGCAGCGGCAACACATAGTAGCCGTACTCCCGCTTGGCCTTGGGCACGTAGATCTCGATGCGGTAGTAAAAGTCGAAAAACTGCTCCGTGCGTTCCCGGTCGCAGATCAGATTGTCAAACGGCGACAGAAATACGGTGCGCGGCGCCCAATCGCCGTCGCGGATCGATTCCAGCAGCGGCACGGTGTCCCGGTGGATATACCATTCGCCCTCCCAGGGCCCTTCCTCACCGACGATCTGCGCCGGCAGCACGCTCCCTTCCGCGGTCAACTCCGCCAGCCGCTGCGCCAGATTGGGATATTTGCCGCGAATGAAGTGACGGCTGATCTGCCGCCGGCTGGCCACACCCAGCGCCTTCAGCGAGCGCTGGCAGGTGAGACCGACGACCTCCTCCTCCGGCGGCAGCGGCTGCCCCGCCCACTCCGGCAGCCAGGCATCCCGCAGATGCCACAACCTCTGATTTCCCTTGCGGCCAACGCACATGACGACGCCCTGCCAGCTCAAAATAGCCATCATCATGGCGGCGGGTTTGCCGCTGAACCATCTGGAAGGGAACCAGGGCACCGCTTCCAGGTCGTCGAAAACAGTTGGCGTCAGAGGTCCTTCTTCCCCCAGCCGCTCGACGATCGCCGCGCGCAGCAGTTCGTTTGCCTCCATCCAATCGCGTGTCCGCTCCATCCCGGCGCCTGTCCTCTCAAAGAGGCTCCCGATCCAGCGCCGAAAGAGTGGATAGTCCTCGGTCAGAACGTAGGAGGCCCGGTGCGCGTCGCCCTCGATTATGACGCGCTCCCGCTGCAGCTCATCCAGCCACGACGGGTCAAATGACCCCATCCGGCTCCACAACACCAGCAGCTGGGTCCGCTCCACCGCCCGGATCGGGTCGATCTGGAGGCAGTTGATCTGGCGGAGCAGCTCGTGGATGCCGGCCTTGCCGGCCTCTGGGCGCGGCCCCGCCAGACACTGGGCGGAGACGGCTAAACGACGCGCCTCTGTGGGCGTGAGAGTTATCGTATTCATTGCTTCACCTGTCGGGGGTATCCTCCGGGCGCCTGCCCGGGCGTCGAAGAAGGGGTTGACGCTATTCGGGGCCCCGTCACCCCAATACGGCCTCGCCGATCGCCCGGTACCCTTGCGCCGCCGCGATCAGATCGTCCAGCTTGAGTTTCTCGTTGATGACGTGCGCGTCGGCCTCCGTCGCCGGACCGAAGCCGATGGTCGGGATGCCGGCCGCGCCGGCGCTGTAGGCCGCATTCGTGCAGAAACGGTAGGCGTTCAGCCCCGCACTGATCCCCGCCCCATGCACCGCGGCCAGCGCGCCCGTCACAAACGGGTCGGCGTCATCCGCCAGCCAAGCCGGAAAGAACTTCTCCGTCACAAAGGTATGCCCCGTATAGCTCGTGTACTCCCCCGTGCCGACGCGGGCGTCCAGCTGGACGTCGGCCAGCTCCGGCCGCCGGCTGATGTCGGCCAGCACACTCTCCGCCGCCTCCCCGGGCAGCAGCCGGCGGTCATAGGTCGCCCGGCAGATGCTGGGGATGACCGAATGGCCCGGGTATGGCTCGCTGATGATGTCGGTCAGCGCGAAGATCGCGGGTCCCATCTGGGGGTGCTCATCCAGCGCCAGATCCTCCACCGCCGCGATGACGCGCATCATGTCCAACACCGCGTTGCGGCCCATCTGCGGCGCGGACGAGTGCGAAGGCCGTCCCGTCGTCGTCAGGTGAATTTCGGCGCGGCCGCGGCCTCCGCGCACGATCTGCAGATCGGAGGCCTCCCCGATGACGACGAAGTCGGCGCCGGTCTGCGCGATCACCTTCGCCAGCGCGACGCCCTCCAGCACCTCCTCCATTACCGACGCGCTCACCACGGCCCTGCCCTTGAGCGCCGCCCTGTCCAGCCCGCCAATCCCGTGCACCATGGCGGCCAGCGCGCCCTTCATGTCCGCCGCGCCGCGGCCGTGCAGCGCGCCGCCCTTCACCTCCCCGCTGAACGGGTCCAGCGCCCACGGCACGCCGGGCGAGACACCGACCGTATCGGTATGCGCGTCGAAGAGGATGGTCGGCCCGGGCTGCGCGCCCTCCAGCACGCCGATGACGTTGCCCACGCCGTCGGTCCACACTCTGTCGAAGCCGAGCGCGGTCATCTCCTCCTCGATGCGGCGGGAGACCCGCGCCTCGTCACCGCTGAGGCTGCGGATGCGCACGATGTCGCTGGTGAAGGAGATGAGGCGGTGTGTGTCGAGCATTGGCGTTTCCTTGTGTGTAGCGGTTGGGGCCGGATATTCCAAAAAGTCCTTCTCGTCTCTGCATGCCCGGTCAGTTGGCAAGGGGCCACTGTTTCGGGCGCACGCGACAGAAATATAGCTGAAGTAGCGAAAATCGCGCAACTGTCATATTTTGGCGCCTGGACGGGGATACCCTTTAAGGCATCCGTCTGGATGCACACTAATATTACTGTCTCTAGGTCCAAAGACTAGGGCTCACCACATCTTTCCCTCATGCGTGATTTGACAATCCTTCTAGAACCCTCTATTGTATCCGAACCACGGTACTACTGCTCCCGAGAATCGAAACACCGCTCAAATGTCGCCGGGATTCGATAGTTGAGAACTCTCAAAACTGAGAAATACGGCCGGTGAACAGAAAAGTTTTACGGTATCAGAAAGAGTGGGGAAAGTGTCCCTGAGCTCACCGAGACACAACGGTTTTGTCAAGTGGCCCGCTGAGGCCAACCTCGTAGAACTCGGAGCCCCTTTTGGGTTTTTTGTGCCGAATGTCTATTAGTAAAGCGCTCAGTTTCATTCCTGCGCGCGTTGCCCACTGAGAGGGTCTAGCCTTGGCTCGCCTAGAAACTGGACCTATATTTTTCTACCGAACTGATATGCAAATGCCAGTATGACCGATGGGCAATCCCGATAACGAGCCCAAGATTTCCTACTCCACTGAACTTGGAATGATGGTGGAGAGTAGAGCCGAATTAGCGCTGCGCGCCTCTATCTTCGAGCCTTATCTGGGCGAGGTGCAGCTCATTTTCACTTCCCCGCCATTTCCTCTCAATCGTAAGAAATCCTATGGCAATCTGGAAGGCACGGACTACGTAGAGTGGCTTGCCGACTTCGCCTCCCAATTCAAGAGGTTTCTAAAACCGGATGGTTCCATAGCTATCGAAATGGGCAACTCCTGGAAATCCGGAGAGCCTGTTATGTCAACACTTGGCCTGAGATCACTCTTGGCATTTCTTGAGCGTGGCGAATTAGAGCTATGTCAACAATTCGTTTGTCAGAATCCCGCAAGATTACCTTCGCCTGCCCAGTGGGTTAATGTAGAGCGCATTAGAGTCAAAGACGCCTTTACTCATATCTGGTGGATGTCACCCACAACGCGACCAAAAGCCAATAACCGGAGCGTGTTGAAGCCATATAGTTCTGCGATGCGAAAACTCTTGAAGACAAAGACTTACAACGCGGGCACAAGGCCATCCGAGCATTCTATAGGCGCCAAGTCTTTTCTGAAAGACAATGGAGGTTCAATTCCCCCGAATGTCCTGACTGCTGCCAATACACGTGCTTATGACCCATATATCCAATATTGTAAGAATAACGACATATCGTTGCATCCAGCGCGGATGCCGGACGAAGTCGCAGATTTTTTCATAAACTTTCTTACTGATCCGGGAGATATTGTCCTTGACCCTTTCGCAGGAAGCAATGTGACCGGCGCAGTTGCAGAGTCCCTAGATCGGAGATGGGTTAGTATTGAAGTGAATCACGAATACGCAAATTCTTCGAAGAGCCGCTTTTCTCAACAGTCGATGAGGCAAGAGTGACAGCTCGTGTGGACCCCAGATCGTGGGTTCTCACCAAGACCCCTCGCGATTGGCAATCCAACGCTTTGAAATCTTGGCAGTACGCTTTTCAGGGTATTGCATCAGTTGTAACCGGTGGGGGCAAGACTACTTTTGCCCTCATGTGCATGCAAGTCTTTCGCAGACGTTACCCTACGGGGCGGTTTGTCATTGTTGTACCTACGTTGGCTTTGGTGGACCAGTGGTATGTGTGTCTGCGCGAAGACCTGAAGGTTTTGGATGACTCGATATGTGTTTTTTCAGGCGAAGGCCGTCCCAGTAATTTCAATGAAGTAAACCTCATGGTTATAAATACAGCCCGAGAGTTCGCGTCGAAAGCATCTGAACAGCACGATACGATGCTAATAGTGGACGAGTGTCATCGCGCTGCAAGCAGATCCAATGCACAGGCACTTAAGGGCAATTACAAGGCGACTTTGGGAATTTCCGCCACACCAGAACGTGAACATGATGACCTCTTCGATTCCGTACTGGTACCGGCACTGGGGCCAGTAATTTGCAGATATGAATATGATCAAGCGTTGCGGGACGGCGTAATAGTGCCGTTTGACCTCATCAATGTTTCGACAGGAATGACGGCTGAGGAACAGAAGAAATACGACGATGCTACTATCGACATATCTCGAACTTTTCGGAAAGTGCAGTCAGGTGATGTTAGTCGAGATTATTTGGTACGCAAACTCCAACGGCGGGCTCGCCTGGCTGCCACTTCGATCCAGCGCATCCCAGTAACAATTCGACTAGCCGAAAGACATCGCAATAGTCGATTGATTATTTTCCACGAAAACATTGACTCAGCTGAGAAAATATTGGAGATTCTTCTGGCAAGACGATTTAGCGCTACAATCTATCATTCAAGAATAGGTGCAGAATTGCGGCGTGACAATCTCCGGCTCTACCGAAAGGGACTCTTTAGTGCTTTGATTACTTGCAGGGCACTCGATGAGGGAATAAATGTTCCAGAGACAGATATCGCAATTGTGGCATCTTCGACTGGAAGTGTGCGTCAGCGGATTCAAAGGCTCGGCAGAGTGTTACGACCCGCTCCTGGAAAGCAGAGAGCCCGGATCTACACGATTTACGTAAGTAAGCCTGAGGAGGAGCGTTTAGTCAAGGAAGCCGGTAAACTGACCGATACGGGGGAAATTAGATGGATGCACTCCGCGCTCAGAAAGTCAGGATGAAGGGTGAGGCTACTTTTTGATCACGAATGGTATGAGCCAGTCTCATCCGAAGGCCAGCGCGAATCTGATTTTGAGGAATTAGTAATAGGTAGAGCTACCTCGCTATTCCCTGATTTTCACGCAGTACGCTTCAAGACACCTGTTGAATCGGAAGAAGGGCGTAAGATTCCAGACCTTGCGCTTGTCGATTGCAACTATCGCTATTGGTGGGTTGTCGAAGTGGAAATGGCTCACCATTCACTCGACCATCATGTCATTCCCCAAGTGGAGGTGTTCTCACGTGGTAAGTATGGTCCGGAACATTGCGACTACTTGGTCGAAAACGGGGATGCTCTTGACCATGCGGCCCTTTCAGACATGATCAAGGGCGCGCAGCCACGAGTGTTAGTGGTAGTAAATCGTAGTGTACCTTGCTGGATAGAACCCATTCGCAGGCTTGAAGGTTTAGTTGCAGTCGTCGAAGTTTTTCGTTCTGAAAGAAATCGGCATATTTTGAGGATCAATGGAGACTATCCTTCAACAAGCGATGCCAGTTTGGTCACTTACTGCCGACTCGATAGTGCGATACCCCGACTCCTGCAAATTGATTCCCCAGCCGGCTTAGGGATTGGCAGTGGCGAAAGGCTTTCGATCTTGTTGGATGGTGGTCTGACAAACTGGGAACGGCTGGACATACAAGATAGAGTCTGGCTTAATCCTTCGGAGAGGAATCCTTTAACTGCAAATCAAGAGTACCTTATTCTGAAGGAAGTTAACGGTCAGTTCGCATTTAAAAGAGTCCAAGATTCTAGGTAGGAGCATCTGCCATGGCAATGTCACCAATTCAGTTGCAGCTTGGTTTGGAGGTAATTCAGTCCTACAGACGTTTGTCATACACCGCTTGGCACGCCATTGCGGAGCTGGTTGACAATTCAACACAGTCTTACTTCGATAATCGAGTAGAACTGGATGGGGCTTTGTCTGCTTCCCAGGAAGAGCTAACCATCGGAATTGTCTATGATCCTTCTGACGGCGGGTTGCTTCGCGTATCCGACAACGCGATGGGAATGTCCTACGATGAGCTGGTCAATGCTCTCAGGGTAGGTTTTGCCCCAGAGAACACGTCGGGCCGTTCCAAATACGGCATGGGAATGAAGACTGCTTCCTGCTGGATAGGCAATAAGTGGACTGTCCGCACAAAAAAACTAGGCGAAGTAGTAGAACACAATATAACCGTAGATGTGAACAAAATTGCAAGCGGCGACAACGATCTGAAACATTTCAGTGAAGAAGGAAAGAGAAAGACTGACCATTACACAGTGATCGAAATCAAGGAGCATAATCAAGTCTTCCGCGGTCGCACCATAGGAAAAATCAAGGATTTTCTTCGCTCAATTTACCGCCAGGACTTGCGTAAGAATTCGGTAGTAATTCAGTGGCAAGGAAATGCGCTGGAGTGGAGCGACAACGATTTTCCGTTTCTTGAGGCGCAGGACGGAACGACTTACAAAAAGGATTTTCAGTTTACTGTGTATGACAAGAAAGTTAAGGGATGGGTGGGTGTCTTGAGTCGAGGTACTAGATCCAAAGCAGGCTTTTCCATCCTGAACGCGGATAGAGTCGTACGAGGATGGCCAGAAAGTTGGAGACCAGAAAGGATTTATGGATTTCAAGGCCGGAACGATCTCATCAATCAAAGGTTAGTAGGTGAGATATACTTGGATGACTTTGAGGTCAGCCACACCAAAGACGATATCCTGTGGTATGGAGATGAACAAGAGGAAGTTGAAAAGCAGCTTGAGCAAAAGTGCGCCGACTATGTGGACGTAGCTCGGCGGTATCGCAAAAAAGATGAGGCTGAAGGCGGACCGACGGAATTGGAAGTTCAGGCTGCAATAGACGAATTGCAAGAAGAGTTGAGTTCGCCCGAATTTGGGGATTTGATTTCACTTGAGGAAGTTCCTCCTCCACAAGCTGTGAGTAGTGCATTACAGCCACTGATACAAACAGTTAACAGCAGTGAGCCAGCTTTCCGCGCAAAGTTGCAGGCCGTTCAGTTTGAAATACTTGGCTTTCTCTTGAACGACTCGTCTCCTAACGATCCGTACGTCGTTGTAGAAGCCACAAAGGAGACGCGGGTACTGATAATCGTCAATACTCAGCATCCGCATTGGGGACAACTAACCGGAATTGAAGGAGTTCTGAATTATTTGAGGCACTGCACCTACGATGGGATCGCCGAGTGGCAGGCGCGCCGCAAATTGGCCAGCTTGGACCCTGATACCATAAAGATATTGAAGGATCGAATGCTTAGACTCCCGCTTGAAATTCAGACTCTCGCTTGAGGTTGGGTGCGATGATAGGATCGGCAATCACCTACTGAGGATTGAGCTTGGCCCCAAAAACTGGACCACGAGCCAGGGTGCACTCGGGAGCAACTCTCTATGCACATGGTCGAATCATTGGTGCCAACTGCGAGAATCCATTCAGAACGTGATAAGATCGGACTTTGGCCGGCAGAATCAAGCAGTTTCTCCCGCGCCTTCAGTATCCAACGAACTTGGTTAGTTTCGATCACAGTCTAGTCCAGACAGTGTTGAGTCCGACTCAGCCCTGTCACGAGTTCGCTCCTCATGCCAGTACCGTAACTGGCTTAACTTGAATCACAGCCTGTCGTAGGAATCACTATTCAGACAAGCAGGCGCAAGCGAATCCCTTGAACCCTGTTGTCCATTGCACTAAGCATTTCCCCGCAGCCCCTTCCCTGAATCCCCCTTTTCTTAGTTCAGACAGACGTTTACAAATAAGGGTTCCAGTACCAGTAGTAACCATCCGGGTGCTTCTTGCATTCCACGCAGAGTCCAATCTTCCCCCAAATCCTTTCCGATGCCTTGCCAACGGCCTGCCTGTCAGATACACTACAAGTACCGCAGCGGCACAGTGTCAGTGTTCAGGCGCCAGCGTTCAGGCGCCGCACATGCCTCCGGCCAAAGGAGCCTCCCCCTCAGATGAATATAACGAGCGCATTTCAGTCGATCGAACAAACGACAGACGCACTCGGCGGGCAGCAGTACATCGCCAATGACGAAATCGCCACGACCGTCTACCTGTCGCAGCAGCTGGGCAAACCGCTGCTGACCGAAGGACCGGCCGGCGTCGGCAAGACCGAGCTCGCCAAAGCCGTCGCCGGCTCGCTCGGCCGCACGCTCATCCGCCTGCAGTGCTACGAGGGCCTGGACGAGACCAAGGCCCTCTATGAATGGGAGTACGCCAAGCAGCTGCTCTACACGCAGCTGCTGCGCGATCAGCTGCAGCAGACCCTGGCCGGCGCCAGCTCGCTCGCCGAAGCCGCCGACCGTCTCACCGACGAGGAAGACGTCTTCTTCTCAATGCGCTTCCTCCTGCAACGGCCCCTGCTGCGCGCGATTCTCAGCGACGAGCCGGTTGTGCTTCTCATCGACGAAATCGACCGCGCCGATGCCGAATTCGAAGCCTTCCTCCTCGAGGTGTTGAGCGACTTTCAGGTCAGCGTACCCGAGCTCGGCACGCTCGCGGCCAACCACGTGCCGATCGTCTTCCTCACCAGCAACAACACCCGCGAACTGAGCGAGGCGCTCAAACGGCGCTGTCTCTATCTTTTCATCGACTACCCCTCCCTCGAGCAGGAGCTGGACGTCGTGCGCCTCAAAGTGCCGGACCTCGCGCCGCAGATGGCCCGCCAGGCCGTGGAGCTGGTGCAAAGCCTGCGCCAGATCGACCTCCGGAAGCATCCCAGCATCTCCGAAACGCTGGACTGGGCGCAGGCCCTGGTCACTCTCAATTCCGAAAGCCTCGACCGGAAGACGCTCGAAACGACGCTCAGCGTACTCCTGAAACACGAGACCGACCTGCGAAAAGTACAGCGCCAGCTGGGGCGGATGGACGGCCAGGACGACGACGAAGATGAGACCGACTGGGACGAAGAGCTGCCCCGCCGCCGGCGCATCGACTGAACCGTGTTCAGCAACGGCGCCATCCGGGGGCATTGCGGGAAACGGAAGGCAGGAGGCCTGAGGGCCCCGTTGCAGAGGAGAATTCCATGGAAGAGCGAATCGTAAAGTTCATTTCAGCCCTGCGATCCGGCGGCGTGCGCGTCAGCCTCGCCGAAAGCGCCGATGCCTTCTCCGCCGTCGACAACCTCGGCGTCCGGGAGCGGGACGCCTTCCGCCTCAGCCTGCGCGCAACCCTGGTCAAAGATGCGGAAAGCCTGCCGACCTTCGAAGAGCTCTTCCCCCTCTTCTTCGGCAGCGGCGAGCCGCCCCCGCTCATGAATCTGATGGAAGACCTGACCGAGGAAGAGGCCAACATGCTGGCCCAGGCCCTCCAGGCGTTCGGGCAACGGCTGCGAGAAATGCTGGAACGGCTCCTGCGCGGCGAGGAACTCTCGCAAGAGGAGCTCGATGCCCTCGGCCAGATGGTGGGCCTCAATCATGCCGACGATCTGCGCTACCGCGAATGGATGGCGCGCCGCATGCAGCGCGCTCTCCAGTTCGAGCAGGTGCGCAAAGCGATGCAGGAGATCATGGAGCTCCTGGCCCAGATGGGCATGAACAAGGAACGCCTCGACCAGATGCGCCAGCTTATCGGCCAGAACATGGAGGCCCTGCGCGAACAGCTGCGCCAGCACGCCGGCCAGCGCATCGCCGAAAACATGGCCGAGCAGCGCCCCGAAGACCAGCTCGAAGGGCTCATGGACCGGCCGTTTCAGGCGCTCTCCGACAGCGACATGCAGAAGTTGCGCCAGGAAGTGCGGCGGCTGGCCGCGCTACTGCGCAGCCGCATCGCCCTCCGCCAGAAAAGGGCCAAGTCCGGTCACCTCGACGCCAAAGCGACCATCCGCGCCAACCTCAAACACGGCGGCGTCCCCTTTCACATCAAACACCGCGACCGCACGCTCAAGCCGAAGCTGGTCGTGATCTGCGACATCAGCACGTCGATGCGCCACTGCTCCGAACTGATGCTCTCTCTCCTTTACGAGCTGCAGGACCAGGTGAGCAAGTCCCACGCCTTCGCCTTCATCGACCACCTTGAATACATCACGCCCGACTTTCAGGGCAACCGCGCCAACGAGGCCATCCAGCAGGTGCTGATCAGGATGCCGCCCGGCTATTACAGCACCGATCTCGGCCACAGCCTGCAAAACTTCTCCGACGACTACCTCGATACCATCGACCACCGCACCACTCTCATCGTCGTCGGCGACGGCCGCAACAACTACAACGATCCCCGGCTCGACGTCTTCAGGAAGATGGCCCGCCGCAGCCGCCGCACACTCTGGCTGAATCCCGAGCTGCCGATGCTGTGGGGCACCGGCGACAGCGACATGCTCGACTACGTGCCCCTCTGCGACACGATCCTGCAGGTCAGCACGCTCTCCGAGCTGACGGCGGCTGTGGACCAGCTGCTGGTCGAAAAGTCATAGCTGCAACGGCCCGCAGCCCGGCGCCTGCACTATTTTCCTCGAAGCACAGGATGCCGACGGCAACTGGGGTCCCCCCACCGCTCTGTCCATTGAGGTCGCCGCCGTTGCAACCGAGCGGACACCCACCCAATACAAGCAGTACCTGCCCCGCGTCCGGAAGTAACGCCCCCGCGGTCGAATCTTAGCCGATCAGATTCTTCCACTGTATAATGCAGACTGACTTGGCATGGCAGGCAGGCTGCCTGCTCTCCCAGACCACAGAAAAGAGGCCGGTTGGCTGGCAATGGCCAATCAGGCGCGCACCCTGCATGAAGGAGTTCAGCGATGGCGAAGATGCAAGCGGACTATATCTGGATGAACGGGGAGATCATCCCGTGGGAGCAGGCGACTGTGCATGTGTTCACCCATGCACTGCACTATGGCAGCAGCGCCTTTGAAGGAATTCGCGCCTACGAAGTCAATGACGCCGCCGCCATTTTCCGCGGCCCGGAGCACTTTGAACGCCTGCTCTACTCCTGCAAGGTAGCGCAGATCCCGTCGCCCCTCACCGTTGACGAATGGATGGAGGTGGCCAAAGCCGTCCTGCTGAAGAACAAGCATCGCAGCGCCTATATCCGGCCGTTGGTTTTCCGCGGCTACGAGAGCCTGGGCGTGGATGGACGCGGCTGTCCCGTGGACGCCATCCTGGCATCCGTACCGTGGGGCCGCTATCTCGGCGCCGAGGCCATCGAAGAGGGCGTCGACGTTCAGGTAAGCAGCTGGCGGCGCATGGCCTCGAACATGTTCAGCCCAATGGCGAAGATCGGCGGCCAGTACGTCAGCAGCCAGAACGTGGTCATGGAGGCCAAGGACAACGGCTTCACCGAAGGCATCGCCCTCGACATCAACGGCCAGGTAAGCGAAGGCAGCGGCGAGAACATCTTCGTCATCTACAAGGGCGTCATCTACACACCGCCCCTGGGCAGCAGCATCCTCGGCGGCATCACTCGCGACGCCGCCATCACCATCGCCCGCGATCTCGGCTACGACCTGCGCGAGCAGACCATGACGCGCGAGATGCTCTACCTGGCCGACGAAATCTTCTTCACCGGCACCGCGGCCGAGATCACCCCCGTGCGCTCGGTCGACCGCTTGGCCGTTGGCGACGGCAAACGCGGCCCCATCACCCAGGCGATCCAGGGTGTCTTCTTCGGCATCATCGAAGACGACATGCCGGACAAGTGGGGTTGGCTGACGCAGGTGACATGATGAAAAAGTGAGGAGCGGAAGTCCTCCGCTCCTCACTCAAAGCTCCTCTTCACTCACTCCTCACTCCCCGCCGTCTTCCCGAACCAGCGCTCCTCCAGCAGCCCCATCCGCCCTTCCTCCTTCAGCGTTGCCAGCGCTTGCAGGAGCGCGCTCTGCAGCTTAGGCGCCTCGATCGACACTGCAATCACATAGGGGTCTTCATCGAGCACCGCTCCCACCGCGCGAATCGGTTTGCCGTCGCCCTGCGCCAGCCGCAGCGTGACGCCATCGATCAACAGGGCATCGCTCGCGCCGGAGACGAGCGCCTCGATCGCCTTCTCCGCGGACTCAAACGGCAGCCGCGTGAAGCCTGCCCCCTCCCTCTGCAGGCGGCGCGCAATCGCATCTCCCCGGCTGCCCCACTCCACCGCCACCGTACCCCCTTCCAGGTCCCCGACCTCTTCATACGCGACGCCGGCGCCGACCACCAGCCGCACACCGGCCTCGAAATAGGGCGGCGAATAGTGCACGTCTTTCGTCATGCGGGCATTGTACGGAAACGCGCTGATCACCGCATCCACACGGCCGACCAGCAGCGCATCCAACAGGCTGTCGAACCCGATCGCGACGATCTCCGCCTCCAGCCCCCATTCGGCCGCGATCTCCCGCGCCAGGTCTACGTCATAGCCGACCGGCGCCCCCTCCGCATCCAGCGTCTCGAACGGCGGGAAGCTGGGGTCCATGCCCACCCGCCAGCTTCCCCGCTCCTGCATCCTGAGCCAGATCCCGTCCACCGGAGGGCCGCCGGCGCCAAGTATGAGCCAGCCGCCGACCGCCAGCGCCACTACGCAGACGGCGATCCAAAGCAGCGGCCGCCGCTCGAAATTGCTTCGTAAAGAAAACGCCGTCCAGCGGCTGCCATGACTCCCGGCGACGAGCCACTGCCGGCTGGCATCAGCTGTTTCGGCCTGCGGAGGGTCTCTCCCCTCGCGTCTGCCCTCTTCGTTCATGGCGCCTCGAACCGCCCCTCTGCGTAGGCCTGCATCTCCAGGTAGATCGCCTTGGGTTCAAAATCGACGCCGACAAAAGTGAAGTAGTCCTGGTAACTCTTCTGGTCCCAGGGGAAGCGAAAGACCCAGAGGCAGACGTTTTCGAGCCAGGGCCATTCGGCGCCCGCGATCTCATACGCCCGCACAGTGTTGAGGATGCGCTCGGCAGGACGCACGGCACGCGTCCAGCGTGGATGATCGTTCCATCCCCCTTCCGTGATCATCGCCGTTTTGCCGCCGTCGCCGTTTCGGACCATGATCTCCCGCAGCAGTTCGGAGCGCCGGAAGTTGATAACCGATTCACCCGCCGGCTCGTCCGCGTCGAATCCCAGGCCGTACGCGTGAATCGCCAGAATGTCGAAGTAGTCGGCCGCGCCCGCGTCGTACATCCGCTGCAGGTAATCGAGATCGTTCATGCTCCATTCGCTGCCCGGCGGATCCAGCGTCGGCGCCAGCGCGCCCGCCAGCACCTGCACTTCCGGGGCGGCCGCCTTCACCATCGGGTAGACCACCTTCAGCATCTTCACGTAGGAGGCAGGGTCGACCGGGCGAAACCCCCATTCCAGGCTCAGATTCGGCTCGTTCCAAATGATCAAGTAGCCCACCTTGTCCCGGTAGCGCCGCACGAACTCGACCGCATAGCGCCCGAACGCCTCGTAGTTTTCCTCCTCCAGGTAAAGATGGTGGGAATCTTCCGGCCGCGCCCACGCCGGCACATACCCGAGCCGGGCGATAACGGTGAGCCCCTGCCTGCCGGCGTGGTCGATCACCAGATCCGGATGGCTCCATTCGAACTGACCGCGTCTCGGTTCGTAGTAGGCCCAGGGAAAATACTCGACAATCCAGGGCGCGCCCATCTCGCGCACCATTTCGAGGCTTCGTTTGATCTTGGCCGCGTCCGGCTCATCGGTCAGCCGCGTATGGACGCCCATTTTGGGGTTGATCGTCTCCACCGTTCGCTGCGGACCCAAAGGGACCCAGTTGCGAAAACCGGACCGATAGGTCAGGCCGAAAACAGTGCACAGAAGCAGCGCCCCAATCAGTTTTTTGGCGCGGGGCGACCATGCTGCGAGCGGCGGTATGAAGTTGACGGCGTCTGACTTCCTGCGCAAATAAGAGGTGAAGCGGCCAATCATCAACAGGAGGCGGGGGGCATGCTGCGTTTATATCTCTTCCTGCAACTCTTCATCATCTTCATCGGACGGTATCGCAGACGCAAATGCCAGTTCACCGTCCTCATCTTCCGGAAGGGACTGCTCCTGGGGCGCCTGGCTGGCTTCGATTGCCTGGATTCCGTTTTCCGCCTGGTGCAGCGAATTGTTCAGTTTGTCTCGCAGCCTGTAGAGCACGTCGAGTGCGTAGACCTCGGCTTCATCGACCAGACGGATCGCTTCGGCGTGTCCATGCGCGATAATTCGCTCCGCCTCTTCCCGCGCCCGTTCGGTGATGGCGTCTTCACTGACAATCTGGATCGCCTGTTGCTCGGCGTGGGCGACGATCTGCTCCGCCCGCGCCTGCGCATCGCTGAGAATGCGATCGCGCTCGGTAATCATGCGCTCGCTTTCCTTGATTGCGCTCGGAATGCTGATACGCATCTGATCTATCAGCCGCAGACACTCCTCCGAATTCACCATCAGAGAGGGCGAAAACGGCATTCGCCACCCTCTGTTCAGGGTCTGTTCAAGTTGATCCACCAGTTGTAGAATTTCCATGATCAGTTTGAACTCTCGTTTGGCAGTTCCCGGCAGCCGCCAGAAACAGAAAACCAGGAGCGAATCCGTTACCGCTTACGCTCCGCAAACCGTTGCCGTAAAGCCTGCTCAGTATGCGGCGTCACCCAGTGGGAAACATCCCCGTCCAGGCTGGCCACCTCCTTCAGAATCGTTGAACTGAGATAGACATACTTCGGGCTGCACAGCAGGTAACATGTCTCGATCTGCGGCGCCATCTGCCGGTTGGCCATGTCGATGCGGGATTCAAATGAAAGATCATCCACATTCCGTATCCCGCGCACGATCACCCGCACACCATGTTGCTGTGCCCATTTTACCGTTAGTCCGCTATATGACACAATCGAGATATTCTGCACCCCTTCGAGGGCTTCCCGCGCGATCTCAATCCGCTCTTGCGTGGAGAAAAGGAGCCGCTTCGCAGGCGCGTCAAAGACGGTCACCAGCAGCTCATCAAAGAGTTCGGCCGCCCGGCGGGCAATGTCCACGTGGCCGAAATGAAGAGGATCGAAACTGCCGGGATAGATGGCGCGGGTCATAGGGCGTCGTTGTCTCGAATGTAATCTGCGTATTGCCGGTGAAGCAACGTCATTCAGGCGGGGGTACGTTCGCCGTTCGAGCGATCGAAACAGGCGATCAGCTCGTCCGGCGCGATGCTGGCGATAGAGTCCAGGCAGAGATCCGCCCCTGAGAAGTCGGAGTCGCGCGTGACGCTGTTCGGCACCGAAACACAGCGCAGTCCGGCCCGCTGCGCCCCGAGCATCCCGTTGTACGAGTCTTCTATCGCGATCGCCCGCTCCGGCAATACCTCCAACTTCTGCGCCGCCAGCCGGTACAGGGCCGGATCAGGCTTGACCCGCTCGACGTCATCCGCCGTGACGATCGCGGCAAACCGCCCGCGCAGTCCCAGCCGCTCCAAGTGCGACTCCACCCACTTGCGGTCCGAGCTCGAAGCCACCGCCAGCCTCACGCCCCGCCGCTCGGCTGCGTCGATCAGTTCGAGCACGCCGGGCATGACCGGCTCGGCCCGGACCCGGTCCAGGAACCGCTTCCGCCGTTCTGTCCGCAGACGCTCCCGGTCGATCTTTCTGCCCAGCAGTTCTTCCAGATAGTCGTCAGGCGCGAACTCGCCCGTGCCGCCCCCCACACACTGCAGCCAGACCTCAAGCGGCAACTCGGCGCCATGGCTGCGGTACACCTCCTGCCAGGTCTGGAAATCAGGCGTCTCCGTGTCCAGTATCGTTCCGTCAAAGTCAAATACGATCGCCTCCAGCACCGGCATTCTCCCTCTCTGTTCTGGTTACGGGGCCCCTACCGTTCGGCCCCCCGTGCGCGGGCAGGGTCCGTCAAGGCTGCTGCGGAAACGCCGCTCATGCCACAAACTCGCTGAACACGCGGTTCCCGACCAGCAGCCCCTTGGGGGTTAGGCGCACCCGTTCCCCGTCCGACTCCAGCAAGCCGCCGTCATGCAGGCGGTCCAGGCTGGGGCCAAAAGCCGCGCGCATTGGTTGCCCGTGCATCGCCTCAAAGCGTGCGAACGGCACACCCTCCCGCACGAGCCGCAGTCCCAGCATCATCGTCTCGCCCATCGAAACCCCGGCCGGCAGCTCCTCATGGAAACTGACAGGGCTCTCGTCCGCTTCGACCCGCCTGACGTAGCCCTGTACGCCCTTAACATTGGACCAACGGACGGCGGCAGCGGGCGCACCCGACCCGGTTACACGGTCACTGGAGTCGCCAAAAAGGAATGGCAGGCCGTTTGTGGACTCTCTGCGCAGCCTGGTGGGGAAGCGCAGATGGCTGTGCGCCCCGGGTCCAATTCCAACCCACTCCTGATTGCGCCAGTAAAGGAGATTGTGCCGGCAGGCAAAACCGGCGCCGCGTGCCCAGTTCGACACCTCGTACTGTTCGTAACCGGCTTCCCGCAGGCGGGACATCGCAGCTTCGTACATCTCCGCCGCCAGGTCATCGTCCGGCGCCGGCGTCCGTCCGGTCTCCACCCAGTGCGCCAGGGGCGTATCCGGCTCCACGATCAGACTGTAAAGGCTCAGGTGCCGGGGCGCCAGGTCCAGGGCTTTGTCCAGACTGTTATTCCAGGCTTCCAGCGACTGTCGGGGCAGCCCGAACATGAAGTCAAGATTGATGTTGTCAAAGCCCGCTTCTGTCGCCGCGTCATAGGCGCGCAGAACATCCTCGGCGTCGTGGATGCGGCCCAGAAAGTCCAGCTCCTCCGCCTGAAAACTCTGCACGCCCATGCTCAGCCGGTTCACGCCCAAACTGCGCAGCAGGGCGAACTGTCCTCGATCCTCGATGCCCGGATTGGCTTCACTGCTGATTTCAACGTTGACGGCCAGCTCGAACCGGTCGTGGACCCGTTCCAGGATCCGTCGCAACTGGCCCGAACTGAGCACGGTTGGCGTGCCGCCGCCGAGAAAGACGGTGTCTACCGTGCGGCCGTCAAGGCGCGCCGCCCAGCGGCCCAGATCCCGGCAAAGGGCCTGAGTACAGGCTTCGTACAGCGGTTCCAGACGGGCGTATGTATTGAAATCGCAGTAAGGGCACTTGCGGGCGCAAAACGGAATGTGGATGTACAGGCCCAATGGCCCTTTGCCGGCTGCCGCAAACGCAGGCGTTGATAACAGACGAGAATCCCGCCTCCGGCCGGTTTGAGGGGGGCCCGCAGCGGCAGATCCGTTCCGGGCGTTCAGCACGCTGGCGCCGGCTTCGGGAACCGGCGCCTCCTCTTCCTGTGCGCGGTGCTCGGAATATGTCGGACGCAATCCAGCCAAAACGTTCATCAGTCCCCAGTCGTCACTCCTTGGGCGCGCAAAAAGTGAAGAGGAACGACAGGAGAGGGAGCCTCGCCTTTCACGTCCCGCCCTTACGGTCAGGGATTCTCCAACCGGAACCCGTGGCCGCGCACTGTTACAATGAAGTTGGATCTCTCGTCGTGCTCGTAGAGCCGTTCCCGCAGCCGGCGCACCAGGGCGTCGATGGCCTGCTTGCTGACACCGGACCCGCTCGTCTCCGGCCAGACCGCCTGCACGATCTGCTCACGAGTCATCACTCCGCCTCCCTCATGCCAGAGGGCGCTCAGCAGGCGGTACTGATGCAGACTCAGAGGGGGCTCCAACAGTGAGCCGTTCAGCCACACCTGGCGGGTCTCTTCTTCAATGCGGAGCCCTGATTCGGCCTGAGAATCCTGTTCGCCAGAGTCTAAAGTCAGGGGCGTGGTCGCCTCGTCGTCGACAAAAGACAGCTTGAAACGCAGCGCGATCTGCACCTCGTCACCGTCTGACAGACTATGCGACCCGTCGGCAATATCCACGCCATTGACATGGGTTCCGTTCTTGCTGCCCAGATCCTCAATCGAATAACCGTAGCCGTCCCAGAAAATACGGGCGTGGTTCCGGCTTACCTGGCGGTCCGGCAGAGTGACCTGGCATTCATCGTGGCGCCCAATGATCAGGGGGGTGGTTCGGCTGAGGGGCCAGCCCTGGCCGGTCTGGTTGCCGTGGCGGAGGATCAGCATGGCCGTCTCTCGTTGCCTGTCGACGGGGCGAGCGCCCTGTGATTCTCCGTATCGTTGTTCAGCGTTTGGACCCTCTTGCGTCATTTCCATCCCTCTTAAAAATAGCATGCAAAGTAAGTAGTAACGTCACTTGCAAATTCTGCCGTCTATTTTTATAGTATGTGTTCCTGTAACTGCGCCCCCGAACGATATTGGCGACAGGACTTTCGCGAACTTGGCGTAGCGATGCCGAGGGGGAAGTTCATTATAACGAAGCGGTTGACATACGTCAACCAGTTTTTCCAAAATGGGGCGCACGACCCGGCTAAAGCATACGATCTCCCGGCCCGACCGATGCGCCACATACAGAGGCGCCATTTACAGAGGTCTGCCTCACCGCACTGCTGCATCGCCTCCCTTACAGGTGCGCAGCGGGCGGCAGCTTTTTCTCTTCCGGAGATAACCTGTCTCCGTCGCACCGGTAGTTTTGCAGAGGTGTTACTTGGCTACTGTACTGGATTCAGATTCGATCCTGCGCGGGCGATATGAAATCGTTCGGCTCGTCGGTCAAGGCGGCATGGGCGCGGTCTATCAGGCCAACGATCTGCGTCTGGACGGGCGCGTCTGCGCGATCAAAGAGATCCTGCCCGCCCTCCTCATCGACCAGCGCGGGCCCGAACTGGACCTGGGGCAGACGATCGAACAGTTCTACCAGGAAGCCAGTGTCCTCGCCCGCCTCGATCATCCCAACCTCCCCAAGGTTTCGGACTACTTTTCCGTGGACGGGCGCGAGTATCTGGTCATGGACTTCATCGAAGGCCGCGATCTGCAAGAGATCGTGAATGAAGCAGTGCGACAGAAGAAGCGCCTCTCCGAAACCCAGGTGCTGCTCTGGGCTACACAACTCCTGGACGCCCTCGAATACCTGCATAGCCAGGACCCGCCCGTGCTCCACCGCGACATCAAACCGGGTAACATCAAGATCACGCCCGAAAACAGATTGAAACTGGTGGACTTCGGCCTTGTGAAAGTCCTGCAACCGGACGACGCCCGCACAGTGACGGTCGTCCAGGGTCGGGGCACCGTTGCCTACACGCCCCTCGAGCAGTATGGCGGCGACACCGGCCACACCGACGTGCGCACAGATATCTACAGCGTAGGCGCGACGCTATACCACCTGTTGGCGGGGACGCCCCCGCAGGATGCCAAAGAGCGCTTCCTCAAGTCAGGGCTCCTCGATCCGCTGCGGCAGCTGAACCCGGCCATCTCGACGCGGACCGAACGGGCCGTCTTCCAGGCGCTGGCCATGCATCCCGACGAACGGCCCCCCAGTATCGCGGAATTGCGGCAGGCGCTGTTCGGAGCCGACAGCGCACGCAAGGATCCGACCACAGATCTGCTGCCGCCTCCCTCCTGGATTGAAATCCTCCACAGAAACAGAATGCTGATCGGGACCACCGTCTTTCTCTTCATCATCGCCACTGTTATCAGCATCTACGATCTCTGACAAAGCTCTCTGACAATTTCAGCATCCTGCGCAAATGATGGGCTGCAAATGCCCGGCAAAGGCGCGCCCAATTCGCGTAGTCCGCTCCCGGCCAGCGGCGTCGAACAAGTAAAAAAAGAATGCTTCATCAACGCTGTGAAAATTTGCGCAATCCTTCTCCGCCCCTTTATACTGAAAGCTGTCTTTTTCAGGAATTTCGGCGGCCCCACTGTTGTCTTTCCCCCTGATCGAACGATTCAGCGGGCAGCCGCGAACTGGAAGACGGTCAAGGGAGTTCTCCACGTCCCAGCCCGCCGCCTGACTTTGCATCGGCGGCCGACCGTCTGAAATTGCCGTTTACAGGAGGATAGATTTTTCCATGAATCTTCTCCGAGCTTTCCTCTCGAATTCACGTCTTCGCAACGCGACTATCGGCATCATTGTGCTGCTCGTCTTGAGCGTTGTGCCTTTCTTCAAAGCCCCGCCGCCCCACGTCGAATTGGCCGCCGAAGCACTGCTCGAACACGGGCCAAAGTGGTTCACCAACGGCCTGCTGACCACCTTGCTGGTCGACCTTATCATTATCCTGATGGCCGTCTTCGCCGTCTCCAGGATGAAGGAGGTGCCCGGGGCCTGGCAGAACATCGTGGAAATGCTGGTCGAAGGCATGTGGAACCTGACCCAGAGCATCGCCGGCCATGGCTCCGCCAACAGCCGCAAATTCTTCCCTTGGGTGATCACCATATTCATCTTCGTTCTGGTCAGCAACTATATCGGCCTGCTGCCCGGTTTCGGCTCGATCGGCATCTACCACAGTGGCGCCGAAAGCCACGCACAGGCAGAGCTGGGCAACCGGCTCGCGATGGCCGGCGCGGAAAGCGTAGCCGCCGCCCCCGCCGAAGAAGGCAAGCCGGTCCTTGTCCCCCTGTTTCGCAGCCCCTCCGCCGACCTGAACATGACCTTGGCCCTGGCCCTCATCTCCGTCTTTATGACCCAGTTCTTCGGCGTCCAGGCCCTGGGATTGCGCTACTTCACCAAGTTCTTCAAAAACCCGTTCAAGGATGGGATGGGGGCTGTGGTGGCCTTCTTCGAACTGATCGCCGAAATTTCGAAAATCATCAGCTTCTCGTTTCGTCTCTTCGGCAATATCTTTGCCGGTGAAGTCGTACTGCTGGTGATGGCCTTTCTCGTTACCTTCCTCCTGCCCAGCATATTCTACGGGCTGGAGCTGTTCATCGGATTCATCCAGGCGCTTGTATTCATGTTGCTGACCCTGGCCTTCTTCACCATGGCCACCGTCAGCCACGACGATCACCATTAACGTCAGTTGCCGGTGACCGGAATGCTCCCGGACCCACTCGCAAGACTGATTACGAACTACTAATCACTGCAGTTAAGAAAAAGGAGTTCACACTCATGGATGTTGAAGTCGCAAAGGAACTGGGTTCTGCACTTGCTATCGGATTGGGCGCAATTGGCCCTGGTGTAGGCATCGGTCTGATTGGCGCCAAAGCGATGGAAGCGATGGGCCGCAATCCTGAAGTGACCAACACTGTGCAGACGAACATGCTGCTCGGTTTCGCCTTCTGTGAATCGGTCGCTATCTATGCGCTCGTTATCTCCCTGTTGGTCAAGTTCGTCTAAACCTGTTCTCAGTGGCCCGAGTTCAGTCGTCAGTGACCTGTGTTCACTTCCATAGGCCGGTGAAACGGCTGGCCCCGAACCGCGAGCCACTGCAGCGTATCCAGGAGGTTGGCCTTGGACGCTCTCGATAAATTAGGTATCAGTTGGCAGTTATTGCTCTCGCAGATCATCAACTTCGGGCTGTTGATGGTTATTCTGCAGCAGCTACTCTACAAGCCGGTTCTGAACATGATCGAGCAGCGCAAACAGCGCATCGCCGAGGGTTTGGAGCAGGCCGATAAGGCGTCGAACGCGGCCGCCGAAGCCGAAGCGGAGAAACAGGCGATCCTCGAAGAGGCCCGCCGCGAAGCGCAGGAGGTGCGCGCCCAGGCGACCCGCGATGCCGAACGCATCGCCCAGGACGTTCGCGGCCGCGCCGATCAGGAGGCCCAGGAAATCCGCATGAAGGCCCAAGCCGACGCCGAGGCGCAGACAGCCGCCGTCATGGCCGACGCCCGAAAGCAGATCGCCGACCTGGCCATCGCCGCGACCGAGCAGATCCTAGGCCGTGAGCTGGCAAACCGGGATGAGCAGGAACGCTTTGTCGCCGACTATCTGGCCCAGCAAAACGGGAGCGGTTCATGAGCGAGCGCGCGACGGCCGAACGATATGCCCAGGCCATTCTCGAGGCAATCGTAGAGCAGTGGCAATCGACGCTGACCGAAATCGCTGACGCCCTGGCGCAGGACCCGAAACTGGGCGCAGACGTCGACTCCGTCGCAGCCGCGATTCCCGACGACGCCGCCCCGGAACTGCAAAACTTCGTCAAAATGCTCGTGCAGGAGGGCGATGCAACGCTCCTGCCGCGCGTAATCGCCGCTTTGGGCGCCAGTCTGCGGGGTGAAACCGGACCGCAGTCAGCTGACATCACAAGCGCCATCGAGTTGGGTGACGACGCGCAAGAGCAGATTCGCCAGCGACTCACCGCACAGTACGGCGAGGATATCGTCTTCAGCTTCGACGTTGACCCATCCCTGATGGGCGGCCTGCGCATCCGCGTCGGCGATCAGTTGATCGACAACACCGTCGCAAATCGGCTGATGGCTCTGCGCGAAATGGTCGCGTCTTCGGTGCGGTGAATTTGGAATTGGCAGCCGGTTTCGGACCTGACCTGCAGGACGCAAGCCTGCCAGGAACCGAAAACTGAAATATATAATAAAGGACAGCGCTTATGGCAGTTCAGACTGAGGAGCTGACCCAGGAATTTACCGACCGGCTCAAGCAGCAGATCCTCAACTTCCAGCCGGCCCCCAGCCGCGTGGACGTGGGCGAAGTCGTCGAAGTCGGTGACGGCATCGCTATCATCTCCGGCCTGCAAGGGGTCATGGCCAGCGAGTTGGTCGAGTTCACCAAGACCGGCGTGCTCGGGATCGCCCAGAACCTGAACGATGACTCCGTCGGTATCATCATCATGGGCGAATACACCGAGATCGAAGAGGGTGACCTCGTGCGCAGCACCGGCCGCCTGGCTTCCGTCCCCGTCGGTGACCCGCTCATCGGCCGCGTGGTCAACGCCGTCGGTCAACCGCTCGACGGCAAAGGCCCTATTGATTCAACCGCAACCCGTCCGGTTGAGCGCATCGCCCCTGGCGTCGTGCTGCGCAAAGGCGTCGATACCCCCGTCGAGACCGGCATCACCGTTGTCGACGCGCTCATTCCCATCGGTCGCGGCCAGCGGGAGTTGATCATCGGCGACCGCCAGACCGGCAAGACCGCGCTCGCCGTCGATACGATCATCAACCAGAAGGGCAAGGACCTGATCTGCATCTACGTTGCCGTCGGTCAGAAGCAGTCAACCGTGGCACAGGTCGTCGGTACTCTCGAAAAATACGGCGCTATGGATCACACGATCGTCGTGACCGCCTCCGCCGCCGATCCGGCCGCCCTGCAGTTCCTGGCGCCCTACGCCGGCTGCGCAATGGGCGAAGAGTTCATGGAGCAGGGCCGCGACGCGCTGATCGTCTACGACGATCTCTCCAAACACGCCCAGGCCTACCGCCAGGTTTCGCTGCTGCTGCGGCGCCCGCCCGGTCGCGAGGCCTATCCCGGCGACGTCTTCTATCTGCACAGCCGCCTCCTGGAACGGGCCGCCCGCCTCGACGACGAGTTCGGCGGCGGCAGCCTGACCGCGCTGCCGGTGATCGAAACCCAGGCCGGCGACGTCTCGGCATACATTCCCACCAACGTCATTTCCATTACCGACGGCCAGATCTTCCTTGAGAGCGATCTGTTTTACGCCGGTATTCGCCCTGCCATGAATGTCGGCCTTTCGGTCAGTCGCGTCGGCAGCTCCGCCCAGACCAGGGCCATGAAAGGCGTTGCCGGCCGCCTCAAACTGGAGTTCAGCCAGTTCCGTGAACTGGCCGCCTTTGCCCAGTTCGGATCGGACCTTGACGCAGCAACCCAGCGTCAGCTCAATCGCGGTCAGCGCATTCAGGAAACTCTGAAGCAGCCCCAGTACGAACCCTTGCAGTTGGACAAGCAGGTCATGAGTCTCTTCGCAGTGACAAACGGCTACGTAGACGAAGTCGATGTCACCGATGTAAAGCGCTGGGAGCTGGAGATGCACGCCTACATGGATGCCAACCATCCCGAGATTGGCCAGACCATCCTGCGCGCGCAAGACCTGCCCGATGAATCGCTCGATTCACTGCGCCTGGCCCTGGAGACCTTTAACGGCAGTTGGACGGGGTCTGAATAAACCGTAGATCGGTTATCAGCGACCAGCGCAGTAACCCGGCATTCGGCCACAGCTCACTGCGTCTGAGGAGGCATTGGTGGCAAGCACACGTGAGATTCGCCGTCGCATCCGTTCGGTCAGGAACATCTCTCAGGTCACGCGAGCGATGGAGGCCGTTGCTGCATCCAAGATGCGCCGCGCCCAGCAGCAGGTAATGGCGACCCGCCCCTACGCGGAAAAAGCCCTCGAAGTGCTGAGCCACATCGCCCGCCTGCACGGGAGCGGCGACGCCATGGACGCGCTCATCACCTCCAGAGCCGAAATTAAGCGGGTCGGGATCGTTCTCATCACGGCTGATCGCGGCCTGGCCGGTGGCTTCAATGCCAATGTGTTGCGCGAAAATGCAGCCTTCATCAAGAAGCAGCGCGACCAGGGACGGGAAGTAGAGGTCGTCGTCGTCGGCAGGAAGGGCCGTGACTGGCTTCTGCGCTACGACCCGGCCATCCGCGCCGAATTCACCAACATGCCCGATACCCTCGCCACCGCCGACATCGCGCCCATCTCCCGAACTGTCATCGATGACTTTCGCTCCGAGCGCTTCGATGAGGTCCATATCATCTTTACCGACTTCGTCAACACGCTGATCCAGCGGCCCACAGTGCAACAGATTCTGCCCGTCGTTCCGGCAGAGACAACCGCAACGATGCCGCCGGACTATATCTTTGAGCCAAGCGTCGAGGCCGTGTTGGAGCAGGTACTGATCGGCTTCACCGAAGTGCAGATCTTGCAGGCCATGTACGAAAGCATCGCCAGCGAACATTCGGCCCGCATGGTCGCCATGCGCAACGCCACCGAAGCCGCCAATGAGCTCGTCGACGAGTTGACATTGACCTACAACAAGGCCCGTCAGGAAGGCATCACCCGTGAACTGATGGACATTATCGGCGGTTCGATCGGCCTCGAATAGAACTGAGCGGGCTGAAAGGCCCCTTCCCATAGCAGAACGGAGCGTACCATGTCAGAAAACGGAAGCAATGGCCGCATCAGCGGCTCCGTGTCCAGCGTAGTGGGTCCGGTTGTGGATTTCTCCTTCACAGGCGAAGATCTGCCCGAGATCTACGATGCCGTCTATGTCGACCTCGACGACGATTCGACCCTGGTCTGTGAAGTGCAGCAGCATCTTGGGGAAGGCGCTGTACGTGCGGTGGCAATGAGCTCTACCGACGGCATGCGCCGCGGCATGGAAGGCTACTCCTTCGGCGCGCCTATCACCGTGCCCGTTGGCCCGGGAACTTTGGGGCGCATCTTCGACGTATCCGGCAATACAATCGACAGCGATGACGAGGTCGATGCCGCCGACCGCTATTCCATCCACCGCGAACCGCCCAGCTTCGCCGACCGCAGCACGCAGGCCGAGCTGTTCGAGACCGGCGTTAAGGTCATCGACCTCATCGCCCCCTTCACCAAGGGCGGCAAGACCGGCATCTTCGGCGGCGCCGGTGTCGGCAAGACCGTCATCATTCAGGAGTTGATCAACAACGTCGCCGAGTATCACAGCGGCTACTCCGTTTTCGCCGGTGTCGGCGAACGCAGCCGCGAGGGCAATGACCTTTGGCACGAAATGCGTGAATCCGGCGTAATCGATTCGACCGTGATGGTCTTCGGCCAGATGAACGAACCGCCTGGCGCCCGCCTGCGGGTCGGCCTCACCGGCGTCACCATGGCCGAATACTTCCGTGATGAGGGCCGCGATGTCCTTCTCTTCATCGACAACATCTTCCGTTTCGTGCAGGCTGGTTCCGAAGTATCGGCTCTGCTTGGCCGCCTTCCCAGCGCAGTCGGCTACGCGCCCACGCTCGGCACCGATATGGGTGAGCTGCAGGAGCGCATCACATCCACCAATGTCGGCTCAATTACATCGATGCAGGCCGTCTACGTGCCCGCCGATGACTACACCGACCCCGCGCCGGCCACGACGTTCGCCCACCTGGACGCCACCATTACCCTGGAACGCGCCCTTGCCGAACAGTCGCTCTACCCGGCTATGGACCCGCTCGGCTCCACCAGCCGCATCCTCGATCCCCTAATCGTCGGCGAAGAACATTACAACGTCGCCCGCGAAGTGCAGCAGACCCTCCAGCGCTACCGCGACCTGCAGGACATCATCGCCATTCTCGGCGTTGAGGAGTTAAGCGAAGACGACAAGCTCATCGTCGCCCGCGCCCGCAAGATTCAGCGCTTCCTCACCCAGCCGATGCATGTGGCCGAGGTCTTCACCGGTCAGCCCGGCGAGTACGTCAGAATCGATGACACCGTGAGCGGCTTCCGCGAAATTCTGGACGGCAAGCACGATGACCTGCCCGAGCAGGCCTTCTATATGGTCGGTTCCATCGAGAAAGCGATTGAAAAGGGTGAGCAACTGAGGCAGGAAGAATGACGATTCAGGTCGAGATCGTAACCCCCAGCCGGCAGTTGTACAGCGGCGAAGTCGAGATGATCACCATGCCCGGCGTCGAGGGCGAGATGGGCGTACTGGCGGGCCATGCCCCCCTGCTCACGACGCTAAATATAGGTGAGCTCACCCTGCACAACGCCGCCGGCGAGCCCGAGTACATCGCTGTCAGCGGCGGCGTTGTCGAAGTGCTGCCCGACAAGGTGATCGTAATGGCCCGCTCAGCCGAGCGCGCCGAAGAGATCGACATCGCCCGCGCCGAAGAGGCCCTGCAACGCGCCGAAGAAGCTCTGCGCACCCGTCCGGACGAAGATCGACAACCCGTAGAGATCGCCTACCGCCGCAGCCAGCTGAGACTAAAGGTCGCCCGTCGACGCCGCCGCACCCGCCCGGGTGTTTTCGTGGAGGACGAAGGGTAACGCCCCTTTTCAACAGGCAAAACGAGGCCGGGTCTTAGCTAAGACCCGGCCTTTTCGATTCAACAGTTGATCCTAATTGCCGTAGAACCAGTCGATTCCGATTCGCGCCACATAGATGCCGTCGCGCTTGTGATAGCTGACCAGGGCTACATCATCGATAAAGGTCAGACTCGGATAGCCATAGTCGTCATCAGGATCAGAACCAATCGCCCGTTCATAGCTCCAGGTAAGACCCTCATCCGTTGAAATCGTGGAGACGAACGGTGTCCGGAATCTGCCCTTTGTGCCGGTCGAGCGCAGCAGAACCAAATCGCCGGTAGATGGGATACGCTTGACATTAAGCGCCGACGAGTTGGTTGGAAGCTTCAGACTGCGCACCGCCTCACCCGGCGACCACGTGACCCCTTCGTCGTCCGAGTAGGATCGCACAACGTAGCCGCTGTACGTCCGGCAGAGCATCATCACCCGGCCGTCGCGCAACGGGACCACGTGCGGCTCCTGCGCCTCCACCGGCAGCATATCGACGACATTCTCCGACTGGCGCCAGGAATAGCCGTCGTCATCGGAATAGAAGACCGCGCTCACATAACCGCGGTGGTCGCCGCCCTCCTCCCTGATTTCTCTCTCGCACGGCGCGAGTATCCGACCCGATGGCAGTTGGATCAACTTGTCATTGAAAACATGATTTGTACCGGCATGGGGTGTGACGATAAACTGGTCGCCCCACGTCGCCCCATCGTCGGTCGAACGCCGGTAGTACGTGTGCGCGAAACGAGGATGTGATCCCGCAAAGTAAATGTAAGTCAACAGTAACTGGCCGTTCGCCAGCCGCAGGAAGCTGGGGTGCTGGCAGGTTTCATCCTTGCGGTCGTGCTTTGGGCGGCCAACCAGCAGAAACGGCTCTCCCCAACTCCTGCCCCGGTCCAAGGAGAACCGTCCCTCGATGTCACCAAAGATGCTTCCTTCCCCGGCGTTTTCGCGATAACCGGTGTAAGCAAGCAGCAACCGTCCATCACCGAGCAACTCGACGTCGCCCGCACTCCCCCGGTAGCCGACGAAACGCCTGGGCATTTTTACGACATGTACATCTTCGAAGAAGGCGCCTGGGGATTCTCCCACTCGACTTTCCTGCATTGTCAACTGCGTCAGTTCTTGGAATGGTAGATCGTCGTTACAAGCGCTGAAAGAGGTCGGCTCAGGGATGGACAAGGGATCTACATCGATAGGATATTTTTACTGTCCGCCTTCCTCGGGAGGGAAGCATAGATTCGAGCGGCGTCGCTCTCCTGTTGAAGCAGCTCAGCTGGCTCTACCCTCTGTCGCGAAGATTCTTTCCAATATGCGTGCCAATGCCTTAATCCGTAGGTTTTGCAGCTTCCTTATCGTTGTTCGACGCATCCCCGGAGGCATTGCCCATCTCTTCCTGAAGCAATCGGAGGAGTTGCCGGCGTCCCCCAATTGTCAGACCCGCCAGTCTCTCCTTGGGACTAAGTTCGGCTAGCAACTCTTCTTTGGGAATCATTTGGAGGACGAACCGGCGCGTCTTTTCGCTAATCTTAATCTCCATTAAGTCGTCCTTGGTCGACTTCTCCGGCAAATCACACACTCTCTAATTCAGGAAGCGGCGCTTGAGCACATAGGCTTGGAAGATAGCGCCGCATTAAACGTCCTTTTCGCCATCCACGACAGGGCGGCATGTGTCATGCAGTGCCACCATCGCTGTCTCCCTCGCCCCCGGGGGGAATGCCCAACTCTTCCCGAAGCAATCGAAAGAGCAGCTTTCGTTCCGCATCGGTCAGCCCTTCTAGTCTTTCCTGTGGTTCAAGCCCTTCTAGTCTTTCCTGGGGGTCTAATCCTGCTAGCTTTTCTTCGGGGGTAGCCGTTTCAAGAACGCGCTGGCGTATCTTTTCACCTATCTCCATGATCTTGTCCGGGGTCAACATCTCGGCCATATCGATCTCTCCTTTCACCTCCAACGTCTCTTGCAGGCCAAACATGTAGGCATGCAGCTGGGGCGACATAGTTACCTCGGTCGCAGCCAGCGCCCCAAAGGCCGCCTTCCGTTCCTGCTCTCGGCTGGCGAAGAGCTTGACAAAGGCGTTGTGGGGGGTTGGCGGCAGATCGTTCAACACCAGCAACCAGACGCGCCGCAGCAGTGGTAGAGGGCTGCGGAAAACGCCCTCTTGCATCTCCTCGTAACCCCACTCTGCCAGCCTGGTCGTTTGCGGCGTTCTAGCGCTCAGTACGACGGTGATCGCCTGCTCTTCGGACAACCTTTGCGCCTGCCGGTAGAAATGGTCGTACGAGACCGCTTGGGCGAGCGCGGTTTCGTTTACCGATTCCGTATATTTGAATTCCAACAAAGCGTGTCCTGCCGCGCTGTCGCGCACGCCATCTGGCAGCCGCGCTCTTTGCGCCGCGTTCCACTCTTCCCCCTCTCTACGCAGGAGAAGGATATCGGCTTTGGGCGACTCCCCCAGGAGATCAACCTCTACATTTACCGTAATCTCTACCGGCGCCAGGGACAATTGCAACAGCCTGCCGAGAACCTGATGTGACTGAAAGCGAACCAGCACAGAGCTAAGACCTGCAGAAATTCATGTCAGAACTCCTACTTCGGCATATCACGCAGCGCATTGAACACCGGCAGATTGCCCCAATTATGGTCCACAATCCCCCACTGCGCCTTCTCCGTATGATTCGCCACCACGCGGAAATTCAGATTCCACAGGATCGCCGGGCCCACCCAGCCCCATCTCTTCATCATCTGAAAGGCCTCGACCGTCCACACGGCCTGCTCGTTAAAGTCGTTGTCATTCGCATATCCGTAACGCGGATCAAACGCGCCGCCGGCAGCCCAGCCAAACTCGGTCGGCCAGATGCGCTTGTTGCCCGCGCCGTACTTGACCGCGATGTTTCGATATCCCTCCATCGTACTGCGGAAACTCCAGGAGTGGTGCGGGCTGTCGCACGCCCCGTTGAAACCGCTGTTGCCATGCCTCTGAATCGCCTCACAGCCCTGCTCCCACGTGTATTGAGGCGGCACGTTGTATCCGCTCGGATGCGCGCCGATGCCGTCCATGTAGTTGTTCAGCCCGGCCTGGAACATCTTCTCAAGATATTCGAAATCATCCATCGCCGCGATACCGCCCCTGCTCTGCGGCGCTCCGTTGCTGGCGGCCGGCGTCAGCGCCCCGCTGATCACGAACATCTGTGGACACGCTTTTTTAATCTCCGTGTAGGCAGGTCTCAAGAGCGCCACATATTTGGCCGGATCCAAGGGCAGGTTGCCCCACTCGTAATGCAAATTCTGCTCATTCCAGACCTCGATCGCCTTCAGCGATGTCCCGCAGTACTTGCCCGCCATCGCCCCCAGGAACCTGGCAAACGTGTTCGGGTCCGCCGGAGGACCGCCGACATTCGGCTCGAATCCTCCTTCGCGCGCCCATGGCGGCGCATTCACAACGCTGAACAGGAGGCTGATGCCCGCGTTGTTGGCCGCGTCGATGATGCCCTGCATCGAGCCCCAGTCATACTGACCTTGATTGTGCTCGAAGACCTTCCATTCGATCTGCTGCTTCACCCAGCCGAAGCCCATCTCGCGCGTCTTCTGCATGACCTGGCCGGCCTGGTTGTTGTGGACCATATGCGCCTGCACACCGTAACCGAAGCCGCCGCCACCCGCTGGGAGCGGTGCTGCCGCTGCGGGCGCGGCGGCAGGCGGGTCTGGGATATCGGTGATCACGCCAACTGTGTTCAGAGGACCGCTGGCCGTCGTCAGTTCAGCAAACACCCAACCCTTATTGCCATTGCCAATATCGATCTGCCACCAGGTACCGGCGTCGTTCTTGCCAAAAATGAGATAGGGCTGACCGGCCTTGAGTTGGGTTACAACGGGATAATTCGTGCCCGGCCCTTCACGCACGTTTGTGTTCTGCGTGCTGACCAGTCTCGAAGATTCTGGCGTTGGTGTCGGTACGGGAGTGTTGGTTGCAACCGGTGTCGGCGTCGCCAGGCTCATCGCCACCGTGTTCTGCGGACTGGCCGCCTGCATGCTCCCCAGATTCGATATCTGCACAACCTGGGCCTCGACATGAATCTCCCCCTCGCCGGCAGGCGCCATGAAGGTATATACCGGATTCTCGATCGGGACCGTTACCTCCTCCATCACGCCGCCGTCAGGGTGGAAAATCTTGTAGGAGACCTTCAACATCGTCGGCGCGGTATTCACGCCTCCTCCCGTCTGGAACTGGCGCGCGACCTCCCACAAGGCCGGGTCCACATCCCCGGAATCCGCATCACGCACCATCACCTGGGTCACTTCATAGCGCTCCAGCAGGTTCAGTTTGCGGGCGAAGCTGCTGCTGTTCTCGATCGTAACCGTCCGCTCCATCTGCTGGTCGTCCGTGTACGCGTACACATAAGCGCCTATCGCGTCGTCCCAGGTCAATGGACGAGTGACACGCGGGTTGACCGCCGCAACCTCGACATCTGCGCCGGGAACGATCACGCCATCTTCTCCACTCAGGCGGATCCGAGCCACCAACGGTTGCAGAGACTGTTGAAAGCCCTTCAGCCACAGCTGGTTTCCGCTCCGTTCCACCGACATGCCCGGCAGCTCCACCTGCACCTTGCTCCGGTCAATCTGGTCTGTCGCGAAGGCCAGCAGGGCTCCCATCTGCCCACCCAACTGATACGCCGCGGGGTCAGCCGGTCCTGGAATCAGAACGCGATCCGCGGCGGCGCCCAAGGCCTTCCAGTCGTAGCCGCGTGTGTTCCACTCAACCATGGAGATCTGCTGCGGCCACTCCACCCGCACGGCCAGCCAGCGATTCATATCGGGCGCGTGCAATCGCTTCGCCAGCTGTTCGATGAAGTGGGTGAACTCTGCTTCTCCAGCCGGTATCGTTTCCATGCCCCGATAGTCGATGATGACACCAGGGAAACTGTACTGGGTCAGGAGATTCGCGATTGCAGTAAGTTGGTTTTGCAGCTGGCCCGGTTCCACCAGCATATTGTGGAGCAGGTCACTGCGCGGCGCCGTGCCGCCCTGCCAGTTGCGCAGCACCGGCACAATCGCATAGTTGCCGGCAGGAGGATTGGTGCGCACAATGTCCAGCGCCCCGTCCCCCCGCAAGTAATAGCCGCCCACTGCAAGTGTCGTTATCGCCGCATTCGCCAGGCTGGCCGGAGGCTGCTCGCCTACGCCTATGTTGGTCCCCACCCGCGCCGGCGGCGCGCTGGTCTGCATCACGATAAAATTGGATGGCGGCGGACCGCCTAAGCGGGCTTCAATTCTGTCTTCCACTGCCAGAACAGCGCTGGGCACAAATTCCCAACTGTCCCCATCCCAGCTGTACAGTTCCAACGTTTCGTACGGCTGGCTGTCGTTGGGAATCGGGATACGCACGATGCTTTGCTCCAAGCGTCCACCCTGCACCTCCACCTGGTAGATCGGGCTCTTGGCTTCCAGACCCGCGACGTCCAGGGCATTCAGCGCAGTCAGCCATGCCTCTCCCGCATTCCCGTTTAGAAACTCTGCACGCGGTATGCTGTCAAGGCTGACTCGAAATGACTCAATAACACCTTCCGGTGGAAAAACGATCGTCATCCCGTCCGGATCCATGAGCGAACCGCCGTTCCTGTCAATTGCCGTTGAGGAAAGGCCCTGGATGCGCTCCAGCAAACTGATCGGCGGCAAAAGCAGCGCCGCGATGATCAGGGCGGGAATCAGGACAAGCGAAAGAATGGCCGTTGCAAACCTCCGCAGCCCGGAGGCCGGTTTCGTTTCAGGGCGGAGCGGCTCATCATATTCGAAAGAAGACCTTCCCATTTACTTTTTCCTCCAGTCCGCGCCGCTTTCGGGCAGGGGCGCATTGAACGTGAATCCTCTGTACTGGCATGTGCCCATTTTCAGCGGTCGCTTCGCCTTCATATGCCGAAGTGACCAGGCATTGTCTTTTTACAGCTCTTTGCGGCACGCTGTTGAGTCCGGGGAATCTGTCTGTGTCGCCCGTTGCCGCGTCACCGGGCTGCCGCGAACCGTCAGAATTGCCGGAACCGGCAGCAGGAGAACCCGGCCATTGCGCTGTCGCGCCTGACGCAGAAGTTCTGCAACCGGGCAAGGGGTGCACCCAACTGCTTGGCGCACGCAGTCCACTAACTATCTTAGCACAGGCAAAAAACTGAACAAAAACAGCTGGATTTCACAAGATATCGATTGCCGGATCCTTCTTCACTGCATTATACTGTTAGCGCCATCCCGGTGGCCTGTAATTGTCCACTGGCAAACTTGCACCCGGTGGGCAGTTTCCCTTTTTCCAGTGGGACGGGAAGTATGTATCGCAAAATCGTCGTCAAGTTGGGTACAGGTGTACTGACCAAGGGCACCCGTTTCCTCAACCAACCCCAGATGGTGGAACTGACCCGCCAGATCGCGTCGCTCCATCATCAGGAAAAGGAGTTGATCGTCTGCTCCTCCGGCGCGCAGGCCGCCGGGCGGGCCCGCCTGCGCTTCCCCGACCTGCCTGATACGCTGTCCAGCCGCCAGATGCTGGCCGCCGTCGGCCAGAGCCGGCTGATGCTCATGTGGGAGAGGTTCTTCGAAATCTATGGTATCCATGTCGGGCAGATTCTGCTGACGAGGGCGGATACCGAAAACCGCCAGCGGTTTCTCAACGCCCGCGACACGTTCAGCGCCCTGCTCAAGCACCAGATCGTTCCGATCGTCAATGAAAACGACGCCGTGGTTGTCGAAGAGATCAAGGTTGGCGACAATGACAATCTCTCTGCGCTGGTGGCTGTTCTGACCGACGCCGACCTGCTGCTGATGTTGACCGACCAAGAGGGCCTCTTTACGGCCGACCCGCGCACCGACCCGAACGCACAACTGATTCCTGAAGTCCAGACGATCGACGATTCCCTGCGCGCCCTCGCCGGCAACACGCACTCCGCCTTGGGGATTGGCGGCATGAGCACCAAGCTGCAGGCTGCGGACATCGCCTGCCGCGCCGGAACTGACGTCGTAATCGCCGACGGCAATTCACCGGACGTGATTTTGCGCGCGGCCTCCGGTGCGCAAGTTGGCACCCGTTTCCCAGCACAGGAAGCACCGCTGGAGAATCGCAAAAGATGGATCCTGGCCGGCCCCGCGCCTTCGGGCCGTCTTCTGGTGGATGCCGGCGCGGCCAAAGCCCTGCGCCTTCACGGCAACAGCCTCCTTCCCGTTGGTATCACTTCGGTCGAAGGCGAGTTCGAACGCGGCGACGCAGTCTATGTGAAAGAAAAAAGCGGGCCGGACCTGGCTCGCGGCATCACTCGCTACAGCAGCGCTGACCTGAAACGAATTCGCGGCTGCCAGTCGCACGAGATTAGCGAACGGCTCGGTTATGGCTACGGGCCGGTCGCGCTCCACCGCAATGATATGATCCTTTTGGAATAGGACTGTGAGGAGATTTATGACTATAGCTGTCAAGAAACAAGGCACGAACGACCAAAGTACAGTTCAGCTTCCTCAAAATGAGTCTTCTCAGCCCGCAGCGCAGCAGGTAGACCTCGAGGCGATGGGAAAGGCCGCGCGCCAGGCAAGCCGCAAACTGGCCGGGCTGTCATCAACGCGCAAAAATGAAGCGCTCCATGCCATCGCCGACGCCTTGGAAGCACGCAGCGCAGAGGTTCTGGCGCAGAATGAGCTCGACATCGCCGACGGCCGCGCCAGCGGTCTCAGCGAAGCCCTGCTCGACCGCCTGCTCCTGACACCCGATCGTATACGAGGTCTGGCCGACGACACGCGCAAAGTAGCTGCTCTCCCCGACCCCGTCGGCGCCGAGCTCGAAAGCCGCCTGCTGCCCAACGGATTACGCCTCAGCCGTCGGCGCATTCCCATCGGCGTCCTCGGCGTCATCTACGAGGCCCGCCCCAACACCACAATCGATATCGCTGTCCTCAGCCTCAAGACCGGCAACGCAGTCATACTGCGCGGCGGAAAGGAGACCTTACGCAGCAACCTGGCACTCGTTTCCGTTATCGCCGGCGCGCTGCAAGCCCGAGGCCTGCCCAGCGAGGCCATCCAATACATCGGCAACCCGGACAGGGCGCTGGTCTCCCAGTTTTTGCGCATGGATGAATATGTCGATATGCTCATCCCTCGCGGCGGCAATAGTCTACACCGCCTATGCCGCGAACAGAGCACCATTCCAGTCATCACCGGGGGCATCGGCATCTGCCACTACTACATCGACATCAGCGCAGATCAGGAGCGGGGAATGGACGTCATCGTCAACGCCCGCACCCAACGTCCTTCCGTCTGCAACGCCCTCGATACGCTCCTCGTCAATCGCCAAATCGCGCCGGAGTTTCTGCCCAAACTGGCGCAGCGCATGGCCGAGTGCGGTGTCGAGCTACGCGCGACACCCGACGCTATGCCGCATCTCACAGACCGCGGAGCAACGGTCCTCCCCGCAGGGCCTGACGACTGGGACACGGAGTGGATGACACTGATCCTCGGCGTGAAACTGGTGGACTCACTCGACGAGGCCATCGCGCATATTCAGGAGCACAGCCAGGACCACTCCGACGGCATCCTCACCCAGGACTGGAACAACGCCCAACGCTTCGTGGATGCCGTCAACTCCTCAGCCGTCTTCGTAAACGCCAGCACCCGCTTCAACGACGGCGGCGAGTTTGGCCTCGGCGCCGAAGTCGCGATCAGTACGCAGAAACTCCACGCACGCGGACCGATGGGCCTGGAGGAGCTGACCACCTACAAGTGGATTGTGCTGGGAGATATGCAGGTGCGGGAGTAGCTCTTAAGCGATCTTTCTTTCGACCGGGGTCGCGCGGCCCCGATTTTCCTTGCTACGGTTCGACTGCGTCCGCGTAGTCAAGCAGTGCGGCCGCTGCCGTCTCCAGGTCCCCGAAGATACCCAGTCCAACCGAAGCCGCCACCGCCGCACCGACCGCCGCCTCTTCCATATGGCTTGAAATCAGCAGCGTCTTCTCGAAACGGCGTGCCAGGATCTGGGCCAGCAGACGGTTCTGGCGAACACCGTTGCCCGCGCCCACCAGGAGCGGCGGCTTTCCCACCACCGGCTCCATCTGTTCGAAAAAGGCGACAAAGCCGTCTGCCATCCCCTCAAGCAGTGCGCGCGCGAAATGAGCAGGCGTGAAGTTGTCCGGTGACAACCCGCTGAAGGAGGCACGCAGCCCCGGGTCAATGCGGCTGCCAGTGAAGAACGGTTCACAGCGCAGCCCATCGCTCCCGGCCGGAACCGTCGCCGCCAGCTCCGTCATCCGGTCATAGAGGTCGTCGGGCACATCCGCTTCCAGGAGTTCGGCGCCCACCTGCTGGAAAAAGCCCTGCAAGTAGGCATAAGAACGACCCCCGAACAGCCCTCCCCCAATTAGCAGATACAGTTCCCCGGGAAATGGGCGGTTTTCCAACCCGGGAATGAAATGAAAACTATCCGTGCGAGCAGAAATCTGTCCGCCGGTTCCCACGTTCAAGAGCAGACTATGACCCGGCTCCGGCGCGCTGCCGATGAAACTGGCCTGATTGTCCCCCAGCGCAACCGTCACCGGCGTCCCCGGTTCCAGGCCGGCAGCTTCAGCCAGTTCACGGCGCAGGCCTCCCACAATATCCCCGGCGCCCCCAATCGGCGGAAAGAGGCCCTCCGGCAGCTCCAACCGCTCCAACAGCGTCGTGTCCCAGCAATTCGCCCGAATGTCGAAGATTCCGGAACTGCCCGCCAGCGTCGGCTCACACACCACCGCGGCGCCGGTCAGGAACGAGACCACAGCATCCGGGACGAAGCAGGCAGTCACCGGGAGATCGGGCAGAGCATCCTGCAATCTGAGCCAGTAAAGGCTGGGGCCCAGAAACCCCGCCGCCGGCAGACAACCGGTATTGCGAAAGGCCTCACGCCCTCCCGCGGCCGAAATGAACCGCTCCAGCACCGGCCTGTCAGAACCGGGCAGCGGCTCCTGCACCCGCAAGTCCTGCCACGTAATCGCGGGCCCAGCCGGCAAAGCATCCTGCCCAATAAGAGCAACGCCATGCTGCTGGCCGGTAACACCGATGCCTTGTATGTCGGTAGGGGCCAAATCGGCCTGCGCCACCAACTCCGCCAGGCACTGCACGGCCAACTCGTATAGACGCGCCAGGTCCAACTCAGCGCGTCCAGGTCCCGGAGACGAACCGGCGCGATTGGCAACAGTCCGGTGGGCCGCTTGGCTGCCGCTCGCCGGGTCCAGTACGACCGCGCTCAATGAGGTTGTGCCGATGTCGAGTCCGATGAGCATAGTGATTTCCTTTTCCAAAAATACACCTATTGCAATGAGATTGTATCCCATGGAACCGTTTGGGAACATACGCGCATCGCTGGGCCAGTATGGAAAGACCCCCGCCTCTCTGTTACAATAGAGACGCTCTTGCGAGAGCGGCGCCGCAATTCTGTGCTCTGCAGATAAACATGAATTTGCACCCTCGCCTTTCCGTTTTTCCTTGAATTCCATGCTATACAACGCAGGGGAGGCATCATGACAACAACCACCATCGCCCAAGACAAAAGGACCCAGTTGGTAGAAGACGGCTACTGCGTCTTTGACCAGGTGCTGTCACCCGAGATGCTGGCCCGTGTGCGCGCCGCCAGCGACGGCCTCATTGATGCGCAGACCGCCGAGCACTTCGAGGAGCAGAAATCCACCGGCAGCATGATCAGCGTCTACGATGATCCCTTCTTCGCCGAACTGGTCGCCTATCCGCCTGCCCTCGACGCGCTGGCCTCAATGGGCTACTCAAAGCCGCGCTGGTCCTCCGGCTTCGTGATCAGCAAGCCAGGCCACTCGCCGCCATTATTCTGGCATCAGGACTGGTGGGGGTGGAACGATCCGCTCAGCTATACCGACCTCCCCCTGCAGGTCTTTGCAATGTACTATCTGGTCGACACGCGCATCGAGAACGGCTGCCTGCGGGTCATCTCCGGCTCCCACCGCAAGCGTCACCGTATGCACGACGCCGTGCCCACCGCCCATACCGATGAACTGCGCCGCGCCACCGACCCCACCCATCCTGCCTACCAACCGATGCCGGAAGATCAGGCCGTGCCCGTACGCGCCGGAGATCTGGTGATCGGTGATTCCAGGCTTCTCCATGGCTCCTACGCCAACCAGACCGATGAGCGGCGCACAGTAATTACGATCTGGTACCATCCCAATTTCGACATCTCCTCGCCTCGCATTCAGTCCAATTTGAGCCGAACCCAGACACGAGTGGTCGACTGGCCGCCGCAGGCGCAGAAACTCGTCCAGAGATTGGTTCCCACTTACGAGGGTGACGAAGAACCGCTGGAGTGGAACCGCGTGCCCGGACCTGATTTGAAGTGAAATTCGCCGCCGCAAATCGCGCGGCGATATTAAATGAGTCAACGCAACCATTCTGAAAAGATTCTGACAACAAGGAGAACAGTTCAATGAAGATGCACATTGGCGGGCAATGGGTGGACAAGTCCGAAAAGATCGAAGTCCTGCACCCGTTTGACGGCTCCGTCGTCGATACGATTCCCAGAGGCGACGCGGCCGACGTCGAGCTGGCCCTCGCAACCGCCGAACGCGGCGCCAAAGTCATGGCAAGTATGACCGGCTACGAACGCTACGAGATCCTGCACAAAGCCGCCCACCTGATGGAAGAGCGCAACGAAGATCTCGCCCGCACCATTACGCTCGAAGAAGGCAAGATCATCGGCGAAGGCCGTATTGAAGCCTCACGGGCCGTCGAAATCATCGCCCTCTCCGCCGAAGAGGCCAAGCGTCTCGGCGGCGAAGTCGTCCCACTTGACGGCGCACCCGGCGCGGCAGGCAAGTTTGGCTTCACCGTCCGCGTCCCTTGCGGCGTCATCGTCGGCATCAGCCCCTTCAACTTCCCCCTCCATCTGGTCTGCCACAAGATCGGTCCCGCCCTGGCCGCCGGCAACGCCATCATTCTCAAACCGGCCACCGACACGCCGCTCTCGGCCCTGAAGCTGGTCGAGATCTTCCTCGAAGCCGGCACACCGCCCGAGGCGCTCCAGTGCCTCACCGGCTCCGGCGGCGTCATCGGCGACGCCCTCTGCGCCGACCCCCGCGTCCGCAAGATCACCTTCACCGGCAGCCGCGACATTGGCGAGCACATCTGCCGCACCGCCGGCCTCAAGCGCGTAACCATGGAGCTCGGCTCAAACGCGCCTCTAATCGTCATGCCCGATGCCGACCCCGAGCGCGTTGCCCAGGCCGCCGCTGCCTCCGGTTACTCAAACGCCGGCCAGGTCTGCATCTCCACCCAGCGCGTCGTCACCCACGAAAAGATCTACGGCGACTTTCTCGATGCCTTCAAGGCGACCGTCGAAGACATTACAACCGGCAACCCGCTGGTCGAATCCACCAAAATGGGTCCGATGATTCGCGAAGAGGACGCCGTGCGCGTCGATCAGTGGGTCGAAGAAGCCGTGAGCGGCGGCGCCGAGCTCGTCTTGGGCGGCCAGCGCAACGGCCAGATGTACCAGCCGACCATCGTCTCCAACGTCAGCCCGGAGATGAAGATCTCCTGCGATGAGGTCTTTGGCCCCGTCGTCGGCGTGACCCGCGTCAGCGATATCGATGAGGCCATCGCCCTCGCCAACGACACCAACTACGGCCTGAGCGCGGCCATCTTTACGCAGAATATCGATTGGGCCATGAGATTCGTGCAGGAGGTGGAGTCCGGCAATCTGCACGTCAATTGGGGCACCCAGTGGCGCGCCGACCTGATGCCCTATGGCGGGGTCAAGGAGAGCGGCATGGGCAAGGAAGGGCCCAAGTACGCGATCGAGGAAATGACCGAAACCAAGATGGCGGTCTTCCACCTGAGCTAATAGGGTGGGCTGGATTCACCCCAGCCGAAAAAAGAAGCTTTCGACTAAGAAAGGCATCGGCGCGGGCCTGTCCCCGTGTCGATGCCTTTCTATTCTCAGCCCCTAGCTATTACTGTGGAAGACAGCCAGCCGGAACTCGTGGTTCATCCCCGCCTCCTGCAAGGTCAGCCACGGCTCACCGGCGATCTGCTCTGTACACGGGCCGAACGAACAGACTGTCAACCGCCGCGTGCGAGCTTCGTGCCTCAGCCTGTTGAGCACCGTCTGCAGCATTTGCCCTCGAAAAGGGGAGAACAGAAAATAGATCGTTCCCCCGCACAGGTCCGCGCTGCGAGCGTCACCTTCTCTGAAAGAGACCCCGTCAACTCCCAGCCTGGCCGCTTCACCGCGGGCCCGCTCCACATACGCCGGCACGACCTCCAGCCCCATCGCCTCTACGCCAGCCAGCAAATGAAGCAGCAGCACCACCTGGCCCAGCCCCGAGCCGATATCGACAAATCGGTCGGCGCACGTCATCGGCACGCGGTCCACCAGTTCCAGCACCGCGCTCACCGGCGTCGATTCATAGTGAATCATTTCACTGTCGCCGCCATCCCACTCATGCGGCGGGCAGTCGCTGCGGAATAACCCTGCGGCCAACGCGTCCGCGGCATCCGCGCCCCAGTGCATGCACGCAGTGTCGCCGCGCCGGTAACGGCAGTTGCTTTCAAGCAGCGTCCGCAGCTGGCCCGGCGTTACCGTTCCTGTTCGGATACCGGAACGCAGATTCCGAAAGAGAGCCTGGTTACGCCCTTCCAAGTCGCCCTGCAATGCGTGCACGCGCCGCAGCCCGCTTGCCGCGAACCGGTGCCCGGCCTGTATCTGGAACGCCTCCTCCAGAAAGTCGAGAGTTTTCAGCGCCTCGAAGCGCGCCGCCAGATTGTCACTGTCATGGAGAGTGGAGTCCCGTTCCAAAGCGGCCAGATCCCGTTCCAACTTCGACAGATCGGCCATGACGGTCTCCGCGGGAGGTATTACGCTTCCTACTTGAACTCTGCGAGCAGTTCCGTTCTGCTGGAAAATGTCTCGGCGATCAGTGGTTCACCCACCAGGTCATATTCCAGCGCCCCGTTGATATGCACCTGCAGGATGGCCCCGGCCGGCGCGTCCGCAATACCCGGCACCAGCACTAGGCCGTCCACCTCCGGCGCGTCTCGGTAGCTGCGGCCCATCACCAGCGGCGCGCCGCTCTCAGCGATTTCGCCCTGGCCCTCGACGAGGATGTCGAGCACCTTCCCAACCTGCTCTTGATTCTTCCGCAAACTGATCGGCTGCTGGACTTCCATCAGCCGGCCGTAACGCCCCTCCTTCTCTTCCTCCGGAACGGGGTCGGGCAACTCGGCAGCCGGCGTTCCCGGCTCCGGGCTGAAGGGAAATGCGCCCACCTTGTCGAACTCCATCGCCTGCACGAACTGCAGCAGACCTTGGAACTCCTCTTCAGTCTCGCCCGGGTAGCCGACGATAAACGTCGTGCGCAAAGCGATATCCGGCATCGCCGCGCGCAGCTTCTCCACGTGCTCATAGACCATCTCCAGTCGCGACGGTCTGCGCATGCGCCGCAACGTGCGCGGGTCCCCGTGCTGCAGCGGCATATCCAGATAGGGCACGATCTTTTCCTGGCTCGCCATCACCTCGATCAGGCCGTCGCTCACGTGCCCGGGGTAGGCGTACATCAGCCGTACCCACTTCAGAGCGTCGCTGGTGCGGTTGCAGAGCGCGCTCAACAGGCGGGGCAGGCTGTCCGGCTCACCCTGGTCCCGTCCAAAGTCGGTTGTATCCTGCGCGACGACCACCAGCTCCTTGGCGCCCGCCTCCACCAGTGCATTGGCCTCGTCGATAACTGCCTCAATTGGGCGGCTGCGCAGTTTTCCCTTAAAGCTGGGGATCGTACAGAATGCGCACGGCGCGTTGCAGCCGTCCGAAATCTTGAGATAGGCGCTGCCCCCGGCCACCGGCGGCCGCGGCACCGCCTGCACGTAAGTCTCGTCCGGCTCACCCAAAAGGCTGTACCTCTGCAGTCGACGCTGCTCCGAACCGCCCCGCACCTGCTTGACCAGTTCCACCACGTCCATCCAGCGCCGCGTTCCCAACAGGCCGTCCACCTCCGGCACCCGCGCCAGCACCTCCTTGCCGTTGCGCTGCGCCAGACAGCCGGCCGCGATCAGCATCTGGTGTCTCCGCTTGCCGTCCGCCAGTTCCTGCAATACCCCGATCGACTCCTCTTTCGCCGCCTCAAGAAAGCCGCACGTGTTCACGATCAACACATCCGCCTGCCGCGCATCGGCACTGATGCCAAAGTCGGCCTGCCGCAACAGCATCTCCATGCCGTCACTGTCAACCTCATTCTTCGGACATCCGAGGGTGACCAGGTGATAGGTCTGATTCATCTTCATCAATAAAGCTCTTACTTAATCTCGTTCGCGTTCATGCAACACTCGGCCTCGCCGCCAGGGCAGGAAGGGCCTCGCACAGCCCAGCCATTCTAGCACAGATTTCAGTGAAGTTGGATTCAGCCGCCGGGGAAAATCCGTTCACAGCGGTGGCGCACGCGAGGGTACTTACAATCAGGGGCGAATACGATCCAGCAACTCGTCCAACTCCTGCTGGCTTGAGATCGGCCCGACAACCGTTTCCACGATTCTCCCTTCGGGGTTGATGAAGAAGGTCTCCGGCACTCCCTGAATCCGGTAACGCCGGGCTGCCTGGCTGCGCAGGTCTGGCCCGTTGGGGTAGGTGATATCAAACTCCGTTAGATAAGCGAGCGCGGCCGGCTCCTGGTCCAGATAGTCCAGCCCTAGAAAGACGATACCGTTCTCCTTCTCCCGGCGCCATGTCTGCTCCAGCAGATCCGCCTCCTCGCGACAGGGCGTACACCAGCTCGCCCAGAAATTGATGACAACGCCCTTCCCCCGCAACCCGCCCAAATCGACCTCTACGCCGTCGAAAGTCGTGAAACGTAGTTCCGGCGCCTCACCCGCGGCCCGCTGTTCCTGCACATTTGTCTGCCACAACCGCACCGCCAGCAGCACAATGAATGCCATGACGACACCAAGGAACAAGACGCGCCAGAAACGCACCGCCCGTCTGGAAGGCGTTTTCGTCTGTCGTTCAGTTTGCGACTCTAGCGGTGTGTCTCTTTCAGGAAGATGTGGTGCGCCGCGCTCCGACCCGCTCAATTCAGTCATAGCGGGCCAGTTCCTCATCCAATCGCCGCTCCCGCTCGTCGTGTTCGGGACCGGCTACTCTGGCCGCCGCCGGTCGCGACGGACCCGCCATCTGTTGCAGGCGTAGCCAGAGGAAGACGCCGCCGCCCGCGACCGCAACCAGCGGCAAGATCCACGCCAGCCAGTTGAACCCCCGCCGCGGCGGTTCCCCCAGCACCTGCGGCCCGTACTGCTCCAGAAAATAGTCCCGGATCGACTCCGCGTCCTCCCCCTCCGCCAATTTGATCTCGATCACCTCCCGCATCTGCGCACATGCCTTCAGTTCGCAGCTGTCCAACCGCAACCTGCCGCCGCACAGCGGGCACCACAAGTCCCGTGCAACGGTGTTCACTTCATCAGCGGTGATGCTGGTGGATTCGCTTTGGGCTGAAAGGGGAGTGCTGCTGCCGATGCAAATGATCAGCAGGCAAAGGGCTGGAAGGACAATACGTAGAGTGGTTGAGAACGGTGCAGTTTCGCGGATTGTGCGCTCTGTGAGGGGAGAGGTCATGCGTGTACTGTGCAGAACGATGCCCGACTACGCGGCAGGCTGCTCAGTCAATCTTACAAAGAGACATTGCGCGAGGGAGCGGCCAATTATCTTTACGATCCCCCCCGGTTCCGTCTGTGTGGCACTGTCCTCAATCTGCACGATGCTCGGCCCGTCAAACGGTTCTACGTTCAACACTTTGACCCGGTATCCGGGTTCAAGATTCATCTGCGTCAGATACCGCAGCATCGGCGCATTGTGGTTGGCTACGCGCCGTAATTCTCCCACCTGCCCCGGCCGCAGATCCGCCAGACTGACCAGATTCTCGCTCTGGACATGACCGTCTTCGCTCGGAACCGGGTCTCCATGCGGGCAATGGGTCGGGAAGTTGCACAGGATTTCCATCCGCTTCTCGAACTCTGAGCTGATAGCGTGCTCCAGCCGCATGGCCTCCGCCTTGACCTGGTCCCAGGTAAAGCCCATTACCTCGATCAGAAACACCTCCAACAGCCGGTGCCTTCGCAGCAGCTGCAACGCCGCCAGCCGCCCCTGATCAGTCAATTGGATTCCGGCCTTGGCAGAGCGCACCACGTGACCGGTCTCTGTCAGGCGTTTTGCCATGCTGCTGGCCGCAGCCGGCGTCACCTCCATCTTCTGCGCCAGCACAGAGGTGGAGATTCTGTCGTTGGTTTCGCTCAACTCGTAGATCGCAACCAGGTAGTCGAGCATCCCATCGGTGATGATGTTGCAGAAAGTACGCATGATCGCTATAGTTCAACCGCTGGGAGATGAATGGGCAGCCTGCCAATGGCCGAATTATAGTACGCCGTCTATTCGTTGTCAACACTGAATCGGTATAGTCAAGTGATGTCGGTTTTTCGTTGCCGTTTTGCCCGGCTTGGGCAGCAAATACTGCCATTCTCACGTCGCTCCTCTCGATCCCGACCCTCCTCAGCCGGCTCCGGTTGAGGTATCTACGGAAAGACCTTATGCAGCGCAAAATTGTCGACCTGAGTTACCCTCTTGCTCCTTCGACACCACCCTTTCCCGGTGATTCTCCGGTCGAAATCGAAGTGCGCACCTCTATCCCAGCCCATCTCCCATCCGGCACACCGGGACACATGAATACAAGCAACCTGCGCACTTCCCTCCACACCGGCACCCACATGGATGCCTTCTTCCACTTCTATCATGACGGAACGACCATCGATCAGATTCCGCTGGCACAGTGCATCGGCCCGGCCATGCTGTTGGACCTCTCTACCAAACAGCCCAAAGAAGAAATCACCGCGGATGATCTGACTCCCCATCGCCAGGCCATCGGTCGCGCGTCCAAACTGATTCTCAACACCGGCTGGGCGCAGAACTGGGGCAAACCCCGGTATTTCACCGACTATCCGCCGCTGACAGAGGACGCAGCCCGCTTCCTCGTAGACTGCGCTGTCGAACTCGTAGGCATCGATACTCCGTCGGTCGACTATTCGCCCAATGATGCCCACTTTGTGCTCCTGGGAAACGACGTTCTGATCGTCGAGAATTTGACCAACCTCGACCAGATCGGCCAACCTCTGTTCGAATTTGCCGCCCTCCCCCTGAAAATCACCGGCCGTGACGGATCCCCGGTGAGGGCAGTCGCCATCATCGATGAAGCATAGCGCTCCGCACACTTGCCGGCGGCTGCGGACTCCGGAGTGCAACGGCACTGCGCAGCCGCTTCAGCCAGCGCCAACCTGCCTCCTGTCCCGAGAATCTCCCTCGGACTCGTAAAGGCTGAAGTGAATACCTATGCATTTGACCTGGTGAGGTCCAATCATGACACAAATGAAAATAGAGAACAGAACATCGGCCTCTAAGACAGATGCCGCTGACACAGACGCAGCTGCCTGCCCCGCCCTCGCAGAACGCTTCTTTTTCGACAACAACGGCTACCTGGTCCTCGAAGAGTTTCTGGACGTCGACCACGTCAATGCCTTGCTCCAGGCCCTCCGCCGCGTAATGAAACACCGGCGCAGCCTGCAGGAGCAGGAGCTCCCTCATACCGGCATAACGACGCCGATGGGCAAAAAGAGCGCCCGCATCTTCTACATTCTCGATGACGATCCCCTGTTCCTGGAGATGCTCGACTGGCCCGCCATCTGGCCCTACGTCACCGGCCTGCTTAATGCCCGCCCCCATCACCATGCATCGGACGCAATCGTCGAGCATGGCAGCGATCTCATCGGCCGCGGCATGAGATGGCATATCGACGGTATTGATGACGGATTCAGAAACCTGGGTCCGCAAATTCCGCTGTTGCAACTTAAAATCGGCTACTATCTCAGCGACATGACCCAACCCGGACAGGGTAATCTATGCGTCGTGCCGGGCAGCCATAAGGCCGCCTTTGCGCCAAATCTCGAAGATCTGCAGCGGTGGGGGACGGCCGCCGGAGTTACGGAAATCTGCGCGCCGGCAGGGACCGCCGTCCTGTTCCACAATGCCCTCTGGCATTCCGCCGGCCCGTTCAGCAGTGAGAAGGGTCGCCGCGCTATGCTTTACTATGCCTACGAGCATCCCTGGATGATCGCGTCGCAAGAGCACTGGAGCTATCCCAGCGAATTCTATAACCGCCTCTCACCTGCTCGACGCAAGCTGTTCCATGGCTTTCTTTTCGACCCGCCCGAACAGCGCTGGGGATAAGAGTCGCCAAACGGCCTCCGGCAGCTTTGGGTCCCCCATCGCGATGACCCTCAAAACTGGACTGACAATCGACTCTGCTGGTAGGATGGTTTCTCGTGCACCGGGTCGCAGTCTTGCCGTAGTAGCGCTTCAGCCAGGCGGCAGTTCGAGTTGGACAGCGCTCGAAATGCAAGATGCCGTTCCTGCACAGTGCGGATTGCAGCCGCGTGTTCGTCGCGATCGCTATCTGAAGGAAGGACAGAACATGAAGATTGGAGTCTCCTGGAGAATCTGCGCACTGATCGGCGCGGTCCTGTTTGCCGCTTGTGCCCCAAGCGACCCTCCCAGTTCTCCGCAGTCGGACGCGAACGGCGCGGCATCGTCCACTCCCACGACGGCGCCAGCCCAGACGTCTGCCGCCACCCCGGCAACCGCCGCCGTAGAAACCAGCACGCCGGCCCCCGCGCCCGACTCCCAACAAAGGCCGGCTTGGCCCGGCATTGTCTTGATCAAAACAATGTCTGGACTGAAGAATCCTGTAGATCTGGCTCACGCCCGGGATGGCTCCGGGCGCGTCTATGTGGTTGAGCAGAGGGGGTTGGTACAGGCGTTCAACAATGGCTTCCAAGGCCAGACCCCGTTCATGGACATCCGCGACCAAGTCAACTGCTGCGGGGAAATGGGGTTGCTTGGCATCGCCTTCCCCTCCGACTTTTCCAGCAGCCGAACCCTTTATGTCAACTACACGACCACCGTCCCCGGCCGTCTTCATACTCGCGTCTCCCGCTTCCGCCTTCTCCCTGACGTCCATCAGGTCGATCCGGATACCGAAGAAATCCTCCTGCAGTTCCACCAACCCTGGCGCAATCACAACGGCGGCCAGATCGCATTCGGCCCTGACGACTATCTCTGGATCGGGACCGGCGACGGCGGCAGCGCCGCCGACCCCCAGGACAACGGGCAGAAGGGCCAGACGCTACTGGGCAAACTCCTCCGCATCGATGTCTCTCCTGCCAGCGATTCACCCTACTCCATCCCAGAGGACAACCCTTTCGTCGGAAATGATCAATTTCTCGACGAGATCTGGGCCTACGGTCTGCGCAATCCCTGGCGTTTCTCCTTCGACCGCGAGACCGGCGACCTCTACATCGCTGACGTAGGCCAGAACGCCTGGGAGGAAGTGAACTTCCAACCGGCCGACAGCCCCGGCGGCGAAAACTACGGCTGGCGCATCATGGAAGGTTTCCACTGCTTCAATCCCTCCACCGGCTGTCCCACAGCAGGACTGATCATGCCGGTGGTCGAGTATGATCGTGTCAGCGGTATGTCCATCACCGGCGGGTATGTCTACAGGGGGCAGGACCAACCCTCTCTGCAGGGCATTTACTTTTTTGCGGACTATGTCACCGGCAATATCTGGGGCCTGAGGCGGGTGAACGGCGTATGGGAGTCCAAGCTGCTCCTGGACAGCCCCTACAACGTCAGCAGCTTCGGTGAGGATGAGGCTGGCAATCTCTATCTCCTCCATTACAGCGGCACAATCTTTCAGATTCAGGCTGCTGGCCAAAACTGAAGCAACTGAGTTGAAGATGAGAACGCGTACACACCGCGAAAGAATTCTTCCGATCAGCCTTATGACGGCACGGCACAACCTGGAGGCCTTGCTATGGATTTCGACCTGATCATCATCGGCGGCGGTATCGTCGGAGCGGCCGCCGCCTACCGCGCCGGTCAGCTGGGCGCCCGCACTCTGCTGTGCGACCGCCGTGACACAGGCCGCGCCACCGACGCCGGCGCCGGCATCCTCGCTCCCGAAAGCAGCACACGTGATGGCCGGCTCTGGTACGACTTCGCTCTCGACGCCGTGGACTACTATTCCGTGCTGATCGATGATCTCACTGCCGACGGCGCGTCCATCGAAGAACTCTCTCGGGCCTATAGCCTGTGTTCCAAGTTATCCATCGCCCTCGACGACACCGAAGCGGCCGCCCTCGCCGAGATGGAGCAGGAAATCTACGCCCGCCAGGAGGAGCGGCGCCCTCCCTCCGCGGAGTTGATTCGACGCATCTCTCCCGCAGAAGCCCGCAACTCCTTCTTCCCTCCACTGGCCGACGCCAGCGCAGTATTGCTCCAGCCTGTCTCCCGCCGCGTCGACGGCCGCCTGATGACAGCAGCTCTCGAACACGGCCTGCGCAGCCGCTGCGTCCGGACAATCGACGCCGACGTCTCGGCCCTGCTGCTGGAAGAGGGCCAGGTGAACGGCATCCGCATCGCTTCAGGCGAAGAATACACGGCCGGCACCGTTCTCATCGCAGGCGGCGCCTGGTCAGCCGCCTTCGCAGATCAGCTGGACGTCCGGATTCCCGTTGCGCCCCAGCGCGGGCAGATCATCCATCTGCATGTCCCCGGCCAGGATACGAGCGCCTGGTCGATCGTGGGGGGATTCAGCGGTCACTATCAGGTGCCCTGGCCCGGTGGTCGCGTCGCTGTCGGCGCCACGCGCGAAACCGACAGCGGCTTCGCTCCTAACGCAACCGTTTCGGGCATCCAGGAAGTTCTGCACGAAGCCCTGCGCCTCGCCCCCGGCCTGCGCAACGCCGCTATCCATGAAATTCGAGTCGGTCTGCGTCCCTATACCACTGATCACCTGCCGCTGCTGGGTGCCATTCCAGGAACCAAAGGTGTCTACCTTGCAACTGGGCACGGGCCTACCGGTCTCACCCTTGGCCCGTTTAGTGCAAAGCTGGTGGTCGAGCAAGCTCTCGATCAACCGATCGCCTGGGATTTAGCGCCCTTTTCTGTGACCCGCTTCATTCGTTGAGTGGACGACAATTCCTGCTCTTAGTTGGACTCTGACCAGAAACTGTCGTGCGCTACCTGCCATATGATCTGTCAGCTGCTGACTCCAGCCATCGCAAACACCTGAAGACTGACGCACTCGTGGTATACTCATGACCATGGTGGAGACAACGGAATCGATGAACGCTCAGCCGCTAACAACCGAGCAGTTGGAACAGGCCAAACGATATATCCTGAATAGCCTGCCGCAGATACTGGAGCAATCACCCGAATTTGTCGTATTTGTTGAAGGGGTGGTCGCCAAGAAGTTTCCGCGACGGGACGAGTTTGCGCGTCTCCTGGCTCAAGTGGAGGTAAGTCGTCAGGAAACATAACTATACAAGAGAAACCGAAGCAGGTTTCAACAGAATAGATGAGCGTTTCGACAAGCTGGACGAGCGTTTCGATTCATTTGAAATGGCTCTGGCACGCTTTGGCTTGCGCGGGGGAATCCACAGCGAAGACCTCTTCCGCAAAACCATGAAGTCCGTGCTCGAAGAATCCTTCGCAGCCACTGTGGAAGAGAAGAATATCCAGGGGGAGCAGTTTGACCTCGTCGTGATGAAGAACGGCGACCACTGCATTGCTGGACCTCTTAAGTGATTTCAGGTTGGATTGAAACTGGCCCTATTCTTCACCTCCAACCCTTGATGCCTCGCCCACAACTTCAAAGAAACGCGATTCCTGGTCTTAAAAAAAAGCCAGCCCTGATCCCAACTGTGTTGCACTAATTCAATATCGGTCCACGACTATCTCCCGGTTAAACCTGTATGCAACTGACACCTGTAGACAATATCACCCCTGCTATCGACTCTTCCCGCAAAGAACGACCTGATAACCACGATCAGGCAACTCCTTCCCGCACAGCCTACACAATCAAGGAGATGCCGGAGGATCTCCGTCCTAGAGAGAGGCTGGAGTATGTCGGCGCCGGTGCCCTCAGCGCCGCCGAACTCCTCGCAATCGTGCTGCGTACCGGCGGCCGGGGCGAAAACGTCATCCGCCAGGCCGAGCGTCTGCTGACCGAATTCAATGGCCTGCCCGGTCTGGCCCACGCCAGTTTTGAGGAGTTGACAAAGACCCGCGGCGTTGGCAAGGCCAAGGTCACACAAATCAAAGCCGCCCTCGAACTGGGACGCAGACTCCTGCTCGCCGCGCCCTTGGAGCGCGACAAGATCCAGAGCCCCTCCGATGTCGCCAATCTTCTGATGTTGGAAATGGGTATGCTGGAGCGGGAACAGGTGCGGGTCGTACTCCTGGACACGAAAAACAATGTCCAACGTACTCCCGTCGTCTATTCCGGCAGCCTCAACGCCGCCGTAATTCGTGTAGGTGAAATCTTTACCGAGGCCGTGCGCGCCAACAGCGCATCACTCATTGTCGTCCACAACCATCCCAGCGGCGACCCAACACCCAGCCCCGAAGACGTGCAGGTGACAAAACAGATCGTCGCCGCGGGCAAGCTCCTGCAGATCGATGTTCTCGATCATCTGATCATCACCCGCGATAAATATGTCAGTTTGAAGGAAAGAAGGCTGGGGTTCGATTGATGCGAAGCGCCGCTGTTACGCCAGCGCGCTGACACTCAGTAGATAATCAGTCACCGCGCGCACATCGCCCGCATTCAGTTGATGGTCCCTCTTTGTGCGCACATACTTCTTCAACTGATCGACCCGCAACACCGGCATCGAGGGGTTCTCAAGCTCCAGTTGCATGGCCGGATTGATGAAGACCGCCGCGCTCTCGATCGGAATGTCGGCAGCGTTGACCGCTAATTCACCGCTCGACTCTCCCTCTTGAAGCAACTCCCGGACTTTCCGTTCGGTCTCCTCGATTTCACGTACGGGGTTGCCCAGTCCCTCCCTGTTGAGAAACGTGAGCAATCGGCCCAGACTGAACCGTTCCCGCCATCTGTCCCCGTACACGCGCACAGTTCCTTTGTCGCTGCGCACAAGAAAGACCCGTACGCCGGACGGCCCCACCAAAATGTACGGGACTTCATCCAGTCCCCATAGAAAAAGCGCGTACTTGTCGTCAAACCCTTTCAGACCGTTCTCGACAAGCTCATCCGGTCGCGCAATTCGCTTGCTGCCAGGCCAGCGCCGCGGCGCAAAGCGGTTAATATAGTAGCTCCCGACATTGGAGGCGATAAAGCCCACCGCCAGCGCGCCAAAACTGACGACCGTCCAGTATCGCTGAATAAAACCGGTCAGAGCATTGGATGTCGGTTCATCCGGCGGGAACCAGGTCGGCGTAAAGCTGGCGAGAAGGCCGACAAAAAGGATCGCCAAACCACCCAAGGCAATTCGCCGCCCCCTCTGCTCTCTTGACTTAATCGCCGGCAGATTGCGGTATACTTTCATGGAGTTGAATTCTTCGGTGATTTGGCTGGCTACCGTTGGAGGGCGACCATTTCATCGGCGTTGTCGATAACTTCGCTGACGCCCGACTGAATCTCTTCAACCAGCCGCGAATCGATCAACTGCTTCGCATTGCGAATCGTGTGGCGGATGGCGTTGGCGTTGCTTCTGCCGTGGCCGACGACCATCAAATTAGACAGGCCCAGCAGGACCGCCCCTCCAAACTCACTGTCGTCAAGCCTTCGCGCCATCCTGCGCAGCGCGGAGCGAACCAGCAGACCGCCAATGCTGCTGATCGGACCGGCCGTGATCTCGTCCAACAGTACACCTTGAAGCAACTTGACAATGCCCTCCGCGCCCTTCATAAAGACATTGCCCGTAAAGCCGTCCGTGACCACCACATCGGCAATGCCGCTGGTCACGTCCCGCGCCTCGATATTCCCCATAAACCGGATGCCGGGCGTCTCCTCTAGCAGCGCCGTCGCCTCCAGAACCAGCTGATTGCCTTTGCCTTCCTCTTCACCATTGCTCAAAATGCGAACGCTCGGATTACGCACGCCCATGATGCGTCGCGAGTAGACACTGCCCATCACGCTGAATTGCTGCAGCTGCTCCGGCTTGACGTCGGTATTGGCCCCAACATCCAGAATCAGGCAGAAACCCCGCAATGTGGGAAAGGGAACGATCAACGCCGGACGCAGGATACTCTGCATCCGACCAAAGTGCAGAATGCCGGCAGCCAGCGCGCCGCCCGTGTTGCCCGCCGTCACAAATGCATCCGCTTTGCCTTCCTTCACCAGCTTGCAGGCTACCGCCATCGAACTGTTCTTCTTTGTGCGTACCGCCTTCGCCGGCTTGTCCGACATTTCGATCACTTCATAGGCTGGCACGATCGGCAGGTCCAGCCTGTGAGTCGGATGCCTCGCCAGCTCCCTTTCTATGACGTCCGGCCGCCCCACCAGCGAAACAGTAACGTCGTACTGTCGTGCCGCCAATATCGCGCCGGCTACGATTTCGCGCGGTGCATTGTCGCCGCCCATGACGTCAAGGGCAATATTCATGCGACTTTCCTCCAATCGGCAATAGAATCAATGCTATACTACTATAGGTTCGGAGCATTTGAGAAATCGCCCCAAATGCAAGAGATGCCGTATCGGATTCGATTTTCCTGGAGGGGCTGCCAATGTGCTGCCGCAAACATTAATGAGCGCGAGAATGATTTTCGGTCCTGAAGAGATGGCGCGCAAAGTGCAGGACGACGGCATCGTCGCTATCGTACGCGGGGACTTTCCCGCCCAGAAAGTGCTCGAAATCGGCGACGCGCTCCTGGCCGCCCCCGTGCTTGTGATGGAGATAACTCTGAACACGCCCGGTGCGCTCGAACTTATCCAAATGTTGCGGGCACGTTTTGGCCAGAATATGTGCATCGGCGCCGGCACCGTGCGTACCGAAGACCAGTTCGATGCCGCCGTTGCCGCCGGCGCACAGTTCACCGTCGCGCCCGGGCTCAATCCAGCCGTAGTTGAACAGGCCCGTAAGGCCGGCGTTTTGCACATTCCAGGTATCTACACCGCCACCGAAGCCGAGACGGCCCACGCCGCGGGCTCCCGCCTCCTGAAACTCTTCCCCGCCAATCTCGGTGGCCCTGCTTATCTCAAAGCCCTGCGCGCCCCGCTCGATGATGTCCGGTTCGTGCCCACCGGCGGCATCGGCCCGGGAAACGCCGCCGCCTGGGCCGCGGCCGGTGCCGACGCTCTGGGCGTCGGCAGCTCCCTCGTCACCGGACCGGACCAGACCATGGCTGACTTGATCGAGCAGGCGCGCGCCTTACGTCAGGCGTGGGAATCCGGCAGAAGTTCCTAGTTGGCGGCCGTTTCCCCTCTATTCCCGCAACTCGTTCATCGCCGCAGGCAGAAGTGTCAGCAGATCCGAGGCGATGCCCCCGGCGCTTCCAATCCTCTGCTCGCACAGCTCTCCGGCACGTCCATGGAGCCAGGCCCCCAGACACGCGGCCTGAAATGGAGACAGACCCTGAGCCAGCAACCCCGTGATCGCGCCGGCCAGAATGTCCCCAGTCCCCGCCGTAGCCAGCGCAGCAGTGGCCACCGGCAACACAGCCAGCTCCCCTTCCGGCGTGGCAATGACCGTATACGGCCCTTTGAGCAGCACGACCGCCTGCCAGGCCGCCGCCCGCTTCCGCGCCAACTCCCAGCGGTTGTCTGCAACCTCCTGCACCGATGACAGCCCGCAGAGACGCGCCATCTCCGCAGGGTGCGGAGTCAGGACGCAGTCTGCCGGCAGCAGCGACGGCCAGTCCTCCAGTTGTGCCAGAAGGTTGAGGCCGTCCGCGTCGATCACCGTAGGCGGCAACAAGGGCCCTTCAACCGGCAATTGGTCGCGGCGGCGGATCGTACCGAATGGCGAGTCGGTTGACGAATTTGTGTCTGATCCCTGTTGCCCGTCTTCGACCGCTTGACCGTCAGACGGAACAAACGCGCCCGGCAATGCTGACGGGCGCCGCCTGTGATTCCTCAGCAGCAGCCGCTCCATAAAGGCCCGCGTTGCGCTTTCCTGCCCCAGCCCGCAGCCGATAAGCAGCGCGTCATACTCCCCCAGCTTTGCCGTGACATTGGCCGCCGCAGTCTCATTCACCACCCCCAGATCATGGCTCAGGAGGATCCACGTCGGTTCAGCCAGCGCCGACGACACCGGTACCCACACCGGCTGAGGAATCGCGCCCGTTACCAGCCCTGCTCCCACACGGCCCATCGCCGCACAGCTGAGATAGGCGGCGCCCGGATAGTTCACGCTGCCCACCACTGCCATCCCCTTGCCAAAAGTACCCTTGTGACTGTTGCGGCTGCGCGTCGGCAAGAGGCCGCCCACCTGTTCCGGCGTCAGGAAAAACGTCCGCATGTCGGCGGTAAGTTCAGGGGGAATACCAATGTCCGCCACCACCAGTTCGCCGAGGACGCCCGCGCCGGGAAACTGGAACTGCCCCGTCTTCGCGCAACCAAATGTCACCGTCATATCGGCTGCAACCGTAGCCGCATCGAGCGCGCCGCTGTCCGCATTCAAACCGCTGGGCACATCGACAGCGACCACAGCCAGCGGCGGTTGAGCTTTCGGATCACCCGCCTCGGGGCCAGCTTCCCCCGCAGAAAATTTCCCATGCAAAGGGCGGCTGTTGCGCACCTCTGCCACCTGCTGCAGGATGCCGGCCAGTTCACCCTCAATGGGCCGGTTGGCGCCCGTACCCAGCAGCGCATCAACCACGACATCCGCTGCGTCCAGCCAGGCTCGCAGCTGCACCGCATCCTCGTCTTCTTCTGCGTTGTGGACGGGCACATTGCGCTCAACCAGCTTGCCCAAATGGCCCTCGTAATCTTCCGGCGGGTCCACTCTCATGCGCGAGCCTCTTTTCCGCCGCTTACTCCCAGCCCGCTCTTCCTTGACCGCAGAGCCGCCCCTCTTCCACAGATAGACCCTCACCTGGTAGCCGGCGTCGTTGAGATGCCGTGCGCAGACAAGCCCGTCGCCCCCGTTGTTGCCCGGCCCCGACAGGACCAACACCGTGCCGTCCCCACTGAGGGTATAGTTCTCCTGAACTGCTTCTGCCAGGGCAGTACCCGCCTGTTCCATCATCGCCGCATAGCTCTGGCCGCCTGCATCGGCCTCTTTCTCCAGAAGCTGCATCTCCGCGACGGATACGATTCGTGTATGGTCGGCGATCTCAATCATAGCGTGCCTCTGTCAAACCGGTCTCGTCATTACTACGCCACGCGTATCGGGTGGGGTACCGGCTGGTTGAAGAGATAACCCTTCTCGTTGAAAGGAATCTCGTCCGGTTGTCTATTGCCCGCGGCGTCCGTCGCCCGCGTCATAATCGTGTGCTCGCCCGGCCGAGCATCCCACATGAATTCGAAACGCGCCCACGAATACCTCGAAACGTCTTCGCTCGGCTCGACTACGGTCGCGCCTCTCCAGGTCGTCCCGGCATCAAGGCTCCACTCCACCTTCGCAATCGGTCCGGACGGCGACTGTGCGTAGCCGTGAATGCGCTGCGTCCCTGCCGCCAGCTCAGCGGGCCGCGGCAGCGCCAGTGCGCTCTTGATCGTCTGCATCGTCACCGGCTTGCCCAACGATTCCCCCTCCGGCGGATAGGCATCGCCGATCAATGTGTAAGAGGTTGTGTTGTTTCGCGTCCAAAGCTGTTCAGAAGAGACAACAATCCGCCCAAGCCACTTGATGCTGGCGGCTCCCACCCATCCTGGCGCCAGCGCCCGCAACGGGAAACCGTGATCCTTCGGCAAAGCCTCCCCGTTCAGGGAGTAGGCGAGCAGCGTATCCGGGTCCATCGCCTTTTCAACCGGCATCACGCGCCGAAATCCCTTCTCCGGCGAACCGCTGTCCAACCCAATCAGAAGCACGCTGACCGCCTCATCTGTAATATCTGCCTGAACCAGCACATCCCGCAGCGCCGCGCCCGTCCATCTGCCGTTGCTGATCGCACCGGTCCCCCATTGCGTCCCTTTGGCCGCCTGCCCCTTCACCAAGTCGAACATGGACCGATGGTTGCCCGCACATTCCAGGTACGAAATAAACGTCCGGCTGGGCAAATCCAAAACGTCATCGTAGGTAAGCTCCAGCGGATTAGCGACCGCGTCGCCTTCAATCGAGAGTCGCCAGTCGGCCGCGTCCACGACCAGACTGGCTGAGTTGTTGCGCACAAAAAAGTACTGGCTCGGCGTGATCAACGCCTCCATGTTCTCCAGGCGCGTCTCCAGATTCCCGCCGCCGTGATCGATAAACGGTGCTGGGTTCTTGTAGTAAAGGGGAGCCTCCGCCGTGCTCTCTTCTGCCGCCGGCAATGTCGCCGTTGGCAGTGGCAGACCCGTACAAGACGCCAGCACAGCCGCAGTCCCGCCGGCCGACAGTAGCTGCAAAAAGCGACGCCGGCTCATGCCTCGCTCACGCGCGAGCTGCCAGATCCCACCTCTCCCTTCAGAGTCCTTCCGTAATCCCAAACTCTTTGCTGTCATCCCAGCGCCCTCCCGACCACAACAATCTGCCGGCAGTCCAAATCACCGGCGCGGGCGCAGTCAGCTCGCACCGATCATGAACGGTTATTCACTCAGCTCGACCTGCCAAAACGCAGCAGATATCCATTACAGTCGCGTATCGCGAACTCCCTCATCCCCCAGGGCTCGTCCGTCGGCTCCCGTTCGATTTGTACCCCCGCCGCCTGGTACTTCTCAAACAGACCGTCAACGTCCTCGCCCATGAAAACATAGAACCCCACCGGCGGTTTCTCCGGCAAAGGTTGGTCCGTGAGCGTGAGTTGAATATGCGCGCCCTCCGACGTCCATTCGCCGCGGTGGATGCCGCCGTGCGTGGGCGGATCGCCGTACAGAAATCCGATCGTAAAGCCCAGCTTGTCGCAATAATACTCCGCCGCGGCCAGCACATCCGGCACAGCCAGAATCGGCGCCATACTGTAAGCAGCCTGCGCGTTGCCCGCCAGTTCCCCCGTGCGCCACTGCTCCGCCGTGATCCCGTAAACGATCTTGTCGTGGCCGGTCTCGTCCTGGTGATACTTCTGCCGCATCCGCCCCCGCCGCCTGAACCCGACCCGCTCGGCGACACGCAATGACGCCCTGTTCTCCTCACTGATCCACAGCTCCACCCGGTCCAGCCCCATCACGTCAAAACCGTAGTCAAGCGCCGCCCGTACAGCCTCGCTCATATAGCCGTTTCCCCAATGATCCGGGTGTAGAAAGTAGCCCATCCCGGGCACGCCGGCGTTTCCGATGTAATCGACAAATCCCAGGGCCGGGCCGTCCTCGGTCGTGCGAACGGTCCACACTGTCCCTGACCCATCGAGCATGCCATCGACCATCTTCTTTGTCTCCGCCGCAGAAGTGTGCGCCGCATCGTCCATAAACCGCATCGCTACCGGCCTGCGATACGCGTCAAATAGGTCCTCCGCATCCGCCGCTGCAAGAGGTCGCAAAATCAGTCGCTCAGTCCTAAGTGTCGAATGCATCGAAGCGTCTCCAAAACTGTCTTAGTACTCCATCGAATATGTCTATGTGATTCTCTAATGATTTGGCTTCAGTCCAAACGCGCCCAAGCGAAACAGCCGCACCCAGCTGTCTCCTGCTTCTCGACGCGAACCACTAGCGAGGTCCGTACAGCGCCCGCAGCGACTCCCTGAGCTCCGTCGCCTCCAGCAAATCAGTGTTGTCACTGAACTGGTCAATGCTCCCTATGGGTCGGCGCTTGGCCAGTTGCACTATCTTCGGATCCCGGACAGACCGCAGCAGCGCGTCCGCGAAACCGTGCAACGCCATCACGCGAAACGGCCGGCCAAAAAAGTGCATCGGCCTCTCCGGCATCGGTTCAGTGAGCCCAAGCCGGTTGTGCCGGCCAGCCGCGACCCGGTATGCCTCGCTCAGCCAGCGGTCCCGCTCCTGCCAGGTGGACGCCCTCTGTACTTTCACCAATATATCGGTCAAAGCAGCTGCGCTTTCCAACTGCGAGAATGCGGACCCAAACCACTTAGCATACGGAGCATACTGTCTTTCCATCAGAAAACACAGCCGCATCACGTCCCGGACCAGCCGCGCCCCGATTAACGCCGAGCCCAGCTCGTCGCCCACCAGCCCCGCCCGCCCCATCAGATGCTCCTCCTGCCCAATGCGAGCCCATCCCGCAGCCAGCAGATACCGCCACACATCCTGCGGATACCAGCTGAACCGCGCCCGCACGCTCTCCAACCCGATTTTGTCGTGGAAGACCCCGCCTGCCGTGATCGTGCGTAGCTTCTGCTGGGGAAAAGTCAGCCAGTCCGCCGCACCGATCGTCCTGCTGATGTCAAAACCCAGGTACCCGCAGAAAAACCCGCCAACCGTCTGCGTTTCCACCCGGTGATTGACCGGCCCGCCTTCCGACGCCTCCAAGAGCTGGACTCCATTGTCATCGGGGTTCGGTTGACTGAAATTCGTCGGGTAGCCCAGAAAACTGTGCGGCAAACCGTCGCGCAGCGCCGAGTCGATATCTCCAGCGTGAATTTCCCAATCGGCCGGCCGCAGAAAAAGCTGTAGTCGCGGCCCCCAGCCATGGTCCGTCGACATCTCGTCGTCAAACCCAAGCGTCTCCGACCCCGGCCCTATCAAGGCCGCGCTATGCCGCAGCCCGCTGAACGACCCCTCCAGCACCGGCCGCACCGCCTCCCAATAAAACCGTCTGCTCAATTCCAGGCCGGGGATGAATCCCATTCTCTACATCGCCAGATCGAAAGGAAGGTCGCTGCTTTCGTTTCGAAGGGTCAAAAACGGAGCAAATCAGCACCTGTTCAGAATGCAGACGCCCCCCACACAAACGCGCCGCCAAACAGCGTAGCCTCCACGTCCGTCTCCAATATCGCCATCGGATGGATCGTGAAAATATCCTGTGACAGCACCACCAGATCAGCCAACTTACCCGGCGTAATGCTGCCTTGGCTGCTCTCCGTTCCGCCGGCGTATGCCGCCCCAACCGTATACGCCCACACCGCCTCCTCCACAGTCAGCCGCTCCTCAGGATACCACCCGTCACCGCCGGGGCTGCCGTCCGCCCGCATCCGCGTAACCGCCGCGTGAATCCCCTGGATCACGTCCGGCGTCTCCACCGGCGCGTCCGATCCGAAGGCCAGCCTTGCCCCGCTGTCCCACAGGCTCCGAAACGCGTAGGCATAGCGGCTGCGCTCCCCCCAATATCTGTCGGCAAGGAGCATGTCCTGAGTGGCGTGAATCGGCTGCACCGACGCAATGACATCCAGCGCCGCGAAACGGGCAATGTCGTCCGCATGCAGCACCTGCGCATGCTCGATGCGGTGCCGCAAATGCAGACCCCGCCCGGCGCGGCGGCTCGTTTCCAGCGCGTCCAGCACCATCCGATTCGCCCTGTCGCCGATCGCATGTGTGACCACCGCCAGCCCCGCGTCCGTAGCCCTGGCAATGATGTCCGCCATCTCTTCGGCCCCGGTCACCGCGATGCCGGTGTTCTCGGGTTCGCCGTCATACGGCGCCAGCATCCACGCCGTCCGCGGTCCCAGCGCGCCGTCGCTGAAGACCTTCACCCCGCCGATGCGCAAAAACTCATCGCCTAGCCCCGTGCGCAGCCCCAGCCGGATCGCGCTGTCCAGCTCGGCCACGGGGATCTGCGCCACCGTCCGCAGCGTGAGATCTCCCTCCGCGCGCAGCTGCTGAAAGGCCCGCAGAGAGCCCGCCGCCTCCTTCGTGTGTACGCCCACGATCCCCATGCGGTTGGCGACCTCCTGCGCGTGGCGCACCGCGGCCAGCGCCTCAGCATCAGACGGTTCCGCCATGCAGGGAAAGGCCAGCTCCATCGCCTTTTCCAACAGAATGCCCGTCGGCTTCCCCTCCCCACCGCGCACAATCTCGCCGCCCTCCGGGTCCTCAGTATGGGCTGTGATCCCCACCCGTTCCAATGCCAGGCTGTTCACCCACGCCGCGTGGCCGCACTTGCGCGCCAGGTAAACTGGATGCTCCCCCGCGACCGCGTCCAACTGTGCAGCCGCAGGAAACGCGCCGCCCTCCCAGACCGACTGGTCCCAGCCGCGGCCTGTGAGCCACTGACCGGGGGGCGTATCCGCCGCCCGCCGCCCGACCCGCTCCAATGCCGACGACAGCGTCGCCGCCCCGCTCAGATCGATCTCCCGCAGACTCAGCCCATAGGAAAGAAAGTGGATGTGGGCGTCAATGAAACCGGGCACGACGGTCGCGCCCCGCAGATCAACCTCCCGCCCGCCCGGCGCCAGAAACGACCGCATATCACTGTCGCTGCCCGTAGCCAGAAAACGGTCGCCCGCGATCGCCGCCGCCGAAACCCGCGGCTGACGCAGATCCATCGTGTGGATATTGCCGTTGAATAGCGCCAGGTCCGCTTGCATGGCCGCCTCTACTGTGGATTGTCCCGAAACGCCGCGCATCTGCTGCTTTCGAGCCATCAAAACCTTTTGTTCACTCTTCTTCTGTTATACCATACAGCCGTCGGAGCGCCACTGTAAAGATTCGCCACCACACAAGTTTGCGACAAAACCGGAGTCGGCACGGGGGTGCTCCCCCGCGATGAATCAAGGCACTGCAACTCCCTTTCTCCAGCCCGCAGCACTGAACCGCCTGATGAGTACACCATCGGATCTCCTCCCCGTCAGCACCGGCCTTCTCATCCTTCTGCTCTGGGCCGGCGCAACTGCCTGGCTGACATACCGCCGTGACGAGCGGCGTTGGGATCTCCTGGGCGCAGCCCTGCTGGCCGGAATGTTTGCAGCCTTCTTCGGGCGCACCATCAGCGGTGCCGTCTACCAGCCTGCCGACGGCGGCGACCTGGTCAGCTTCCTCTTCCCCATCTACCGATTCGCCGCCCGCACCCTCAGCCAGGGACAGCTGCCTCTCTGGAATCCACACCTCTACGGCGGCGCGCCCTTCATCACCGACATTCAGGCCGGATTCCTCTATCCACCCAACCTGCTGCTCTTCCTGCTCAATCCTGCCTTCGACTACCGCTGGATGCAGCTCCTCAGCATCGGTCATCTCTGGTGGGCCGGGCTTGGTGTGTATGTGCTTGTGCGCACCCTGGGCCGCAGCCGCCCCGCTGCCCTGCTGGCCGGACTGGCGTTCGGTCTCTGCGATATTCTCTTCATCCATCTCGGCAACCTCAATCTGGTCGCCGTCCTTTCGTGGAGCGGCTGGATCCTCACCGCCTGTCACTTGGCACTGACCCGCCGCAGCCTCCCTTGGGCCGGCGTCGCCGCCGCGCTCTTTGCAATCGCCAACTACGCCGGCCACGCCCAGAGCAGCTACTATCTGGCAATGACTGTGGGGATCTACTCATTGGGGAGAATGGGGGCTGACTATTGGGAAAGCCTGGCTACGGTCTCCCACCAGACTGCCCTACGCAAGTCCATAGCAGGCCTTCAATACCCCCTCACCGTCTTCATCCTTACAGCCCTTCTCTCGGCGCCAATCCTTCTCCCCGCCTTTGAAATGCTCCCCTTCACCCAAAGGGGAGCATTCGACTACCAGGACACCATATCCTACTCACTGGAACCCGGACCCGCCTTCATCGGCCTGCTGACACCCGGCTTCTTCGGGCGCGGACCTTGGGACTACTGGGGTTCATGGGACCGGGTCGAACTGCCCTATACAGGACTGGTGACTATCCTCGTCGCGGCCGGCGCCATCCTGTTGCCCATGCCGGAAAAGCGTCGCCGCCTGCTTCCCTGGCTCGCGCTGGCCCTGTCCGGCTTCGTCATCGCCCTCGGCGGCAACACGCCAGTTCACGGCTGGCTGACTCGTATCCTGCCCGTCTACGGCAGCTTCCAGGCCCCCGCCAGAACCATCGTACTGTGGGCCTTGGCACTCTCCGTGCTTGCCGCCTTCGGGTTGGATGCCCTGCTGAGGGGAAGGAGCAGAAGTCAGGAAGATGCCCCATCCCTCCATCACACACTATATCTCTACCTGATTCGCTTCGGCGCCCCCGTGCTCCTCGTCGTCGCCATTCCGCTAGCGCTGGTAACCACCCGCGTTCTGGATGGGGACTCCGTCGCAATGCAGCGCGCCGCCATGTCGGCCCAGGCTGTCCTCATCGCAATTACCGTCTGGCTGGCTGTGTCGCTGCTGCTCGCCCTGTATCGGCGCAAACGTCTCGCCAGCGGCATGTTTGCCCCGCTGCTACTCATCCTCCTGTTGCTGGAGCTAACCGCCGCTGGCATAAATATCGACGTTAGCGAAAACGACCCGTCACGCAGTTTCGCCCAACCCGAGGTTATCGCCTATCTGCAAGGACAGGCCGGCACCAATGTGGCAGCCGACCGCGACTCGGCCAACCCCGCTCCACCCAACACCAATCTCGACCACTTTCGCATCGACGTCCGCACCGGCATCTACGATCTGTGGCAGCCCAATACCGCCGCGCTCTTTGGGCTCCAGGATGTGTGGGGGATATACAACCCCCTGGTACTCACGCACTGGCAGGGGCTGTGGAACAATAACCCCGGGCGCCACACGCGGATCTACGATATGTACAACGTGCGTTTCGTCATCGTGCGCGACGGTACGCCCTTGGATGACCAATATACACTCGCATACGACGCCCCCGGCCCCCTCGCCGTCTACGAAAACCCCGATCCATTGCCCCGGGCCTGGCTGGTTCCCGTAGCCCAGCTCCTCCCCGACGAAGAAGCCGTGCTCGCTGCCCTGAAACAGCCGTCCTTTGAACCAATGCATGCCGTCGTCTTGGCGCAGCGCCATGACGACATCCCGTCCATCCCCGCGACCGCGGACGAGTCAGACCCATCGAGCATGGCAGGACCCGTGTCGGTTCTCGCATACAGCCCGAATGAGATCGTGCTGGCTGTCCATGCCGAAAGGCCGGGCTATCTTGTTCTCAGCGAAGTCTGGTTCCCCGGCTGGCTCGCGACCGTAAACAGGGAGCCCGCCCCCGTGCGGAGGGCCAACTACACCTTCCGGGCCCTGCCCGTTCCCCCCGGAGATCTGGAAATACGGCTATGGTACGCGCCCGAAAGCTGGCGTCGCGGGCTCGCGCTCTTTGGCGTGGGGTTCCTGCTGCTGGCGGGTCTGTTTCTGTCGCGGCTAGTCGCTCTTAAAAGGCGAGGCGTCCAGCGGGGCGTCTAAACAATTAACTGAAGAGAGAGAGGACGATCTGCCTCCTGTCGCCCCTCTCTCCTCTTCCCTCACTCCTCACCTAAGGCAGCACCGCTTTCGGCATCTTGCAGATCATCGTGTAGGCCGGGTCATAGATGTTTCCAAGGTCGTATTCCACCGTCTGCCCCATCAGAATGTGCGCGCCCACCGGATCGATCCCCAGATCCTTCTCCAGCCAGCGGATCATCTCCGTGGTCGCATGTTGCGTAGCCTGATCCAGCGGACGCGCGTTGCCCGCCGTAAAGATATACGCCTCGTTTTCCCCTCTCGGCCAGTAGATGCGCCGCCCCTTCTGCACATCCACCGTAAAACCCACGTCGAAAGAGATCTCCACGCCGGTACCCACGATCTCGCCATCCCCCTGCACCGCATGGCCGTCACCTATGTGAAAGAGCGCCCCGGGCACAAAAACAGGAAGATAGACGGTCACACCTTCCACAAACCCGCGATAGTCCATGTTGCCGCCGTGGGGACCGGACGTAGCCGTCGAGATCGCCTCGCCCCGGTCCGGCGCCACCCCAAAACAGCCCGGCATCGGCGCCAGCGGCAGCGTCAGCGCCCCCAGGCTCGTCTGCGGCTCCTCCAGCGTCACCGTACCCGCCTCGTTGTCCACCCGCCAGCTGGCCAGCTCCTGCCCCTCCGCCGGCCATGGCATATTGGGCACCTGCTCCGGGTCGACGACATTTGGGGCCACCATCGTCCGCGTCCACCCGTAAGGGCGGTTGCAGAGCAGCTTGTCCAGATGCACCACCAGCGTGTCCCCGGGTTCGGCCCCGTCTACATAAAATGGGCCGGTCATCGGATTGCCCCCTGACGTTACCGGCTGGCCGCTGCTGTCCTGTCCTCTGGCATCGACCGTCGTTGTTTCGATGCTGTCACCCGGCTGCACGCGTAACACAGGTGGATGCGAGCCGATCGTGCTGAAATAATGGTCCGGCTGGAACTGATGAGTAGCCATACATCTGTCCTTTCGCGGCTGTCTGCTAAGACGTCTCGGATTTGTATACTCTTGGGACTGATCTACAGTAGTTGCCCGGGGAAAAACAGCCAGACCGTCGGCAGCAGCCAGCCGCGCCGGTCACGTTATCAATTGGCAAACAACTGCCCTGTCGGGCCAATGGTCATTGCCGGTAGCGCTTCTTGACTGCTGATCATATGGTCAAGCAGCTGAAGTTCGCGCCCCAGATAGTAGTTGCCCAGCGCCAAAAGCTGCGGCACCCCCGGCAGCGCCAGCATGCGGTGCTTGTCTTCGGGCCGCACCTGCAAAGTGATTGCCGTGAGAAACGCCAGGCTGGTAGCATCCTCCGGCAGACGGTCCAATTTCAGCTGCACGCCCGTAGCCTTCGTCAACAGTTCAACATAGCGCGTGATCTTGGGGCGTACCTTGTGCGCCCGCTCGACCGCCAGTTTCGTATCCCCGTCGGTTACCGGAAAATGTCGCACACGTCCCGTAAGATAGGGAAGCTCGCGGTTCAACGCCTCGATCCGAAATCGACGTGTGCCCACAACCTGAATGTTCATCCTGCCGTCCGCTTGACGGTCCACCTTCACGATTCGCGCAGCCGTCCCCACCCGGCGCGGCACCGCATCGCCCCCTACCTCCAGGCCCTCCTTGATCAACACAACCCCGAACGCCAGGTTCTCGTCCAGGCAGCGGTTGATCATCTCCCGGTAGCGGGGCTCAAAGATGTGCAGGGGCAGCGCCATACCCGGGAAAAGCACAACATTCAGAGGGAATAACGGCATTTCCATGTTGGTACTCCGTTGCCTGATGGAGAATTCGTTGTCGCTTATGGGCTTTTCGTCGTGCACCGTTTAAATCCCGCCATCCTCATCAATCTCGCCGTTGTCCGTTGCTGTCTGCGCCAGCAGATCGTCAGATACTTTCATGAACTCCCGCAGCACCGTTGTGGCAAAAGCCCCTTTCGGCAACGAAAACGCCACAACCATCTCCCTGCCCTTCTGCCTGACCGACAGATCGTTGAGCAGAATGCGGCCCAGCCGCCGCGTACCCATCATCTTCGCCTTGGCTAACGAGCCCATATCCAGGCCGCTCTCTGCCAGGAGCCCCTGCTCCAGATCACCCGATTCAGCCTCCGCCTCCCACATCTTTGGTCCATAAATCGGTGCGGTAAAGCTGATCTCCTTCCGTTCGAAACGTCCCTGCTCCGCCGCCTGATCGGCGACAACGAACAGGCCGCCGGTGTCGTGCTTTTTGGCGATGTCTCCTTTCAGCAGCTTGGTGAACCTGCCTTGTTGCTGCCGCAGGGCCAGGTAACGGTTGCACAGATAGCTTTGCACACTGGCAAGCAGGAGGCTGCGCAACCAGCGGTTGGCCATTCTCTTGTTTCCCTGGAGCAGCTCCCAGCCGCGCCGGACATTCGCGCCGTTCTGCCCCAGGCGCTGCGGGCCGTAATAGTTGGGAAGCCCGCAACTCCGCACCTGCGCCGCGATGGCCGTCGCCCGCGCCATCACCTCCTCGCCATCGACAGATGGTCGGGTAACCGTAATCGTAAAGCGGTTGCCCAGCAGGTGCCCCTTCTTGAGCTTGTTGCGATGCAGGCGCACCCAGTTCACCGTCACCGGCGTCTTCGCGCCGATGCGCGCCGGCGCCGCCTTCAGAAACTCATCGTCTACGTGGCCGACCAATAGGCTGAACGTCTGCGTTGCCCGAGCATGCTTGTCCTTCATGCCCGCAAAACCGACCGCTCTGTACGGCAGGTCGAACGCCTCGGCCAGCCCCCGCTGCACTTCTCGGCTGGTCAGCTCCTCTTTCGTTATGTTGACATAGAGATGCTGGCCCGCCCCACTGGCTTCGTATAGCGGTATCTCCTCAACGATAAAGGCATCCGGCGCGGCCCGTAACTGTCCGCCGAGCCCCGGCAGCCCCTCCGTACTGTACGGCAGTCTCAAATCCAGTTCCACGCCAACTCCACGCCTGCGGGGCTGTCTACACCGTCTCATGAAATTATAGCAGATCGGTGTGGACTGATTAGGAAGAAATGTTCCAATGGCACTGTGCCGCCGCGGCTATTCGTCCTTGAAATAAAGCAAGCTGTAGCAAAAAGGAGTGCCCCGCAGCCCCCCGTAGCGAAAACCCACTTCCTGCAGCCAGCGCCGCACCGTTCTCTGCAGTGCATATCCCGTGTGAGGCATCTCTTCACTGACCGCCAGACGCCCGCCCGCTTTCAGGACCCGCCGAATCTCTTCCAGGGCAAAAAGCGGCTGCGGCATCTCGGAGAGCGAAGCGATCGCAACCACAACGTCCACACTCTCCCTCTCCAGCGGCAGGCGGTACGCGCCGCAATGATGAAAACTGACGCGCGAGGCAAAGCCGGCGCTCTCCACCTTCGCCCGCGCCGCGTCAACCATCGACGCCTGAATGTCCACCGCGTGCACGCGCCCCTCGCTGCCGACCTGCCGCGCCATCTCGACAGTAAATGTACCCGTGCCGCACCCCAAATCCAGCACCGTCTCGCCAGGACCAATGCCGAACGGGCCCAGCGTGGATACGGGATCGCGATACCTCATCCGCACCGGATGGTCGAGGAGCTCCCGCAGCGGTCCAGGATACGGGCGGGGCCGCATGCGGTGCGCGATACGCGTACCGACCTGCGCGCCGACAGTCATGCCCACGCATCGTATCAGAAGATTTCCCAGTCCCATTCGTCAAGCTCCCGTGGCTGCCAAACTGTGCCGGTACGCAGGCAACCGCCAACTGATCACTGGCTGCTACAGGGAAAACGGATGCTCAGAATCCCCCCGGCAAAAACGGCGCCGCTGGCGTCCCGTTGTGCCAGGACCGCAGGCAGCAGAAACTCCCGCTTAAAGTTGCCGATCGAAATGAAAAGTTCGTCGCCCCGTTTCGTCAGACGGATCTTGTCCAATTCAATGTGGGGCAAAGGCAGTTTGAGCACGAAGTCGTTGCCCTGCTCCTCGATCTCCTGTGCCTGACCGACAAACATCACTTCGCCCGGGTCCCGTTGTCCGTACAGCTCATCCGCTAGCGACCGCAACGGGCCAAAGCCGACCACCTCTTCGCTGCGCCAGCCGCTGTACAGAATCGGCAGCGGGTAGAAGTCCCGCTCGATTTCAGCCAGGTAGCGGGCCTGTTGCTCCTGAAGCTGGCGCAGATACGGATCGCTGCTTGGCGCAAAAACGGCTGCTTCCCCGGCTCGCCGGCCCCCCTCGTCGTCCGCCGCGCCCCCGTCACTCCCATGCGCCCGCACACCCGGCAGGATGCGGTTCACAACCACCGCATCCACTGGACATCCGTAAAGGGACAGATAGGTTACGGCCCGGGCGCCCTCCTTGATCACCATCTTTTCAGGATTGACCACAACCCGGTAACTGGTGGTCTGAGGGTCGCTCAGTACCTCCTGCAACTCCTTTACATCATCCACCAGCTTGGGCAGACCGGCCAGCGCGTCCTGCTCCGGCATCAGCCGCCGCAACAGCCCCCCGGTCAGGCGCATCGCCGTCTCCCCCCAACCGAAAAAGCGCTCGACATACCACTGGAAGCTCTCCGGCATCGCCAGCAACCGCATCGACTCGCCCGTCGGCGCCGCATCCACGATCACCCGGTCAAACTCACGCGTCGCCGCGTTGCGGTAGATCTGTATGAGGCTGAAGATCTCCTCCATGCCCGGAATTATCGCCATCTCTTCGGCAACCGGTTTGCTCATGCCCTGCTTACGCAAGATCTTGCCCATGTAGCCCTGCAACGCGCCCCAGTTCTTCCGTACTTCGTCCAGGACGTTGATCTCCTGCGCAAACAGATTGTCAGCTATCTCCGTCGGTTCATTTTTCAGCGGCCGGTCCAGGCTGTCTGCCAGACTGTGCGCGATGTCCGTGCTCACCACCAGCGTACGGTAGCCCATCTGCGCGCAGCGCAACGCCGTCGCCGCCGCCGTCGTCGTCTTGCCTACGCCCCCCTTACCCAAATACAGAAGGATGCGCACTGTTTCCACCTCTCGCCGCTGCATAAAAACGGGGCATCTGATTCGCCTGCCGTCGCAGAAGTCAGATCCGCCCGCTCAATCATCTGTTTTGGCCGCCGCCCGCCCCGCGCCTCAACATCGCGGCGACAGCCAGCGCGATCAACACGGCCCCGGCCAGTACATACAGCGCAGCCGCACGGCTTAGACCGAACCAGCCCCGTATCCGCCACCAATACAGCGGCAGCTGGGCCCAATAGCTCCACCTCACATGCCAGCGATGGCCGATCGACACTACATATTTGCCCATCCGGTTGTGGGGCGTCCACACGACAAGATAGCAGCGCCCGCCCACCAGGGTACGCGTGTCGATGAGAGGGCCGGGGTAGTAACGCACACGGGTCAGCACGTCCTTGACCGGCTGCAGAAGTTCGCTTGGCGGCGGCGCCACAATCGCGCTGTAGCCCTGGGGCAGCTCCAATGGCAGCTTCTCCGTGTCCGCACTGTACGGCAGGCTCCGCGCAACGATCGCAAACGTCGGCACCACCGAACCGCCGCGGGGCAGGACAGGCGCGAACATCTGCGCCCGCAGACGGTCGCCCGCCTTGCAGTCCACCCGGTACACGTGCGTCTCGCCAAGCCGTGTGAACGCCCCGAAAATGAGCCGCTTCCGGCTGAAGTCGGCGAACGATGCGCCGTCAACCAGCTGGCTGCCCGGGCAGCTGCCGAATATAGGAACACTACCCGCAAGATCGACGCCGGGAACCGGTCGGGGCCCGGCTTCAGTGCCTACCTCAGTCACAACCCCTCCTGTATAAGAATACGGAAAAAGAAGCCTGCGCGTTGCAGTTCAGTATCACGGGCAAGAGTCTATCACCCCCGCGTACGCTCCGTCAACCGATAGGCTGTCTGGCCGGCGCCATGATCCGAACATCGCAAACCCACTTTCAGGACCTGCTTTTCGATGTCAGAATCTTGGAATTCTCAAGAACCCTATGGTACGCTTCAGCCATGAATGCCCGCATTCTCGCCCAGCTTGCCCTCGTACATGTAGGGGTTTCCATTACCGTCGTCCCGGTCACCAGCACGCTTAATCGCGTCATGATCGCCGATATGCAGATGTCGGTAACGCTGGTGGCCGTCCTGGTCGCCTTGCCCTACCTGCTTTCCCCTCTGCAGATATTCCTGGGAAACTGGTCGGACCGCCATCCTGCGGCCGATTACCACCGCACACCCTGGATTCTCCTCGGCGGGCTTGTCGCCGCGACCGGCAGTTACTTCACAGTCCACGTAGCCTATCTGCTGGACAGTAACTTCATGTTAGGTCTCGGGGCCGCTGTCGTCGTTTTCTGCCTCTGGGGAGCCGGCATCAACGCCGCCTCGGTCAGCTACCTCTCTCTGGTCACCGACCTCGCCGACGAAGAGGGGCGTAGCCGCGCCGTCAGCATCATGTGGACTGCAATGATCGCGGCGACTATCGTCACCGCCTATGCGTTATCCCGCATGTTAGCGACCTTCTCGAAGGAGACGCTCTACACAGCCTTTGGCGCGATCTGGCTCGTATCCGTTATCTTCGTCCTTGTGGGCAGCTATCGCATAGAACCCCGGGCATCAGCCAGAACCGCCCAACCTTCCAACAGCGCCGATGATCCCTTGCTGGTGCTCCGCCTGCTGGCTCTGAATCCACAGGCCCGCCGCTTCTTTCTCTATCTGATGATCGTGTTGATCAGCATCCACGCACAGGACGTTGTGCTGGAGCCGTTCGGAGCAGAAGCATTGGGTATGTCGGTCGCGGCCACCTCCCGCCTGACATCGATCTGGGGCGTCGGCATCTTCATCACCCTCCTTGCCGGAATCCTGTTTGTAAAACGCTTTGGAAAAAAAACGGGCGCAAATGTCGGCGCCTGCGTGGCCGCCGTTGCCTTCGCTTCCATTATCTCCGCCGGCCTGCTCGGCCAGCCAAACCTGTTTCTCGGCTCTGTCTTCCTGTTGGGGCTGGGCGGCGGCCTCATGACCGTCAGCAACCTCAGTTTTATGCTGGATATGACCGTACCCCAGGCCGCCGGACTCTACATTGGCGCCTGGAGCGTAGCAAACTTCGTCGGTCAGGCCATCGGCAATGTCATCAGCGGTCTGCTTTATGATATGTTCTTCTGGCTGACGGGCAACCCGCTCATGGGGTACTCAGCCGTCTTCTCTCTCGAAATCGTTGGCCTGCTGCTGGCAGTTTGGCTCTTCCGTTCAATCAGTGTCGAACAGTTCCGTCGCCAGGCTGAAGTGCGTCTGCATACTGTTCTCTCCCTTGCCTCTGATTGACGCGGCGGCGGCCCTGGCTTGAGGCAAAGTTCCATCTGTTTTTTGAAGGTTAGGATCCCCGGAACTTTGTTCCTCAAAGGCTTCGGCTATGCGCTGTAGCTGTTTGTCTGTGCTATACTGGTTCGCAGAACCGGATATACTGCCCGGGCTGGCTGCTGCCGGCTTCGGGTCTTCCGAAAACGGGCAACAGCCAAGGTGCCGCAGGACTGTCTCCCAGCCCTTGAGGACAGTAGCATGGTCAAAGTACTACTGAGTTACGATATGCGGGAAGGGCACGAAGAAGACTGTCAGCGTTACGTCGTGCAGACGCTCGCTCCCGGCTTGGCGCAACTGGGCCTGCGCATTACCGACGCCTGGTACACCCTCTGGGGAGAAGCCCCCCAGATCCTCGGCGGCGGCGTTCTTGAGGACAAAGAAGACGCCGCACGCATCCTGAGCTCAGACGAGTGGCAGGAACTGATCGCCGGCCTCGAACCGTTCGTCGAAAACTTCAAAGTTCGGGTCGTTGACGCCAACGGCCGCTTCCAATTCTGAGCGGCCTGTCCCCGCGCCGCGTCACATTGCACGCCCCATGGCTCTTGCCCGGTCGCTCAAGGATTCCGCTGCCGCAGTTCGCCCTCGTAAGGCTTCAAAGCCATCCTCAGAACTTCATGACGCCGCCGCGTCGACTGCCGGCAGACCCTTGGCGCTGGTCGTCTTCCTCGAAAACGTTGGCCACATCCACGGCGTCGATCTGCCCCAATGGGTGACGGCCGTCATCGATTGGGTTACCGAAGAGTACGCCAAGCTCCTGCTGCGTCTCCTCGGCGCCTACCGCCGCTACCACCGCATCGTTATCCTCGAAGATGAAGCAGCCACCGCCGCCAACCTGACCGCCGCCCTCATTCGCGTCAGCGCCACCCATACCGTCGATCAACTTCTGCTCGTGCATGGACAGAACCGCTGCCTGATCGGTTACAAGGGACGGGAACTCGTCGACGCAGCCGCGTTCGACCGGCTTCTGGCCCGCTATGTCGAGGACAGCTCCCTGCTCGACCTGCGCATGGTCTACGGACTCAACTGCTACGGCGCCAGCCTGGCCTCCACCTGGCTGGCCTTGGGCGCCCAAGCCGTCAACGGCGCCCAGGCCGTCAACTGGCTGCCGGAGCCAAGCCTCAGCCTCTTTCTGCGCAAGTGGCTCAGCGGCGCCCCTTTCAGTGAAGCCGTAGGCTGCAGCGCCCGCCGCGCCCGCGCAATCGGCAAACGCCTCTGGCAGGACCGGCCCGACGGCAGCGAACACCCTAACATCGCCGGCAGCCGCCAGATCGTCTACGGCCGGCGCGACGTGACCATAACTTCGGTTACCGACCTGGCTCGAACCGCCCAATTCACACCAGTTCAAAAAGCCGCCGCACGCCCCCAGCTCGCGACAGACGGCGAACTGCCCACACCAGACTAGAGGAGCCGCCATGCCCCTGCCTAGCCGAAACGAAGCGATACAACTACTGCATGATTGGGTCGAAAATGAGGGGCTGCGCCGCCACATGCTGGCTGTAGAAGCCGCCATGCGCGTCTACGCCCGTCACTATGGCGAGGATGAGGATCTCTGGGGACTGACAGGTCTGCTCCACGATCTGGACTACGACCGCTTTCCCGACATGGACGACCAGGAAAACGGCCATCCCCGTACCGCGCTCCGCCTCTTCCGCCAGCACGACTACCCGCCGGAATTCATCCACGCCGTCGAGGCCCACGCCACCTTCCTCGGCGTTCCGCGCCAGTCCAGGCTCGACAAAGCGCTCCTGGCCTGTGACGAGCTCACCGGCCTGATCCTCGCCTGCGCCTACGTGCGCCCCGACAAGGACCTGCGCGGCGTCAGGCTCAAATCCGTCAAAAAGAAGTGGAAGGACAAGCGCTTCACCGCCGCCATCGACCGCGCCGAAAACCTCCACTTTATCGAGGAGCTGGGCGAACCCTTCGATGAGCACGTGCAGCGCGTTCTCGACGCCATGAAAGAAGTCGCCCCGGAGCTGGGCGTCTCAGGCGAACAAAGCTGACTACGCCCGCAGCGCATTATCGGGCCGCCCCCAGTTCAGGACTCGCCCCCAGCCAGCGCATCCAAAACACGCGCCGGCGTCATTGGCAGTGTGCGGATGCGCCGCCCCGTCGCCGCCGTAAACGCGTTGGCAACTGCCCCGCCGACCGGCCCGATCGGCGGCTCGCCCATACCGTACGGCGTTTCAATACCATTGTCCACAAGAACGGAACGGACGTTGGGCGCATCACGCATCGTCAGCAGCGGGTAACTCTCGAAGTTGTTCAGTTTCAGGCGTCCATCCTTAACATACGCCTGCTCGATCAGCGTCGACCCCACGCCCCACATCACGTTCCCCTCTATCTGCGCCTTCGCCCCATCGGGGTTCACGACCAGCCCGCAGTCCACAGCGCAGGCAACCTCATGAACTGTGATCTCGCCGGACTCTACGTCCACCGATACCTCCGCCACCTGTGCCACCACTGTGTTGGATGCAAAACAGGCGATGCCCCGCGCCCGGCCCGCAGGCGGCGCCGTCCCCCAGCCGCTCAGTTCCGCGACCGCCTCCAGGACGGCCCTCATGCGTCCGCCTGCAGGACTGTCCGGCAGATGATCGATCCGGAACCGGAGTGGGTCCGCGCCCGCCGCCGCCGCCAGCTCATCAACGAAACTCTCCACCGCAAATGTATTCGCGAAAAGCCCCAACCCGCGCCACCAGCCGGTCCATACCGGCAGCCTCTTTCGCCAGGCCGTCACCGTGCGGTTGGGCACATCATAGTTGATACGCGCCCCTATCGTCGCGCCGAAGTCTGCGCCCATGACGAACGCCATGAAACCCGGCATGAAACTGAAAGCCACGTCGCTGCTCCCTTGCCGGTGCTCCATGGCGATAATCCGCCCAGCCCCGTCCAGTGCCCCGGAGAGAACGCTTTTCGTCGGCGGCCGCAGGTAGCCATGAAGCATCGCTTCCGTTCGATCCCATCCCACGTGTACAGGCGCGCCAGCTGCCTTGGACAGGCGCGCCGCTTCAACTGCCGCCCCCGTATCCAGCTTGCTGCCAAAGCCGCCCCCGAGATAGGTCGGGACAACCCGAACACCGTCGGCCTCTACCCCGAGCGTCTCCGCGATCAGCCCTTTGACCCGTTCCTGAGACTGCGTCGATACCCACACCGTCACCTGACCGTCCCTTACATCCGCCAGCGCCGCCGGCGCTTCGAGCGGTGCCTGTACGGCAAACGGCGAACGGTAAGTGGCCGTGATCGTGGTCTCTTTCCCCAGCGCGTCCGCCGCATTTCCTTCGCGCTGGATCGTCACTCCGCCTTCCCCTGCCGGCTCGATCAGCGCCTCGATCTCCTCCTGCTGCCACAGATGCCCTTCATCCCACTCCGTCTCCATCGCCTTCACCGCCGACCAGGCCGCGCTGCGCGTATCTGCCACCACCCCGGCAAAACCGCTTTCCACATCGATCACAATCTCTACGACACCTTCCACCGCCTCGGCCTCGCCCGCTGAAGCGCTGAGCAGTCTCGCCTCCAGCGTTGGCGGCCGCGCGACAGCCCCGTAAAGCATATTGGGCACGCGCATGTCATAGCCGTAGATTGCCTTCCCCGTCACTTTGTCGGGAATGTCGATGCGCGCAACAGGCTGTCCGACGACGGTATATTCATCCGCCGCCTTCAGCTGCAGCGCCTCCTCCGCGGGAAGGTCCCAGTTCGTAACTGCGTCAACCAAACTGTAGAAGTCAGCGCGCCTCTCCGGACTGTCCGCGACCGCAAACCCCCGCCCCTCAACCCGCAGTGCAGCCTCCGGCTGCTTTAACGCCGCCGCCGCCTCCTGCTGCAGCAAACTGCGCATTCCTGCCGCCGCGCGGCGCAGTGGTTCGTAACTGGTTGCAACCGAAAAGCTCCCGCCGGTGCCGAAGCCGTCCACCAGCTTTGAAGAGGTGTCCGCCTGCTCCACCACCAGGTCATCCCAGCTGATGCCCAGCTCCTCAACCGCAATCTGCGCAATCGACGTGTGAACACCCTGCCCCATCTCTACCTTGGTCAGAGAGAGACGTATGCGGCTGTCCTCCAATACGTCCAGCCAGAGCGGCGGCTCCTCAGGCAGCTGCATAAAACCGCTCCCGGCGTGTTCAGCCTCGGCCATGCTCTCCGCCATGATCTCGTGGAGAACCGGCCTGCCCAAGTACGCGCCCACGGCCAGACCAGCCCCTGCCGCCCCCAGACCGATCAGAAATCCGCGCCGCGTCAGCCGCCAGCGCCGTTTCTTGGCCGGAGTAGCGTCGGCCCTCTCCGCTCCCTTAACTTCGCCGCCTTCGTTAGGCGAGCCGGCCGGCGGCCCCGCCTGCTCAGTGTGGTTCCGATCCTGCGTCATGCCGCGGCCTCCTCCCCACCCACCGCCGCGGCCGCCTGTTGGACCGCCTGCCGGATGCGCACATAGCAACCGCAACGACAGTAATTCCCGCTCATCGCGCGCGCAGTCTCCTCTTCTGAAGGCTGCGGATTCTGTGCCAGGAACGAAGCCGCCTGCATGATCTGCCCGCTCATGCACCAGCCGCACTGCGGGACCTGGTGGTCAATGAACGCCTGCTGGACCGGATGCAGCGCGATCGTCTCGCCCCCGTCCCCCTCGGCCAGCCCCTCAATCGTTCGAATGTCGGCCCCCGCAACCGCCGCCAGCGGCATCAGACACGATCGGACCGCCGCCCCGTTCACGTGGACCGTGCACGCGCCGCAGATTCCGATGCCGCAGCCAAACTTTGTACCCGTCAGCCCCAGCCAGTCCCGCAGTACCCATAGCAGCCTTTCTTCTGCAGGCGCCTCCAGCGTATAGCTTTTCCCGTTCACATGCAGTTCCATACAAACCTTCTCCTGATCACTCCTGTGCTACAGCGCAATCTCCCGTCCCGGCTTCGCGTCCAGCGAACCGCCCAGATCCACCAGCGCCGCCCCGACCGCCCGCAGGCAGCCCTCCAGGTCAGCCGCAATCTGGCTCTCAGGTATTCGCAGTATCGTCCAGCGATCTGCCGGCTCGGACGCCTCACGCATATCGCTGGCCTCATCAAGCCGGATGCCCAGGTACCCATTGCGCACGCGCAACGCGATGTCCACCGGCCACTCTCCCGCCAACCGGTTGGGTAGCGGCCGCAGTCGGCTCGCCCGCAGCGCGCTCCACAACGCCTGGAACGGCTCTCCCTCCAGCCTCAGCTCCTTTACGTCCTTCGCGCTCAACAGACGCTCCAGCGTCGTGTGGATAAAGGTCAGCCGCTTGAACGTAGTTGCCGGGACCGGCTGCGCCAAACGCATCAACGGCCCGAGCTCAATGCGGAAATAGTACTCCTCCGCCCGCGCATGGTCCGCCTCCTCCGGCATCAGCTCCGCGCGCGCAAGCAGCTGATAGCGGCGGACTGCCGCATAGTAGCTGATCGTCCGCGCCTCCGTTTCGCTCCCGAAAGCGCTCGTCTGATAGAAGGCCAGATAGTCGGCGCCGACCCGCCGCGGCGCCCGCCTCTGCGGAATCCGATACCAGCCCTCAGACGCCGCCCGCCGCAGGTCCGCCCGGTTGTTGACGACCGCGACCAGCACCGTCCGCTTGAGATGATAGGGGTCTGTATATTCTTGGGACATATCCCCGCCGTTACTCCTTAATGCACCTGCCTCGCCAGCTCAGGCGCATACCTGCCGATCTGCTCCCGCAGCCGCAACAACGCGACATCCTTCCCCTTGGCCTCCAGCATCACGTCAAACGACCGCAACTGTGCCGAGACCGCCGCCTGCAGCAGGTCGATCACTTCAAACGGGTGCAGAAAGTCGCTGTGCTGATGCGCCAGCGGCATCTGTACGCGGGCCTCGCCATCGCGAAAGAGTGTTCGCACCGCCGTACGCGGGCTGCTCACGTGAATCTTCGGACATATGTCCTCCGGCCAGGTCGCCAGTGCAATCTTCAGCGCATCCAGCTGCGGGATTGCATCCGGATTGTGGCACCGGTGGTGCAGCGTATCCAGGACCACCGGGATTCCCGTCCGCCGGTGAACCCACAGCACGTCACGCAGACTGAACTGCCGGTCTCCGTTTTCCAATACCAGGCGCCTCCGCACTCCGTCTGGCAGCAAATTGGCCGTACGCGCGAACCGGTCCAGTGCCGCCGGTACGTTCTCGTGCCCGCCCCCCACGTGAACGACAACCACGCTGGCCGCGTCCAGACCCATCCCATCCAGCAAAGCGGTCGCGGCGGCCAGCTCCCGGCTCGACCGCGCCGCCAGCTCCGGGTCCGGGTGGCTCAACTGCACGTAGAACCCCGGATGCAGCGTCAAGCGCACCCGCTGCTGCCGCGCCATATCCCCAATCGCAGCCAGCTCCGTCGAACACTCCTCCAATTGACCGTGGAACGCCGGCAGATCAGGGTGGGTCAGATAGGGGGCAAGCTGCCCCGCCATTCGATAAAACCGGATCGCACTTCGCTCCAGATAGAGAAAAATGTCGCGCAGATAGACCAGACTTACGCTCAGGTGGGGTTGGTTCTGCCAGCGCCGGCTGTCGTGCGAGCGCAACCCCGCCGCGCCCAGCACCTTGACGGGAAAGCCCAAACGGATACGCGTCTCATTCGCCATGCGGCAGACTAGCACAGAAATGGCCCTCCTTCCAACATTCTCGGCCAAAATTCTCCTCAGAATTCGTGCCGGTTTCAAGGCTTCTTTTCAGGGCCCCAACCTTCGAGAATGGTCGCCACGCCCTCACCCCGCGTAGCTGACCGGAGGCGTGTACAATAGCCTGTCCTTGGAAATCGTCCCACCACCGCCCACACCATGTCAAGGGTGCATCCCAAAATGGGGATGAGCTCTCCCAAACCTATGGCAGCGACATAACGATGACCGGTCCGTAATCGACTCTGAGGCAGCAGAAGCGCCGCCTCCACCTTCCCCCTCAAAGTTCCGGTAGGGGCAGGCCTTGGGCCTGCCCTCTGCCCTCCCAATTGACGGAGCTCCCGATAAGGCCATGCTTGGCGCCTGCCCTGCGTCTCTCCAAAAACCCGTAGACAATCCCACCCACCGCCGCCATCAATTCCCTACCAGACTGTTCCCACCCCAAATCTGGGATACACCCACGTTTACGACATTGCGCCGTTCTTTGGCTAGGTCAAAAAGACCTGATGCCCGCAGCATCAGGTCTTTAGTTCTCAGGTCTGCCTGAACGTAGTCGGATCGCATCGAAAACGGCCGAGCAATCAGACTTGGCTCGACCGCCAGACCATCTTGGCCCGAATAAACCTGATGGTTAGTATCGTAAGTAAATCCCCAATTCAACTTAGAGGCGCGAGAAGTGAAGAAGCGCTCGCTCCTTGCCCCTCTCTTCTCTTTCCCTGCTCCTCGCCATCTTGAGGGGTCTGCACCGCCGCGGCCAGAGCGGCAGCGTACGCGCCGGGCGCAGAAACCGAACGTTTCCTTCCCCCGGCGAGCGCTGGCTGTGCAGCCTTCTCCACCACGCGGCCGGCTTTCAGACGCCGCGCCGCCGCCGCCATCAGGATCAACAGCGCCAGGCCGCCTGCCAGGGGCAGATAGTGCAGGCCCAACTCCACACGGCGCGCCACCTCCGTTGTCTGATAACCGATGACAGCCAGCGCCGGTACCCAGATCAGCTCACCCAGCAAGACAATTGGAAACCAGCGCCGGAATGGCACACGAGCCATCCCCGCCGCCACCAGCACCGGAATCACAAGCACAGAGAAGGCCTTGGCCGCGAACAGGAGCCTCGGCCCGCTCTCCCGCATCTCCGACTGCAGCTGTTCCAAATGATGACGCCGCAGCCCCAGCCAGCGGCCAAAGCGCAAAATAGGTCCACTCCCATACTTGTACCCTAGAAGGTACCATAGACCGTCCGCAACGATGCCGCCAACGATCGCGCAGACCATCACCAGCGGCAGCCGCATATACCCCAACGAAGCCGCCACCGCAGCCAGCAGCGTAACGACTCGCCCCTCCAGAATAACCAGAACAGTCAGCAATGGATAGCTCCAGACGCCCCACTCCTGCAATCCCTCGCTGCGCAGCAGATTCAAAACTGTATCGAATATCTCGGAAATAGGGTTCATGTATTAACTTCCTCTATTCGCCAGGTCAACACGTCCAGCCGCTTGGCAAAGTGGAGCAAAGGCTCCGTATCCGGCAGAAACACCCCGTGCGCCTGCGCGACCCAATTGCGCTCGAACTCCGCTTCGGCCGGCTGAAGCGGCCAGGGACGGTGGTGGATCTCACCCCGATAGATGCGCCCCCTGCTGTCCACACTGTAAAGACAGTACCTCTCGACCAGCCACTGCTCCAACGAGTCGGGCGCCGCCGGATAGACCGGACCTGTCGGCCGGTAGACTGCCCTGAACTCTGCCTCCGGCGCGCCTCTGTGTGTGCGTCGGCTGGTATAGCGAATGCCGTCATCTCGGACCCTGCACGCCATCTGCGCCCGAAAATAAGGCAGATGATAGAACTTCCGCGCCATCGCCACCGCCAGCGGGTTGCCCGCATCCAGGCTGAAAAAGAACACGCCCGGTCGCGGCTCCTCCCTGTTGCTACCCTTTACGTGAGTACGCACGTTTAGTTCCGGAAAAGAAGAAACCCACGGCGCCGCCGGCGTAAACCGCTGCCGCACGCCGTGCATACGAAAAGGGACAACCGTCACCCACGCCTCACCCGCGTACGTATCTAGCGCCAGCCCATCTGGCAACAGTTTTTCGATCTGAGGCGCAGGCATGGGCCAGTGGGCAAACAGGAGGTCCTGCCACGACTGAAACATGAACCACGAACGAACGGGCAGCGGCCAGCGGCGGTGTTCCTGTTGGGCAAGAATGTCAGCGGCGCGGTCAAGCCAGCGCCGCCGCAGAGAGGCAAGGGGAAACTCTTTCATCTACTGTTTCGTCACTCTCCGTAAATCCAGAAAGCGATAAGATCATCGATTGGTGTGCCGCTGTGACGCCGAAAAACGTCCAGAAGATCCTCGGCATAGGCGATCCCGTAGCGATAACTCTGCACATAGTCCAGCAGAGCCGCAAAGAACGCCTCGTCCCCGATGCGTTCACGCACGGCGTGCAGGAACAACGGTCCTTTACTATATATGATGTTGATGTAATTGCTCTGATCGAACCCGGCGACGGCGCCGCTCACCGGCCTGTCAATCCCCAGATTCCGCGCCGCATCGTAGCGGTATCGGAAAACATTCTCCAGCAACGCGGTCTGCATCTGCGGCCAGTCCACTGCTTCGTAATACAGATAGACTGCATAATTGGCAACTGACTCGTCCAGCCACGGCTCATCCGGCTGGTCGTTACCAATCAGATTGAAAAACCACTGGTGGGCAACCTCGTGGGGCGTAGCAATGCCGAAACCGCCTCCAGCCTCCGTGTAAAAGCTCGCCGCCAGCGCAAGCAGCCCGGCATGCTCCATCCCAAACGCCGTTGTCGGCAGCGGTACAACATCCAACTCGCGATACGGATAATGACCGAACATGCGGTTAAAGACCGCCAGGCTGCCCGTTGTATGGCCCAGTGCCGTCTGCGCAGATGCCAGCCCCCCAACCGGATAGTACGAATTGACCGTGATCCCGTCCACCTCCTCACTGATCGCCTCCCAGCGGTCGGTCACGGCCGCATAAAAGGAGCGCACTGGCCCTGCTGCTATTCGCCACAGAGTCGTCCTGTCATCATTGGGTTCCCGCGCCACTGTCGAGCCGCTCGCAACCACCGTCAGCGCCTCAGGCACAGTAAGCTCCACCTGGTAGTAGCCGCTGTCCGCAAAGAGCGAGTCACCGAAACGGGCGCCGGCGTCCAGGTCCCAACCCCTGTGGTCATAGACAGCCAGCGTGGGGTAAAAGCCGGCCAGATCGTAGACGCCTTCCACAAACCCGTACAGGCCCGCCCCCGCCGTACCGGCGTTCACCTGCGTCGGCAGCGTCGCCCGAAACCAGAGCGTCACATCCGTTGTGGCCCCCGGAGACAGACCGCCTTCAAGCGGGATAAACACAGCCGTACCGTCGAAAAGATCCCCAACCGTCGCGGCCTTCCCGTCAACCAGCGCCCGGCTCACCTCCGCCGCGCCGCCGTAGGCAGGCAAATTGGGATACAGCCGGAAATAAAGCTCGGTGAGGCTGGTCTCCTCCTGATTCGTAATCCGCACACGTTGTACACCTTCCAGGCTCGGAACTTCCCCCGGCAGAAGGCGGACCTGAATAAAATAGTGTGGCGCGTCAGGCAGCCGGCCCGCATCCTCGGCAAAAGCCTCCAGCAGCGTCTCGCCGTAGATCGAATAGTCGGTCAGATCAATATCCGGCGTCGGAAAAGGAGGCGGTTCCTCTACTGCTTGTGGGACCTGTGTGGGCGTAGGCGGCGGGGCTGTCGGCTCTGGTGTAAAGGTCGCAGGGGCAACTGTCGCTGACGGGGTTGGCGCAAGGACGGTGACTTCAGGTTCGTCAGATGTCGGATTCGCCTCTCTTTCACAAGCTGCCAGCACGGCAGACAACGCCAGCGCGACGGCTAACAAAACAACGTAACGGAGTTGCGCCCGGCGCCCGCCCCCGCGTTTCCGTTCAGTCACATCTACCAATGCCTCTGCTGCGGCGAATTCACACCCGGCGCTTCTCGCTGCAAACTCTCGACAAGCCGCTTCGCTTCCCCACTGAGAGGCACGGGCAGTTCTACCACCACCTCCACCAGCAAGTCTCCCCGATTCCTGTTGTCTTTCACGTCCGGCATTCCCTGCCCTTTCAACCGGAAAACCTTCCCGTTCTGTGTATCCGGCGGGATCGTCAGCGCCACCGCGCCCTGCATGGTCGGGACGCGCGCCTCGCCTCCAAGGAGCGCGCAAAAAAGGTCCACCGGCGCCCTCGTGCGCAAGTCCGTTCCAGCCACCTCAAAATCCTTGTGCGGCTGAACGGACACGGTCATGATCAGGTCGCCCGCCCGCACCTTCGAGCCCGTCTTGACCCCGGCCGGAATCGTCACCTCGAACCGGGAATCGCCCTGCTGCACCGTCCGCTTCGTCCCCGTGAACGCCTCTTCCAGCGCGATCTCTACCGGAACCGTCTGGTCGCTGTTGGGACGGCCGAAACTGGGATGATGCGTCTGCCGGGATGCTTTGCGCGTCTGCGCCGGCCCGCCGCCAAAAAGCTGCTGAAAGAAATCAGAAAATGAGCTGCCCCCGCCCGCGATGCTCCCGAACATCTGCTCAAACTCCTCAGGACTCACCGCCCGGCCCTGCTGACGCTCCGCGCCGCCGGCATTGTACCATTGAGACCAATCGAAATTCTGCCCGCTCTGCTCGTACTGCTTCCACTGCGCGCCAAACTTGTCGTACGTCCGCCGCTTCGTATCGTCAGACAGGACAGCATAGGCCTCACTGATCTCTTTGAACTTCTGTTCGGCAGCCGCATCGCCGCTGTTGACATCGGGATGATACTTGCGCGCCAGCTTGCGATACGCCTTCTTGATGTCATCGGCGCTCGCCTTGCGGCGCACGCCCAGCACTGCGTAGTAGTCCCTGTAGTCCACTGATCCGTTCTCCGCTCTATTTGGCCTCTATCTCACACACCCCGCTTGCGCCGCGTGAAACCAACGCTGGCACGCCGTCAACTGACAACTGATCCAACTCGAAGGACGCGAAACCGGGCACAGGGCGCCCGGTTTCTCTTCCTCATATCGTTACTGCGCCCAGGTCGAAATTCCTGGTTCAGGTCGTAGCCTACACCTGCCGGAACTCGCCTTCCACCACGTCGTCCTCGTCAGGCGTGCCTGTGCCGTCCGCTTCGCCGGCGGCGCCGGGCCCCGTTCCATTATCCTCTGCCTCCTGCTGGTAAACCTGCTGGGCCAGCGCAGAGCTTGCCTGCTGCAGCTGCTCCGTCAGGCTGGTGATCCGCTCATGGTCCTCACCCTCCATCGCAACCCGCAGGTCGCCAATCGTCTGCTCTATCTGCTCCCGGTCGGAGAGCGGCACCTTGTCGCCCAACTCGCCCAATGTCTTCTCTGTGGCGTATATCAGACTGTCGGCGGCATTGCGGCTCTCCACCAGTTGACGCTGCTGCAGGTCCGTGGTCTCGTTCTCCTTGGCCTCCCGCACCAGCCGGTCCACCTCATCGTCGCTGAGGTTCGTCGAGGCCGTGATCTGGATGCTCTGCTCCTTGCTCGTCGCCTTGTCCTTCGCCAGCACATTCATAATGCCGTTAGCGTCAATGTCGAACGTAACCTCCACCTGCGGCACGCCTCGCATCGCCGGCGGAATCCCGTCCAGCCGGAAGTTGCCGAGCGTCTTGTTGTCGCGCGCCATCGGCCGTTCGCCCTGCAAAATGTGAATGTCCACCGCCGTCTGATTGTCCTCGGCCGTGCTGTACGTCTCCGTCTTCTTCGTCGGAATCGTCGTATTCCGCGGAATCAACGTTGTCATCACACCGCCCAGCGTCTCCAGCCCCAGGCTCAGAGGCGTCACGTCCAGCAACAGCAGGTCCTTGACTTCGCCGCCGAGCACACCGGCCTGCAGCGCGGCGCCCACCGCCACCACCTCGTCCGGATTGACGCCCTTGTGCGGCTCTTTGCCGGTCAATGTGCTTACCAGCTCCTGGATCATCGGCATCCGTGTCGAGCCGCCAACCATCACGACCTCGTTCAACTCGCCCGGGGTCAGGCCGGCGTCCTTCAGCGCCGCATGGAACGGTTTCTTCAACCGTTCGACCAGCACCGCCGTCAACTGTTCGAACTGGCTGCGCGACAGGGTCAGCTGCAAATGCTTCGGCCCCGTACTGTCCGCCGTGATAAAGGGCAGATTGATCTCCGTCTGCGGTGTGCTCGAAAGCTCGATCTTCGCCTTCTCCGCCGCCTCCCGCAATCGCTGCAGAGCCTGCCGGTCCTGCCCCAGATCGATCATCTGCTCCCGCTTGAACTCGTCGATCAGCCAGCGCACGATCGCCTCGTCCCAGTCGTCGCCGCCCAAATGCGTGTCGCCGTTGGTCGCCTTCACCTCGATCACGCCGTCACCGACCTCCAGCACCGATACGTCAAACGTCCCGCCGCCCAGGTCAAAGACCAGAATCGTCTCGTCCTCATTCTTGTCCAGGCCGTACGCCAGCGCCGCCGCAGTCGGCTCGTTGATGATGCGCAGCACCTCCAACCCGGCAATCTGCCCGGCGTCCTTCGTAGCCTGACGCTGGCTGTCATTGAAGTAGGCCGGCACCGTGATCACCGCCTGCTTCACGTCCTCGCCCAAATAGGACTCCGCATCCCGCTTGAGCTTGCTCAGAATCATCGCGCTGATCTCCTGCGGCGTATACACCTTGTCCTTGATCGGAACCCGCACCCGCGCGTCGTGATTCGGCCCCTCGATGCTGGCGTAAGACACCATCGCCTGCGTCCGCTTCGTCTCCGGATCGTCAATGTGACGCCCCATCAGACGCTTCACCGAGTAAATCGTGTTCTCCGGGTTGACAACCGCCTGCCTCTTCGCCGTCACCCCGACCAGTCGCTCGCCGCTCTTGGAAAACGCAACCACCGACGGCGTCGTGCGGCTGCCTTCCGCATTCGCAATCACCGCAGGGTTGCCCGCCTCCATAACAGCGATAACACTGTTGGTTGTACCCAGATCAATACCGATAATTTTTGCCATCTGTCCTTAGCCTCCTGTACGAAATGATGCTGGGCGCCCGTCCGGTCCGCGGCAACCCAGTCCATGACGCCATTTATGAACTATTCTTCACTATTCACCTGATACCCTATCCATTATAAAAAACTTCTGTAAGTATGGTATTGGGCGAGTATTAGCAATTCATATGAATTTGCCCACGATGATCCTACGCATCCCGTCCAATGCGAAACGCACAAAAACTACACCGCTCCCTTTGCCGTCTCAAGCCACCGACCACTGCCGTTCAGACCCCCTCCAATACCCGCACGCACCGCTCAATCTCCTCCACCGTGTTATAGTGCGCCAGACCCAGCCGCAGCCAGCCCCCGCTCTCCTCCACACCCATCCTCTCGCTCACCGCCTGCGCGTAAAAGGTGCCGTTCCACGCAAAAATATTCTCCTCCGCCAGCGCCCGCGCCAGCTGCTCCGGCGTCGTCCCCTGCTTCCGCAGCGAGACCGTCGCCACCCTCTTGTCCCAGTCCCCCCGCTCCGTCAGACCGAAAATTCGGATGCCCGGCACGCTCAGCAAATCCGTGATCAGCCGCTCCGTCAGCATCCGTTCATACGCGCCGACAACCGACCAGGCCGCGACTAGCTTCCGCCTCCGGCTATCCGCGGGCTTTGCCCCGCCATACGCAACGCCCAGCCCAGCCAAATAGTCTACCGCCGCCGTCACCCCCGCCATCCCCTCATGATTCTGCGTGCCCGTCTCCCACTTGTCCGGCGGCCTGTCCCCCGCCGGCCGCACCCGGTAAGCCTCCAGCCCCTCCAAATGTTCCCGCCTGCCGTAAAGCTGCCCGCTGTGCGGCCCGAAAAACTTGTACGACGAGCACGCCAGGAAATCGCACCCCAGCCCCCGCACGTCGATCAACCCGTGCGGCGCATACTGGACCGCATCCACAAACGTCAGCGCGCCCACCTCCCCGGCCCACCCGATGATCCTGCCCACGTCATTGATCGTCCCCGTCGCGTTGCTGGCGTAACCGACCGCAACCATCTTCGTGCACGGCCCGATCTGCCTCCGCACATCCTCCATATCCAGCGTGCCGCTCTCCACGTCCACGTCCGCCCACCGCACCCGCGCCCCCCCCCCCGGCGCCGCCGGTCGGATATACACAACACCGAGCCCACGAGACAACCGGCAATCGGGGTATCAGGGTAGGGCTGGAAAAAAAAAAAGGGG
>VXMH01000039.1 GCA_009841235.1 Caldilineaceae bacterium SB0661_bin_32 | reverse complement strand
TCTTCATCCCCCTCGTCCCCCCGCGCGTCAGCCGCGCCCTGATCGCCGTCAACCTCCTCGCCTTTGCCGCCACCTTCCTCTACGGGCTGCTCGAATACCGCGTCTGGAACGGCCCCACCAACCTGCAGGTCCTCTTTGACCTCGGCATGAAGTCCAACTGGCATATCATGCAGGGCCAGAACTGGCGGCTCTTCACGGCCATGTTCCTCCACATCGGCCCCATCCATCTCATCTCCAACCTGATCGGCCTCTTCTGGCTCGGCCCCATCATTGAAGGCCATTTCGGCCATGTCCGCTTCGCCGTTATCTACCTCCTCGGCGGCCTGCTCGGCAGCATCGCCAGCTACGCCTTCTCGCCCGCCCTCTCCGCAGGGGCATCCGGGGCCGTTTTCGCCCTGCTCGGCGCAACCATCGTCTACTTCTACCGCTACCGGGAAAACATGGGCCGTCAGGGGAGGTCGATGCTCCAGTCCGCGGTCGCGATTCTGGTCATCAACCTGTTCCTCGGTTTCTCGGTCACCAACGTCGACAACTGGGGCCACCTGGGCGGCCTCGCCGGGGGCGCCATCGTCGCCAGCGGCCTCCTGCCCCGCTACCGTCCGCCCTCCATACTCAGCTTCGGCCGCCAGCCCCTCATCCGCGAAGCAAGCATCGCCCGCAATCTGGCCTGGACCCTCCTCTGCGCGCTCCTCTTCTTCGCCGCCTTCCAGACCGCCACCCTCGCCGGCCCCCCTCTCCGCTAGTCCGCACAGCCGCGCGGCCACTGATCACCGCAACCCTAACCGCTGCCGTTCAGTCCCTCCGCAATCAACTCCACAACATCCTTCACCGCCACACCGTCGCCCGCCGCTTTCGCCGCATCCGACATCATCGTCAGGCAGAACGGACAGCCCACCGCCACCGTCTCGGCGCCGGTCGCCCGCGCCTCCGCATAGCGCTCGGCGCTCACCGCCCGCTCGCCCGGCTCCTCCTCCTTCCAGAACTGGGCGCCGCCCGCCCCGCAGCAAAAGCTCTGCTGTCCGTGCCGCGGCATCTCCTCCAGCTCGATGTTCCCCGCCGCCAGCAGCGCCCGCGGCGCATCCACAATGCCGTTATGCCTGCCCAGGTAACAGGGATCGTGAAACGTAACCGCCCCATCATTCCGCACGTTGTACGCCAGCTTGCGAGCCGCCACCAGCTCCGACAGCAGCTGTGTATGGTGGATGACCTCCCACTGCGGCGGCTCTTCGCTCCCGCTGTACTGGTGATACTCCTTGCCGATGCTGTGCAGGCAGTGCGGGCAGGTCGTCACGATCCGCCGCGGGGCAACCTCGTTCAGCACCTCCATATTGCTCTCCGCCATTCCCCAGAACAGGTCCTCCCGCCCCGACCGCCGCGCCGCGTCGCCGCTGCAGCTCTCCATCTCGCCCAGCACCGCGAAGCGCACGCCCGCGTGGTTCAGCACCTTTGCAAAGGCCCGCGCCGTCTCCCGCGCCCGCGGATCATAGCTCGGCGCGCAGCCCACCCACCACAGGATCTCCGCCTCCGGCTCCTCATCCACCGTCGGCACCGCCAGCCCCTCCGCCCACGTCAGCCGTTCACGCGCGCTCTGGTTCCAGGGATTGCCCTGGCGTTCGATCCCCCGGTAGGCCTGCTGCAACTCCTGGGGAAAGCTGTTCTCGGTCAGCGCCTGGTAGCGGCGCAGATGCATGATGTCGAACATCGGCTCGTTGCCCACCGGACAGATGTCCACGCAGGCGCCGCACGCCGTACATGCCCAAACCGCCGATTCGCTGATCGCGTACGCCAGCAGCGGCGGCGTCTCCCCGCCCGCCGCCACCGCCTCTGCCTGCTCGTTGATCGCATAGCGCTTGTTGACCTCCAGCGCCGCCGGCGACAACTCCTTGCCCGTCACGTATGCCGGACACACATCCTGGCAGCGGTTGCACATGATGCAGGCGTAGGCATCGACCAGATGCGGCCAAGGCAGCTGCTCCAACCGCGCCGCGCCGAACTCCTCGATCGTCTCGTCTTCAAAATCCAGCGGCGGCAGCTCCCCCAGCGAGCTCCGCTGCGGCCGCGCCAGAAAGTTGACCCCCGACATGATCAGGTGCAGATGCTTCGTGCGCGGGAACCACGGCACAAACGCCAGCACCAGCCCCAGCGCCACCCACCAGCCCAGATGCTGCCCCGCCGTCAGCGCCGGCGCGCTCATCCCGTCCCATAACAGGCTCACCCCGTTCGCGAACGGCTGCCCCGGCTCCCCGTGACCGGTCGCCTGCCGAGCCAGCGCGATCCCAAAGCTCTCGCCCAGCAGCCGGAAGCCCACGTGCAGCAGAATGAACAGCCCCACCAGCAGCGAGTCGCGGCCGATGCCCCCCGCCTTCACCTCCTCCACCAGCATGATATTCTCGTGATAGGCCAGCTCCTCCGCGCGCACCACAAAACGCCGCGCCAGAAAGTAGACCATGCCAATCAATATGCCAACCGTCGCGACATCCGCCACAAAACGGTATCCCGCGCCTACCTCACCCTCGCCCAGAAAGCGGACCGGGAAGTAGCCCTGCACCAGATCGCCCAGGTTCACCAGCAGATAGAACACGAATCCCCACGCAATCAGCGCGTGAAAGAGGCCGGCCCCACCGCGGCTCTTCCACATATTGCCGAAGGTAAGCCATCTGCCCGCCGCCTGCGCCAGCCGGCCCGCAACCTCACCCCGCGCCGGCAGATCCCCCGCTCCCCGCCGCACCACTGCAAGAACCCGCCGGAACTGGACGAAGCTCATATAGACCGACACCGCAACCGCGGCCAGAAAAATCAGCTTCTCCGCAAGAGTCAGCATAGCAGTTCACACCCGCTTCCGTGTATCGCACTGAGATCGGTCGCTCCCTGTCCGGCGTCCCCCGGACTGGAGAGTATTGCACAATTATACACACCCCCACAAAGTAGCGCAGCAGACCGAACCAACTTATACTTCACTGACCACCGACCAACCACCAACCACCGCAGTCCCGATGCTTGGAACCATAATCCCCGCCCGCCGGTTCGCCATCGCCATGGTGCGCCGCATGTTGCAGGTCGATCTACCCACCGCCGTCCGCTCCGATGAGGACGTCGAAGCCGAAGTATGGCGCAACTACAACTGGAACTTCTCCGTCAATGTCATTGACGGCGCCCTCTTCCTCCTGGCCCAGAGCCTCATGTCGGCCACCACCATCCTCCCCTTCTTCGTCAGCAGGTTGACCGACAACCCCTTCTTTTTCGGCCTCCTTGCCGTCATCGCCAATGGCGGCTGGTTCTTCCCCCAGCTCCTCAGCGCCGGCGCCATCGAACGCACGGACCGCAAAAAGCCCTGGCTGATCAATCTCGGATTCTTCCTGGAACGTCTTCCGCTCGTCCTCCTGACCGCAACAACCCTGCTCGCAGTCAGCTCGCCCTCCTGGGCCCTCGCGCTCTTCCTCCTCGCGTTCGCCATCTACAACTTCGGCGCCGGCATCATCGCGCCCGCCTGGCAGGATCTTCTCGCAGTCTGCTTCCCCGCCACCCGCCGCGGCCGCCTGATGGGCGTAACCATGTTCGCCGGCGGCATCGCCGGCGCCCTCGGCGCCCTCGGCAGCAGCCGCATCCTGGAGACACTGCCCTTCCCCCGCAACTTCCTCATCCTCTTCGGCCTGGCAACTATCCTCATGTTCCTCGGCTGGGCAGTCCTCGCCCTTACCCGCGAACCGGTGCGCCGCGTCCCCCGCACCGAAGAAAACCGCCTCCGCATCTGGACCAGGCTCGGCCGCATCCTGCGCCGCGATCAGAACTTCCGCCGGTTCCTCACCGCCCGCGGCCTGCTCGCCGTCGGCGGCATGGGCATCGCCTTCGTCACAGCGGCCGCCATCAGCAAGTGGGACGTATCCGGCGGCACCGTCGGCAACTACACCGTCGCCCTCCTCGCCGGGCAATCCGCCAGCAATCTGATATTCGGTCTCCTCGCCGATCGCAAAGGACACAAACTCTCGCTCGTGCTCGGCGGGCTCGCCGCCGTCTCGGGCTATGTCATCGCCGGGCTGGCCGCGATGCCGATTCTCTACTATCTTGTCTTCGTCCTCCTCGGCATCTACTTCAGCTCTACCTTCGTCTCCGGCCTCATGATCGTGCTCGAGTTCACCGGGCCCGAGCAGCGCCCCACCTACATCGGCATCACCAACTCCATCATCGGCGCCATCAACGTCGTCATCCCCCTCCTTGGCGGCTGGCTCGCCACCGTCAGCTATACCTATCTCTTCGCTTTCAGCGCCGCCGCCGGCTTGCTGGGCGTCCTGCTCATGGCCTTCTGGGTAGCAGACCCCCGCCATGCTGTCGAAAACGGAGACGGAATCAGCTAACTTGCGCCCTGTCCACGAACATGGCAATATTCTGGCAATACGTCTACAACAGGGAGGAAAAAATGACCCAGGACATCTACTGTTCGCTGCTTTCACAGACTGCCGGCGAACAGATCTACGGTACCGCCGGCAACGGTACGGACGTCTGGTTTGTGCTCGAATACCCCGCCGTCTGGGGCGCCAAGGCGATGGAAGAGAGCAAGCTGGACGACGCGCTCAAAGAGCACCTGCAACAGGCTGCCGCCGCCACACCGGGCTCCCGCCTGCAGCTCATAAAACGCAGCGAATCCCGCAACGGATCCGGTTTCAGCTTCTTCATCGGCCTCTCCCAGGAGAATGACGCCGCCCTTTACCGCTTCCAATTGGCCGATTTCAGCGACCTCGCCGCCATGGACCTGCCCGGCATGGTCGCCGACATGCGCGCCGCGCCCGAGAGCTACGCCGCCCACAAACACGAAGAACCTCTCTTCCTCGTCTGTACTAATGGCAGCCGCGACCGCTGCTGCGCCAAATTCGGCGTACCGGTCTACCTTGCCATGGCCGCCTACGCAGGCGACCAGGTATGGCAGACGACCCACACCGGCGGCCACCGCTTCGCGCCCACCATGATCGTCCTTCCGCACGGCCTCTACTACGGCCGCGTCAGCGTTGAAGACGCCACGCCGCTCGTCGACTCCTACAACGCCGGCGACGTCTACGCGCTCGACCGCTACCGCGGCCGCTCCTGCTATAAGGCGCCCGTCCAGGCCGCCGAATACTATCTGCGCGAGGAAACCCACCAGCAGTCGCTCGACGCCTTCTCCCTCCTCGACGCGGGCCAGCAGGACGATGTATGGACCTGCCGCTTCCGCTCCAATGGCGATGATCTCGTCCACGAGCTCTTCGTCTTCACCGAAGAATCTGAGTTCGTCAACCCACAAAGCTGTCACAAGCCGGCCACCGAACGCGTCCCCCAATTCCGCCTGCTTTCCCACACCGTCCACGCCCCCACCCCGGCGTGACCTCCGTTGCCGCTGCAACGTCAGACGATCGGGGTCACCAAGAGCGTTATTGCTCAGCCACAGTCAAATCACGAACCACAGTGAGGAGAGCAAAGGCGTTTCTCTCTCCTCACTTCTCTTTGCTCACTCCTTTCCCTACGTGTTTCGCCTCCGCCCCAGTCGATTCGCGCCCCTCAACTGGGCGGAGGCAGGCCTCTCTCACTCCAAGACTTCACTTCACCCTTTCCTCGGTTTTGACGTAATGGACGTTAACTTCTTAGTGAACCATCCTTAAAAAGCCCGTTTACCTCTGCCGCAGAAAATCCCTCCCAATTTCGCCCAATTTCAGCCATTATGTGTGCTACACTTTTGCGGTGCGCAGCGTTGCGGCAAGCCCTGCAAACGCGCACCTGTTTACGGTCCCTGTCGGCTCCGGTCCTCATGGAGCGCAGACTAACTCCGTAACAGGCCTTGTCAATCAGAGATGTGTCAAACAATCCATATACACTGGAAAGGGAGTCTTTCATGTACGTCAAGAATGTCGGAAGGTTGCCGTTGGTTCTGGTCCTTCTCGCCGCCCTGCTGCTGAGCGCTTGCGTGCCGATTCAGCCGATGGAAATGGAGATGGCAGACGAAGCCACAGAGCTGACGGTCTATTCGGGCCGCAACGAGAACCTGGTGGGGCCTCTGCTGGAGCGCTACCAGGAAGTGAGCGGCGTCACGGTTAACGTACGCTATGGCGGAACCGCCGAACTGGCCGCTACCATTTTGGAGGAAGGACAGAATTCGCCGGCAGACGTCTTCTATGGCCAGGACGCCGGCGCGCTCGGCGCGCTCTCGCTGGCCGGGCGCCTCTCAGCGCTGCCCGCGGAGATCCTCGACAGGGTTGACCCCCGTTTCCGGGCCGGCAACGGCGATTGGGTCGGCGCCAGCGGACGCGCCCGCGTATTCGTCTACAACACAGAGATGGTCGGCATGGACGAGGTGCCCAACGACATCTGGGAGCTGACCGATCCCAAGTGGAAGGGCAAGGTCGGCTGGGCGCCCACCAACGGCAGCTTCCAGGCCTTCGTCACCGCCGTCCGCGTCCTTGAAGGTGAGGAGCGGGCCAAGGAATGGCTCGAAGCCATGATCGCCAATGACGTGCAGGTCTATCCCAAGAATACCCCCATCGTCGAGGCCACCGGCAAGGGCGAGGTCGTGCTCGGCCTGGTGAACCACTATTACCTGTACAGATTCCTTAAGGAAGATCCCGGTTTCCAGGCCAAGAACCATCACCCGGCCTCCGGTGATGCCGGCGCCATGATCAACGTGGCCGGCGCAGCCGTGCTGGATACCGCCAAAGACAAGGCCGCAGCCGAGGCATTCGTCGCCTTCCTGCTTTCGGACGAAGCGCAGACCTACTTCTCCGAGCAGACCAACGAATATCCCCTCGTAGCCGGCATTCCGACCACCGCCGAAGGGCTGCTGCCCCTGGCAGACGTGAACACGCCGGACATTGACCTGACCGACATTGACGACCTACAGGGAACACTTGAGCTTCTTCAAGAGGTAAACGCGCTGCAGTAAGGGTACGTTTTCCTCTTTTGCCTCCAAAACATACCCGGCGGACGACAACCTCCTCGACGTCCACCGGGTGTGTTTTCCTTTCTATAGCAGTTGCTGCCAACAGTTCCGGTTTCTTCGCGCCTCTCCGAGCGGCTTCACCAACAAACCAAAAACTACAGTCTACTGACCACTGCAGTGTCACACGATCTTCAGCTGCGGCTGGCTGCCCCCTGACACCGCCCGCAGCTGCGCCACCACCTTTTGCGCCAGCTCGCCGAACGTGCGCGCCGCCTCGCTGTCAGGGCTGGCCGCGACTATCGGCCGCCCCCCGTCTCCCGACGCGCTGATCGCCGCGTCCAGGCCGACTACGCCCAGCAGGGCCGTACCCAGTTCACCGGCAGCCGTCTCGCCGCCGCCGCGGCCAAAGATCTCCCCGCTCATATTCTCGATGACGCCCAGGATCGGCACCTCGAGCTGCTCGAACGCCGCGGCGCCGCGGCGCGCATCCGCCACGGACACCATCTGCGGCATGGTGACGATCAGCCCGCCGCTCAGCGGCGCGATCTGCGCCAGCGAAAGCTGCGCGTCACCCGTCCCCGGCGGCAGGTCCACGATCAGATAGTCCAGCTCTTCCCAGCGCACGTCGGTGAAGAGCTGCTGGATCGCCTTGTGCAGCATCGGCCCCCGCCAGATCAGCGCCTGCTCGGGCGGCAGCAGGAAGCCCATGCTCATGAAGCGTACGCCATGCGCCTCCGCCGGGACCAGCTTGCCCGCCTCCACCGGGGGCATCTCATCCACGCCCATCATGATCGGGATGTTCGGCCCGTAGATGTCTGCGTCCAGGAGGCCAACCGCCGCGCCGGTCTGCGCCAGGCTCACCGCCAGATTGACGCTGACCGTGCTCTTGCCCACGCCACCCTTACCGCTCGCCACCGCGACGATATTCTTGATCGGTATCCCCAGCTTCGTCTCGATGCGCGGGTCGAAAGGGACACCTCCCGGCGCGCCGCCACTGTCATTATTTCCACCGGCCATAGTAGTTTCCTATCCGTCGAATCCCGGCATGCCGCCGGAATGTTGAATGCCTGCCGCTACCTTACTCTCCCACATCGCCTCTGTCAAAAAGAGGGCCAGGCCGACATCGCCCCTACCGACTGCTAACCACTGTCCTCCAAAATCATCCTCGCCGCACGCTGCCCGATTTCGACCGCGTAGTTCGTGCCCCGGTCCCATGGGTATACCTGGCTCATCGATGCGAAGTAGAGGCCCCGCAGCGGCGTGCGCAGATCGGGGATCATCGCGGCGTAACCCCGGACCGGCACCGGCTGCGCATAAGTAGCCCGATGCAGCCATGCGCCGGTCACCCACTCGGGCCGGAAGGCGCGGTTGAAGCGCGGCAGCGCCGGCAGAAACTCCGCCAGCAGCTCCTCCTGCGACATCGTGAAGTAGCGGTGCGACGGCTCCAGGTAGTCTCCCAGATAGAGCAGATGATCCCCGCCGTAGCGGCCCGGGTCGATCATGTTGGTGTGCTCGACCAGCACGAGGAACGGAAGCCCTTCCGCCTTGGGCACGTTCACCCAATAGGTCTCTTTCAGCAGCGGGCGATCCAGCGCCACCGTCATCACCACCGCCCCCATATGGCGCAGCGCCCCCAGCTTCGAAAGATAACCGGGGGGCAGCTCCGGCGCCAGCCGCTGCATCAGCCGCGGGCTGACCGTCGCAAGGACAATATCAAAGCTGCCTGAAGCCGAAGACTCGCCCCCATTCTCTTCCCGCGCCCCGCTCTCTACCCTGAAACCGCCCTCAGCCAGGGGCGAAACAGCCCGCACCGGCGCGTTGGTCTCGACCGTCACCCCCCGCTCACGCGCGGCCGCGCCCAGCCTGTCCACGAACGCCTGGAAGCCTCCCCGGTAGTAGCCCAGACGCGGCGTCCGCTTGTAGACCCTCGCCCAGAACCAGGCCAAATTGACATCCTGGAAATGGGGGCCGAACTTGCCTTCCAGCATCGGCCGCCACAGTTTGCCGTAGGCCGTCTCGCCCATGCGCCGCGCCAGCCATTCATCCGCCAGCAGCCGGTCAAACGCACGCCACGGCGGCCGCGGATGGTATTTCAGATAGGCCAGCACCAGCCCCATCCGCAGCTTCTGCGGCAAGGACAGGTGCGGAAACCGCAGGAGGCGCCCAGGGCTGTCAAGCGGATAGTTTGCGCCCTGGAAGTGCATGACCGTCGAGGGACGGTGGATCTCCAACAGGCCGCCCGCGCCGATCTCTTCCGTCAGCCGTATGATGGCGTCGTCGTTGGTGAAGAGATGATGATAGAACTTTTCCAGCGGCCAGTCCCAGCTTGCCCGCCCCTTGAATCCCGAAGCCAGCCCGCCCAGCTCCGGCCCATTCTCAAAGAGATGCACGTGCGCGCTGCCCGCGCCCGCGAGCTCGTAGGCCGCGGTAAGACCCGCGACCCCGCCGCCGATAATTGCGATGCGAACGGCTCCCTCGCGCTGTACGCGTGCACTGACTGAACTCATCAACGTTCTACCCTGTTTTCAACCGCTGCCGCGCGTCTCGCCGGCGGCGCTGCGGCGTCAGGCAAGATCGGTGAACATCCCCCACCTGGAAAGAAAAAACCAGCGCACAGAAGGCGCTGGTCTATCTGCGATTGCGAAGCGATGCCTGAAGGCGTGCAGCTTCCTGGTCAGGCAGCGGCCAGTGTCAGCGTTCCGATCCCGCTCAACTGGCGATCAATCTCATCCTGCGCATTGCTGTAAAGCCGCAGCAGATCCGCGTCGGTCCCCTTGTAAGTGCGGATCGTCTGGAGCGAGCAGAAGGCGCACCCCCGCAGGAATTTATAGTAGTTGCTATGACACTTCATACAGTCGCCCAGATTGATCATCATCAGCACGAAAGCCAGACTGTCCGGGTGCGTATCGGGCAACACCGACACCCGATCGACCAGTTCGCGCCAACTGTCGCCGCGCAGATCCCGCAACGTCGGGATCAAGTAGGCCGGGAAGAACAGCTCCGCCTTTCCGTCGAGCACCGCATCATTTACATCAACCATACGTCCTCCCTTCACTCGTCCAACGCAGTTCACATTGGCGCCCAGGCCGCCGGCGCCGTGTCAGCGAGGAAGACTCCCGCTTCAGCATTCGTCCTTTCGCTACACGTCCAGGCTATCACCGGGATTCAGAATTGCGCACTCAATGTCGGTATCGTCCTGCAGCTTCTGGGCAAAGGCCTGCACATCCTGTTCAATCGGCGGGAAGGTATTGTAGTGGAAGGGGATGACCTTCTTGGCCTTCACGAACTGGGCGGCCTGAATCGCGTCATCGGGCCCCATCGTGAAGTTGTCGCCGATCGGCAGCGCCGCCAGGTCCACGCCGCCCACGTCGCCGATAAGGCGCATATCATAGGTCAGGCCGGTATCGCCGGCGAAGTAGACGTCGGTGCCGTCATTGAAGTGGATCAGGATGCCCGCGGGATTGCCGCCGTAGCTGCCGTCGGGGAGCGCGCTGCCGTGGTGCGCGATCGTCAGCTTGACGCGACCGAAATCGAAGTTGTAGCCGCCCCCGATGTGCAACTGGTGAACGTTATCCACCCCTTGCGCCATCAGCCAGTCGCCTATCTCAAAGTTGCAGATGACCAGGCAGCCGGTGCGCTTGGCAACCGGGATCGCATCGGCGATATGGTCTCCGTGTCCATGCGAAATAATCATCACGTCGGCGTCAACGCTCTCCGCGGTCGCGTCCGCCGGCGCCACCGGGTTGTTCGGCGCCAAAAACGGGTCGATGAGCAGCTTAGTCCCATCGGCGTCCACCCCAAAGGTCGCATGTCCGTAGAATGTAATTTTAACGGTCATTCCTCCATCTCCTCACCGGCCAACGGGTGTAACCGATCACCGATCACTGACCACTTTCTTCCTTCCGCTGCCGGGCCCGCTCCTGCGCCCTGCGCTTCAGCTCTTCCATGCGCGCCTTCTTGGCCGCCGCGGCATCATCGCCGCCGGCGTCTGCGGCCTGGGCCTGGCGCTGCGCAGCCCGCTCTTTGGCCAACGCCTGCAGCTCTGCCGCCGAGCGTTTGGGCGCCGCCTGCGCGGTGGAAGAGTCGGTCGCGGCCGCCGCACTTTTGGCTGCCGCCCTGGCCGCTGCCTTGGCGGCCTTTTCCTCCTCCTGTTTGCGCTTCTGTTCCTCTTCTTCCTTGCGCCGCGCCTGCTCCTCTTCGTACTGCGTCGGCCACAGGGCCGCGTAGTACTCCAGCGGGACGGTCAGCTCCTCCATGTCGTAGACAAGCTGCGGATAGCGATCATAGACCGCCAGCTCGTAGTCATGGTTCATTTTGATGGCGTCGAAGGGGCAGAACTCAACACAGAAGCTGCAGCTCATACAGACGGCTGCGTCGATGTAGAACTCCGAGCAGCGGGTCACCGGCTTGCCGTTCTCGTCGCTGTCGCGCACGATCCAGATACACTGGGGGGGACAGACCTTGGCGCAGATACCGCAGGCCGTGCAGCGGTCCTCCTGTTTCTCCGAGTCCCAGATCAGCATCGGGATATAGCGGAAACGTTCAGGCAGGAGCCGCTTCTCCTCCGGATACTGGATCGTCAGCAGGCCTTCCTGGTCGATCGGCTGCTGGATCACGCGGCGGTTGTTGCCCAGATCCAGGCTGCCCTTGTAGCGGTCGGGCACACTCTCGCGGTCGTCCTCAAATGTATCCAAAGCGTGCTTCAAAGTCACGCCCAAACCCTTGAGAAGTCCTGTTCCAAACATACACTTGACTCCTAAATGCAGTTTTCAGTCGTCGTGGAAACTACCTATCCACTTCACCCAGCACGATGTCGATGGCGCCCAGGATTACGATTGCGTCCGCTACTTTGTAGCCGACGCTCATCGGGCCGAGCGCGTTCAGGTTGATATAGCTGGGCGAACGGACATGGTAGCGCCACGGCTGCGTCTTGCCGTCGCTGACCAGATAGAATCCCAGCTCGCCCTTGGGCGCCTCCAGCCGGCCGTAGACCTCGCCTTCCGGCGCCCGCAGCGTGTAGCCGCCCCTGCCGCCGAGGATCTCGCCCTCGGGCATGTCCCGCAGCGCCTGCTGCAGGATGCGCACACTCTCCCTCGCCTCCAGCAGCCGGATGTAGTAGCGGTCGTAGATGTCGCTGTTCGGCAGCGTGGGGACGTCGAAATCGAAGCGGTCGTAGATGCCGTAGGGCTCGGCCTTGCGGATGTCGTAGGCAAGGCCGCCGGCCCGGATCATCGGCCCGCTCACGCTGAGGGCGATCAGGTCCTCGACCGCCAGGTAGCCGACGCCGCGTCCGCGGGCCTTCAGGATCTCATTCTCGGTCAGCAGCCTGTCCAGCTCATCCAACGCCCGGGGCAGCCGCTCGTTGGCCAGGTAGGCCGCCTGCTCGCGCCAGCCTTCGGGCAGGTCGCGCACCACGCCGCCAAAGCGCATGTAGTTGCACATCATGCGTGCGCCCGACACCGCCTCGAAGAGGTCCAGGATCATCTCCCGCTCTTCGATGGCGTAGAGGGCCGGCGTCTGCAGCGCGCCGAGGTCGTTGAGGATGAAGCCGATGGACCAGGTGTGATTGACGATGCGGGTGAACTCCGCCATGATGACGCGCAGATATTCGGCCCGCTCCGGCACCTCGACGTCGGCCAGCTTCTCCACCGCCAGCGCGTAGGCCCAGTTGTTGCTCATCGAGTTCAGGTAGTCGAGCCGGTCGGTGAACGGCATGTTCATCAGCCATGTATTGCGCTCGCCGATCTTCTCGTGGTTGCGGTGCAGGTAGCCCATCTCCGGCTCGAGCGCCAGGATCGTCTCGCCCTCCACGCGGGTTAACATGCGGAACACGCCGTGCGTGCTGGGGTGATGCGGCCCGAGGTTGACGACGATGCTCTCGGTGTCCAGGTGCGGCTCGTTCGCGTGCTGGGGGGCCTGGCTGACGGGCACGTAGGCGACGGCCTCCTGCCACGAGTCCGGATCCCATCCGGCGGGATAGGTGGTGTTCTTGGCCCAGGGCAGCTTGTCTTCGTGGAAGGCGTATTCGCCCTTGGGATGGCGGCTGCGGAACGGCTTGGCGTCCTCCTCGTAGTAGGCCTCATGCCAGTCCTTGCGCATGGGGTGCCCGTGGAAGCCGTCCCAGAGCAGGATGCGCCGCAGATTCGGGTGCCCGTCAAAGTTCACGCCGAACAGGTCGTAGACTTCCCGTTCCTGCAGGTTGGCGCCCGGGTAGACCGAGGTCGCGCTGGGCACCGTGTCGTTCTCCGGGACGCGCACGTGCAGGGCGATCGAGCCGCCGCCGCGCCGCGTGCTGTAGAGGTTGTAGACGACCTCCAGCCGCGCATCGATACCGGCGCGCAGTTTGCCGCCGTACCCCTGGTAGTCGACGCAGGTCAGATTGGAGAGAAAGTCAAAGCCATGCGCATCGCGCAGACGGGTCAGCACGTCCAGGATTCTATCGGGCGCGATGACAAAGGCCGGCTCGGTATCGTCGGCCCACGTGCCCACGACCGCGTCCGACAGATCCTGTTCAAGCCCCAGATTGTTAGCGGGCGCTTCCGCCACAGCAGTTCCCTCGGTCATTCCACACTCTCAATATATTGCTGAATTCCGTCTTTTGCGTTCACAGCGGCCGCGCGCGGCCGCTCACCAAGAACTAACCAAGTCCCTTCTTTTCCCGGAAGCGTCTCTTCGCCTCTTCCATGCGCGCCTTCGCCTTGTCCGAAAGCTCTACGGGCCCGCGCGCTTCTGCTGCCGCGCCGCCGCCGGACCCGTTGCCGGCCGCCGCGGCGCCGTTCGACGCGGCCTTGAGCGTCGTATCCTTGATCAGCTCCACCTGCCGCGGGTCGAAGACGTCCGGCCCCAGGCGGGGCACAGGCACGAACTGCGACGAGTCCTTCTGATACCAGGGCACCGAGACCACGCTCTGGCGGTCTACTTTTTCGTGCATCTTCATGAGGCCGTAGATCAGCGCTTCCGGCGTGGGCGGGCAGCCCGGCACATAGACGTCGACCGGGATATATTTGTCGATGCCGCTGACCACGTTATAGCCCTCTTTGAAGGGGCCGCCGCCGGTGGCGCATGCGCCCATGCTGAGCACATAGCGCGGCTCCGCCATCTGGTTATAGATGCGCACGATGGCAGGCACCATCTTTTTCGTGACCGTGCCGGACACGATCATCAGGTCGCTCTGGCGCGGGCTGGGCCGCATGACCTCCATCCCGAAGCGGGCGAGGTCGTAGCGGCTGGCGGCGGTCGCGATCATTTCGATGGCGCAGCAGGCCAGCCCGAAGAGAAGCGGCCACATGCTGGAGCGGCGGCTCCAGTTATAGATCTTGTCGACCGTCGTGATCAGGACATTCGCCTCCAGCTCATGGGGAACGCTGATCTCGTCGTGCAGGAAAGGTCGTAGCTGGTCCTGTTTCAGCTGCTGAAAATTGGGCGGAAGTGATGCCATGCCGGGATCCCTGTCAAATGCTCCCGCGACTCCTGTTCATCGATACCCCTCAGGGCCGGAGCCGCGTACAGATTAAAAACGGAACGCCCCATGCGTCCATTTGCCCACCATAGTCCAAATATACCCTACCGCCGGGGGAAAAGCAAGTGAATTTCGTTACAAGTTGGATTATATAGCCGATAGGAAGGCCGGTCAAGGCAGACGGCAACGGGGGAAGGGCGAGGAGTGAGTAACGCCGGGGGGAGGGCCGGCACAAAGCCAT
>VXMH01000102.1 GCA_009841235.1 Caldilineaceae bacterium SB0661_bin_32 | reverse complement strand
ACCGGAGGTTGAGGGGGAATTGGAGAGGGCGGCGCGGGCGGCGGGGCGAGGGCAGGCACAACTGCGAGGAGAGAGGGGATAGGAGCGAGGAGTGAGAGGGCAGGCGTAAGGGCGAGGAGAGAATGGAGTGAGGAGTGAGAGGGCAGGCACAAGGCTTGGCCATGCGTTTCGGGCAGCTTCCCAAGAAATTGAGGGAATAAGATGCAATTGCCCTGCCGAAATTGGGGCGAGTTTCGTATATATCGGCGTGTCACCGGCTTGGGTAGATCTGCGCAGGGTCCAACACCCATTTCTCATTGTGCAACTCTTCAGTCAGAACGCCGCTTCGCAGAGGCGTGTATTCCTGCCCTTGCATGAGAAAGAGGTCCGGGTCGAGTCGATATTGTGCCAAGCCGACATCGAATGCATCTCTGGCGCGGAAGAGCCGGGCCTCTGCATTGCCCACGCTGCCTGCCATTACAAGCCCTCGATCTTCCAACATCGTCCCAAGTCTGTTGAAGTCGTTGCCCACGAAGTCCGGCTTTGGGCTGAAGGCCAGAGCAGGGAGTGGTCGCTGCGAGCCGTCCGGATCCCGGACGCGGGCCTCGAATTCGCGCCACTGCCGGTAGGGGACCTCAACCAGCAGCTCCAGCAGGTGAAAGAAGGTGCAGCGGAGGTAGGGCACACCCAACAGTAGAATATAGGCATCCAACTCATGGAGCTGCCAGAATGGACCGTCTTTCGCCCAGGCTGACGGTCCGTGACTGGCGGTTATCTGCTCTGCCTGCGCTCCGAGGGCGGCGACCGAATGGAGCAGGTGGCAACTTCTGTGGGAACCTGACCGCGTGCGGGTCTCTTCAGTCAGGCGGCCCATTTCAGATGGATCGTGCGCAGGGTCGAAGACAGGGTCCGTCTCACCCGAGTGAGAAAAAGTGAAAGTTGGCACCGAAAGCGTTCCGGCCGGCCCGAGAACCTTCAGGAAGGCATCGACCAGAGTCCCGGCGCCGCCTTCAACGTATCCAATGCTGCTCATAGAACTATGCACGAAGACGATGGCGCCGCCCGGCAGTCCGAGCGCACGCAGTGATTCGCTAATCCGCTCCTGCGTCTGTGGAATCCCCATTGGGTGTCCTCCCTGTGACGGTAGCAGCTTCCCGAATTTTGTCTGTTGTATCCCACCGGTTCTCGTCTGTCAACTGCGGGCGGCATGAGGTCAGGGCAATCGCATTACGATAGTGGTTAGATGTCAGTGGTCAGAGGCGGAGGGGCTGGCGGCGCGAGGGCAGGCACAAGGCCTGCCCCTACCGTAGATTGAGGGGAGTGCGGAGGCGGCGCTTCTGCCGCCTGAGAGTCGAGTGGGGACCGGGCATGGTCCAGTCACCGGCACAGGTTTGCGAAAACTCACTTTCATTTTGAACTACACCCAAGTTTTGCGAAGATTTGACAGTTTCTGATTCACTGTTCTATACTTTGACCATGCAATCAGGATTTCCCACACAGATGTACCTTTCACCTGTAAAAGCCAACTGCGCGGCAGCATACGCAGCAGCGCGCGTGCCGCGGTAGCAGGTAACGCTGTTTACACTGCGCCGCAGGCACTGACGGAGGGCCACGGCGCCGAGGAAACGCTGGGATGCGCCGTGGACTGGTACCACGGCGTTTTTTTGTGGCCGATACGAACTTCATTCAAAGCCGCGAGGTCGTTGTGAAACTGACAAAGGACGAGGTCCGGCACGTCGCTGAACTGGCTAAGCTGCAATTGAGCGACGCCGAGCTAGAGGAATATGCCGGGCAGCTCGGGCAGATTCTGACATATGCCCAGCAGATTCAGTCCGTGGATACAAGCGCCGTACCCCCAACGCCTCAGGTACTGCCGCTCAGCAATGTACTGGCAGAGGACGCGTCGCAGGCTAGTCTGTCAAACGATCAGGCGGTCGACAATGCCCCCGATGCCGATGACGGCTATTTTCGGGTCATCGCCGTATTTGACGACTCAGGGGCGTAGTGGACAACGGGAAGGCTCGAGAGCAGGCGTGCGTAGGCGTCAGACGGAGAAGGCGGTCAGGGTGATGGGCGGCCAGAATTCGACAGAACAGTTGACATCCCTTGGCGTAGCCGAAGCCGGCGCCGGATTGGCGGCTGGCCGCTTTACCTCAGTCGATCTGACGCAGGCGTTCCTTGAGCGGATCGAGCGGGTAGACGGATCGCTGCATGCTTTCCTGCGAACGACACCGGCTGAGGCGCTCGAAGCGGCATCCGAGGCGGACCGCGCGCGTGCCGACGGGGACAGCCGTCCCCTCTTGGGGATTCCGCTGGCCATCAAAGACGTGCTGATGACAGCCGGGATCGAGACGACCGCCGGCAGCCGCATTCTGGAGGGTTTTGTTCCGCCCTATTCCGCTACTGCGGTGAAAAAATTGAAGGCGGCCGGAACAGTAATACTGGGAAAGACCAACACCGACGAGTTCGCGATGGGGTCGAGTACGGAGAACAGCGGCTACGGCCCCACCCGAAATCCCTGGGACCTGGAGCGCGTTCCCGGCGGGAGCAGCGGAGGCTCCGCGGCCGCAGTGGCTGCCGACGAAGCGCCGGCTGCACTGGGAACGGATACCGGAGGCAGTGTACGACAGCCGGCTGCGTTTTGCGGCATTGTCGGGTTGAAGCCCTCCTACGGCCGCGTCAGCCGCTACGGGCTCATCGCCTATGGCAGCAGCCTGGACCAGATCGGGCCGATTACCAAGACAGTTGCTGACGCCGCCCTGCTGCTTGAAGCAGTTGCCGGTGTCGACCCGCAAGACAGCACCACTTTGCCAGTGGACGCGCCCGACTTCTCAGCGGCGTTGACCGGAGAAGCCGCAGGGATGCGGATCGGCATTCCCCATGAGTATTTCGTCGAAGGCATCCAGCCTGAGGTCGAGGCGGCGGTCCGCGCTGCCATTGAGCAGTTCGCTTCACTTGGCGCAGAGATCGTACCGATCCACTTACCCAACACGGAGCTGGCCCTGCCGGTCTACTACCTGGTCGTAACCGCGGAGGCCAGCGCAAACCTGGCCCGGTATGACGGCATTCGCTTCGGCCTCAGCGTCGATGGTGAGACCATATTTGACCACTTCCGCCAGACACGCGGGGCAGGATTCGGTTCGGAGGTGAAGCGGCGCATCATGCTGGGGGCCTATGCCCTGAGCGCCGGGTACTACGACGCCTACTATCTCAAAGCCCAGCAGGTTCGCACGCTGATCAAGCAGGACTTCGACAGGGCCTTTACCGATGTTGACGTCATTCTCTCGCCGACCTCGCCGACCACCGCATTCCGCATCGGCGAAAAAGTGGACGATCCGCTGGCGATGATACTGACCGATATATTTACAACCGGCGCCAATCTGGCCGGCCTCTGCGGGATCAGCATCCCCTGCGGATTCGATGCCGGCGGACTTCCGATCGGACTGCAACTTCTCGGCCCTTCACTGGGCGAAGAGAGGATATTGCGGGCTGCCTACGCCTACGAACAGAGTACGGATTGGCGTCTGCGGAGACCGGAACTGTGAGAACTGCTCTCGAATTGCCATACCCGGAACGTCCGGAAACTGCGGCGCGGGGATCGATCCGGCTGCCGCAGGCCTCCGAGCCTGGCCGGAGCGCAGCCGGTGCACCTTGCCGGCAGCGGTTCGGTTAAGTCGCCGACCGTTGTGGAACCGGCTGCAAAGGCTTCTCCCCGGGAACTGCGGTTTCCGGACCCTCAAGATTGCTACCGTAGCACCAAGAAGGCCGGCCCCGGCCGGACACGAAGAAATGGAAATGAATACGATACTAATGAACTCTCCTGAAGCCCCGACCGCCCTGCGGTCCAGCGCAAGTGCCGAAGAGACAGCCCCTTCCGTTGGTCTGCGGCGTTCGCTGGAGAGCCGGCTGAGCAGCCGCGTGCAGCGCGTCCCGCCCTCTCCGATTCGACGCTATTTCGATCTCGCTACGACCATGGATGACGTGATAAGCCTGGGTATCGGCGAGCCCGACTATGTAACTCCGAAACCGGTTCTCAACGCCGGGTCGGACAGCCTGCTGCAAGGCAACACTTCCTATACCTCCAACGCCGGAACATTGGAGCTGCGGGAAGCTGTGGCGGCCATGCTGACGAAACTTTACGGCGCGCCGGCATATGATGCCGGTACGGAGGTTCTTATCACCGTCGGCGTCAGCGAAGCAATGTACCTGGCGATGCAGGCACTGCTCGATCCGGGTGACGAGGTCCTTGTTCCGCAGCCCTGTTTCGTATCCTACACCGCAGACGTGATTCTGGCCGGCGGCACGGTTGTCGACATTCCGACCTATGCGGACAACAACTTTGTCCTGACACCGGGTCAGCTAGAGGAAGCCATCACCCCGCGCACCAAGGTTCTGCTCATCGGCTATCCCTGCAATCCGACCGGCGCGGTGATGAATCGCGAAGAGCTTTCAGCGATTGCGCAGGTCGCGGAGAAGCACGATCTGGTCGTCATCTCCGACGAAATCTACGACCGGCTGGTCTACGATGATCACGAGCACGTGATGTTCGCCGCGCTGCCGGGTATGGCGAAGAGGACCATACATCTGGGGGGAATGAGCAAAGACTACGCCATGACGGGCTGGCGCATCGGCTATGCCGCCGGCCCCGCGGAGTTGCTCGGCGCGATGCGCCGTATCCACCAATACCTGATCATGTCGGCGCCTACCGGCGGGCAGGCCGCCGCCATACATGCTCTGACCGACCCAACCGCGGAGTCCGCCGTGCAGGAGATGGTGGCCAGCTATGGCGAACGCCGCCGGTTCTTCGTCGACGGTCTCAACGAAATCGGCCTGGACTGTTTCGAGCCGAAGGGCGCATTCTATGCCTTCCCCAGCGTTCGGCGAACCGGCATGGACGAGTTTGAATTTGCCGACAAGCTACTGCGCGAAGAACGCGTGGCCGTAATTCCGGGCAGCGGGTTTGGCGCCGGGGGCGAGGGGCACGTGCGCTGCGCCTATCCGGTCGAAATGTCGAAGCTGGAAGTCGCCCTCGAGCGCATGTACCGGTTCGTGCGGCGCCACGGCGTGTAGCAGCGGCAGACTTGGGTCTCTTTTCCGGTCGTCCCTGGATTTCCTGTTCTTCGTGCCGGCCCGGCGTTCAGTTCTGCTGCCGGCCTGGAGCCGGCGCAGGACCGGGGGTAGGCGTGGGGGGCGTCTCGGAAACAGGCGAAGGAGCGGCTGTCGGGGTCCCAGTCGGGACGGGCGCATTCACGCCTGGCAGAAGCAGTTGTACGGGCAATGAAGACAGGGTAAGTGAAATTGCCGCCGACGCGTCGATTCTCCCGTGACCGAACTTGTCGTCCTTGCCGGCTTCACCAAGGTCGACTGCGCTCTGCTGGATAACCGTTTCCACCTCTTCAGAGGACAAACTCGGAACGGCAGACAGAACCAGCGCTGCCAGCCCCGCCCCGTGAGGTGTCGCCAGGCTGGTGCCATACACGGATCTGTACTCGTCATGTGTCGGGGGAAACGGGCTGTAAATGCCTACCCCCGGCGCCGCTATATCTACAAAGGCGCCCGCGCTTGAGAACCAGGCGTGGGCGTCGTCTTTATCGGTGGCGGCGACCGCGATGACGTTATCGTGAGCGGCAGGATATGTGACGGGATTGCCTTCTTCAAACAGATTTCCTGCCGCCGAGAAAATCAATGCGCCTTCATTTGCGGCATAGTTGATTGCGCTCTGCATTCCGAATGACGGGCCGAAACTGATAATACTGATGTTAATGATGTCCGCTCCCCTGTCGGCTGCCCAATAGAGGGCGCAGGTCAGATTGCTGCTTACACCCTGTCCCTGCCCGTCCAGCACCTTCACGGGCATGATCCGGGCATTCCAGGCCAGCCCGGCGATACCGATGTTGTTGTTTGCAGCGGCCGCAGCGACGCCGGCCACCAATGTCCCGTGTCCGTAGTCATCGTCTGCCTGGGAGTCACCGTTTACAAAATCGTACCCTTCCACAACCCGCGCCGCCAGCTCCGGATGGTCCAGGTCGACGCCGGAATCGATCACTGCGATCGTTACATTGCTCCCCGCGGCTACCTTCCAGGCGGACTCGGCTTCGATTTTGGCCAGCGCCCACTGTTTGTCGAAGAAGGGATCGTCAGGTGTGCCGGCATCTGCGGCCGCGAAGATCAGGAAGTCCGGCTCGGCATAGTCCACCGCCGGATCCAGCGTGAATACCTCCGCCGCCTCCAGCTCCGTCCCCGGCCGCACAGAGTGTATATGGACGGCACCACATGGGATCGAAGAGGGCCGCAGATCGAACTTTTTGGCCATTTCCGCCATCGAAACGGAGGAAGAGCCGGCATTGAATTTGATCAGGATGCGGCCGGAGGCGAATGTTTCCTTCTTTCCGATCAGTCTCGGAAGCCGCAGTCTACCTGAGCAGGAAGCGAGTAGAGCAAGGAGGAGAATGAGGATGAGAGAGATGAAAACTGAACGACTGCGGGCGGATGTAACCATGGAAAGGCAGCATCGAGGCGCCGATAGACTCCGTAGGACTGAATGTTGGCAAATGCAAGCGCTGGGCTCGTGCTTCGGGAAAGCCTGTGGAACTCCTGGAAGTGTTCCGTAGGTCTTAACGATTATATCATATCGTGAAATCGCGTCTACATTGTTTCCCGTCAGGCGCAGGGCAGTCGCGTCCAATTTGGATTGCCAAAACTGCCGAAGTCAGCCAAAGGGTCCAAGAAGGGCAGGCACAAGGCCTGCCCCTACCGTAGATTGTGGGGTGGGTGGAGTATGCGCCTTGACGCATCCACCGGTGTCGATTACCATTTTTTTGAGCCGGAAACGACCACAAACTCAGTCCAGAAATAACGCACATGCCTGACAACACCATTCTTATTCACAATGCACGCATCGTCGACGGTTCGGGCGCCCCCTGGCGCTACGGGGAGGTGTCCCTGTCCGGCGACCGCATCGCAGCCGTCGCGCCCCCCGGCGCAATCGCAAAGGAGAACTGCGCCGAAGTCGTGGACGCCGGCGGACACGTAGTCTGTCCCGGATTCGTTGACATCCTCAGCCACTCCATCCTGTCGCTCATGGTGGACGGCCGCAGCCTCTCCAAGATTTCACAGGGCGTAACGACGGAGGTGATGGGCGAGGGATGGACACCTGCCCCCGTTGGCGGCCGGATCAGCGCCGACCTGCCAGTTCACCAGTTCACCCAACTGCTGGATCCCGCCTGGGCCGAGCGCATGGCGTCCTGGAACCGTTTTCGGGACTGGCTGGAGGCAATGACCGATCACGGCGTCTCCCCCAATATCGGCTCCTTCCTGGGCGGAGGCACAGTGCGCAAGTACGCCATGGGGATGGAGATGCGCCAACCTACCGACGGTGAAATGGCGACGATGAAGCGAGTTACCGCGGAAGCGATGGAGGACGGCGCATTCGGCGTCTCCTTCGCGCTCATCTACCCTCCCTCCAGCTACGCCGACACTGATGAGGTCGTTGAGATTGCCAAGACCTTTCGTCCCTATCACGGCATCTACATTACCCACCTGCGATCCGAAGCCGACGCTCTTATGGAAGGGCTGGAAGAGGCGCTATTGATCGGACGCGATGCCGGTGTCCCTGTCGAGATCTATCACTTAAAGGCGGCCGGAACCCGCAACTGGCACAAACTGGCTTCAGCGATGGAACGCATTTCCGAAGCCCGTTCACAGGGAATCGACGTCACGGCCGACATGTACACCTACGCAGCTGCAGGAACAGGGCTCACCTCCGTATTGCCGCCCTGGGCTGCGGCCGGCGATAAACTATATGAGAACTTACGCGATAGCTCCATGCGCGCCAAGATCAGGGAAGCTGCCCTCCACCCAACCGGGGACTGGGAAGCGATGGCCGACCTGGTCGGGCCGCAAGGCGTGATGCCCGTCGGCTTCCTGAAACAGGAAAACCAGAAGTACGCAGGCAGGCGCCTCTCAGAGATCGCAGCCGAAATGGGGGTAGACTGGCCAGACGCGGCGATGGACCTGCTGGCATCGGAAGAGCAGCGCATCAGCACCTTTTATTTTGTGATGAGCGAGGAAAACCTGCGGCGCCAACTGCAACAGCCCTGGATCACGATCTCCACTGACGCCGGAGGGATGGACCCGTCCTGGGCCGCGCCGACCGGCCCCTATCATCCAAGAGCCTACGGCACCTACAGCAGAGTTCTGGGAAAGTACGTGCGCGAAGATAAGGTCATTACCCTGGAGGACGCGGTGCGCAAGATGTCGTCGGCGCTCTGCGACCGGCTCGGTCTGCGGGACAGGGGCCAGCTGCGCGAGGGCTTCTACGCCGACGTGGTGATATTCGACCCGGAAACGGTCGGCGACCGGGCAACCTTCACCAACCCCCACCAGCTTTCCGAAGGCGTGCGCGACGTCTGGGTGAACGGTGAACGCGTCTACAGGGACGGCGCGCACACCGGCGCTACGCCGGGCCGGATCGTATCGGGCCAAGGGCGACGCGTTTGACCCAGACAGGCAGTACCAGGGATCTCCTCGTAAGGGCTGACCTCGGACAGAGAGAGTAGAGCACAATGTTCATTTCCGATTCCATCGAAAGCTACCTGGAGGCAGCGGATACCGGTACCACCTACACCCGCCGCACATACCGCACGGCGATGAATCTCTTCCAGGAATACCTGAGGCAGAGAGAGATCCCTCCGGATGCCAGCGTGTTGGAAGACCTGGACGTCGACCGTCTGCTGGTCTTTGCAACCTGGCTCCTCGACGAGACCGGTATCGGCAAGCGTACACTGCAAACCTACCTGGCCGCGCTGGCGGCCTGGACCAGCTACTTGCAGGTGAGGGGCTGGCTGCCATTCAGCGCCCAGGAGCTGGCGCGCTTTCAGGACGGGCTAAAGAGAATTCGCCGCAATCAGCGGCCGCCGGAACTGCTGCCCTATCCTCCCAGGCAGGAGGAGTTGGAACTGCTCGTCAGCGCTGCCCGTGAAACCGTCCTGCGGCGCCCCGGCGACAAGCGCGAGCAGCTCGCCAAACTCCGGGACATCGCGATCGTGGAGGCGCTCCGCTGCACGGGTCTACGTGTAGGGGAGCTGGTCAGCATCCTGCGCAAACAGCTTGAGGACCAGGATCGAGCGGTGTGGGTTACCGGTAAACGCAACAAAGTACGCCGCGTTTATTTCGACGAACGGACCTGGGGGGCGATTCACCATTATCTGCAGGCAAGACAGCCTTTCGACGGCGCCACAGGTCGCCCGCTGTCCGAATTGCCGGTTTTCGCGAGGCACGACAGGAAGTCCGGCTCAAAGGTGTTGCCCCTCTCGACGCAATCGGTCCAGAATACCATTCGCCGCCTGGCCGAGGGGGCAGGGCTGGGCGCGAAGGGCATTACGCCGCACGCACTGCGGCACTATTTCGCCACCCGCATTTATCAGACCACCCGCGATCTGGCCGTCACCCAGACGGCGCTGGGCCACGAAAGTCCCAACACGACCCGCATCTATGCCAAGCTGGAGGACAACGCCGTTCGAGACGCCCACAGGGAGGCGTTCGGGTCGAACTGAGCTGCGGGAAGCGGCCGGCGGCAATCTGCCAGAGGCGTTACCCGCGACTTTCTCCGGAGAGCCTGTTTCCCATCAGCAGCCAGTAGGGAATGAAGCCGTAGTACCAGGCGAGCAGCAGGGCGATGCGTAGCCCGTGAATGCCGTCGCGCCATCCTTTCAGCGTGACAAAGCGGCGCCGCAGCTCCCTAAGAGGCTGCAAAACCAGGTTGTGCGGTCGCGGCCGGACGCCCTGTTCCTTGAGAATTCGGGCTTCATAACGAGCGTAGATTCTCTGTTTATGGTGGAACTGCGCCCAGTTTGCGTAGTTGTAGTGCAGCAGGGGCTCTGCCAGTATGCCGTCCTCGCCATCCAGAATAACTATCTCGTGCACCTCGCGACGCAAGTCGTATCGGGAACTGAGGCGGCGCAAAAGGCGCAACTGGTAATCGGGGAAGAACCCTCCGCCCTGCATCTCGCGTCCAACGATGAAGTTACGCCGCGAGACCCAGAATCCGGCGCGGCGCGTGTCGCGGCAGGCTTCCAGGACCTCCTGCGCCAGCGCGGGGGTGGCCCGTTCGTCGGCGTCGACGAAGAGTATCCACTCGCTGTTGATGCTGTCCAGCGCGGCCTGCCGCTGGCGGCCGTAGTCGTCAAATGGACGGGCGATCACGCGCGCTCCCGCATCCTGGGCGACGCGACGCGTGTCGTCCCGGCTGCAAGAGTCCCACACGACGACCTCGTCGGTCCATCCCTTCAGCGCGGCGATGCAGTGGGCGATGTTTTCGGCTTCGTTTTTGGTGAGGATGACTGCCGTTAAGCGCAATGGCATCTGAGGAGCCCCCGGCGCGGGAAGACAGAGGGAATTGATCAAGAGCAGCGAGTGCAATGGAGGTCCAACGCGCTATCCGCCGAGGTCCAGTACCCTTGCATAGGCATCGAGTTGCTCTCCCAACCTGTGGCCGGCGAGGCGCCCCCGGGCGAACTCTCGCCGGGCGTTCCACCCGTTCCAGGCCAGTCCAAGGCGCACGAGTGGACGCAAAAACAGGTGAAATCCGTGAGGATAGAGGCGCTTATGCCTTCTGAAGAAGCGGAAACGGCTGGCCCACAGCCGTTCGAATGACTTCCAGCGGATCTGGCTGCTGCTGCGGCCTTCGTAATGGACGATCTGTGCCGCAGGCACGGCATAGGTCGGCAAGCCCGCCTCGCCCATGCGCAAGCACCAGTCCATCTCCTCACAGTACATGAAGTAGCCTTCATCCAGCAACCCGACCGCGCGAATGCTGGCGCCGCGCGCCATCAGCGCGGCGCCCAGCACAAAGTCGACCGGAAACGGCGCGACCCCCAGCCACTGTCGGCGCGAATAGCGTCCGTTTATCCGGCTCTGCAAGAGTCGCTGCAACAGGCGGCTCAGGCCGGGAAGGCGCGCCAGCGGCAGGAGGTCAAGAGCAACTTGCGCCAGCCCTGGAAAGGCAAACCCTCCATGTTGCAGGCTGCCGTCTTCATAGTGCAGTCGCGGCCCGCACGCTCCCGCCGACGGGTTGCTCCGCATGAAAGCGGCCAGCTTGCCCAAGGCATCGTCGATCACTTCAGTGTCCGGATTGAGAAGAAGAACGAGGTCGGGCGCCGAGGGGGCGCGTTCCCGGCCGTCCGCTCCGAAGCCCAACCGCCTCAGGGCGAAGTTATTGGCGCGCGTAAAGCCAATGTTGTCGGTCATGGCGATGAGATTCACATGCGGAAACTCACCGGCGACCATCTGCGCGCTGCCGTCATGGCTGGCGTTGTCGACGACCGTTACCTCTACGGCCAGCCAGCTCTCACTCTGCCGGGCAGAGCCACAGACGCTCTGCAGGCAGCGGCGCAACAGATCGCACACGTTATAGGAGACGATGACCACGGCCAAGCGCATCTGACTGTCCGTTTACCGGGTTGACGACGTGGGTTCAGGCGGAACGCTCATTCCGTTCCAACATTGACGGTGATGCGGTCAATAAAGTCGTTGGGATGGCCGTATGCTTCATGGATCAGACCTCCCCACCAGAGAACGTTTCCTCCCGGCGGCCTGCCTTCAAAGAGAATACAGCCGCTGACTCTGCCAGACTTGCCGGGCATCAAGTACCACGCACTCTGCCCTTCGATTTCGAGGTACTCCAAGTCCTCCTGGCGGCCTATGGCCCAACGAAATGGATATGGATACCCAGTTGTGCTGTAGTTGAGTCCAAATCGAAACACGCCAGGCTGCTCAAACCAGTAGTTGCCCAGGTTTTCCGGTCTTGCAGCGATGGTGTTGAAAGTGTTATGGGTGAAGTCTTCGGGGAAATGGTACTCCTGTCCAGGCCAGGGGCCGTTGGTGCGGACAGGCACCTCGCCTTCATTCTTGACGATCGCGGTAAAGCAGAGCTTGCGGCCGAGCGGAACGCTGACGACTCGATTGACCTCGTTCACCCAGTCGATCTCGCCTTGAACAACGTCGGCTCGCGGCCTGCCTCCCATTTCAATTGTCAAAGAGCGGGTAACGCGCACACGATTGCCGGCAAGGTCGTTTGCCTCCCCGACAACCAGGTATTCGCCGTCAGGGGGCGGCTCAGCGTTCAGATCGACGCCGCCGAAATACTTGTAGGTGTGATTGCCAGGCTCTTCAGGTTCGATGGTATTGGGCCCTTCAGCGATATGAACCTTCAAGCTCGGACTGTTTGGGTCCAGAAGATAGACCTGAATGTTCTGCACCTCTTTCGACAGGTTGTAGGAGATGCTCACCCAGTCGTCGCGCAGACCGTCCAGATTCGGCCGAAACACTTTGGGCATGACAGCAAAGCTTTCCAGCTGCGGCAGTTCAGTATCGCCGTTCTCCAACGCGATCGTGCCGTCGAGGGTTTCGGTGTTGGCGTCGTCGTCGGAAGCCTGCACAAACCAGCGGTAGTTGCCGTCCGGCAGTACCCGGCTGAGAATCTCGTTGGTGCCGCCTTCCAGCTGCTCGACCTCGGGCTCATCCATCACGCCGCCCCACAGCACACTGTAGCTGCCGGGGGAGCGGCGGCGGTTCTGACGAAAGTAGAACCTTTCGCCGTCTTTGTCCTCGAAAAAGATACTGACATACGCAGAGCGGCTGAGCGTATAGCGGATCTCAGTGACATCGACGTCGCCGTCGGCATTGGGAGAAATCTGGTCGGGCGCAACGGTCACGTCCCGCAGAAGCGGTCCAAATCCGACATTCAGCCGGCCGCAGCCGGCCAGCAGCAGGGCGAGGAGAGTGGTGAAAAGGGCATTCTTGTTCATGGCATAGCTGGCTGGTGGATCAGATTTGGGGACTACGCAAGTGCATCAAGGACTTTCGTTACGCCGTCGACGGACTCCTCAACATCGGAATTGGTCATGGAGGGATCCACATTCAGAACGACCGATCTGGCCAGAATAGCGAGCGAACGCGGGCACATGTCCGGCGAGTAGGCCACATCTCTTCCAGCCCAGCGCCAGGGACCGCCGGCGTCCGTCCAGGCGCGTTTCGTGAGAACGGGAAGCCAGTGCGCATAGACATGGATGTCTCGCCGGTCCGGCCGGTAAAGGACGGCGGCAGAGATGTTTTCGGCGTTCAAGGCATGTGCCACTGCCTGGGCCTTGGCGGGTGTCTCAAGGAACATGGTGAGGCTGATGGCGCTGTCGCCTTCAGGATCAGGCAGGTCTCGGAATGTGACACCTTTATCTGCGGCGGTCGAACTGATACCGGCCAGCAGCAACTCCTTCCTGGCGCGGGCGGCGGCAACAACGCCCTGCAACCGTCCCAATTGCACCAGTCCGATGGCGGCCGGCATCTCCGCCATTCGGAAATTGGCTCCCCACAGTACCTCAACGTCCGGCAGCTCCAGCCGGTTCCAGGCGGCCACGTCGTGGAACATGAAGGCCCGCTGCCAGATCTGCCGGTCGCTGGTCGTCACCATGCCGCCTTCGCCGGTCGTGATGATCTTGCTGAACTGAAGGCTGAAACAACCGACGTCGCCGATAGAGCCAAGCCTGCGGCCCTGGAAACTGGCGCCGTTTCCCTGGGCGCAGTCTTCGATAACCCGCAGCCCGTGACGGTCGGCGACTTCGAGAATCGCATCCATTCGCGCCGGCGCGCCGCGCATGTGCACCGGCATGATCGCCTTGGTGTGCGGGCTGATATTGCGCTCCACGTCGACAGGGTCGAGAGTCAGCGACTCGTCGATCTCGGCGATGACCGGGATGCCGCCGACCGCCAAGACGGCCGTGGCGGAGGCCATCCAGGTGTAGGCCGGCAAAACTACTTCGTCACCGGGCCCGACGCCGATCCCCTGCAGACCGCAGATCAACGCCGCAGTGCCCGACGTGACCGCCAGGGCATGAGCCGCGCCGACCGATGAGGCGAACGCCCGCTCGAAGCGGTCCGCTTTCGACTCGCCGTCTTCGCGGCCCGAAAAACGGAACAGCCGTTTGGCGCGCAATACGTCGAGGACGGCCTGCTCCTCCTCTTCATTTATGGCTTGGCCGCCGGGGGCCAGATTCGAATCCACTCTGCTGCGGGCAGGTGTCCCCCCGTGAATGGCGAGCGCTGACGCGTTTTTGACTGTCATGCCTCTATCTCCAGTACGGCACAGCAAGCGGATGAACGACGATCGTGGAGAGCGCGGCGGCGCTCACCCTTTCCCGCCCTCAGATGGTTCCCCGAGAGCGAAACCAGTATAGCATAGTGCCAACCGGTTGACAGTCTGCGGGAGTCGTGATTAACTTCCCGAACTGTTCCGACTGCAATCAAAGAATTCCGGAGTTAAGAATATGGATAAGATTCGGTGGGGTATTTTGGGAACCGGGCGCATCGCCGGCGACTTTGCGACCGGGCTGGGGGCGGAGAAGGATGCCGAGATCGTCGCCGTCGGCTCACGGGTGCAGGAGACGGCGGACACGTTTGCGGATCGCTTCGGCATCCCAAACCGGCATCCTACCTACGAGGCCCTTGCAGCCGACCCGGACGTGGACATCATCTACATCGCCACCCCCCATAATCTGCACAAGGAGAACACGATCAGCTGCCTTCGCGCCGGCAAAGCGGTGCTGTGCGAGAAGCCGTTCGCGATCAACGGCGCCGAGGCGCAGGAGATGATCAGTTGCGCGCGCGCCGAGGGCCTGTTCCTGATGGAGGCGATGTGGACGCGATTCCTGCCTCACATACGCGAGATGGTTCGCCGCATCGAGGAAGGACAGATCGGCGACATTCGTCTCTTTCAGGGCGATTTCTGCTATCGCGCTCCGGTGAATCCAGAGCGGCGCACATTCAATCCCGCGCTGGGCGGCGGCGCCTTGCTTGACATTGGCGTATATCCGATTTCGCTGGCCCATCACCTGATGGGGGGCCCCGCCCGAATCGCGTCGCTGGCGCACTTGGGCGAGACCGGCGTGGACGAGCTGGCCGGCATGCTCTTCCAATACGAGGACGGCGCCCTGGCTGTGATGTCCACTGCGGTCCGAGCCAATACGCCGCATTCGCTCCTTATCAGCGGGACAGAGGGGGAGATTCGCGCCGACGATCGTTGGTGGGCCCCGTCAGGCTTCACCATCAGCCGCGACGGCCGCGAACCGGAGACGGTGCGCCCGGATTTTATCGGCAATGGCTGGAACTATCAGGCCGTCGAATGCGGCCGCTGTCTGCGGGACGGCCTGACCGAACACGAACTGATGCCTCTGGATGAGTCGCTGGCGATCATGCGTCTGATGGACGGCTTGCGCGAAGACTGGGGGCTGCGCTATCCGATGGAATGAGGAAGGCGCCTGCGCTGGACCTTACACCAAGAGCAGCCGCACGAGGCTGCTCTTTTTTCTTAGCCAGCAGCCTGCCGGCAGTAGTACAGGCTGCCCCGCAACAGATCCACAATCCGGCTGTCCGGCGCGCCGGCCTCCAGGGCGTCGGGATGCAGTTCCAATGAAATGGAATAGGCGTAACCGTCCGCGGCCATGCGGGCCAGCAACGCGTCCAGCCTGAGAATGCCGTCTTCAGGGCGGCGGTGTTCGCTGCCGTCAAAATTGCTGAGATGCACGTGCTTCACCCTCTGCCCCCACCGGCTGTAAGCCTCCACGGGGTCCAGACCCCAGGTACCCAAGTGGGTTGTATCCAAGGTGATATGCGGAAAACGGGTGATGTCGTCAAGCGTTGCGAGGCTGTGCGCGTTCCAGCGGGCCGGGTTGAACCGCACGCCCATTGCGCGATTCGCCGGCAAGTTCTCAATGCACAGCAAGACGTCGGTGGCGGCCTGCAGCGGCGCGTAACTTTCAGTGAGCCAGTCCGCGTACCGGCGGCCTGAATCGAAGGGATTGGGCAGCAGGAGGCTTCGCCCGGCGGCCTGCAGAAAGGCGTATCCGAAGCGCATGGGGAGGTGGTGGACGACCACCTGCGCGCCCAGTTCAGCGGCCAGCTCGGCGGTGCGGGGGATTGCGCCGTATTCGGTCTCGCCCCAACCGCTGCAGTTGCGGCTGAACGGGCTGTGGAGGGCCGGGACCGGCAGTTGATGGCTTTCCATCAGCTGGCGCAGATAGTCGGACTGGCGAGAGTCCCATCGGTGGTCGATGAGTACCTCAATGCCGTCAAATCCGGCCTCAGCGGCCAGGGCAAAGACGCGGTCGATGCTGTAGTTGTATAGTGAACCGGTGGATAGAATAAACCGCATGACAGTTTCTCTGGAAAACAGTGATCTCAAGTCGACCCCAGCGAGTGGGGCAGTCCGGCAAGTACGGGGGCTGCTTCAGTCGGGAAACGTTCGCGCCAGGAATTGGGACAGTGAGGTCGGAGAACGATCCAGCAGCCAGCCCAGGACGTTGCCGTTTCCTATCAGTCCGTAGCTGTCGTAGTACCGGAACATGGCGGCCAGCGCCCGGACTGTCCCGGTGAGCATTCCGCTGGACGAGGCAGACAGTTCCCATTCCTCGAGCGACATCTGAGCTGCATCTACAGGGCTGCCCAAACGGTCGCCCAGTGTCAGCGCTATCTCCTCCGAGGAGAGATTCTCGGGTCCGGCCAGCTCGTAAATGGCGCCATCGTGCCCGGATTCGGTCAGGACGCGCGCAGCGGCCAGGGCAACGTCAGCCAGGTCGACGAGAGAGAAGCGGGCCCGAATGTTATAGGGTACCACATACTTGGCTTTCGTCGTAATGTCCTCAAGGTAGCCAAGCAGGTTCTGCATGTACGCGCATGGCTGGAGAATTGTGAAAGGCAGGCCGCCGCGAAAGATCTCCTCTTCGACGCGCAGCTTTTGCCAGTGGTGGGGCATCTCTTCTGTTTGCGGGTGCAGCACCGAGTGGTAGACGATGCGTTTGACGCCGGCCAACCGTGCGGCCTTCACGGCCAATCGACCGACCTCCTGCTCGCGGGGGTACATGTTGGGGCAGATGAGATAGATCGCTTCCATCCCGATGCACGCCTCCGCCCACAGGCGCGGATCCCCCAGGTCGCCGACAACTGTATCTGCTGCCGGAAGGTCCCCGGCCTGCTCGGGACGACGCAGCCAAGCGCGCGCAGGCTGTCCGGACCTGGCCAGTGCGTCAAGGACGGCCTTGCCGGTCTTGCCGGCCGCGCCGGTCACCAGGATCATGCGGGGATTATCTCATCGACGGAAACGGTAAATCCTTCCAAAACTGCTGACCGGGCGGCTTCACCTTCCTCCCACTTTCCGTGCTGCACGTAGGCTCCGCTTCGTAAGAGATGGATCTCGACCGTCCGCCTGTGGGGATCGATAATCCAGTATTCTTGTACTCCAGCTTCAGCATAGAGATCGTACTTCAAATTGCGGTCGTGGGCGGGGCTGGAAGGGGACAGCACCTCAACAACCAGATCAGGCGCACCCTGGATGTTGAGTTCGTCAATGATATGGAGACTTTCGCGGCGAACGACGACAATGTCCGGCTGGACGGGGTCACCGAGTTTTTGCGGAAGAATCACGTCAATGGGGGCGACGAAGACCGTCCCCAAGGCAGAGTTCTCAAGGAATCCCTCCAGAAAGAATGAAAGACGTGTAATGACCCGCTGGTGCAGCGGTCGCGGCGCGGCCGACATGTAGAGTTCTCCCCGTATTACTTCGTATCGCTTGCCGTCGTCCGGGAGAAGGGCATAGTCGTCATACGTCCACGCGCCGTGGGCCGGAAGCTGCACAGACCGTGCAGCATAATTCGCCGTCACCGTTTCCCGTACTATCCGCACTTTGCCTCTCCTTCCTCAATCCCGGAAAGCCGCGCATAATGGCCGGTAACCAGGCAGGTTACCGGCCATTGGTGACTCGCCGTCATCCGGTTTATCGAGCGGCTATTCGCCACCCTCCACAAGCTCGACCTCGATGGGTGCGTAGCTGTCTCCCATCAGGTCGCCTTCCAGCAGTGTGAGAGCCGACTCTGCCAGGTCGGTGCGAAATGCGCCTTCGCCGGGCAGATCGGAGATAACGCCGCCTTCAACGGACACCTGCACGGTCTGGTCCCACAGGGCCTGGTCCATCACGCCGATCCCGGCCGGTGAAGGCCAGATCAGCTGATTGATTTCGTTCAGCTGCCAGGTCATGTGGCTGCGGCCGAGCGTGGGGCCATTGTCGAGGACAACCTCTACACAGGCGTCAAAATTGTCGCGGCAGAACAGCCAGCCCCTGAAGCTGGCGGCCAGGAAGCGAACCGCGATGTCCTCATTGCCCTCCTCCGCCAGCCAGGACTCGCGGGCGAAAACATGGTCCTGCAACATGGCGGTGCCGACGTCGTTGAAGTCGATGACCACCAGATCGGACGGCTGATAGAGTTCGCCGGTCTCCGGGTTGACTGCCTCCAACACCTGGGCGTACTCGTTGTAGATCATGGCCTGGGCCGCGTCGAGCTCGCGGTTGAGCAGAGCCAGCATGTCGAAGCTCTGTTGGATGATCGTGACGTCGTCCGGGTTGTTCGGGTCGATGCCTTCAGCCCGCATCGCCACGAACAGCTCATGCTCATTGCCGAATCCCCAGGTTCCGACCTTCTTGCCCGCCATGTCGGCGATGGTTTCAACCGGCGCGTCGGCCCACGATACCTCGAGTGTACCGCTGCGCTGGAATACCTGGGCGATATTTACCAGATCGGCGCCTTCAGCCCGAGACGCCAACACCTTGGGCACCCAGGCCAGGCCGAACTCGGCCTGGCCGGAGGCGACCACCTGCTGGGGAACGATGTCGACCGCGCCTTCAAGGATGGTCACGTCCAGGCATTGCTCCGCATAGAAGCCCTGATCGACGGCGGCAAAATAGCCGGCGAACTGGGACTGTGTCACCCACTGGAGTTGCAACTTGACCGCGGTAGTTTCGGCGCAACCGGCGTTGTCTGACGCCTGTTCCGCGCCGGACTCCATCGCCGGGACAGCCGGCGCCGCGCACGCTCCCAAGACCAGAACGAGAAGCAGGCACCCGGTCAGCATCAGTGTTTTTCGATTCGTCATGAGATCCTCCCAATGAACTGTAGTTGCGTGAGACGACTTTGACTATGCGCGGAAAGTCGGATGCCAGGGCAGGGCCAGCCGTTCCGCAAGCAGGATGACGAGATAGATTGTAATGCCAATGAGACAAGCGACGATAATGGCGGCCCAAGCCGACGCGAAACGGAATAGCGCCGCCTCCTGGGTAATGAAGACGCCCAGTGCAATGCGGGGACCGCCAAAATACTCGCCGACGATGGCCCCAATCATGGCGAGCGCCCCCGCTACCTTCAGGCCGCTGAACAGTGATGGCAGCGCGTTTGGGATCCGCAGCTTGAAGAGGATTTCGGTGTCGCTGGCTGCATAGGAGCGCATCAGCTCCAGCGAACGGCTATCGACCGAAATCAGGCCGCGCAAGGTATTGATCATGATGGGGAAGAAGATCATTACCGTTACGATCGCCATTTTGGAAAACGGATTGTCGATGCCAAACCAGTTGTTCATGATCGGCGCAAAAGCGATAATCGGCATCGAGTTGGCCGCGATGGCGAAGGGAAGCAGGGCCTCGCGCGAGGCGGTCCAACGCGTCGTAGCAAGCGCAACGGCAACGCCTGCCAGTGTGCCCATGGCCATTCCGCCCAGCGCCTCTTTCAACGTGAACCAGCTGGCCGCCAGGATCGGCGTCAGGTTGCTTCCCCGCACCACCGAAACGCTGCGGGCCCCAAACGGAAACTCCACCCAGCGGGCGTTTTGCAGATTCTCCTCGATTTCCGGTGTCAGTCCGCCGGGCAAGACAACGAAAAAACGGTTGCCTAAGGAGAGCTCTGCGGCAGACTCCCCTGTTGACGCCGTCCCGCCGTGAACGACAACCTGAGCGAGATTGCCGAGGATGGCCGATGGCTTCGGCAGTAAAAACTGCTGAATGTTGAAGGCTGTTACCAGCGTCTCCCACAAGATGACAAGCGCAACGAGAATCAGGACCGGCGCCCAGATGCGTTGCCTGCTCTCGCTCATGCCGGCGCCCTGCTGGCTGCCTGACCACCTTCGCTGATGCGCAGCGCATTCCTTACCTCAGTCTCCAGCTCGAAGAAGCGAACGTTGCTGCGCGTTTCCGAATTTCGCGGCTGGGGCAGGTCTATGGCGATATCGGCAGTGATGCGTCCGGGGCGGGCGGACATGACGATCACCCTGGTCGAAAGAAAAACGGCTTCAGTGATGCTGTGCGTGACGAAGAGCACCGTGGTGTCGGTCTTGCGCCAGATGTTGAGAAGCTCCAGGTTGAGCCGCTCGCGTGTCATCTCGTCCAGCGCGCCGAACGGCTCGTCCATCAACAGTATCGATGGTTCAAAAGAGAGCGCACGGGCGATAGCCACCCTCTGTTGCATTCCGCCAGACAGTTGCCAGGGATAATGTGCGGCAAAGTCGGTCAGCTCCACCAGTTCCAACATGGCCTGCGTGCGCCGGTCCTTTTCCGAGCGGCTGAACTGCATCAACTCCAACGGCAGTTGTACATTCTTCGCCACAGTACGCCAGTCGTAGAGCGTGGCGGCCTGGAAAACGATTCCGTAGTCCTGATCGAGACGGGCCTGGCGGGCGCTCTTCCCGTTGATAACAGCGCCGCCTGACGATGGCTGAATCAGGTCGCCCACAACGCGCAGGAGGGTGGACTTCCCGCAGCCGGACGGCCCGATCAGTGAGATGAAGTCGTTTTGCTCGATTTGCAGGTTGATTTCTTTGAGCGCATGGACCTGGTCTGCGGCGCCTTCTCCAAAGATCTTATCGACGTTTTCGAGAACGACAACAGGCTCTGTCATGAGTGAACTCTACACGGAAGGGGCGGCTGAAACAGATCTGTGTAGTCGGGATCAGAGGTGGTGTCGATTGTAGCATACGCCTCATGTGGAAGGCAATCTCAGAAAAGCACACCTGTTTGGCCTTAACAGTCTGACGGCGACCGGCAGTTCCGATGGGCGATAGCACCGGTTACATAATGTGTGAGGATTCGTCAGATAATGTATTCTGTCCACAAGGCGCCAGAGATCAGACAAAGGCTGAAAAGAACGGAGGAGATGCCGCCATGCCTGACAGATTGCCGCACATTCTGATTTTCAACCCGGACCAGTGGCGGGGTGACGTGCTGGGCCACATGGGCAACCCCGGCGCCGTGACGCCTGTGCTGGACGGTTTTGCGCAATCGGAAGGCGTTTCTTTCTCAAATGCCTTCTGCCAGAATCCGGTCTGTACGCCCAGCCGCTGCTCGTTCATGACCGGCTGGTATCCCCACGTGCGCGGCCACCGAACCATGTTCCACATGCTGCGCCCGGACGAACCAATGCTCCTGCGGACTCTGCGCCGCAACGGCTACTTTGTCTGGTGGGGCGGCAAGAATGACGTCGTCCCGGCCCAAAATGGTTACGCCGACTACTGTGACGTGAAGTATGCCCCGCCCCGACCGGAACGTCTCACACCGAACCCGCACCAGACGGCAGAGTGGCGAGGCGACCCGAACGGCGACAACTACTACTCCTTCTATGTTGGCCGGAGCGAGATTCCCCCTGGCGAGACCGCGGCCTACGACTCCGACTGGGCCATGGTAGAGGGCGCGATCGAGCAGATCAAAAACAGGCCGCCGGACCAGCCGCTCTGCCTGTATCTGCCTCTCTCCTATCCACACCCGCCCTACGCGGTGGAGGAGCCCTGGTACAGCCAGATCGACCCGGCTCGCATTCCTGACCGTACGCCGACGCCGGATAGCGCTCCAGGCGGTTGGGACACCTATCCCAGCCTGATGAAGGGGATATACGACGGTCAGCAGATGCAGGGTTGGTCGGAGCAGCGGCTGCGGGAGCTGCGGCGCACCTACTATGGGATGTGCGCGCGTGTGGACCACCAGTTCGGCATGGTCCTGGAGGCGCTGAAAGAGGCTGGCATGTACGACGACACACTCGTTTTTTTCTTCTCCGATCACGGCGATTTCACCGGAGACTACGGTCTTGTCGAGAAGACGCAGAACACTTTTCAGGACTGTCTGACCCGTGTTCCGCTGCTGGTGAAGCCGCCTGCCGGAACGCCTGCGGCGCCGCGCGTCTCCAGCGCGCTGGTGGAACTGATCGATTTCCCGGCAACGGTGTACGCGCTCACCGGAATCGATGCGGGGTATGACCATTTCGGCCGTTCACTGCTTCCTCTGCTCGCCGGAGAGACTGACTCCCACCGCGATGCCGTCTTCTGCGAGGGCGGCCGCCGGCAAGGAGAGCGCCAGTGCATGGAGCTGGAAAGCAACGCCCGGCCGGGTTTCCTCTACTGGCCGCGTCTGCGCCTTCAGATGGGCGAAGGGCCAGAGCACACGAAAGCGGCGATGTGCAGAACCGCCGAATACAAGTACGTCAGACGTTTCTACGAGCAGGACGAACTCTACGATCTGCGGGCAGACCCGAGGGAGACGCGCAATCTCGTCGATGACCCCGCCTACGGGGATGTGCTGGCGTCGCTCAGAGAGCGCATGCTGCACTGGTTCATGGAAACCAGTGATGTGGTGCCGCACGAAACGGACATGCGGAGGTGAATCCGGATCGCGACAGCGGATTCAGGAATCAGAGACCTGCTTCTGCACGATCATGCGTTCCAACAGGGAGATGACGAGGAAAAAGGTCAAGCCGGTGAGCGACGCGAAGAGAATCGCGGCCCACAGTTTTTCCGGCCCGGTGGCATAGTATTGGTTGAAGTTGAGGATGACCCTTCCAAGGCCGTCGGCGATGCCGCTGGGCAGTTCACCGATGATTGCGCCAACCACACTGGCCGTGGCCGAGACCTTCAGCGCAGTAAAGATGTAAGGGAGGGCAGCCGGGACCCGTAATTTCCAGAGAATGTCCCATTTTGTGGCTGCGTATGAGTGCATCAGCTCGATTGCAGTCGGTTCCGGTGAGCGGAGCCCCTGCAAGGTATTGATGGTTACGGGAAAGAAGGTCAGGTAGGCAGCGATTACCGCGACAGAGAACCAGCTGCCGCCCAGCCAGATGACGACCATCGGGGCGATGGCCAGCAGAGGAACTGTCTGCGACGCCACGACATAGGGCAGCAGGCCCCGCTCCAGCAGCCCTGAGTGCGCGAAGAGGACCCCCAGGGCGAAACCGAGACATCCGCCGAAGAGGAAACCGAACACGGCCTCCTGCAAGGTAAAGAGCGACGCCCGCAGCAGAATTGTCAGGAGAATTGTATCGCTGCCGCGCCTCGGCGGCTCGAAAATCGTCTGAAAGATGTCCCAAACGTGCGGCATGGCCCGGTCGTCGGCGCGCACCGGCAGTTCCAGCTCACAAAGGCCGACGGAGCCGCACAGAATACCGACGGGCTTGCCGCCGTCAGCCTGGGCCGGGACGGTGCCCCGCAAGTAGGCGCCCCCCGGGGCGCCCAGCAGCTTGTAGGCCTCCCACAGCAGCGCCAGCAGCAGGACGATCAGGATGAAATAGCGGACTGCACCCGGCGATGACAGTCTGGCAGATTTCACAGTACCTCCGCAAAAGGTTTCCGCCGCAGGAAGCGTCCACCGCCTGCAGCGCCCAGCCAGTCGTCCCCGTCCACAATCACCTGCCCGCGCAGCAGCACCTTCTCCGGCCAGCCCCGTACCCGCATGCCCTCGTAGACGTTATAGTCCGTGTTCATGTGGTGTGTGGCCGCGGATATTGTGTGCTCCTTGTTCGCGTCCCAAATGACAATGTCGGCATCGGAGCCGACCGCGATCGTACCCTTACGAGGATAAAGGCCAAAGATTTTAGCCGGATTGGTGCTTGCAATCTCAACAAAACGGTTGGCGCTGTAGCGGCCGCCGCCCACGCCTGCATGCCACATCACCGGCATTCGGTCCTCGATGCCGGGCATGCCGTTGGGGATCTGGTGAAAGCCTTCCATGCCCAGCTCCTTGCCGGCGATACGTCCATGGACGCCGCCCTCGTACCAGAAGGGGCAGTGGTCGGTGGAGACCGCCTGCAGGCCGCCATCCGCCAGCGCCTTCCACAGAATGACGGCATCCTTGGGCTGCCGAACCGGCGGCGAGCAGACGTACTTGGCCCCCTCGTAGCCGGGCCTGGCCAGATCCTCCTCAAAGACAAACAGATACTGTGTGCAGGTTTCCCCCATCACGGGGAAGCCTTTTGCCCGGCCCAGCGCCAGCTGCTCGAGCGCCTCCTCGCAGGTCATGTGGACCACGTAAAGAGACGCCCCGCTGATACCGGATAAGGCGACGGCCCGCCCGGTCGCCTCGGCTTCTGCCATGGCGGGGTGGGCCGTCGCATGATATTTGGGCGCGGTCTTCCCCTCATCGAGAAGCCTCTTCGTCAAATCGGCGATTACATCTCCATTCTCTGCATGGACCATCACCAGCAGCCCGTGTTGCGCGGCGACCTGCATGGCGCGAAACAGAGTCGTGTCGTCGACCTGGAAAAGCCCCTTATACGCCATGAAGAGCTTGAGACTGGTAATTCCCTCGTCAATGACGGATGGGATTTCCGCCATGACGTCGTCGCGCAGATCAGTGATGGCGACATGAAACCCGTAGTCGATCGCCGCCTTGCCGGCGGCCTTTGCGCGCCACGTTTCGATGCCCTCCTTGAGCGTGCCGCCGACCGGCTGGATGACAAAGTCGATGTGGGTTGTAGTTGCGCCGAATGCCGCCGCGCGATGGCCGGTGAAGAAATCGTCCGAAGAGACGGTCCCGCCGAAAGGCAGCTCCAGGTGCGTATGAACGTCGATTCCGCCGGGCAGCAGGAGTCTGTCTTCGGCGTCGATCACGTGCGCGCCCTCAGTGGGCAGATCGAGGCCGATCAAGGCCACCTTTTCGTCCTCAATCAGGAGATCGGCGCGCACACTGTCGGCGGCTGTGACAATTGTTCCGTTCTTGATCACGGTTGGCATATCGGGCTCCTTCCCGTCCAGCGGGCGGAATCGGCTTTCAGCGGTAGACAACAACATTCTGCACTGGACGTGATGCAATCAGGCGGCTACTATTGCGTCGTACATGTCGGGCCGGCGGTCGCGCAGAAACTGCCACGTGTCCCGTACCTCCTTGATCAGGTCCAGGTCCAGGTCACGTACCACCAGTTCCTCGGCGTACGGGTCGCCCTGCCCCGGCAGGTCATCGCGCTCTCCCAGCGTAGTCACAAACTCGCCGCGCGGGGTGCAGAAGTAGCTCTGGCCGTAGAAGTCGTTGTCGCCCAGCTCCGCTTCAACCCCGACACGGTTAATGGTGCCGACGAAGTAGCCGTTGGCGATGGCGTGGCCGGTCTGTTCGATGCGCCACAGATGCTGCGAAAGGCCGCGCGAGGTAGCGGACGGGATGAAAACGATCTCGGCGCCGTTCAATCCCAGCATGCGCGCGCCTTCGGGGAAGTGGCGGTCGTAACAGATGTAGACGCCCACCTTTCCCACGGCGGTGTCGAAGACAGGGTAGCCGAGATTTCCCGGTCGAAAGTAGAACTTCTCCCAGAAACCGGGCAGGTGAGGCAGGTGCGTCTTGCGGTATTTGCCCAGATAGCTGCCGTCAGCGTCGATTACGGCCGCCGTGTTGTAGTAGAGTCCGGGCTGGTCCTGCTCATACAAGGGAACAACCAGCACCATTCCGGTTTCGGCGGCCAGCCGTTGCATGCGCTCGGTAGTCGGCCCGTCCGGGATGCGCTCGGCGAGGCTGTACCAGTGTGGGTCCTGCACCTGGCAGAAATAGGGCCCGTGGAAAAGCTCCTGAAAACAGAAGACCTGCACGCCCTGGTCAGCCGCCTGCCTCGCGTACTTCTCGTGCTTCCGGATCATTGATTCCTGGTCGCCGCTCCAGGAAGCCTGGAGCAAGGCGCCGCGGACGATGCGGGACATTTGAGGTCCTCCTGTCATTCGAGCGGAAAAGGATATTGCTTGGGTTGGGCGCGCTTCATGCTCTGCGGCAGGCCGTGCAGGGGAACATTTGCAAGCTCCTTAGGTTCAAGTTTGTGCAGATTGCCGCCATAGGTGCGGCCACAAGATACCAGTGTTTGTGGTTCGATACGGTTGAGCAGATCGAGCAGTTGCGCAGCCAACCCGCTTTCCAGTCGCAGCGCTTTCCGTAGCGCAGGTTTAGGATAGAGATTCAAATAGACATTTGGGGTTATGGCGCGTGAATGATTCAGGAAGAAACGAAACGGATTTGCGCGTGAAGGGGTGCTACGCCCCATATATGAACAGACAAAGGGCGCTGGGTCTCTGTATTCTAACAGATACCAGGGCGTGCGTTGCCGGCATAGGTAGCGCTTGTCGATGCCCTCATGAACTCCTTTCTTGAGATAGGCACTAAGCCCCGGATATTCCTGCTCGATCTGCTCTATTGGCAGTGGGCAACTGAGCAAAAAAAGCCGTTGCTCTAGGGCGGGCAGACCCCCTTTATCGGCGTTGACTACGGTTGTTTCTACATTGCGAGGACTCGGCAAAATGGGGGTGAGAAAGTCGTGGGGAAGATTGAACTGCTCAATACGTTGGTCATCCACGATGAAGAAGCCATTGGCCCCTGTAGCAATCCCGCGCTTCACGGCAAACAGATCACCAAGTAAGGTATCGGAACTGTGGGTCGCGTTCGTCAATAGACGATTTTGTCCGGGCCATTTTAACATGCCGCGCAGACGGGACACTGGGATATGCTCGACTCTGCTCGGATTATCCAGTGAGCCTCCAAACGAAAACTGGACTCGATGTGAGTCAGCCGGCGTGGATTTTCGGTAAATGACAACAGCCGATGAAACCAGCGCGTCGTCAAATTGCACTTCTGACGGATCAAAGACATGCACCTGCAAGAGAGTTACTGGTGTGAGAAGGTACTCACGTAGCAGCGCTCCATAGTTTACATACATAAACTCAGTTGGTATCAGCCACGCACCAATGCCTTCGTCGCGCAACCACCCATGGCAGAGCCATACAAAATAGGGATATAGTCCGCTAAGTTTGCTGGGGCGAAGACCGAGGCGATGTTCCGTTGCCTGCTGCAGCTGTTCCTTTTTGGCCGCAGAGAGATGGTGATGCCGCACATAAGGCGGATTCGTGGCGATGAGGTCGAACTGCTTATCGATGCAAGCAGGCCACTCTTGTTCGGTAAAGTCTGCGGTCTCGATTTGGATACTCGGCCCACGCCAGAGTTTTCGCGCAGGAACGGAATAGTGTGGGTCGATCTCGAATCCTCGGCACCTGCCAATTTCATTGGACGGAACGGATTGGAGCAATGCAGAATAGAACGCGCCGGTCCCCATTGCGGGTTCAAGGAAGTCGATCTTTTTCCGGTCCAAAAAGGCGTGTGCCTGACTAACGATCTGGAGTGCAAGTGTTGTGGGTGTCGCGAACTGCCCAGAGCGATTCCGTTCCTCGTTTGTCTTTTGCAGGTCCAGTTTTTCTTGCAGGTCGAGTCGGCGCTGTTCAGTAGTCTGATAGGCTTCAGACGCCCCGGTCTCCTCTAATGTCAAAGATGAGGAACCAGAATCAGGCGCGGAATCCGTTTCGTTCAGGTGCACTTTCGCAAGATCGTTGATGCGATGTTCCCATATCCAATCAATGCCTTCTGCCGCTTCGTAGCCCAGATAACCAGAATCAAAGTAGCCACACAAGAGCAACAAGAACTGAATGCCGCCGCCATAGGTTCGTTGAAGCTGATTGAGCTTTTGCGCCTCTTCCTTGCGGCGCTTGTTTGTATTTGTGAAGTCACCTGCAGATTTTGCTTCCACTATTATGGGCAGGTCGTCTTGTCCAGTGTGTCTCGGTTGAACGATGCAATCAACAGTAATGTTAACGCTCCGCCTCCCGGATTGGACGGGAATGTTGTAGCCAAAAGTGTACGTTCCTGGCCGCATATGGTTTATGTTGGGGATCTGTGCCTGTGTTACATAATGGTAATCGTTCGATTCAAACCAGGTCCGCAGAGCTTCTATCTGTCGCTTCTCCTGTGCATTGCGTATTATTGGATCAGAAATGGCTCCACACAGGCGATCTGCCAATACTGAGGCTGCCCTCTTCACCTCCTCTTCGGCAGGCTCGGCGTCCGCGCCTAGCCAGGGGAAAATGTCGATATCTATGAGCTCGGCCAAAACATCACAAAGTCGTTCTAATTCATCCTCCAGTTGTTCGGGTGGCATCCTCGGCGGCAATCGCGGAGGATTGCGGGCGATACCTTCCATACTTTTGACCAGATTGGGAGAAACGTAGGCCAATCCGATTAGTCGGTCTCGCGCGAGAGGCGGCGCAGTTGCCATCCGCAGAATTTGAAGTGAACCGGGAGCATCCTTCAGAAAGTCCGCGTTGATTTGTCGAAGGTAATTTGATCTCTCAAGTTCGGCTTCGACAACTTCAGTTTGGATTTGGCGTTGTTTACGAAAGACATCAGGCGCGAAACGGAGAAACCAGTCATTGTAGTAGTCGATTGATCTCGATACATCAGCCTTCCAAAGATGTGGCTTGTCAGAGTTTATTGGCATTTGTTCACTCGCAATACATTGCGGACTGGCTTTTCAGCGTTCACTCAGTTTGAGGTTTCAGAGTTGGAGAGGGAGAGGACATGTGAAAACAGCTGTTGTGTTCCCCAGTCCTGGCTCTGCGCGTAGATTTTTCTGCCTGCGGTCATGTCAGGATTCTCCGCCCACAACTGACTGCAGAGCGGCTGTGCTCAGCACCGACAAATTCATATGACATTGCGTTATTCGAGTTCCGCGAGCATCGTGGCAAGGCCCAGCGAACGCAACTCCTGCACCACGTAGTGTAGAACGGCCTCCTCCATCGCCTGCGGATATTCTACCTTCCATTGAGCGCAAATGGCGGGTCCGTGCTCACGCATGACGCGAGCCAACCGCAAGGGAAAGCGAATCGTCTCATTGGGCCGCAGAGTGTCCGGCAACACGGCCTCTTCCACACACTGGCGGTGGTGTGGGAGAAGGAAGCCGTTCAAGGCTTTGACGCCCCTGTCCCTGCGACGCCCGCTGGCCGCGCAGAGCACATTCGTGAGTGCAAGCAATATGATCGAGTTGCCGGCCGCGCCAACAAGGTCCTCCCCGCGTCCCACGACCACAGGCAGCATGGAGACGCAGCGCCAGAACTCGGGAATTTCCCTGCGCAACAGCTCCGAGGCTGCTTCGCGTGTGAGTGCCTCGGCGGGTCGGGGTAGCCAGGAGAGCGCGCCTTCTTCTTCGTACAGTACGCGCGTTTCGCCCTTCGCAACCTCTGCGACTTCCTCATCGTGAAGCCAGACGTCCAGCCGCATTGCCTCGTCGGTCATTGCATTGACCATCCGGCCGTTGAACATCAGGCGCATAAAGACCAGGGGACGGATCCGGGCCAGCCAACTCTCTACATCATTGTGAAACTCATCGAACGCACCGGCGTCGACCAATAAGTGGGCGTCTACGTCGCTCCAACGGTCAGCCGTCTCTTTGCCGAAACTGCCGGTCAGCCAGGCGGCGCGGATGCACGGGTCGGTCTCTGCGTTGGCAGCGAGCGCGTCGATGAAGCGGGATTGCGGGGTCGTCATGCCGTTTCTCTTGCCGAAGCTTCCGTCACCAGCTCAAACAATCGATTGGGGCTGAGCGGAATCTCGCGCACCTCCAGCCCGATGTCGCGGAAGGCGTTGTCAATTGCTTGGGCGAAGAGTGCGCCGACGGGAATCGCGCCGGCCTCACCCGCCCCCTTTACGCCCAGTGGATTCAGCGGCGACGGCGTTTCCACATGATCGCTTTCAATGTTCGGAACGTCACTGGCGGTGGGCAGAAGGTAGTCCATCAGCGACGCATTGAGCAGCGCGCCGTTGTCGTCGAAGTGCAGCTGTTCGTAGAAGGCGTTGCCGATGCCTTGCGCCACGCCGCCCTGGATCTGCCCATCAAGAATCAAAGGATTGATCACTGTACCGCAATCGTGAACGACGACATATTTCTCTATCTCCACGAGAAAGGTCTCCGGGTCCACCTTCAATATTATGGCGTGGACGCCCGAGGCAGTAGCGCCCCGTTCAGGCCCGAAATACTCGGTGGCCTCCAGCCCAGGCTCCGTACCGGGCTGGACCGCGCCGCGCATCGGGTTGGCTTCGGCGGCAAGCTGGCCGAGAGATATCGATGTCTGCGGCGCGCCCTTGACCTGCACGCGTCCTTCGATCAGCTCCAGGTCCTCTTCGGCGGCTTCCAGCTTTTCGCCTGCCAGCTTCAGGATTTTTGCCCGCACTCTGGCTGCGGCGGCGTGCATGGCATTGCCGGCGACGACGGCGCCCCGGCTGGCAAACGTACCTGCCCCCCAGTAGAAGAGGTCGGTGTCTCCGGTGACGACGTGGACGTCGGATACGGCCACGCCGATCTGTTCGGCCACAACCTGGGCGAAACTTGTGTAGTGGCCCTGGCCCTGCGTTCCGACCCCCGTGGCAACGCTTACTTTGCCGCTGGCCTCAACCGTAACTCTTGCGCCTTCATAGGGGCCGATGCCGGTGCCTTCGATATAGTTGACGACGGCAATGCCGACCCGCTCCCCGGCTGCTTCACGCCGCGGCTGTTCCGTCCTGATGAACTCTTCGTAGCCTATCAGTTCCAGCGCCCTTTCCAGGGCAGGCTCGTAGTTGCCGCTGTCATAGACGAGCGGCGCGAAATCCTGGAAGATAATCTCATTGGCGTAGGGGAATCTGTCGGGCGGGATGAAGTTCCTGCGCCGGATTTCAACCGGGTCGATATCCAGCTCTTTTGCGGCAATGTCCAGCAACCGTTCCATCACGAAGACGCCGTGTTGACGGCCGGCGCCGCGGTAAGGGGTCACGATCGGCTTATTCGTAAAGACACTGCTGAACTCCGAGTGGTAACTGGGCACGACATAAGGGCCGAGGAGGGTGCACTGGCTGTTTATGGGAACGGTCAGACCGTAGGGAGCGTAGGCGCCGGCGTCATGCAGGAACAGGTCCTTCACGCCCAGAATTGTGCCGTCGCTTTTCAGAGCAATGGCGGCATCGTGCACCTGGCCGCGTTCCTGCGTGGTAGCGTAGAAGTTCTCCTCCCGGTCTTCGATCCATTTGAGAGGACTGCCCAGCTGCAATGCAGCCCAGGGCAGCAATACCTCCTCCGGGTAGAACATCATGATTTTGGGCCCGAAGCCGCCGCCGATAAAGGGCGCAATTACGCGCACCTGGTGCTCCGACAGCCCCAACATGGAGGCCAGGCCGTTGCGTATAGCGATGGGCGCCTGGGTCGTGTCCCAGATAGTCAGCCTCTGGCTCTTCTCATCCCAGCTGGCGACGATTCCCCGGTTTTCCAGTGCCGCGGCGGTGCCGCGGTCGTAGAGGAAGCGGCGTCGAATAACCAAGTCCGCTTCTGACTCGGCCTGCGTCCAGTTGCCTTTGGTCTGGGTAACGCGCGCGCTGACGTTATGACCCAGGTCCTCGTGTACCAGGGGCGCGCCCTCGCTCAGCGCGGCTTCCAGTCCAGTGACCGCGTCGAGTGGTTCGTAATCGACGAAGATGTCATCGAGCGCGTCCTCGGCGAGATAGCGGCTCTCCGCTACGACCATAGCCACGGCCTCGCCTGCATGGCGTACTTTATCCTTGGCGAGCGGCGTCTGCGTACGCTGATGAAATTCGAGCTGCTCTACCGGAGGGGGAGGCACCAGGAGAGGCCCCGGCTGCCAGAATTCGCCCAGATCGCCGGCAGTGTAGACGGCGGCCACCCCTGGGCGTCGGCTCGCGCCCTTTACATCGATTGAACGAATTCTTGCGTGGGCCAGATCGCTGCGGAGGAAGGCTACGTGCAGCATCCCCGCCATTTGCACGTCGTCGGTGAAGAGGGCGCGGCCGGTCAGCAGTCGCGGGTCTTCGTTGCGTTTGATCGGCCGGCCAAATTGACGCGTGGACATGACCTATCGCGATGTCTGTCTGATAGAGACGGAGTTCTTTGTGAGCAGGGCGCGCGTTTGCGGGCTGATGGTGCTTCCTGGATTTCCACCGACTGGAGCGGTCAGCGCGCAGACCCCGCACGAAGCGCCGTTTTGCCCGCCTCTCAGTCACCTCACCCTTGCGCCGGTACGGTCATTGCCTCTGGCAAATCCTGTTGCGTAGCCGCCTCTTCCCTGCCTGACTTCCTCAGCCAGCTGCCCAGTCCCAGTGGCACGGGATACAGCGCGGCGCTCAAAAGGAAGATGAATAGCGCGGTGAGGAGATGGTCCGGCACTGTAAAGTGGGGCAGATATTTGAGGAACAGAAATTCGACAGTCGGTTGGGCGACGATAGTATAGCCGACCATGAAGGCGCCGGATGACGCAAGTCTCACCTGCCAGTCGCCGGGTTTGAAGCCAAATCGGTCCATCCACTGGCATGTCAGGTCCAAGAGAACCGCGCCAAGAATGAAGACGAGGGTCAACCTCGGCATAGCCCCGCTGACTACGTCAGCAAAGCTGGTCGCGGCGATTCTCAATCCGAAATAGAAGAGCGCGAAGGCAGTTGCAGACCAGGGCCCGGGCGCTATTTTTCGAGCCAGGACGGAAAGGAAGAAGGCGGATACTCCAATTACCGTTGGATAGAGCCAAACGGGGCGCTGGGCCACATAACGGGGTATCTCGTCCATTTCCCATTCTGATGAGCCGATAATGAGAAAGACGCACAGGGCCATGGCGAGGTAAAACAGGTTGACGAAACTGCGCCAATCCGGTCTGGAGAATCTCTCTCCAAGAGGACGCCTTACCAGTTTTTCTACAATCCCGAACATGGAGAAGAGGTGTCTCCGACCGCGTGTCTCGGTTCCGGATGTGGCTGGGACCGCCCTGTTTCCGCCACCAATCAGGAGCCCGGCGGCGAAAATGGGTAGACTCGCGGAAGACACTGCTATGAAAATGTGGGGAGGGCTCCAGGCGGTCAGATCGATCCCGTAGAGTTCATGCCAGATTGCGTCGCCGGGGATGGAGAAAATTCCGTAGCCGGCAACGAGTACGGTGGCGCCCACATATGGATTGCGTCTGACCCAGCGTCGAGGGTCGACGACACCCGCTCTGAGGTTGGGGATGGCGAGGGCCGACAGTCCACCGACGGCGACGAGAAAGGCAAGCAGAAAGCCGGCGTAGATCACCAGGTGAGGGGGCCACAGGAAGTCCTCTCCTCCAGGAACAATTCCTGTTACGACATGCTCGCTGAGATCCCAGTATCCCCCGATGCAAATCAGGAGTGCGCCAATGCCAACCAAGAGCGCAAGCGTATTGAAAAGTCGGGGGGAGTTGGAGATGTCATCCCTGCTCTTTACGGTAGCTGACGCGTCGCTTCTTTCCAACTGCTTCATCGGCGAAAAGTAGAGCCACCATGCCAGGAATGCCAAGACACCTATTGCCAGTCCGGAATACACCAGACCCTGCAGGAACAATGAACTCACGAGGATTTCTCCTGTATCAATCTAGCGCTCAACTGCACGGCCTCTACGATCTTCTGGTATCCCGTGCAACGGCAGATGTTGCCCGAAAGGAGATCGCGGATCTCCTTTTCAGTTGGATCGGGATTCTGCTCGAGAAACGGGACCAAGGACATCAGGATTCCGGGCGTGCAGAATCCGCACTGCAGACCGTGAGCCTCCCAGAATCCATGCTGTATCAGATGCATCTGTTGGGGGCCGGCGCCCAATCCTTCAACCGTTGCCACCTCCCGTCCGTTCGTCTGCACCGCGAAGAGCAGACAGGAGCGCACTGCTTCATTGTCGACCAGCACGGTGCAGGCGCCGCATACACCTTGTTCGCAGCCGACATGCGTGCCCGTCAATCCAATTTCGTGGCGCAGGAAATCGCTCAGCAACAACCGCGGCTCGACCGAGCGTTCATACTCGCGGCCATTTACCTTAACAGTGATCGTCCGGTCCAAAATTCAGTCCTGTTCCTCTAATGTCTACCGGCCTCGGCTGCCTTCTCGATAGCCTTGGACAGGACACGCTCTGCAACAGTTCGTGACAGATGTCGGCGGAAAGCCGGTCCGGCGTGGATATCTCCCACAGGGTCAATGTCCTGCGTCGCTGCGGTAGCGGCAGCGGCCCGAATGGCGGTTTCCGTCGGCCGTTCGCCGATCAGCAGATCCGCTGCCCGTTTCGCTTCGACCGGACCTTCGCCAACGCTCAGGAATACGAGCCGCGCGTCTTCTACCGCCCCCCCACCGTCCAACCCGACGACTGCCGCGGCCCCGCACATAGCGTAGTTGCCGTGTTGACGGGCAACCTCGTCGAAAGCCCAGCCGCTGCCAGGGGGTAAGGTAGGGAACGCCACTTCGACCAGCATTTCCTCCGGCAACATCGCGGTGGTGAACAGTCCTACATAGAAGTCTCGCGCCGCGACCCAGCGCGTGTCTGTAACGCTGCGCACATACATGCGGGCGTCCAGGGCAACGGCCAGGGCGGGCAGCTCAGCGGCCGGGTCGGCGTGGGCCAGGCTGCCCCCGATAGTGCCCCGATTGCGAATCTGGGAATGAGCGATATGGGGCATGGCTTCGTGGAGAAGCGGCGCAGCCCGCCGCACCAGGGCGCTGCGCTCCACCGAACGCTGCCGCGTCATTGCGCCGCAGCGGAGGCCGCTCTTGTCTTCTCGAATGAAGAACAGCTCGTCGATGCCGTTGAGATCGATCAGAGCAGCTGGCTGGGCCAGGCGAAAGTTCATCGTCGGCACCAGGCTCTGCCCGCCGGCCAGGAGCTTGGCGTCATCTCCGTAGCTCGCGAGCAGGTCCAGCGCCTCTGCCTGGGTCCGGGGCGCAAAATAGTCAAAGGCCGCGGGTTTCATCGTACCCGCCCCTTCCTGCGAATGCAGTTGCCGGTTGCTGACGGCACATGCAATACGAGAATCACGATCCCTTACTCTTCCACGAACGCGACTGCCCGGCAGAAGGCCGCCTCTCCGCCCTTGAACAGCCAGGGGAAGACGCCCACTGTCAGCCGTCTGTTCTGCAACTCGGGCGCGCCGATCTGTCCGCCCATGTTCTCCACGTGCATGCAGTCGTGGGGGAAAAGCGCATTATGGGTGAGCTGATAAGCTTCTTCCGGGAACAGCTCGTCTACGGCGTCCGAGCCGCCGAACTTCTCCTCGCACTGCTGGCGCACGCGCTGCCACTGCTCAAGGGCGCCTCTGCCCAGAAAGCGTCCTATCGGCAAGTTCATGGGATGATCGGTCGAGATCATATCCACGCCCCAAACATGGATTTCCTTGTCCAACAGCCACTGACAGATGCTGTGATGCGGTCCCGGATGGCGGAGGATGTACTTTTCCTCGTCGCCCTCCTCGGCCAGGAAGGAGTAGCGATGCCAGCCAGTATTGATGAAGAGAATGTCCCCTTTCCGTACCTCCACCCGCTCCTCAATATCCTCCGGGCGAAAGATGTCCAGCTCGTCAAGCATATCGCTCAGGTCTACGATTACGCCCTCGCCGTAGAGCCAGTTCAGCGGGATCTGATCGATCGTCTTGCCATTGGTGACAAAGTGGCGCGGCGCATCGAGATGCGTACCCATATGGTTCGACGACTGAATGTACTGCGCATTGACGCCGTGCTCGGACTTGCGCTTGAAATACTTGACTTCAAACGGCGGATAGAAAGGCCAGAATGAGCAATCTGCGTTCAGAGGTTGTGAAAGATCATAAGGGATCATTGCCCTGTTCTCCTGAAATCGATCGTGGTCGGCTATCGGGTAATTTTCGTGTTGCTAAAAACCATAGTTCTCTGCAAAAGTAACGAGCGCCTCGTTGAAAAGCGCCAAAGGCGGGCGAACGAGCCCGGCGCCTATCTGGCCGACACCTGCCTCTCTGTGAGCAATGCCGGTGTTGACCCTGGGCGTGATGCCGGTCTCTACGACTGCCCGCAGGTCGATTCCCACGGGCGTGCCTCGAAAATCAAGCTGCGGGATCGTGAAGGCGCTATGTTCAGCAGCCGTGATCTCGTACATTTCCAGGGTAGCGTTGAGCGCGTCCTGGGGCGTTCCGCTGACAAAAGTGACGATCGCCGGCGCGGCCGCCATCGCAAAGGCGCCCAGCCCGGCCGTCTCCGTGATCGTGCTGTCGCCGATATCAGGATTGCCGTCTTCCGCGCTGAAGCCGGGGAAATAAAGCCCGACCGGCTGCGGACAGGGCGAAGTGAACCAGCGCTCGCCCAGTCCGCTGACGCGAATGCCGAATTCCGTTCCGTTTCGCGCCATGGTGGTGACGATGGTGCTATTCTCTACGCCGTGTCCGGCGTCGGCCATGGCCTTGCAGGCCGCCATGACAGGGTTGAGGACACTGAGTGCGTTTTCGCCCAATTCTTCTATGACTGCGCCGGCGGTAAGCGGGTCCGGCGCAAACCTGGCAATGTACGGGGCCAGCTGCCTGGTGAAGAGGAGGGAACCCGCCTTATTGCGATTGTGGCCCTCGTCACCCATGTGCAGCGCCTCAGCCAGCAGGGCCCGAATGTCCACGCCCGCACAAGCCCTGATTGCGGCGCCAAGTACGGGCGCCATCGCTTCGTGCATCCAATGCAGTTTATTCTGCACATCTCTGCTGTAGGCCCCGTAGCGCAAGACCTTGCCATATCCTTCGTTAAGGTTCGAAAAGGCCCGGTTTCCGTGCGTCTTGTTCTCCACTACATAGACGGCCATTGAGGGTGAGATGACACCTGCCATCGGCCCGACTGCACTGTGGTGATGGCAGGGCGCGAGCTGAATTTTCCCGCTTACGATCAGCCGCTCGGCCTCCCCCTCGTCCCTGGCTCTACGTTCAAAGAGCAGCGCCCCAATCAGAGCGCCTCGCAACGGGCCGGAGGCCTGCTCCCAGGCAATCGGAGGGCCGGCGTGAAGCAGCAGGTTTTCGTGCATGCCTGGAATCAGGTCGAGCGCCTTGCCCAGCCCTGTCAGGACAGGCCGGGCCTCAGTCATTCGCTCAACGGCGGTCGCATTGGCGCTGTCTATGATAGATTCCATGATGCCCCTCCGGGCGGCACTGCTGGTTCGGAGGCCGTTTTGATGCCTTGCGTAGGAGTTGAGCCAGTCTCCAGCCAAACAGGCGTGGGTCCATCCATCCTACCTGAGTCGTGTCAGCAGATTGGCCAGCCTCTCGTCGCCTCCGGCAGGCGGCCGCCAATCGACGTGCACGACCTCGGCGCCCTGGTCACGCAGACTGTCAGTGAAAGATTCAAGCCCCACATTGATGGCTGCAAAAGTGGACGAAACGTGCCCGTCCTCCGATGCTTGCGGAGCGCCTGGCTCCTGCTTCGACGATCTGAATGAACGGCCGTCCCCCGCGCCGGCAAACGCGCCGGCGACAGCGCGCAGCGCGTCGTCATGCCTGGTGAAGACGTAAGCCCCCGCCCCCTTCAACCGCTCGATCTGTCTGTCCAGCCCTTGCGGATCGCCGTCGGTTCCGATGACCACCGCTACGACCGGCAGAGTTCTCCCGTCCCGGGCAGCAGCTGCGGTTCCCTCCTCGATGGCTGGGGCAAGTTCACTTGCCGGATCCTCGTGTGCTCCGTCGCCCAGCACGACATCGAGAAGTATGAGTCCCGTCTCGGCGTCCTGCGCTTCCTGCAATAGACGGCGGACTCGCAGTTCGTTGTCGAGCATGGGATGCAGGCGTCCGACAGTGAAAGCGTCCCCGCCCAAATCTACGACCGTGTGACCCCTGCTGCGGTGCGGGTTGTCCAGGCGCCTACCTCCTGGCAATGGCACGTTCGAATGAAGCGACGGCAGCGAATCCTGCAACAGGTAGAGCGCCTCGTAAGCCAGAGTGCCGCCGGAGTAGAGGGCACGCAGAAATGAGTGCGGCAGGTGAGACGGAACGACCTGCGGCGCCTCCGTTGTCGACTGCGAGGACAACGGGTGTTGCTCTGTGCAGCCTGTCGAGTCTGCAGATTTCGTCAGACTCACTGCAAGCTCAGCCGCCTCGTCCAGGGTCCTGGCGAACTGAATGTTTGCAGCGACATCCTCCTCCTGCGTTGAACAATACCCGATGAAATCCAAGACCACCGGTTTGTTGCAGGACGCGGCTTGGGACATCAGCTCCTGTGCAACTGACGTCGCGGGCGGCTTTGAAACGATTACGATCACCTCTGTCTGCGGATCGTCCTTCAGCCTTCCGAGAGCCTGTTTCGCCGATATCGCCTGCACGCCATCGGACAGGTCGCGACCCCCCGTGCCGAACGCCTGGGAAACGCCTCCCCCAAGGCGGTGAATGCCGACCATAATTGCCTGGAGCCCCGTACCGGAAGCGGCGACAATTCCGATCCCGCCCCTGCGGACCCGGTTTGCGAAGCCGAGCCCGACACCATCAATTCGGGCAGTGCCGCAGTCCGGCCCCATCACCAGCAGACCCTTTCCTGCGGCCGTCTCCTTTAGCGAGATTTCGTCTTCAAGAGTTACATTGTCGCTGTAGAGGAAGACGTTCTTGCCCAGATTGAGGGCGTCGCGTGCGACCGCAGCTGCATAGCGGCCCGGAATCGAGATCAGAACCCACTCCGCCTCCGGAAGCATACGTGTTGCAGATGCCAGACTCTTAGGTCGATATGCATCGGTCTGTTGCGGTCTGCGTGCGGCCAGGAGTTCATCCACACGCGCCAAAGCCGCGCGGCCGGCCGTTTCGGATTCCGCCTTGACGACCAGAATCAGATCCTCTGGAGCGGCAGTTTGAAGGTCCTCGGTCAAGAGAGCGCTTTGAGCAAGCAACTTCTTGTTGGCCGGAGTGCCCATAACCACGCCGGCGTCCAGGATGCCGGGCAACTCGGCCAAGGCGCGCTGAAGAAGCATCAGCACGACGGAATCATAGTAAGAGCCGGCTCGCAGTTCGGCCAGAGTTGCAGGCGTGCCGGCGCCGGCCTTGCCGTCTGGGGCCGAAGAGTCATCCACGGTTGCACTCCAAAACACTGTTGCGGCCGTTCCAGGTTCTCTTCCCTGGACGTGGGGCCTTTCGTTGCCGAAACGAGAGGATTCCGGGGGCATTCTACCAGTCAACCAGGAGTCGGGCCAAAGACGCCGGTGGATTCACTTCGTGGACGCCGCCTGCTCCGAATCGCGGTCTGCCTGGGAAAGAAGATCGGTATCGATGGCCCCTATAACCTCGTCCACATCGCGGTCGACGTTCATCGACCCGGCCGTCAATGCCTCATGCAGATTTCGGTCATTTAACAGGATGGGCAACGGCCGGGGTGGGGCGGGGCTGCCGTTGCCGGGTTGAATCGTTCGTTGCCAGTAACCCACATCGTGCCACGCGCCCATTTTGTAACCTACTTGCTCAAATGCCCCCGCGGCCCTGAAACCAAAGGATTCATGAAAGCCTACGCTGGCCTCGTTTGGCAGAGTGATTCCCGCGTAAGCGCGAACGAAGCCCTGCAAGCGTAATATGGCAAAGAGTGTGTCGTACAGCGCTTGCCCCACGCCCAGACGCCGGCAACGGGCATGGACATAAACGGAAACATTGACCGACCACTGGTAAGCGGCTCGCTCACTGTGCCCCCCGGCGTAGGCATAGCCCAGCACTCTTCCCCGAGCAGTGCAAACCAGCCAAGGGAATCGGGCCAATGTATTCGCGACGCGGGCTGCCATCTCCTCTTCTGAGGGCGGCAAGACCTCGAAGGAAATGGGTGTCTCGCGCACGACAGGCGCATAGATCGCCCGTATTCCCGCGGCATCCTGCGGTCTGGCCAAACGAACGATTGGGTCCATGTGGACGCTTTCCAATGCGCGAGCAAACCGAGTCACCCGCATGCAACTGAAACAGAAAGCCGCCTCCTGGCAGCGAAGGGAGGCGGCACATCCGGTATGGATGAAGGAGTTCCTATGGGCTGGTAACTACCACCGGCCGCCGCCGCGGTCTCGATAACCGCCCTGACCCCCGCGGTCCTCTCGCGGGCGCGCTTCATTTACCCTGAGCGAGCGTCCACCCATCTCCTGGTCATTCAGGGCCTCAATCGCCGCGTCAGCCGCGTCATCCTCCATTTCTACGAAACAAAATCCACGAAATCGACCGGTCTCCCTATCCGTGATCATCGCCACGCTGATGATCTCGCCGTGTTGGGAAAACAGATCCCGGACCTCCTCCTCAGTCGCCGAGTAGGGCAAGTTGCCCACATAAATACGCTTGGTCATTTGAATGGCTCCCCGACCCGTGCTCCACCCGAATGCGTACCGCGTAACCGTCCCGGTCTACTTTGAAGTCTGGAGATTTGAGGGGCGAAATGGTTCAGTTCACATATCGTTCCTCTCCACGAATTCAAACATTCGTTTTCGATCTACGACAGTGGCGCTTTTCAGTGGTGTCCCATATCCGATGGCTCCTAGTATGCCTCTTTTGCGCCGTTATGTCTACCACCGGAAAAGCGGCCAGAATTCCCTGAATTGCTACTTCGCCCGCGATCCGTAGCACTTGAGTTGCGTTCGTAGTCGTTCTGTCGCCAAGATGCGTATAATTATATTTGGATCCGGCCGATCCGCGGTGGTAAAATGGCCCTGCTCACAGACTGGCATTGGCGTTGACGGGGGTCTGAGGGCAGGGCAGAAACAGGCGCCTGTCCGGCTTCGCTGTGCATAAATGCAAGAGGAGTAGCAGCGCCTGCCCACTCCATGTCAGGAGCCGGGAAGACCTTAAGAATCTGTTGGCGCTTGCCACCCCTGGCTGGACAGAAATTGGCGGTCTTCCAGGGTAAGATGCCCGGCTATCGTCGCTTGCGCCAACAGGTCCGGACGCCTCTGGAGCGAGCGCAGGAGTGACTGTTCTCTGCGCCACTGCTCTACGTTGGCGTGATGTCCACTGACCAGAACTTCCGGTACGGCCTCGCCCCGAAATGCCGTGGGCCGCGTATACTGAGGCCCTTCAAGGAGGCCTGACAATCCGTCCGAAAAGCTGTCGTACATTGCGCCTGATGCGTGACCGAGAACGCCGGGCAGCGTTCTTGTCACAGCATCTATGATCGCCAGAGCGGCAATTTCACCTCCACTTAAAACGAAGTCGCCTATACTGAGCTCATCTGTGATCAATTGGGTACGAATCCGTTCGTCGACGCCTTCGTACCGTCCGCATACAAGCGCCAGACGCCCATGCCTGCTGAGTCCTGCGGCAATGCTCTGATCGAAGCGGCGGCCCTGGGGTGTCAAGAGAATGATCGGAGTGGGCTGTCGCGGGACCGGCGGTTCGTCCGCATTCCAGGCCGGCAAATCGAAACGGTCCCTTTCGTCAGGCAGATGCCAGCCCTGAGGCCGGCTCAGAACAGTCTCGACCGCACGCACTACGGGTTCAGGGCGCATCACCATACCGCCGCCGCCGCCGTAGGGGTAACCATCACAAGTGTGATGTCGATCAGTGGCGTAGTCTCGTATATTGTGCAGCGTTACGCGGAGAATGCCTCTCTTCTGTGCCCGGGCCAGAATGCTCTCTGAAAGGGCCCCCGAGAACATGGGCGGAAACAGGGTGAATACATCGAAGTGGATGGCGCGGGGAGCCTCCTCTTGAATACAGGCTTTGTCGGACTCGTCATCCGGTCGTTGCTCCAGCACGTCACTCTGGGCCATGATTTCCTCTTAGCTGCCCTGGGGCTGGCCTACTTTCAGAGGCTGGCGGACTCGATGGTGGACGGTAGTTTCCATCATCCAAAGCCTAACCGATGGAAGCAGTTTCTGCGACGAATACGCGCCCTCATTGTAGCACAACCGCGAGATCCGCATGCAGTCGAGGAACATGCAGCCAGCACCTGGTTGGGCCGCTTCAGGCGCCGGCGCTCTCCGATCCGGTCCCAGTTTGCAATCGCCCTGACGGTTGTTCTTGTCGGTTGCCTCTACTTGCCTCGCCGCCTCGTAGCGCCAGTTGCTTCGCAAGGGCTCAGGCCGGTCCCCATACCAGTGCCGGCGCCTACGTCTGCCATCTTACTTCCCGCCCCAAATCCACAGTTACAAGATACACAAACAGCGTCTACAGCCAGTTCGACTCGCGTCGCCCAATCAGTTCCGGCTTTACTTTCACAAAGTTCGGATCGTCCTTCGGTAGAACTTGCTCCGCTGGCGCCGGCGATCGTACAAGGTGAAGGCGCTGGCGAAGACGGAGTTGAACCTGACACTTCGACGCAGCGCGCTCCAATCGCAAACAGTTCTACTACATTGAATACGCCTGCTAAAATCGATCCCATTTATCGCTTCGATCCGGAAGCCCTTTCCCAGCTTGATGTCGAAGGTATGCTGCTGCAGGAGCCATACAGAGATGAGCTCAACCCCACGATTCGTGACGAGTTCGTTTCGAGACCCCCGATGTTCGGGTGGAACCTACTACGGCCGATCGCCTTAAGCACGCCTGTGCCCTCAGAAAACGCTGTCCCTCAGTTTGCTTCCAGGCCCCCAATGGGTGGACTGAGTATCCTGCGCGAGGAGATCGACAAGGCGCGCACTTCCCTTTCGTTTCAGGTCGATGCAGGTGCGGATACCGGTCTTGCACCGCGTACACCGAGCGGGCCCGGCAGCCTCTGGCCGACGTTTGAACCACCAAGTCCAATAAGTGAGGAGCACTTTTGGCTGGATTCGCCGTTTCCAGGGGGTTTCAACCAACTGTACAGCCCTGGCTATCAATTCGGAAGCACCGGCGGCGGCCGCTACAGAATCCATCACGGTGTCGACATTGGCAATCCGGTCGGCACGCCCGTACTCGCCACCGCTTCCGGCGAGGTCGTCCATGCCGGGCCGGACAACCCCACCCTACTTGGCCCGTACAACGATTTCTACGGAAATTCGGTCGTTATTCGACTTGATCGAAAGCTGAACACTTCACGCGGAGAGCAGGATGTTTTTGTTCTCTACGGCCATCTTGTCAGCGTGGATGTTCAGGAAGGCCAGTGGGTAGGGGCGGGCGACTATCTGGGCGGCGTAGGCATGACCGGAATCGCGATCGGACCCCATCTGCACATGGAGGTCCGAATCGGGCAAAACAGTTACCTGCATACTGTAAACCCTGCCTTGTGGATGCGTCCTGCAGCCTATACCGGCACGGTGGCGGTCCGGCTGCTATCCGCGGCAGGCCGCACCTGGCCCGTCGTTCAACTCTCCCTGTACCGATATGAAGAGACCGGCGTCCGTTGGTATCGCGTTATCGAGACCTACCCCGAACAGGAAAGCATCGGTCCTGACCCGTCATGGGGCGAGAACGGCGCTCTGAGCCATATACCGATCGGCACATATCTCTTGTCCGGCTTTGTCAACGGCGAGGAGGTCAGGCAGGAAATCACTGTACGAGACGGTGAAACGACCTTTGTTGAATTGCGCACTCAGCAGTAGACTACCCTCTGACATTCGGGAGACTGTTGCCAAGGCCGAGTTCAAGAAGATCCTGCGGCGGAGCATGGCGTGCCCGGCACAAGCTGAAATTCTCCAGGCGATTTGGTAGACAAGGCTTGATAGCGCAAAGTGAGTCTTATTTCAGCCGGCGCCGAACAGGTCTTCACGGCAGGCGCCTGTGTGCGCATGCAAGATTTTAGCCCTTATGGAATTCACCAGGACACTCTTCAAATTTACCATTCCCTATCGCACCCCGTTGCTCGCAACCGTCCTCAGCATGGTCCTCCTGGTGGGTGTGCAGCTGTTTGCTCCCTGGTTCATCCGTGAGCTGATCGCAACTGTGCGCTCCGGGAACTCAGATTCGCTCTCCTACAGCCTGATAGGTCGGCTCGCCCTCTTTGCCCTGGCCATCTACGCCGCCAGAGCCGGGTTGGAGTTTTTGCGCAGTTACATGGCCCATGTGGCCGGTTGGGGCGTCGTGGCCGACGTGCGGGTCGCAATCTACCGTCATCTGCAACGGCTGTCATTGCACTATTACGAAGACAAGCAGACCGGCCAGTTGATGTCGCGGGTTGTCAACGACTCCGATCTGTTGGAAAAGCTGATCGCCCACGCTGTCCCTGATGTCCTGGTAAACGTGCTCACACTGGTGGGCGTCAGTACCATGCTGCTGATTATGAACGCGCAGCTGACATTACTGACACTGGTTCCCATCCCGCTGATCGTCCTGGCAATGCGAGGCTTTGCCAAGTATGTGCGGCCGGCCTTTCGCGAGCGGCAGGCAGAGCTGGGTGAACTCAACGCAATCCTGCAGGACAACCTTTCCGGCATTCGCGAAATCAAGACCTTCACCCGTGAAAGGATGGAGTCGGAGCGCATCGGCGTCCGCATCGACAACTACAAGCGTTCACTCTTGCACGCGCTCAGGCTGCTGGCCACCTTTGAACCGTTCGTCCACTTCGCGTCGGCGCTGGGCGTCGTTGTCGTCATCTATTTCGGCGGCAGACTGGCCCTGGGCGGCGAACTGCCAATCGAGGACCTGGTGGCCTTCTTCTTGTACCTGGAGCTGTTTTACCAGCCGGTGCGCCATCTGAGCCATGCCTGGGAAGCGATCCAGGAGGCTCTCGCCGGTGCGGAGCGTGTCAGCGAACTGCTTCTGGAGGAGCCGGACATCGTCGACCGGCCTGACGCCCTGGAATACCAGGGACGGGCGCAGGGAAACATCCTTTTTGACAACGTCAGCTTTTCCTACCTGACCGACCGACCTATCCTGCGCAACATCGATCTGAATATTCCAGCCGGATCCGTGGCCGCGCTGGTCGGACCGACAGGCGTGGGCAAGAGTACACTGGCAAGCCTGGTCCCCCGCTTTTACGACGTGAACGAAGGGCAGATTTCGCTGGACGGGCATGACATCCGCGACCTGACAATGGAGAGTCTGCGCAGGCAGATCAGCATCGTCTTACAGGACGTCTTCCTCTTTCACGGCACCGTACGCGATAACATCCTTTTTGGAAGGCCGGGCGCAAGTGACGAAGAGATGGAGGAGGCGGCGCGCGTCGCCAACGCAGTCGAGTTTGTCGACAAGCTGCCCGATGGCTACGACACAGTGATCGGCGAAAGGGGCGTCAAGCTTTCCGGCGGCCAGAAACAACGTCTGGCCATCGCCCGCGCCGTGCTCAAAGACGCCCCAATTCTGATCCTGGACGAGGCGACTTCGTCAGTGGATACCGAGACGGAGCAACTCATTCAGCAGGCGCTGGAACGGTTGATGGCCGGTCGCACGACGCTGATGATCGCACACAGATTGTCGACGATCCGCAATGCCGATCAGATCGTCGTGCTTCAGGATGAGGGGATCGCCGAACAGGGCAGCCATGACGAACTGATGGCGGTGGACGGCATCTACCGCCACCTGAATCTCGTCCAGTCCCGTCTGAATGCAGAGGAGCGGGAGCCGGTTGTAGAGCAGCAGCTGGAGTGGACCCCTTCCGCCCGCCCCCTACCCGTCACCGCCTGAGCCGAGCAGGCGGCGCAGATTCTCTCCCATAATCAGCGCCTGGTCGGCCTCAGCGATGAAGTCACAGTGACTGCGGAAGCATTCGATTGCCTGGCGATAGGTCATGAAACGCAGGCAGACGGGATAGTCGGAGCCCCAATATAGCCGCCGGGGACCGAACGTGTCGTACAGCGGCTGCACGATTTCCCGAATCGAATCGGCGTAGGGGAAGTCCCAGAATTTCTGTTTTGTCGAATAGTAGAACCCCGAAACCTTGACACCGATATTGGCATACCGCGCCGAGGCCAAGACCTGGGCCAGCCTCTCCCTTTCGCCCACCCCTGGATGTCCCAGGTGGTGGATGAAAATGGACAGTTGTGGAAATCGCTCCGCCACCCTGTGCAGCGCGGCATGGTGATGAGGCGAGCAGGCGATGCTGGCGATCAACCCCAACTCAACCGCCGCCCCGAAAAACGCCAGTCCGTCCTCGCCGTACAGCCAGCTGCCGTCGTCCTCGGGCTTCATGTAGTGAGTGAAAGCCTGTAAAGACCAGCGCTCAGCAGCCTGCCGCAGCCGGTCGTCTGCCCCCGGCGCGTGGTACGTTTCCGACCAGCTGCAATCTACGTCCGCCACCTGACGAATTCTCCCGGAGTAAAGGCTGCTCATCCGGGCGATGTAGTCATTGTTGTGCGGATTGTGTTCGATCCCGGCGCAGACCAGGAATGCCTGGTCCACGCCGTTGTTGTCCATCTCGTTGAGCAGCTGCTCGAACCGTCCTTTGCCGTGAAAGTCCGGCACAGGCGGCTCGTAGGGCCAGCGTTCCCACGCGTGGCAGTGGCTATCGATAATCATGGGATCTCTATGCCGCGCGTGCGAAAACCGGCTTTTCGAGGATCGTCTGCGTCTCGTAAATGGAGCCGCCCCGCAAGGCCTCCGGCATAGGCATCAACACCGGCACGTCGGCCAGCCGGGGACGGTTGCAAGGTTCGCCCCGCAATACGGAATCCGCATATGCCTTCCAATTGGGGTATCCCTGCAGATGCCAGGAGTCGACGGAGCAGTACTGGTACAAAAGCAACCTGCGGGGAGTGGTAGAGACGTTCTTTGCCGAAGCATGCAGCGTCCGCACATGGTGGATCGAAATTCCGCCGGCCTCCAGCTCAATCGGCACGGCTTTATCCGCGTCGGGCACCTCGACCGTGACCGCGCCGGCAAAGTGTCCGTCCTGGTGATGTGAGTAAATCGGGCCTTTGTGCGAGCCGGGGATGACAAGCAAGCAGCCGTTCTCGTACATCATGTCGTCCATGCAGACGCCGACGGCCAGCAGGTCATCATTGGTGTGCGGATAGAAGGCCCAGTCCTGATGCCACTCCACAGGGCTGCCGTATTCCGGTGACTTCATGTTCAGCTTGTTCCCGTTGGTACGTACGCCCGGCCCGACAAGCTGCTCGGCAATGTCGAGAATGCCAGGGTGGCTGAGGCACTGGCGGTATACGTCGTGCTGCAACACCGGGTCCTTGAGCCGGCGAAGTTTGGGCGACTCCGGCGTGTGACCCGGCTCCAGGTCGAAAACATCGGTGTGCTCGGTGACGCTGGCGCTGAGCTGCACGAACTCATCGGTCACCCGGCGCAAGTCCGCTACCTCATCAGCCGAAAGGACGCCGTCCACGCCCAGATAGCCGTTCTCGTGATAAAAGTCGATCTGTTGTCGAGTAAGCATGTCAATGCTCCTTGGTGGATAGGTAAGGCCGGCAGCGCTATTGTTTCAGATTCCGATCACTTCGATCTCAAAAATAGGGTTCAATCCATTCTTCCGGTATTTCAAGCCCGAAGCCCGGCGCGTCGGTGGGTACCAGCCAGCCGTCCTCTGCGACAGCCTGGCCGGGAATGCCCGCCGATTCCTCTAACGGAACGCCGGGCGCGGACCCGATGAAGTATTCCAGCCACGGGACGCAGGCAATGGCGTGGGTAAAGTGCTGGCCGAAAGGATTCCTCCCACCTCCATGCAGGATCACCTTCTTGCCGGCGGCGTCGGCGGCATTCGCGATTTTCAGACAAGTGCTCAGACCGCCGACCCAGTTGATGTCCGGCTGCAGAATGTCGACTACGTTGTGTCGTAACGCCCATTGGAAGGGCATGTGCGTATACCAGTGCTCCCCGGTGCTCAGCGTCTGCCAGGGAATGCGCTCTCTCACTTCAACATGGCCGTCGAGGTCTTCCGAAAGGAGGCACTCCTCCATCCACTTCAGCCGGTACGGGCGCAGTGTTTCGGCCAGGCGGACAGTGTACTCAATATCGAAAGCCATCCAGCAGTCGAGCATCAGCTCGGCTTCGTCGCCGACCAGCTCCCTGGCTTCGGCCACCATCTGCTCGTTCTTGCGCAGACCGTCCAGTCCGTCCGCAGGGCCATAGGGACAGGCCAGTTTGAAAGCCTTGAAACCCAGTTCTTTGTACCAGTCCAAGTCATTTCCGGTCGAATAGCAGAACTGTTTTTCCTTCTGCGGACCGCCGATGAGGCTGTAGACCGGCCTGCCCAGCAGCTTCCCCTTAGCGTCCCACAGAGCCAGGTCCACGGCGCTGACCGCGTAAGCAGCCAGTCCCACCGAACCGTACGGCTTTGTCATGCGGAACATCATGTCCGCCAGCTTCTGTACGGCCAGACCGTCCTCGCCGATGAGGTTCGGGGCAATGTGATCGTCAATGATGGCCGCGGCAACCCGCCCATTGTCAGTCAGACCCAGGCCCCAGGTGCCGTCTTCCAGCGTTACTTTGCACCAGACCGGCCCCCAGCGTTTGGGCGTCCACCTGCTGCGATGCCGCTTGACCTTTGGGTACCAGGACATGGGGTTTGCAACTTCGGCGGTCTCGGCCCAGCCCTTGCGCCGGGGCTCCGTCCTTTTTTCCGGTGTTGGGAATCTGACGCGAACGGCGCGAATGTCGGTGATTTTCATGTCAAACGGTCTCCACGCTACTGAATCGGTACTGGTAAAGGGATTTGCTTAGTGTCCGTGACTGGTCCACATTCCTGAGTCTAGGCGGTCACCGGACTGCTGAATCCTTATGTATCCTTTCTGTTTTCGGAACCGCCATCGCCGCCGGAGTCCATCTCTTCTTGCAGCAGGTGAAGAAGTGTTCGACGCTCTTCGGAATTGAGGCCCGCCAGGATCTCATTCGGACTTAGGCCCGCCAGGATCTCATTCGGACTCAGGCCCGCCAAGATCTCATTCGGACCTAAGACCTCAAATATCTGGTCTGGACTAAGGCCGGCCAGCCTCTCCTCGGGTGTCCCCGTCTCGAAAATGAGTTCACGGATTCTCATGCCGTACTCTATCACTTTTTCCGGGGTCAACACCTCCGCCATGTTCAACTCTCCTTTGACATCAAAAGTCTGGCTCAAACCAAGAACGTAGGCGTGCATTTCCAACGATTCTGCAAGCACGTGCCTGTCCAGCGAGGCGAAACCTGCATCCCTCTCACTTTTGCGGCTTGCGAAAAGCTTGACGATGGCATTGTTTGAATTCGCCGGCAGCCGGTTTAGCGCCAGAAGCATTACACGTCCCACAAATGGGAGTTTGGTACGATATACACCATTCTGCGACTCTTCGAATCCCCACCTTGCCAGCCGGCTCCTTTGAGGCGTCTTGGCGCTCAGCACAACGGGCAGAGTCTGACCCTTGGAAAGTTTCTGTACCTGTCGGTAGAAGAGGTCATAGGCTGCTGCCCGGAGTATTGCATCCTCTGTCACCGATTCAGTGTACTTGAATTCAACAAGGATGTGTGCAGCCGCACTGTCGCGTATACCGTCCGGAAGTCGCGCGTGTTGCGCTGCAGTCCAAGCTGTACCTTCCCGCCGCAAGAGCAGAATGTCCACTCTGGGCGACTCGCTCAAAATGCTCGACTCCGTCGAAACATTCACCTGGACCGCAGACAGGCTCAGCCGCATTCCTGAGCCGAGGAGTTGGTGGTACTGTGCTCGCGCTTTGTCGTCAGCCATGATTGGGGAATGTACGGCGTGAACAGTACTCCTGGTCCGAGGCGGTGACGAACAACGCTCGATGCCCGGCAACTCGCGGCTGGCGGAAGGGCTCCTCTCCCTCTGCGCCTGCAAGACGGTCGCGGACTTACGGGGCGGTTCCCATCCGCGCCTGAACGGTACTTGATTTCGAGGGAGATGTCAAAGCCCAAGCGCGCAGCAATCGACCTTCCCGACCATATCGGAAAGCAGCTCCTCACCAAAGGGACAGAACTGCCAAATTGAGATATAATCGCCCGAAATACTGTGGCGAATACAGAGTCACGCGCTGCGCTTACGATCTCTTCAAACTGCTAAACTTCAATGACCTCACTGCAGCCTTCAGATACAATCAGCGTTCGCGCCGATGAGCGTTTTGACGAACGCGCAGTCGAGGCCTTCCTGCGGGGCAAGTTGCCCGGTACTGAGAATCCCCTCACCGTGCGCCAATTTGGCGGCGGCGCGGCCAATCTCACCTATCTGCTTGACTATGGCAGCAACGAGTACGTCTTGCGGCGCCCTCCACTTGGTCCGGTTGCGCCCTCCGCACATGATATGGCCAGAGAGTCGAAAGTGCTGCTGCGACTATGGAAATCGTTTCCGCTCGCCCCCCGCGCCTTTCTCTTCTCCGATGACGAGTCAATCGTCGGGGCGCCCTTCTTCGTGATGGAGCGAAGGCGAGGCATCGTCGTAAGGAATTCGGTTCCCGCCGTTTACGACGCATGGAACGATGCCCCTGCGCGCATGAGCATTGCCCTTGTCGAGGCGCTCTCCAAGCTCCACGCGGTCGACTACGAAGCTATCGGTCTTGGAGATTTGGGTCGCCCCTCCGGATTCATCAGGAGACAAATTGAGGGGTGGTGGCGGCGCTGGCAGGCTGCCAAGCTGGAGGAGCTGCCTGCGATGGACGCGGTCTATGACTGGCTGAGAAGCAATGAACCCCCGGAAAGCGCGCCTTCGCTCGTTCACAACGACTACAAACTGGATAACGTCATGCTGGCCGCCGAAGACCCAGGCCGCATCGTCGCCGTCTTTGATTGGGACATGTGCACGCTCGGTGACCCGCTTTCGGACGTGGGCGCGTTGCTGGCCTGGTGGTGTCTGCCCGACGACACGCCCCACTTCAGGACGATGGCGATGATGCCCCTTGACGACCGCTTCCTGCGCCGCGAGGAGCTCATCGCCCGCTATGCCGAGCACAGCGGCCGCGATCTGTCGGCCATTCACTTCTACCACGCGCTCAGCCTGTTCCGGGTGACGGTCATCATCGCCCAGATTTACGTCCGCTACGTGCGCGGACAAACGCAGGACAAACGCTTTGCCGCCTTCGGCCCGCGCATCCCCGCCGCGGCGGAGGCCGCCCTGGAAGTCGCGACCAGCCATTGAGTTCGCGAGAAATGCCTTTGAGATTCTCGCTGTCTGTAGCCATTCACAGGATTGACGCGGAGTTCCTTACTGACTATCATAATCCGTAAATCAAACCACCTTTCAACCAACTCGGAAGGAGCGATAAACGTGCAGGAACATAAAATATCAATGCTTGGGACCGGCCTAATCGGCATGTTCTACACGATGTCTCTCAACGGCGGCAGGGGCATAGACAGGGTGCAGCTCGTCTACTCCCGTACGGAAGAAAGAGCCAGGGCCTTTGCGGAGGAATGGGGCATCCCGGCGTGGACGACCGACCTTACCGAAGCCTGTACCTCCGACGATATCGACACAGTCGTCATCGGCCTGCCCAACCACATTCACGAAGAGTGCGTAGACCTGGCCGCCGGCGCCGGCAAGGCTGTTCTCTGCACGAAGCCCCTCGGCCGCACGGCAGTGGAAGCCAAGCGTATGCTGGACAAAGTCGAATCCACAGGCGTCTTCGGCGGCTATCTCGAAGACCTTTGCTACACGCCCAAGACGCTGAAGGCCATCGCCTCCGTCGAAGAGGGCGCCCTCGGCCACGTTACGTGGGCCTGCTCCAGGGAAACGCATCCAGGCCCCCACAGCGACTGGTTCTGGGACCTCGAACAGGCCGGCGGCGGCGCCATCGTAGACCTCGGCTGCCACTGCATCGAAATCGTTCGCAGCTTCATCGGCAAGGACATCCGCCCAGTCGAGGTCATGTGCTGGGCCGACACGCTCGTCCACCCCATCGACGCCGAAGACAACGGCATCGCCCTCATCCGCTTCGAAAACGGAGCCATCGGCCAGTTCGAAGTGAGCTGGTCCTTCCGCGGCGGCATGGACCTGCGCGACGAGGTCGCCGGCACCGAGGGCACCATCTGGCTCAATCACTTCCTGCGCACCGGCTATGAAATGTATACCAGCGGCGCCGGCGCCGGCTACGTCGCCGAAAAGGCCGAGTCCGAAAGCGGCTGGCTCTTCCCGGTCGGCGACGAGGTGGTCGAACTCGGCTACAATGACATGTTTGACGACATGTTCAACTCCCTCGACCAGGGCACTGAACCCAGAGAGACCTTCTACGACGGCTACGTCGTCAATGCCGTAATCGACGCCTGCTACCGCTCTGCCTCCTCGCGTCAGTGGGAAGCGGTGGAGCTGGAAGTTTGGCGCGGTCGCGAAAACGTCCCCCTGATCCGTGACAGCCGCGGGCAGCAGGCTGCCGCCGCAGTCGAACCCGACCCGGCCGAAGCCCTCGCCGCAGCTGCCGGCCTGACAATCCTGAAACAGGAACGGATGCCCGGCGGCCAGGTAAAAGTCATCATGAAGAATGAAGAGACCGGCGAGCTAAGCCAGGAAATCATCGAGAACGCCTAGTACCTTCCGATGTCACTGATCAAACCCTTTCTTCAGGGAGAGGCCTTCCTCCAGGATGTGCAGAATGCAACCGGAAGCGAACGCGTCCTGCACATCTGGTGGCTCGGCCAGAGTGGCTTCCTGCTGAAGTGGCAGAGCAGCTTCCTGCTCTTCGATCCGTACCTCTCCGATTCCCTCACCAGGAAATACGCCGCCACCGACAAGCCCCACGTCCGCATGACCGAAAGGGTCGTCGCGCCCGAACGCCTCAGTTTTGTCGATGTGGTCACATCCAGCCACAACCACACCGATCACTTGGATGGTGAAACGCTCGGCCCCCTGAAGGCAGCAAACCCTGACCTTCAGTTCGTAATACCGGAGGCCAACCGGGCGTTCGTAGCCGGTCGACTGGCCTGCGGCCGCGACTGGCCTGTGGGTCTGGACGACGGAGACTTCAGAGATGCCGGCGTATTCCGCTTTCACGGCATCGCCGCCGCACACGAAGAGTTGGAAAGGGATGAAGCGGGAAGGTGCAGGTTTCTAGGTTATGTGACCAGCTTCGGCCCGTGGACGGTCTATCACAGCGGGGACACGGTCCATTACAGCGGACTGGTGGAGAAGCTGACACCTTTCAACGTTGATATTGCCATCCTGCCTGTAAACGGTAGCAAACCGGAGCGGAGAGTGGCAGGCAATCTCAACGGAATCGAAGCCGCCACACTCGCCTGCGCCATCAACGCAAAGCTGGTGATCCCCTGCCACTACGAGATGTTTACCTTCAACACCGCGTCCCCCGATACCTTTAGAGCAGCCGCGGACGCGCTGGAGCAGCCTGTGCGCGTGCTGCAGGCCGGGGAACGTTGTACCGTCGAAAAGTCGGCTGTCGGCGCTATGACTGTTCTTTCAGGCGACTAACAGCCTCTCGCGAAAGTGCAACCAACGGTCGGTCGGGTGAAGAAACGACAGTGGCCGCCACCGCGTTAGCAAAGCGCGCCGCCTGCTCAGCAGTGGCTCCCTCATGTACCGCCATCAGAAATCCGGCATTGAAGGAATCCCCCGCGCCGACAGTAGTCTGAACCTCGACCGAGAATCCGGGCACAAATGTCGGACCGCCCTTTGACCTTGTCGCACTCCCATTCCTTTCCAGTACCACAGCACCTTCCGCCCCCCGTTTGATTACCACACATCCTGCCCCGCCCTCCAGTACCGCGGCCATCCCGGTCGTCAGCTCGGCCCCACCAGTACAGACCGCTAATTCGTGCTCGTTGCAAATGAAGTAATCTGTGCAAGCCAATAGCGGACGCAACTCCTCCAGCAGTGCCGGCTCGCCGATAGCCGGACCGATGTCTACTGCAGTGCGAGTGCCGCTTCGCCGCGCCGCCCGGAACAGTTCGACAGCCCCGTGAGGACGCAGACCCGGCATGATCGAGTAGCTCGTCAGCAGCAACATGTCAGAACTGCGAACGAGAGCGCTGTCGACGGAGCTACCGTCAACCGCCCTGTTGGCGCCCTCGTGGTGAAAGGCAAGTCGATTCTGCTCCCTGTCGCTGAGAATGAGCGTTGTCGCAGTGCCCATCCCGGGGTATCTCTTGACGCACCTCATATCGACTCTCGCGTCTCTCAGTTGCGATGCCATCCAATCGCCCAGATGATCCTCGCCCAAGCCCCCAACCAGATTCGCTTCCGCCCCCAAACGCGCCAGTGCGTAGGCCGAATTGGCCCCGTTACCACCCAGAGAAGTCCTCAATGGGTCGTCGTGAAAGACGAGACTGTCAACCGTGAACTCATCCCCCTCGCTGCGTGGCATCGCCGCCAGATTGGAAACAAAAAGATCAACGGTGCACGTCCCGATAACGATAAACATGGAATTGCCGCCCCCTTGAATAATCGAGTCGGACTGACAGTCGGGCCAAGATCGGTTCCGGCCTCAAGATGTCCTGCTATATTTATCTCAGGCCACTATTCTATAGCCGATCTCCACCGCTGTGAAACAGCCTTGCCGCACAGTTCTGCATACGAGCGCAAGGGCACGTGCGCACGCTGCCCAAATCAGGTAGGACTGCCCGCGGCGGGCGCCCTTTGCAGGCAATATTGGCTTGCGACCCTGGACGTAGTTGCCCAAAAGCAAGTCAGATTTTTCGCTACCGAGTCGCCGTCTGATATAATCCCTTGGAAATAGCATCGCCTGGCTGCCAAACGCATCTCACATTCAACACCAGAGGTGCACCACCTGCCCAGGAAACTCTCTGACCGCCGTGCTCAATCGTGTATCCCCTGCACACTGCGGCGGACAAGCGTATGGGACGCGTTCTGCAAACCGGAAAACCTGCAGCAGAATGAATGCCTCCCATGGACGGTTTGCTTGCTTCGACCTGACAGAGAGAGCAGCGTTTGCTGTTGACTCAAAGCATTCCAGCTCTAGCAATAAACATAGAAGAGTTACTCAACAATCCAACTCATGGAGGGAGATTGAATGACAATGCAAAGCATTAGCCGCAGAGATTTCCTGCGCACAAGCGGCCTCGTTGCCGGCTCCGCCGCTCTGGCCGCCTGCGCTGCACCCGGCCCTGCCCCAGCAGCCTCAGAAGGCAATGACACCATGGCCGCCGAACCCCAGACCATCTCCTGGTGGTATGCCTGGGGCAATCTTGACCCCGCTGTGGAGTCAATCTCCCAGCTCGAAAGCTTTAAGGCGCATATCGGCGAAAACACAACCTTGGACTATCGCGGCAGTACCAACAATGAGGCCGTCCTGACCGCGCTGGCAGCCGGAGATCCTCCGGATGGCGGCTCCAACATGGACTATCCCGGCCTCTGGTCCCGCGGCGTTTGTCTACCGGTCAACGATATGGTGGACTCCAGTGAGATCATCGACCCGAACGAAGTGGTCGACGCCGTCTGGCAGGGAGGATTCTACGGCGCCGATCTCATCGGCGTACCTTCCATCGAGTCATTCCTCTGGTATGGGTTGAACTACAATGCCCAGCACGTTGAAGAGGCCGGCCTCGACCCCGACGACCCACCGTTGACATGGGAAGGCGTCATGGAATGGCACAAGGAGCTCTCACAGTTTGACGACGGCGGTAACGTCCTCCGCATCGGTCTTGACCCCATTGACGCCATGGCCGGTGAACCCGACTTCATCGCTACCTCTTATGGTCACACCTGGTGGAATGACGAAGAACAGACCTTCCACCTTGACCACGAGTTGATGGCCCAGGGCATCGAAACGCAGGCCGAATTCTTCCGCTTCATTGGCCCCGACAACTTCGCCGGGCTCCGTTCCGTCGAGGGGCAGGGCACTTGGGGGGCAGCCTTCAACGCCGAAGTCCAATCCATGATTATTGAAGGATACTGGCACGCTGGCGAGACTACAATCCAGAAGCCGGAGGTGGCTGTCCACAATCGGGCCACTTGGGCGCCCGTACCCGCCTTCCGCGAGGGCGCAAAGATCATGGCTACCGGTCCCCATATGGTACAGATCTACCGCGACGGCAAAAACCCGGATGGAATATTCAAAGTTGCCGAATTCCTCCACACCGAAGAGCCGCTCAATATCATTTTCCATGAAGTCGGCTGGATTATGGGCATCCAGTCATGGTTGCCCACGATCGATGCAGACACCTTCCCCGGACTGCGTTTCTACATTGACAACATCGAGGAAGTGACCGACTGGATCGTGGGACGTCGTTCGCCGATCCACTGGTTCGTTAATACGCAACTTTGGGATCTTCGCGAGCAGGTCTACCGTGACTTGATTACCCCCCAAGAGGCAGTGACAGAGTTGCAGAAACGCGCCGAAGACGAGTGGGAAGCCCAAGGTCTCTAACTCTCACAGCTTGGCGGCCAGACCCAACAGGTCTGGCCGCTGAACGCTTGGAAAAGAGAAGGAATCCCGTATGGCAGCCAGCACGGAAAAGGTCAGTCGTTACACACCCCAGGAGTGGCGCAACCTGCGTCTGGGACTTCTGTTCGTCTCACCTTGGGCACTGGGTTTTCTTCTCTTTACGATCTATCCTCTTTTGTCTTCCCTTTACTACAGCCTCACCCGCTATGACCTGTTACGACCGCCCGTCTTTCTTGGAGCAAAAAACTACCTGACCCTTTTCTTTGACGATCCACATTTCTGGAACGTGATGTACAACACGCTCTTCTACGTGGGGCTCAGCGTTCCCTTTGGTGTCGGCGCGGCTTTCATTATTGCCAATATGTTGAACTCCAGGATCGTTGCCCGCTCCTTCTTCCGCAGCGTGATCTACGTCCCGTCCATTGTTCCCGCGGTGGCATCGGCGATGGTGTGGCAGTTCCTGATGAACGTTCAATATGGCGCCGTCAACGGTGTACTTCGCTATTTCGGCCTGCCCATCATCCCTTTTCTCTCCAACCCGGGCTGGGCCAAGCCCTCGCTGATCCTTGTAGCGATATGGGCACAGGGGGCTGCCGTAGTTATTTTCCTGGCTGCACTGCAGGATGTCCCCCGCTCCCTCTACGAGGCCGCGACCGTGGACGGGGCCAATCTGTGGCACAGGTTTCGCAATGTCACGATTCCATTGACCTCCCCCATCATCCTTTTTAATCTGATTATGGGGCTCATTGTCGCATTCCAGGAGTTTACCGTCCCCTGGCTTCTTACCGAGGGCGGCCCCATGAACTCGACAGAGTTCTATCTGATCCATCTCTATCGCAACGCCTTTGAATATCTGAGAATGGGAAAGGCTTCCGCCTTGGCCTGGATTTTGTTCCTCATTATCGTCGTATTCTCACTCATCATTTTCAAGTCCTCGGCCCGCTGGGTCTATTACGGGGGTGAGAAATGACCACTATCGCATCGGAGAGCACAACGAGGCCTGTTCCGCGCCATTACCGTGACACAGGCAATCGCTGGCAGACTGTCCTGCTTGAAGTCTTCAAGTATGCCGTGCTGATCCCCCTCACCCTCAGCTTCGCCTTTCCTCTTTACTGGATGATCAGTTCGGCGTTAAAAGTGGACTCGCAAGTCTACACCATGCCCCCGATCCTCTTGCCCTTTCCTGTCCATCCGGAAAACTTCATCAACGGCTGGCAAATCCTTCCCTTTACACAGTACGCCGTCAATTCGGTTGTCTTCTATACCGTACCTGCCGTTGCCTTTACGGTACTCTCATCCACTATCGTTGCCTACGGTTTTTCTCGCATCCGCTGGCCGGGGCGGGATACCATCTTCTGGCTCGTGGTAATGACCATGATGCTGCCTTGGGCAGTGACCATGGTCCCCCTCTTTATCACATTCAAGTGGCTGGGCTGGCTCGACACCTACCGCCCTCTGGTTGTACCCGCCCTGTTCAGCCATCCATACATCGTATTCCTGCTGCGTCAGTTCTTCATGACCCTTCCCGAGGAACTTTCAGACGCCGCCCGCATCGACGGCGCCAGCGAGTTTGGCATTCTCTTTCGCATCATCCTCCCGCTCACCAAACCGGCCTTGGCCGTCGTCGCCCTCTTCCGATTCCTATGGGCCTGGAACGACTATCTGGGTCCGCTGATCTACCTGCGCGACGAAAATCGCTACCCCTTGGCTTTGGGAATCGAACAACTGTCGCGACGTGCCAACGACGTCGGAAATTTCAGCAACGGCATCCCCTACCTGATGGCCGTGAGCACACTTGTCGCCCTTCCAATCATCGTAACTTTCTTCTTCGCCCAGCGTACTTTCATCGAAGGTATCTCGCTGACGGGAATGAAGGGATAGGTTGTCAGGGCGGCCAACATGCGCACTTTCCTTCCTGTCATTCTTGTCCCAGCGCTTCTCCTTTGCGCCTGTTCAGCCAGTTTCGACTACGGCAACTTGCACGGCTCGACTTCCTACAGTGCGCTGTCGCACACAACCAGCGTCACAGTACACCCTTTGAATCGCCATGCCGGCTCCGCGACGCAGTCCGGCGCGCAGTCGCGTCCCTGCACCGGCAGCTTCGTCGAACATGAACTACCCCACGTTACCGGCACCGCCTTCGAACGCGTCACCTACTTCACCAGCAACGGCGCCGGCCTCGCCGTCGGCGACCTCGACAACGACGGCGACGAAGATTTCGTCCTCGCCAATCTGCTCGGCCCCAACCAGATCTTCTGGAACGAAGGCAACTGGAACTTCCGCCCCCAGCTCCTGCTCGACGGCAGCCTGCGCGGGCTCGCGCTCGTCGACGTAGACGGCGACGGCTGGCTCGACATCTCCGCCGCCAGCCGCGCCGGGATCCCTCTCTACTGGCATAATCGCGGCGCCGAAGAACCTGCCATGCCCTTCACCAGCGAGCAGGAGCCACTCCGTCTTCAGGGAGTCCGCGGGTTCGCATATTCCCTGCAATGGGGTGACCTCGACGTGGACGGCGACCTCGACCTGGTAACAGCCTCCTACGACGCCTCGCTGGAAAAGCAGATGGGACGCAGAGCATTGGACGCAACCAATCAGAACGGCGTCTTCATCTACGAAAATGACAACGGACGTTTCCTGCCAACCCGCCTCGCGTCCCGTGCCCAGGGACTGGCGCTGCAACTCCAGGACCTGAACGGCGACCGCCGCCTCGACATCCTCGTGGGCAACGACTTTGATCTGCGCGACGCCGTCTTCCTCGGCCAGCGCGACGGCAGCTGGCTCGCAACCGAACCCTTCGCCACGACGACCTTCAGCACCATGAGCTTCGACACCGGCGACATCGACAACGACGGCCAACTGGAGTTGTTCGCCGCCGACATGCACCCCTACTCCGAAGAACCGGAAATCATGCGTCAGTGGCTGCCCGTAATGGAGACTATGCCACCGCCCAGCCCGGACGACGCCCCCCAGGTCATGGCCAACGTCCTCCAGGAACGCCAGGGCGATGCATGGTCCGACCAGGCCGAGGCCTGGCGCATCCCCTTCAGCGGCTGGAGCTGGTCCGCCCAGTTTGGCGACATCGACCAGGACGGCCTGCTCGATCTGTACGTCGTCAACGGCATGACAGCCATGGAGATCTTCCGTCACCTGCCCGGCGATGAGCTCGTAGAAGAAAACCAGGCCTATCGCAACGACGGCGGCAGCCGCTTCACCCCCGCGCCCGAATGGAAGCTCAACAGCACCGCCGGCGGCCGCAGCATGAGCATGGCCGACTTCGACGGCGACGGCGACCTGGATGTCCTGATAAACAACCTGCGTTCCCCGTCCCAAATGTTTGAGAACCGGCTCTGCAGCGGCCAGTCCCTGCTTGTCGATCTGCGCCACCCCGGCAGCGGCAACACCCGCGCGCTGGGCGCCGAACTGCTCCTCCATACCACGACCGGCATCTACCGCCGCAGCGTCCACGCCGCAGGCGGCTACCTGTCCGGCCGCAGCGCCCGTCAACACTTTGGATTTCCCCGCGAAAGCAGCATCATCGCGCTGGAAGTGCGCTGGCCGGACCGCGTCCTCTCGCTAATAGATGTACGGGCCCTCCAGCCAGGCAGTTTACTGACTATCACCCGCCTCGCCGCCCGAACGGAACTGCCCGCCCCGGCCGACGCCTCCCAGCCCTGAGCTGCCTGGACCATCTCCTCCCTCGAAAACAGAGGAACCTTCCTTGGAAACGACTTCAAACGACCACAAATGGAAGATTCTGGTCGCACTGGCCGGCGTCATCCTTATGGCCTCGCTTATTTTCAACTCCGCAGCCGTCGTTCTGCCCGATATCGTTCGCGAATTCGGAATCAACTTCGCCACGGGTCAATGGGTGCTCCTCTCGTACACACTTGTCCAGACGTCAGTGATGCCTGTCGCAGGGCGGTTGGGGGATATGTTTGGCAAGCGACCTGTCTTCCTCGGCGGCACAATCGCCTTTATGGTCACCTCAATCCTCCCTGGTCTCGCGCCAACAATTGAACTGCTGTTACTCTTTCGCGTGCTGCAAGCAGTGGGCGCGGCATTCGCTATCGCTCTGAACTATGGCATCGTGATCGAGACCTTCCCACCTGATGAGCACGGCAAAGCGTTGGGTGTTTTCGGTGCGATCTTTGCGGCCGGCAGTATCCTCGGGCCCATCTTGGGCGGATTCGTCTTTGGTGCTCTGTCGTGGCGCTGGATCTTTTTTGTAGCTCAACCATTCAGTCTGATCAGCCTCATACTGGCCTGGCGCTATCTGCCGCAGTCTCGCCCATCCGGCCGCCAAAGTTTCGACTGGAAAGGCTCTTTCCTGCTGTTTACGGGTCTCCTCACACTCATGTTCTACCTGACCTTCGGCAACCGCCTTGGCTTCCGTTCTCCTGCCATGCTGGGGTCGCTCGCCGTCTCCGCCTACGGATTCTGGCAGTTTGTCCGCAATGAGGCGCGGGTAAAGGAACCACTTCTCGACCTGTCCCTGTTCAGGAGCCCGCAATTCAATGTGAACCTGTCGATACGGATCCTCACCAACATCACGATTGGGGGCCTGTGGTTTCTTTTTCCCTTCTATCTGGTGGACATGATGCTCATTGAGCCCTTGCTTGCTGGCCTGCTCCTGACTGCCTTCTGGATCTGTTTCGGCGTGGCCGTGCTGGTTTCCGGCGCGCTTACAGATCGGTTCGGCTTCCGCCCGGTTGCCGGCGTGGGCTTGGTTGTTCTCGCCCTCGGCTGCTACACTGTCGGCACACTCAATGCCTCAAGTTCGGCTCTGGATTTCATCCTGCGTGTCGCGCCTGTAGCCCTGGGCTTTGGAATCTCGCATTCGCCTACAAACAGTGGGGTCATGGGCTCGGTTCCCCTCGAACGCCTCGGTATCGCCAGCGGCACCAACACGATTGGACGCTTCTTGGGACGCGCCGCCGGCGTAGCCGTACTGGGTACCCTCTGGGCGCACCGCGTGCAGGTCAATGCCGGGCCGGAGTTCAGCGGCGTCGTGACCGAGGCCGCGCCTGCTGCCCAGATCGCGGCGCTCCAGAGCGTCTCCTACGCCGCCTTGGTCCTGGTCGGCGTTACCCTGGCTTTGATCGCGTGGGAAACGCTGCATTCCCGTACGGCGTCACGCCCGTTACGGGCTTCACTGTAGGCGGCTCAAATGCATACGATCGCGTCTGCGCCGCCCAGCCCCCTCTGACCGGGATTCAGCGCCGCCAGCGGCCGAAACATGACCCTGCGATCATTCTCTGACTCATGACTAATCTTGCTGACACTCTTACTCCCAGGCACAGGTGGCTCATCTTTGCCGCCCTCGGCACCGGCGTCTTCCTGGACTCTATGGAAATCAGCATTGTTGCCGTTATACTCCCCACCTTGGTGACCGAACTTCAGGTCGGCTTCACACTCGTTCAGTGGGTTGTCCTATCCTTTACACTTACGAAAACTGCGATCGTTCTGAGTGTGGGAAGGCTGGGAGATATGATTGGAAAAAGGCCGGTGTTTCTCGGCGGGACCGTGGCATTTATGGTTGGTTCCGTCCTCGCCGGGCTGGCGCCGAATATCGAACTCCTCCTCCTTTTTCGTGTTATCCAGGCCGTCGGCGGCGCCTTTGCAACCGCGCTCAGCATGGGTATCTTGACAGAAATCTTCCCCGCTTCCGAACGCGGCAAAGCGCTCGGCGTGTTCAGCGCCAGTGTCTCACTAGGCGGTATAGCCGGGCCCTTCTTGGGCGGTGTACTGTTGGAACTCTTGTCGTGGCGCTGGATATTTTTCATTGGTATTCCCATAAGTTGCGTCAGCTTCTACCTCGCGTGGCGCTACCTGCCGGCTTCCGTCCCCAGCGGCCGCCAGCGCTTCGACTGGACCGGCGCGACTACTCTGGCTGCCTGCCTGTTGACCCTCATGCTATTTCTGACTTTCGGTCAGCGCGCCGGATACCGCTCTCCTGCCATGTTGGGACTGTTTGCACTCTCACTGTTGGCCTTCGCCTTTTTCATGCGGACAGAGCGACGCGTGAAACACCCACTCCTCAACCTTGCCATCTTCAGGAACGCACAATTCAGCCTTAATCTTTCCATGCGCCTCATCAGCTTTGTTGTGCTCGGAGGCGTTTACCTGCTTCTACCGTTCTATCTATCCAATGTGCTACTGATGGAGCCCGTAGTCGTGGGTCTGCTTCTGACTACGTCGTGGATCTCCTTTGGAATCGCTTCCCCGATCGCAGGCATCCTTTCCGATCGATTCGGCTATAGGAGAATCGCCGGCGCAGGACTGGTTCTGATGGCCTTCGGCTGCTACGCCGTGAGCACGCTCAGCGCTGACACGTCGATTGTCGGCTACGTTGTGCGAGTGTCCACCTTGGGTCTTGGCATGGGGCTGTTTCAATCCCCAAACAACAGTGCCGTAATGGGCTCTGTTCCCCGAGAACGTCTCGGCGTCGCCAGCGGCATCAACGTCATCGCTCGCACTTTGGGGCGTACATCCGGCATCGCAGCCCTGGGTGCACTCTGGGCAAGCCGTGTTACCGCACATGCAGGGCCGGACTACATTGGTGGTGTCACCGAAGCTGCCGCCGCCGTCCAGATTGCCGGTCTGCGCGACGTCACCTATGTTGCACTCGCAATTGTCGCAGTTGCTCTCATTATGAGCGCTTGGGGGATTCTGGAAGCCCGGGCCCCGCTACAAAGAGTCCAGGAAGGACTCTGACCAGGCCGTGCGCCGGCAAATCTCTGGTCTTCCTGCCGGGTCCGGAATTCACATCTGCGAAACCCGCCCGCCAAACCGTTTCGCGTCGCTGAGTGTCAGGCGAAGTCCGCGGGCACACAGCAATTTCGCCTTGTTACCTTCCGACTGATCCGCTTGGCTGCGGCCTCTGGTCCGTTCTGGTCATCCTACCCAAGAGGTGTGGTCTCCCGCACGCGATGGCAAAGTCTACTGAGCAACTCTTCGCCGAGCGCAAGTGGCATATCTTCGCCGCGCTCGGCTCCGGCATCTTTCTCGCCTCTTTCGACGGCGGCGTCGTCAGGGTCGTGCTGCCCGCGCTCGTCACTGAATTTGATATCGATTTCGCCCTGGTGCAATGGGTCGTGCTCTCCTTTTCTCTCACGCAGACCGCGATCATGCTCGGGGTGGGAAGACTGGGAGATATGGTGGGCAAAAAGCCGATCTTCCTCGGCGGCACCATCGCCTTTGCCGTAAGTTCTGTACTCGCCGGGCTTGCACCGAATATCGAGCTCCTGCTCTTCTTTCGCGTCCTTCAAGCCATCGGCGGCGCCTTTGCCACCGCCCTGAGCATGGGCCTCGTTACCGAGACCTTTCCCGCCTCGGAGCGGGGTAAAGCACTCGGCCTCTTCAGCGCGACCGTATCGGTGGGTGGAATCGCCGGACCTATCCTTGGCGGCATTCTCCTCGAATACCTCTCCTGGCGCTGGATCTTCTTCGTTGGCCCTCCTGTCGGTTGCATCAGCTTCATTCTGGCGTGGCGCTACTTGCCGGGTATCCACCCCGCCGGGCGCCAGGAATTTGACTGGCTCGGTTTCCAAACCTTCTTTACCGGTCTGCTTTCGCTCATGCTGTTCCTTACCTTCGGCGAGAGGATTGGCTTCAAATCGCCTGCTATGCTGAGCCTCCTGGCTCTCTCTCTGCTTATGCTTGCGTTGTTCATTCGTACAGAGTTGAAAGTGAACCAGCCGCTCCTCGACATGTCGCTCTTCCTCAACGCCCTCTTCAGCCTCAACCTGTCAATGCGGTTGATCAGTTTCATCGTCACTGGCGGAATCACCTTGCTCCTCCCTTTCTATCTGAGCAATCTCCTGAAACTGGACCCTACAGTCGTCGGCCTGCTGCTGACAACGACTATGGTTTTCTTCGGCCTGGCCTCTCCGATTGCCGGGACGCTTTCTGACCGTTTCGGGTATCGGCTGATCGCAACCGCAGGATTGGTAATACTGGCATTCGGCTGCTACACTGTCAGCACCCTCACCGCCGAAACCTCAATCTTCGGCTATGTTCTGCGAGTCCTGCCCCTGGGATTGGGATTGGGTATCTTCCAGTCGCCCAACAACAGCGCGGTGATGGGCTCAGTACCCAGAGAAAGACTGGGAGTCGTCAGTGGCGTCAACGTGATTTGCCGGACGTTGGGGAATACGTCTGGCGTTGCCGCCCTGGGGGCGCTTTGGGCAAGCCGGGTTTATGCCTATGCCGGCCAAACTCTCACCGGAGACGTGACCCAAGCCGCCGCCGCAGCGCAAACTGCCGCCCTGCGCGACGTCGCATTCGGCGCGATGGCGCTCGTTGTCGTGGCCCTGGGGATGAGCGTCTGGGGCATTCTGCGCGGGCCCGCTGTAAGGCAGTTCCGAATACGTGTCCAGCAATAAGCTCTGAGGCCAGGATATCTGCTCAACTGCTTCAGAATACCCGAGCTCTGGCAACCGTTCAGGATCGAAAAATGAAAATTCGCTTTGGCTACCGGAACACGACCTACCCCAACGGAACCTTGGGCACACTGCGGGAAAGCCAGCACCTCTTGCCCGACATGCAGGCCCTGCATGCACAGTTCGCCGAAGATGGCTATCTCCTCTTGCGCGGACTGGTTGACCGTGAAAAGGTGAAGCAAGCCCGGTCGACCATTCTGCACTACATGCACCAGCAGAATGTCCTGACCCAGGATGCCCCTATTCTCGAAGGCGTGATGCCCAGGGGCGGGCGCGGCGCCAAGATGAAGCGGATCGCTTACCATGAGGACGTTCTCTCCGTCATCCAGGCCACTGAGCTCTTCGACTTTTTCTCCGCCTACTTTGGCGAGCCCGCGCTCACATTCGACTACAAGTGGCTGCGCGCCGTAGGCAACGAGCAGTACACCGGCGCCCACTACGACTTCGTCTACATGGGCCGGGGTTCTGGCAACCTTCACACCGTCTGGATTCCCCTGGGCGACACGACCGTCGACCATGGCACGCTCGCGGTCTGCAAAGGCTCACATAACCTGCCCAGCTTCGCGCGCATTCGCGACACCTACGGCCGCATGGACGTAGACCGGGACGGTATTGACGGCTGGTTCACGAAGGACCCAATGGAGATCGTCGAAAAATTCGGTGGTGAATGGCAGACAAGCGAATTCTTCATGGGCGACGTAATCCTGTTCGGCATGCACACGATGCACGCCTCTACAACCAACCTGACGAATCGATTCCGCCTGAGCTGCGACGTGCGTTTCCAACCGGCCAGCGACCCGGCCGACGAACGCTGGGTGGCGGGAGGCCCGGGCCACACGGTTCACGGTATCAAGGACCTTATTCCGATGGAAAAGGCGCGCGCCCAGTGGGGGCTGCCGGCCGGTTGAGCCGCGGGGGCAGATCGGCAAATTGCCCGCGCACCGAATTTCGAGTACGATATTCCCTGTATATTCCTGAACCGGTTCCAGCCCGAAAACTCCGATGTCCGAATCGACCCGAATCGACTGCGACATCCATAACGAAATCCCGGCGCTCGAGACTCTGTATCCCTACTTGCCGGATCACTGGCTCGACTACTGCCGCGAGTCGGCCTTCAACGGCCCCGACGCGGCCGACTACCCCGACAGCGTACCCACCGCTGCCCGCGAGGACGGCAGCCCGAAACCTGACCTGGCTGAGGTGCAGGACCGCGCTCTGGAAGACGTTGAAATCGGCATACTGAACTGCGCCTATCGCGTCCAGAGTGTGCGCAACGAGGACCTGGCCGCCGCGCTGGCCGCGGCCGTAAACCAGTGGCAAGTGGAGCACTGGCTCGAAAAAGAGCCCCGCTTGCGGGCATCCATCGTTGTGCCGAGCCACAACCCGCCCCTGGCCGCAAAGGAAGTAGACAGATGGGGCGGCCATCCCGGCTTCGTGCAGGTAATTCTTCCTGTGCGCGCCGAAGCGCCCTACGGCAATCGCCGCTACGACCCGATCTACGCAGCCGCCGTCAAGCACGATCTCGCGCTCGGCATCCATTACGGCGGCGCACCCGGCCATCCCCCTACCCCGACCGGCTGGCCCTCCTATTTCATCGAAGACTACGCCAACATGGCACAGGTCTTTCAATCCCAGGTTATCAGCCTGGTTTGCGAAGGCGCCTTCGAACGTTTTCCCTCTCTTCGGGTGGCGCTCATAGAAGGGGGATTTACCTGGCTTCCGTCTCTGATGTGGCGCATCGACAAGGAGTGGAAAGGGTTGCGGCACAATACGCCCTATGTCAGGCGGCGGCCGTCCGAATATATGCGCACGCACCTGCGGTTCACTATTCAGCCCGTGGACGCGCCGCCGAATCCGCTGCACCTTGCCCAAATTCTCGACCAGTGCGGCGCCGAAGACCTGCTCCTTTACGCCAGTGACTACCCCCATCACCACGAAAGCCAAGACGTTCTGCTCGACCTGTTGACGGCTGACCAGAAAAAGAAGATCTGCAGCGAAAACGCGCGCGCCTTTTTCAGGCTCTGACGGGACGTTCAATGCGAAGAGGAAGTGCATCCTGATTGCTCCTGACGCCTCACAACTATCCCATGGAATGGGAGGACAGCCATGACTGCTCAATTCGATTCGACTGCCGCCGTAGAGAGCGGCACCGTAACGAAAGACCGGACAAACGGTCATGATGCAGCCGGTCCCGACGCCTCCGTTCAACAGGGAGCCCGCTATCGCGCGCCGCTGGACAAGGCCATTATCGACACCGACATCCATATCTACTTCCCTACGCAGGACGTACTGCGCAGCTATCTGGACGAGCCCTGGCAGGACTATCACCGCACGTACGGATCGCGGGGCTTCGACGGCTCCCACTATCCCCGGGCGATGCCCAATGCGGCCCGCCACGACGCCTGGCCGGGCGACGGAACGCCGCCCGGTTCCAATCTGCCGCTGCTGCAGGAACAGCTCCTGGATAGGTGGAATATCGAGATCGGCGTCCTCAACCCCCTTGTCGGCGCTGGCGAGCAGCGCAATCTCGCCTTTGGCGCCGCCTTCGCCCGGGCAACCAATGAATGGCAGCTCGCCGAATGGCTGGAACCTGAACCGCGCCTGCGCGCCTCGATCATCGTCCCCTGGGAAGACGGCCAGCTGTCCGCCGCAGAGATCGACAGATGGGGCAGCCATCCCGGATTTGTCCACGCACTCCTGATCGCCCGCACCAAGGAACCTCTTGGCCGGCGCAAATACTGGCCCATGTACGAGGCCGCCTGCCGCCGCGACGTACCCGTCGCCATCCATTTCGGCGGCGCCGGCGGCGTCCCGATTACCGGGTCAGGCTACCCGAACCACTACATCGAAGACCACGGCGGCATGCCCCAGACCTTCCAGGCGCAGGTAATCAGCCTGATCTTTGAAGGTGTCTTCCAGGAGTTCCCTACACTCAAATTCGTGCTGATTGAAGGCGGTTTTGCCTGGATTCCTCCAATGCTGTGGCGCATGGACAGCGCATGGCGCAAACTGGGCAGCGAAGTGCCGCACGTCACCGAGCCCCCTTCTGATCTCTTCCGGCGTCATTTCTGGGTCAGCACACAACCGATGGAGGAGCCGTTCCAACCGGAGCAGTTCCGCCAGCTGCTGGGCCAGATGGACATGGACGACCGCCTGCTCTTCGCAACCGACTACCCTCACTGGGACTTCGACGCCCCCGATCGCGCCTTTCCCGTTCCCCTCGACAAAGAACGCCGGCGCAAATTCATGGCGGAAAACGCCCGCGCACTTTACCAGCTTTAGAGTTGAGAAATGGCAAAACACGTCGTCGCTACAGTTGACGAGATTCCACCGGGAGAACGCAAGATCGTCGAGATCGGCGGCCGCTCGATCGGTGTCTTCAACATCAAAGGTGAGTTCTATGCTCTCCGAAACATCTGCCCCCACCAGGGCGGTCCCCTCTGTGAAGGCAGGCTCACCGGCTTCGTGATGGCCGACAAGCCCGGAGGCGAATACCGGTACGAGAGGCGGGGCGAGATTCTGCGCTGCCCCTGGCACGGCTGGGAGTACGACGTGAAGACCGGCCAGTCCTGGGTGGATCCCGCCTCAGTGCGCACGCGCCGGTACGAGGTGGAAGTCGCAACAGCCGAAGCCCTCCCTGCAACCTATCAGCCGGGCCCCTACACCGCGGAAACCTTCGAGGTCTCCGTCGACCGGGAGTACGTCGTAGTCGAACTTCCAGGTTGACGCGAGCCCCAATCTCGCTTCCCGGCCACGCCAGGTAATCAACGCACAACAATCCATGGAGCGCTGAAACGGCTCCCCGCGAGCCACTGGAGTTCCCTCCCTATGAATCCTTCCGGAAATCCCACTTTCGACCCGAGTCTCGACACCTACCTGCAGAGCGCCCAAACGAGCCAGCTCGAAGAACTGTGTGACTGGCTGCGCATCCCCAGCATAAGCACCCTGCCGCAGCACAAGGAGGATGTAGAGCGGGCCGCGGATTGGCTGGCGCGGAAGATGACGTCCGCTGGCCTGCAAAACGTGGAAACTGTCCCCACCGGCGGTCATCCAATCGTCTATGGCGACTGGCTGAACGCAGGAAAAGGCGCCCCAACAGTTCTGATTTACGGCCATTACGATGTTCAGCCCGTCGACCCGCTGGCGCTGTGGACTTCGCCGCCCTTCGAGCCATCTGTGCGGGGAGACGATCTCTTTGCCCGCGGGGCGTCAGACGACAAAGGACAGCTATTCGCCCATGTCGCCGCGGTCGAGGCGCTCCTGGCAACGTCAGGCGCGCTGCCGGTTAACGTGAAATTCCTCGTCGAAGGCGAAGAGGAAGTCGGCAGCCAGGCCCTGGCCGGCTACCTGCCGTCAGAAGCCGAAAAACTCGCCGCCGATGTATGTCTCATCTCCGACACGCACATCCTGGCTCCCGACCTGCCGCTGATCATCTACGGGCTGCGGGGTATATGGGCCGGCGAGATAGGTGTAAGGGGTCCGGCCCAGGATCTCCACAGCGGCATGTTCGGCGGCGCGGTCCACAACCCAAACCAGGCGCTGAGCACGCTCCTGGCAGCGCTCCATGACAGCGCCGGGCGGGTTGCCGTTCCCGGCTTCTATGAAGACGTTCAACCATTGACCCCAAATGAACGGGCCGCGCTGGCGCAGGTCCCCTATGGAGACGCCGAACTGTTGCAGGAGACCGGCGCGCCCGCGGCCTGGGGCGAAGAGGGCTACACGATAACCGAAAGAATTGGGGCGCGGCCCACACTGGAGATCAATGGAATGTGGGGCGGCTTCATCGACGAAGGTTTCAAAACCGTCATTCCTGCTGAAGCCCGCGCAAAGGTGAGCTGTCGCCTGGTTCCCGACCAGGATTCCTCTGCGATCGGGCCCATGATTGAGCAGTTCCTGCAGCAGATCGCGCCGCAGACCGTGGAGGTATCTGTGCACACGCTCCAGCACGCGCCTGCCGCGGTAGTGCCGCTTGATGTGCCCGAGATGCAGGCCGCGGCCCGCGCCTATCACCGTGTTTTTGGCGCAGAGCCTGTTTTCAGCCGTGAGGGAGGCTCAATCCCGATAGCGACGGTTGTGCAGGAGTCCCTCGGCATCCCCATCCTTTTTGTGGGCTTTGGTCTGCCAGACGACAATCTGCACGCGCCAAACGAAAAACTACACCTGCCGAACTTCTATCGTGGCATTCGCGTTGGCATTGCGTTGATGGAAGAACTGATTTCGTCTTGACTTCAATGTGGAAACGGTGCAGAATAATTAGTCTGAAGAAGATCTTTCCTTCTTGAATGAAGTTGGATTTGAATAAGGAGTTACACATGCGTGCAGGTATTTCTCAGTTCAGAGCGTCGCGGCGTGTCTGGCTCATATCGGTCGCGGCGATAATGCTTTTCTCCTTGCTCCCGCAGACGGTCTCCGCCGCTCCACTGCAGGTCAGTGTGAGTCCCCAGGCAACCGGGTACGCTACGCACGTCGTGCAGGCCGGCGAAAGCCTCTCTCGTATAGCCGTCAGGTATGGCGTTACAGTCCAGGCTTTGGTTACCGCCAATAACATCGCGAATGCAAATCAGATTTACGTCGGCCAGCGGCTTCGAATTCCAACAACGGGGCAGCAGCCGGCTCCTTCGCAGCCCAGCGCCTGCAACCGGACACATACCGTCGTAGCCGGTCAAACCCTTTCCGGCATCGCGGTCAACTACGGGGTCTCGATTCATAGCCTTGCCCAGGCCAATGGGGTTTCCGTGACTTCCTATGTCTATACCGGCCAGCGCCTGTGCATTCCCGGGTCAGGGACAAGCGGCGGCGGCACTGCCGGTGGCGGCGGCGCGACCAGGACGGGTGGATTCTGGTACGAAGTGCAGCTTGGCGATTCGCTCGGCCGCATCGCTTTCAATAACGGCACGACCGTCTCCGCAATAATGCGGGCCAATAATCTCGCCGATGCAAATACTTTGTTCTGGGGCACAAGGATTTGGATCCCTCAGGGCGGGTCGACTGCGCCTCCATCAGGAGGCGGCGGCACCGCCCAGCCGCAGCCCGCGCCTCAACCACCGGCCGCGGGAGGTCCGTTCGCAGTCAGCCAGCCGACGCATCTGAATGTTCGCGGCGGCCCCGGCACCGAATACCCCGTCCTGAGCGTATTGACCGCCGGCACACGGGTTAAAATTACCGGCATCGGCCCCAGGGAAGAATGGTTCCAGGTCGAGGTGTCGGGACTGAGCGAGCCTGCCTGGATCTACCGCGACTTGACCGAGCTGGTCGGTTCACTTGCCGGCGTAAAGAAATTCGCCGAGTCCGAGATCCCGGCCCGGCCCGAGGCGCCGCCGCCGTCTGCCGCCCCTGCACCGGCTCCATCTGCGCCTGCAACCAGGTTGCCCGGCATCGGCTTCGGCTACGGCGTCCAGGCGCACATGATTCACAACGGCCAGGAAGGCATCGCCATGGATAAGACCCGCGAGCTGGGCTTCGGTTGGGTGAAGCAGCAGATCGAGTGGAAGGTCTTTGAATCCACGCAGAACCAGTACGGCTTTGGCGATATCTGGCCTCTCGTGAACGCCGCCAACGCGCGCGGACTCAATCTGCTGTTCAGTGTAGTGAACGCGCCCAACTGGTCGCGCGAATCGGGCTACGACGGTACGGTCGGCGGCCCGCCGGCCGATCCCCAGACCTTCGCCAGGTTCCTCGGCCGGCTCGCCGGTGAGTACTGCGGCTCGTCCGTGAAAGCCATCGAAGTCTGGAACGAGCAGAATCTGCACTACGAATGGGGCAACCGTCCGATCAATCCCAGCGAATACATGGCGCTGCTGCGTCCCTCCTACGGAGCGATCAAGGCCGCTTGCCCGTCAATGTACGTAATCAGCGGCGCTCTGACCCCTGCGGGCGACAACGGCTCTCTGGCAATGGACGACTTCCGCTACTTCGAAGCCATGTTGCAACAGGGTCTGGCCAACTATGTAGATGGCTTCGGCGCCCACCCCAGCGGCTATAACGTGCCGCCCAACGCAGTTTGGCAAAGTGCATGTGAAGCCATCCAGCAGACCGGCAATCAGCACTTCAACGGCGCCTGCGATAACCCCCACCACTCGTGGAGTTTCCGCAGCACGATGGAAGGCTACCGCAACCTGGCGTTGCGCTACGGAGCCGGCAATATCCCCATCTGGCCGACCGAATTCGGTTGGGCCGCCGGCGGCGCCTTCGACCCCCGCTACGGCTACGCCAACGACAACGACTTCGACGAACAGGCGCGCTGGACCGTAGAGGCCTTCCAGATGATGCGAAACTGGGGTTGGGTCGGCCCCGCCTTCTTGTGGAACCTGAACTTCCGCGTGGTCGCAGACGGCACTGAAAAGGCCCAGTGGGGCATTGTTCGCAACGACTGGAGTCCCTTGCCCATATTCCACGCTCTGAGAAACATGGCGAAGTAATCGGAAGCATCCGCAATAGGACGATGTTCAATCCTGAAATGACCGTCGCTGCCATCAATGAGATGAGCGAGCGGACACTGGCCGCCAACCTCGGTATCGAGTTCACCGAGGTTGGCGCCGACTTTATGTGTGCCCGCATGCCCGTGGACGGCCGAACGGTACAGCCCTACGGCCTCCTGCACGGGGGCGCCTCAATCGCGCTGGCGGAGACGATGGGTAGTGTGGCGTCAAACGCGATGATAGACCGGAGCTCCCTGACTGCAGTCGGCCTCGACATTAACGGCAACCATCTGCGCTCAGTTCGGGACGGCTATGTATATGGAACGGTGCGCCCGATTCACATCGGACGGCGCACCCACGTGTGGGAGATTCGCATCGAGGATGAGAGCGAGCGCCTGGTCAACATCAGTCGCTTGACCATGATTATCATCCCGCAGCGCTGAATGCGAGGGCTGAATGCGAGGCCCTGGGACGCCCGCTCGACCACACTTGGTCGACGAGCGGCTGCCGTGAGGCGCCCTGAACCCCGCCGGCTGTACCGGCTCCCCGGTTGCGCGCCTTGCACCCATCTTTCCGGATAAGCGATAGCCTGACACTGCCCTGCGACAGTCTTGACATGCCGAAACTTAAGGTTCTGACGATCTGGGAAGATGAGGGAGAAATGCTGCGGCGGCCGGCAAAACGCGTGCGCACCTTCGACCGCCGTCTCCACCGGCTCCTGGAGAACATGGTGGAGACGATGCGCGATGGCAAGGGCGTCGGTCTGGCCGCGCCGCAGGTGGGTCTGGACCAGCGCATCTTCGTCATCGAGTATCCGGAAGATGAAGAGGAGCCAGAGGAGACGATGCAACGCTATGAGATAATCAACCCGGAGATAGTCAAGGCAAAGGGCTCGGAGATCGCTCACGAAGCCTGCTTGAGTCTTCCCGGTCTGGCCGCCGAAGTGGACCGGGCGACTTACGTTCTCGTCAAGGCCCAGGACCGCCACGGTAAACCTCTGCGAATCAAAGCCTACGACTGGCTGGCGCGCATCTTCCAGCATGAAATCGATCACCTGGGCGGCGTGCTGATGGTCGACAAAGCTGAACAAGTGTATAAGGTCGTCGAGGTGGAAGACGGTGAACCGGAGTTGGTGCCCGTAGAAGATCTGTTTCATTAGGACAAATAGCCTCGCCCGTTCTCAAAAATCGCAAGGCCCACAGCATATGCTGTGGGCCTTTTCTTGCCGGAAACGAGTGGCGGACGGAGCGAAAGCGCAGACTATCTCACGTGGTGGTCGATTCCCTCGTATCTCTCAATGAAGCCGCGAATTCGGCTTTCGTCAAACTCTTCAAACTTGTCCAGCCTCTGCCACGCAGTCAGTGCGATGCGAGACCCCATATCCTTGTGAGCCGACTGCGAACCAAACCCGGTCCAATTGGGATCATTCGGCATCATGAGTACGTGTCGTCCGCTGTCGACATAAGGTCTGACCACCTCCGCCAGCTGCTCCCTCAGTTCTGGGCACCCGTCCTCACACTGATAGTAGACGATGACGCCCCCGTCCTCCATGTTGTGCACGACCTGCTCATAGCGAATCGGCTCACTGTAGATGTCCCAGGGAGCCAGGCCCGGATAGTGAGGGCCGGAAGTTGGAGGCGTAGTGTTATATTCGATTGGAGAGGCACTGCCTTGTTGAATGTGCGTGTTTCCCTGTGAGGGCCACGACTCTTCGTCGCCGACTGGCGCAGAATTGCGAATGTTTACATAGATGACCAGCGCCACTATGGCAACGAGTATGGCGCCGCCTCCATATACATAGAGATTCTGCCTGAGCCTCCTCTTTGCGGCAATCTCTCGCAACTCCTGGCGGGAGGGCCGCGCCAAGCGGCCGCCAACCCCCCTCTCAGAGTGCCGGCCGCCCCTGGCCCCCGTCTTCTTTCTGGATCTTGACCTCGTTGCCATTATCTGTGGACCCACACTAAGGTGGCATCATTCTCCGTCGTGCGTATCCATCCCCCGGCGCCGTCCCACTCGGGGAATGTCCAGTTGAATAGCCATTCGGCATCCTCAATCGTCAGGTTTACGCAGCCGTGGCTCATGGGTGTGCCGAAATTGTTGTGCCAGTACGTCCCGTGAAGCGCGAATTCGCCGTAAAAGTACTGTACCCACTGTACATTTGGCAAATTGTAGTAGGTGCCGGAAGCTCGGTCGCCGCCGGACATTGTCTGTGAAGGCGTTCGCGCCCACATGCGAAAGACGCCCGTGATCGTGGGGTATGTCTGAACACCGGATGAGATCAGGAATTCGTTTACCAGTTGGTCGCCGTCCCACGCGTATAGCATCTGGTCGCTCAGACTAACTTCAATCCACTTCTCTCCCTCAAGACGGGCCCGGCCCACGTCCAGATGGAGTTGGGTGGCGCCGTTCGGCGAAACTGGGTAATCGGAACTGTCCGCCATCTGGGCCTGATTGGCACTGGCCAGTAACTCTTCCCGTTCCTTCCGCACGCGAGGCAGGTCCAGCGTTGCGCCTCTGAAGGGAAGAGGAGGTAGCAACTCCAGGCCGGCCTGCGTGCCCTCAGTGGCAGGTGTCTGGGGAAACGGCACAAGCCTTTCCGCGGCAGCTGCCGGACCCGGGTGGCCCCATCCGTTGAGCGCCAGCCCACAGAACAGGGCCATCACCAGTGAAAGACCCGGCTTTCCTGCCATCGCGGGTAGACTCCCGTGGCGGAAGAAGCTGCTGAACCGGCGCCTATTCATGGACCATCACCAGTGTGCCGGGGTTGGCGTTGTTGCTGAACAGCCAGTCATCATTGAAGACCGTAGGTGAAGTCCAGTCAAAGAGCCATTTGGCATCCTCATTTGTCATATTGATGCAGCCTCGGCTCATGGGCGTGCCGAAGTTGTCATGCCAGTACGTTCCATGAAAGCCGTAGCTCCGGTGGAAGTACTGTACATTCTTTACGTCCCTCAGATGATAATATGTGCCCGCCGCGCGGCTGCCGCCACTCATGTCCTGCATCGCGATCTTGGCCCAAATGCGGAAGGTGCCTTGAACCGTGGGCGTCCTCCCTACGCCGGTTGAGATGACAAACGCTCTTACCGGCGTAGCGCCTTCATAGGCAATCGCCATCTGTTCGCTCAGGTCAACTTCGATCCATCGTTCCGATGACGTAGGATAGCGGGACTGGTCAAGTCTCTGGTCCATCACCTCCAGGAGTTCGAGCGCGTTTTCTGATGGGATGCGTAGTGCCTGACCCTCTTCAAGAATACTGCGGTTCGTCAAGTTGTTCAACCTTGCAATTGCGGCATGGTTGACGCCATACTGTCCCGCTATGCCTTTGAGAAACTCTCCGTTCTGCACCGTATGTATAGCGGCATGGCTCAGCCCCGGATGCATTGCCGCTACAGGCGGGGCAGGCAGCATGGCAGGTGCCAGGGGCGCCGCCCGTTGGGCGGGTCCCACCTCGGCGGACGCCGGCCTCGCGGGAACGAACAGTACTTGACCGACGTATAGCCATCTTGTCGACGACAGTCCGTTCATGGACATGAGCCTCGACAGACTGATGCCATGCTGTTGCGCAAGGCGTGTCAGCGTGTCGCCCGGCCTGATTGTGTAGCGCTGAACATTTTCGAGGCCTCCTCCTCCGGCGCCAGCTTGTGAAACCGGCGCCGCCGGCCGGGCGGCCCGTACAGGTGCTGGCGAACCCGGCACTTGCAATACCTGGCCCCTGTACAACCAGTGCCAGGGCGAAATGCCGTTGATCTGTGCCAGTCGTGACACGCTCAGACCGTGGCGCCGGGCGAGATTGGTTAGCGAGTCGCCTGCCCGGACCCGGTATTGTTGGTACCTTTCCGCGGCCTGGGTCTGAACGCTTGCCGTGCCGCCTCCATCGACCAGGAGACGCTGGCCGTACCAGACAAAATTGGCGTCCCGTAAGCTGTTGAGCCTCCTCAGATCTGCTACCGTCGTACCATAGTACTTGGCGATCTCGCTCAGAGTTTCGCCCGGCTTGACGATGTGCACTTCATAGGCGGCTGCATCGCTGATACTTGAAATTGCTGCAATACCGGCCAACATGAGGGCCAGCGTCCCTCGAACCAAGGGCTTTAATAGCCGTCTCATTCCTCACCTCGCTTCCTGTGATTGCATGCATAAGAACCGATCTGACTTTGCTGCCCGACCCTGATGACAGAACCAGGCTGCTCAGCATTCCAACCACAAATTAAGACGGCGGCGTTGGTTGTTCTGTTCCCTCCCTGGTGTCGAGTCCCACTTGAAGAGTGACAAACAGGTCAAATATAGCCGAGAACGGGTGCAGTTCAAATGGCGGTGAGCTCTCCTGCACCTCTGGCAACGACAAAACCACGCTAGGGGCAGGCCTTGTGCCTGCCCTTCCGGAAGGAGCCCATTGTTGCGGCCGAAACTGTATGCTACAATCCCACGAGTGAATGATTGACGCTTCGAATCCCGGTCTTTTGAAAGCCCTTATGCAGCTCCCGGGGCCCCTTTTTGCGGTTCTCCGGCGAGGTAGCTGCCAAACTGTCCGGCCCAGCACGACAAGAATCGAAAACCAGTGCCAGTGAAGGACCCACATGGAGGTCTGCCGTGAGTTCCAAGTCAAGCCAGGACGCCGCCGGTTCGGTTACAAAGACCTTTCTCGAGCGCACGCGAGGATCGGGCGAGTGGAACACGCGCGCCAAAGAGTCGATGCCCGGCGGAGACACGAGGGCAGCTTCATATTACACGCCTTACCCTGCCTACATGACGCATGGGGAAGGCTGTTTTCTTTATGACTACGACGAGAATCAATACATCGACTTTCTCAACAACTACACTTCCTTGATTCACGGTCACGCCCACCCGGCAACAGTCAGCGCCATCCAGGAGCAGGCAGCCCGCGGTACCGTTCTCGGCTCCGCCGCCGAAGTTACAGTCGTGCACGCAGAGATGCTCTGCAGCCGCGTACCCAGTTTTGACAGCGTTCGTTACTGCAATTCCGGTACGGAAGCGACCCTCCTGGCGATGCGGGCGGCGAGGGCCTTTACCGGCAAGGACATCATCATCAAGATGGACGGCGGCTATCACGGCTCTCACGACTACGTACAGCTGAACATGCAGCCGGACACTTCTGAAGAGGGAGTTCCCCGTCCCAGGCTCTCAAGCAGAGGCGTCCCCGAATCGACGCTCGAAGGAATGCTGGTTGCGCCGTTCAATGATCTTGATGCTCTGCGAGACCTCCTGCGCGCGCACGGCGGCGGCGTCGCCGGCATAATTCTGGAACCCGCCCTCGGCGCCGGCGGCGGCGTAGAACCCGAGCCCGGCTACCTGCAGGGTATCAGGCAGCTGGCTGACGAATTTGACGTCCTCCTGATCTTTGACGAAATCATGACGTTCCGGCAGGATGTCGGTGGGTTTCAGTCCACGATCGGAGTGACGCCTGACCTGACCTCCATCGCCAAGTTTATCGGCGGCGGACTGCCGCTGGCGGCCTTCGGCGGACGTAAAGAGATCATGGCGCCGTTCGACCCGACCCACCCCATGACGATCCCCCATAACGGTACATTTAACGGCAACAACATTACGATGGCAGCCGGCCTGGCCACGATGAAGGATTTCGGAGCCGGCCAGGTGGCAAGAATCAACGAGCTGGGCCAGCGGCTGAGAAAAGGACTGAACGCAGCGTTTCAATCAGCCGGCGTGGGGATACGCGCCGTTGGCACGGGATCCATTATCCGCATCCACTGGAGCCGCGGAAAGATAAGAAATGCCCGCGATGCCGTGGCCGCGCAGGAAAAAGCGCTGGACCTGCCAAAGCTGCTGCACCTTGAAATGATGAACCGCGGCATCTTCAGTGCGCCCAGGTGCCAGTACGCCGTCTCCACGCCCATGGCGGAAAAGGAAATCGACACGGCAATCGACGTTATGGGCCAGAGTCTGGAGGTCGTCAAACCCTATGTGCAGGCGCATACGCCCCACCTGACTCCGGGCTGAGAATAATCCTCAGAGGAATGTCGTCCCGACCCGGCTCGATTCCCAGAGTCGCATGAGTGACCGCTTTTTCAGCTCCCCTCAATCCAAAGAACTGCGCCGCGGAGCCTCAAATGGAAGATTCTCCAACACCGCGCCCGAATTTTGTCCTCATCCTTGTGGACGACATGGGCTTCTCCGATATCGGCTGTTACGGATCGGAAATCCGAACGCCCAACCTGGACAGGCTGGCCCATGGCGGAATGCGGTTCTCCCAGATGTACAACTATGCTCGTTGCTGCCCGACACGAGCCTGCATGCTCACCGGCGCCTACCCCCATCAAGCCGGAATTGGCCACATGATGGAGAACACCGGCTCGCCATCATACCAGGGATACTTGCGCGACGACGTGGTGACCATCGCAGAGGCACTCAAAAGCGGGGGCTACCGCACTTACATGTCCGGCAAATGGCACGTAGGCGGCGCCTACGACCCAACCCGGCCGGAAAGCTGGCGGCCCGGCGAAGACGGACATCCTACGCCTCGCCAGCGCGGGTTTGACCGCTATTACGGTACGCTGGACGGCGCTGGCAGCTTCTTCGCGCCCTACTCGCTGATGGAGGACGACTCTTTTGTCAACCGCGGGGCGGAGTCCGGGAGTCAGGGAAAAGGGCAGATAGATCAGACCAGTGCGGCCGGCGCCTACTATTACACTGACGCAATCAGTGACCGGGCTGTGAAGATGATCGAAGAGTCCTTGTTAACCGAAGATCCCTTCTTCCTCTACGTCTCCTACACTGCCCCCCACTGGCCGCTCCACGCCCTGCCGCAGGATATCGCCAAGTACGAAGGGACCTATCGCAACGGAGGGTGGGACGCGCTGCGTACTGCCCGGCATGAGGAGCTGAAAGGGATGGGGCTTCTTGACAGCCGCTGGCAGATCTCCCCCCGCGACGAGTCCGCGCCCCCTTGGGAGGATTCCCGCAACCAGGACTGGGAAGACATGCGCATGGCCGTCTATGCCGCGCAAATTGACCGGATGGACCAGGGCGTCGGGCGAATTCTGGCTGCGCTGGAGGCTTCGCAGCTTGACGAGAACACGCTCATTCTCTTCCTTTCCGATAACGGCGGTTGCGCTGAATTCCTCTCGGAGAACGGCTGGGTTGACCGTTACAGCGACTGGACGCCGGATGGCAGACCAATGCGGGTCGGCAACGATCCCAATCTCCTTCCCGGCGGCCCGCATACCTTTATGAGCTACGATCTCCCTTGGGCGAACGCTTCCAACGCCCCCTTCCGGCTGTACAAGCATTGGGTTCACGAGGGCGGCATCTCCACGCCCCTGGTCGCCCACTGGCCCTCAACCATTCAACCCAATCAGATCGTGCACGAGGCCTGTCACGTCATCGACGTCCTGCCGACCCTCCTTGACGCCGCCGGCATTGCCCAACCTGATGAGTACAACGGGCAGCCGGTCTTGCCGATGGAAGGAGAAAGCTTTCTGCCCCTGCTGAGAGGCGCGCAATGGAGCCGGCAGGGCCATATTTTCTGGGAACACGAAGGCAATCGAGCCGTCAGGTTGGGCCGGTGGAAACTGGTCAGCAAACATGGAGGCCGGTGGGAGCTCTACGACATGCTGGAAGACCGGACCGAACTGAACGATCTGAGCGAGAAGAACCGCCCCAAGGTGGAGGAGTTTGCAGACCTTTATCACGCCTGGGCCGAACGAGTTGGTGTGCTTCCCTGGCCCCTCAGGCGTTGAGGGCGGCAGCCTTCCTGCGCCCGCCAAATCGCACGGCTCAATCAGAGGTCAAGTGGATCTGCGTACCGTCCTTCCACTGTACGTCATAGAAGCAACGACCGGGAGGCGTGTTGGCCCGGATCCATGATACGAGCCCCTGGTCTTCAATCCTGCCCCAGATAGTAAAAGTGTAGTCCGTCTCCGCCAGGATCTCCTCCAAGCGCGCCCACGATTTTCTTAAGTATCCGGCATGGAAGCACAGGGAGACCGGCGCTTCGACTTCGACCAGAAGATCGAGCATTTCGTCAACCGTTTCCTTCGTATAGCCCAGTTCTCCTTCCTCGACGGTCCAGCCGAGCGAAAGAAACGCCTGGGGCAAAATACGGTTGCACAAGCCAATAAACTCGTCCGGCTTGAAGACGGGCTTGTCGCCCCCCGGGCCGGCTAAGATGTCGGCATTGGCACACAACGGTATCTTGCCAAGCGCTTGTTGCCTGGCGTAGTTCAGACAGTGGGTAACCGCTTCAGGAGACTTGAAGTCAAGTTTCGCGCCCTTCCCCGCCTCGATGGTCAGGTCCAGCCACTTCTCAAAGCCCAGGTCACTCTCCGTCACCGGCGGATGGGCCATTATGATCTCTCCGCCGACAACAGAGATGTCCCCTTCAATGAAGTGGACATGCCGGTCGGACAAGGCGCCAAGCAGGGCCTGCGAGCTGTTGGCGCCGTGAATCCAACCGATGTCGCCCGGGCGTTTGACGCCCAGCGCCTCCATGATCGGCAGCCACCGGTCGGCGAGCGCAATGGCCATGACAATCTCCTTCCCCGGGCAGGGCTCTTGCTACGGGGCTGACATTTCAAAGTGAGGGTCGGTGGCAGTCCGGGACAGGGGGCCGGCCAGTTCGCGAGTGTAGTGGATAAGGGAGTCCATTGTCGCGGCAAAGAGGGCGAAGGACAGGGCGGCCAGCGGCAGATCGGCCAGGAGAGAAACATCGCCGTCGCTGTCCGTAGCGAATCGGACGAGGCGCATCGACTGATTCAGGTTCAGCAGGAGCGCCGTCAGCCTCTCTCTGCACGCCGGCGTGGGAGGAGGAGTAAGGGGCGTGACGGCAAAGTGCAGATACTCTTCGCCGGCAGCCACATAAAGATCATACTCCTCGTCCTTTTCGTCGGCGAACGTACTGCGCCAGATACCGTCCTCGACCGTTTCATATCCCCACTCGTAACGGTCAAACAGCGCTGGAATGTCCACCCGTTGCTGACTCATCGGCGGCCGTGCGCCTGGCGCTGCCTCGACTCTACCCTCGCACTCGTGTGCCCAAATGACGCAGACGTGAGCGAGGATGGTCTACCGCGAGCGAAACTTCGTCAGCAGTAAGACCGGTTGCCGCTTCCAAATCCATCATTGTGCGAAAGGAGCTGTCGGTCAGGTTCAGCAGCCTCTCCCGTTCGAATTCGCTGAGCTTGTGGCCGATGAGGGTCGCCTCCGGGTCCTCGAGAAGCTTCCTTCGACAGTCCAAGCACATCCACGTATGACCGATTAAAATAAGGAAATCTCTGACCCTGGCCTGTGCCATTCGAATTCTCCCGGTTCTTCCTCAGATCTTCCTGATTTCTGCTTCCGTAGCAGTAACGTCTGTCTCCGGCGCCAACCGGGCATCGCCGCGTAGAATGAAGCAGATCTACGCACTTAGGTTGCGGACCGAAAGAACTAGGGGGCTGGCTTCAGTGCCGGTCCTAATTCTATGGCTGGATGCTCTACCAGTCCTACGTCTCCGACCGGCCAAATGGCAAACCAGGCCTTCCCAATAACGAACTCTTGCGACAGCTGGCCCCACGTGCGCGTGTCAGACGACGCCGGGCGGTTGTCTCCCAACACATACAAGAAACCGGGAGCGACTGTCTGCGCCTGAATGTCTCGTGCGATCGGGACCTGGTCGTAAGGCTCATCGATGTTAAGCCCGTTTACAATCAAGGCCCCGTCTCGAAACTCAACCGTGTCCCCCGGCAGCCCGATGACTCGCTTGATGTAATCCTGGGATGGGTTATTGGGGTAGTGGAAGACGATGACGTCGCCGCGACTATACTCTCCCAATCGATAGGCCAGTTTGTTCACAAGCAGGTACTGACCGTGCTGGAAGTTCGGCTCCATCGACTGCCCTTCGATGCGATAGTTCTGTACAAGGCTGCGGATAACAAGGAAAATGAGGACCGCTAGAATCACCGTCTCCAGCGTCTCCCGCAGCAATGACTTGAAACCCGCAACCTCTTCGTCACCCTGTTCGACTGCAAACATGGCTTGCCCGTCGGCCATAGGCACAGCGCCTCCGGTATCCGCTACCTGCGGGTTTTTCTTATCTTGGTGCAATGGCTTGGGTCCGATTTCTTAGCGTAGACGCCCCATTCCAGGGGCAAGAGCATATGCAAATTATATCACTCCACTTGAAAGGCAGATAATCGAGACATAAAGAGGGTTAAGATCTTTCCTGACAGGATATACCCGGCTTATCCTCTCGCACCATCCCTTTTATCCCAAATGAATAACCCAACTATCCCAAATGGAGCTGCTATCTGAGAATATATCTGGTCCCTCGTTTGTCGCCAATCTTCAGGAGCAGCTTCTTGTTCACCAGGTCAACCAGGTCCAGTCGTAACGTCTCGGCCCCCACGTGGGAACACAACTGCCGGTAATCTCCATTGCTTATGCTGCCGTTCGACTGCACAAATTGCATTGCCTTGAGCTGGCGCTCGTTCATGTGCTGTTCCCACTCGGGGATTATCTTTTCCAGGTCTTTGCGATTCTGCAACGTGACTGAGAACCGGTGGCTCTTCGCATCGAAGAGCGGGGGCGGATGGCCGGCCGCCACCATGTCCTCTATCATACGGTCAACCCCCAGACCCAGCTCCTCGATATAACCCCACTGGTAAAGTCCGTTGACGAGACGCGGGTTGCGGCTGTAATGCTCCTCGACGATATTCTCGACCGTTATGTAAGCCGGCAGGCCGCCGGGACTGATGATCTCAAGGCTGTCCGGCCGCATGTGAATCTCAACGCTGCTGCCGCGCAGGCGATAGTCCCGGTGGCAGACTGCGTTGACCAGCGCTTCACGGACTGCAAATGGGGGGTATTCCGTCTGATCTTCCCGCTGTAAACCCTTTACGACGGCCTTCTTGCCCATCTCTTCCCAGATGACTCGCCAGCCGCGTTCGACAATTCGAGCAAGCGGCCCCGTGATCTCCTCGCGGCGTCCATACCCGAAAGAACCCGGGTCGCTCTCCAAATACACAGACGCCTCGGAGCCGCCTGCCCGGGATAACTTTGCCCTCTCTTCCGTTCTGAAAGCAGCCGGGCTGTCGTCGAACTTCACAAATACCGCCCGGCCATGGGGAAGAAACAGCTGGGGCTCTTTTCCAAACAGGAGCATGCCGCTCACTGTCGGAGTCCCGTCGGCGCCTAACGCGCCAATCTGCTGCAGCAGTCTGTTCTTGGGCAACAATGTGCCGCGGGGATTGCGCTGCTGCCTCTTCTCGAGATACTCGTCGATTACGTCCTCGTCCAAGTCCTCTCTCGCCGAGCCTGGGACCTCCTCCCTTTCAAACTCCCCCATCGCTCGATTGCCCACCAGCATCTCCAGCTCCGACGGGCTGAGTGGACGATTCTCACTGCCGCGGCGCACCAGCGCCCGTCCGTCAGAGAGGACGTGCAGTTCGCTGCTGCGCTCAACCCGCAGCATGATCACCGCCCCGTTCTGCGTCTCCTCCTGCTGCCATTCGGTCCGCATTGGCGGGCGGCACAGCGCCAGGGCCGATTGCAGAACGCCCTCCACTTCGTCCCCCACCAGACGATCTGCCTGGCCGAATTCCGGATCAATCCCCAATACGACCGAACCGCCTTCACCATTGGCGAAGGCGACGAGCGTCTCTGCGAGAAAATCCGGGTTGAGGCTGGGCAAAAATGCAAGGCGCGGCCCAGGCTCGCTGGCCAGCAGCGAACGAAGGTCTGACATTGGTGGAAGCTCCCTTGCTCAATCGGCTACTGCAACGGGCGGTATCCCGGCTGCGGCCTCGGTGGTTCCGTCGCCATCCGCTTCAGTGCCCTCAACTTTGCGGATCAGGTCTTCGTGCCTGAGCACCGCCAGCGCAGCAACCGTATCCCCTTCGTCAAGGTTGACGATGCGTACGCCCATGGCAGGGCGCCCCTTGTGGCTGATACCCGAGACGGCAGTTCGCAACACGATCCCGTTGCCGGTAATCGCAGTGATCTGGTCCTCCTCACTGACGACCCTCGCTGCAATAATTGGACCGAGTTCACCTATTTTGGTGTGATCCGTCGTCCATACGCCCTGAATATATCGACTCTTCGTGGCGTATTCTTCGAGTGGCACCCGTTTGCCGCATCCCAACTCGTGCAGAACAAAGAGATCTGCGCCCGGTCGCACAACATCGAAGCCCGTGACCAGGTCATCGCCTAGCAAACGCATAGCCCAGACACCAGCCGCCGTGCGGCCCATTGCCCGAACCTGGTCCTCGCGCATCCGCAGCGCCTTGCCGCCGCGAGTGACAATAATGAATTCCTGGTCGCCATTGGTCAACTGTGCCCATTCGAGCGAGTCCTCTTGATCCAGGTTCATTGCGATGACGCCGCTCGGACGAACATTCGAGAACGCTGACACCTTCACGCGTTTGATGCGAGACTTGCGAGTCAGGAGAGTAATGTATGAAGCCTGCTCGAAGTCGCCCAGGGTCAACATCGTCGTGACCTGTTCATCGGGCTGAAGCGTCAGAATATTGGCGATGTGAGCCCCCTTGGACGTGCGGCTCCCCTCCGGCAACTCATAGACGCGGCTACTGTAGACCCTTCCCTTGTTCGTAAAAAAGAGAATGTGGTCCAGAGTTCGGGCGAAGCGCAGATCCATGACTTCGTCCTCGCCTCGCGTTGTCATCCCAATTACCCCGCGTCCCCCGCGACCTTGCGCCCGGAAGCTGTCGGCCTCCATTCGCTTGATGTAGGAATTGGCGCTGAAACTGATCAACACGTTTTCCTGCGGGACCAAGTCCTCGTCGCTGAAGTCGCCGCTGGCATGATGTATGATCCCCGTGCGCCGTTCATCGCCGTATTTCTCCTTCATCTCAGCGATGTCGTCGCGAATCAGGCCCCGAATTTTCGGCGGATTGGCCAGCAGGTCTTCCAGGTAGGCAATGCGCTCCATCACCTCCCGGTACTCATCTTCTATTCGCTGCCGCTCCAAAGCAGCCAGCCGCCTCAACTGCAGATCCAGGATCGCCTGCGCCTGCACAAGGCTCAGGCTGAACCTTTCCACCAGGTGCGTGCGTGCCTCTTCGGCGCTGGCCGCATTGCGGATCGTCTCAATAACCTCGTCAAGAAACTGAAGGGCGATGCGCAGCCCTTCCAGGACATGGGCGCGCTCACGCTGCTTGGTCAGATCAAACTCGGTTCGCCGCGTGATCACCTCGAAGCGGTGGTCAATGTAAATCAACAGCGCCCGCCGCAATCCCAGCGTCACCGGCCTGCCGTTCAGCAGGGAGAGGGCATTCACGCTGAACGTCGACTGCAGCGGCGTAAACTTGAAGAGACGGTTCTGCTCCTTTTTGGGCGACGCGCCTCGTTTCAGCTCGATGACGATACGCATGCCGCGCCGGTCGCTCTCATCTCGCAGATCGCTGATGCTGTCCAGGCGACCCGACCGGGCCAGCTCGGCGATCCGCTCAATCAGAGTCGTCTTGTTTACCTGGTAAGGGATCTCTGTGACAATGATGCGGAACCGGCCGCTGTCCGTCTCTTCAATCTCCGTCCGGGCGCGCACAAGCACGCGGCCGCGGCCGGTGGCAAACGCGTGGCGAATCCCTTCCGTCCCCAGAACTTCGCCGCCGGTCGGAAAGTCCGGCCCCTTCACAAGCTCCATTAACTCTTCCAGGCCGATCTGTTCCCGCCGCTCCCAGTTGTCGATGACAAAAGCCACCGCGTCGCAGATCTCGCGCAGGTTATGAGGAGGAATGTTTGTCGCCATGCCCACGGCGATGCCGCTCGAGCCGTTGACCAGCATGTTGGGCAGTTTTCCAGGCAGTACCAGCGGCTCCTCCAGGCTGTCGTCGAAATTCGGCCCCCAATCGACCGTATCCATTTCGATGTCCTGGAGCAGCATCTCGGTCAGCTGTGCCAGCCTGGCTTCCGTGTATCGCATCGCCGCAGGGCTGTCGCCGTCCACGGAGCCGAAGTTCCCCTGGCCGTCTACCAGCGGGTAGCGCAGGCTGAACTCCTGCGCCATGCGCGCAAGCGCATCGTAGACCGCCTGATCGTTGTGGGGATGGTACTTTCCCAGCACCTCTCCTACGATGCGGGCCGATTTCTTGTAGGACGAGTTCGCGCGCAGCCCCATATCGTGCATGGCATACAGGATGCGCCGGTGAACCGGTTTCAGTCCGTCGCGGGCGTCAGGCAGAGCCCGCGCAACGATTACGCTGACCGCATAGTCCAGAAAAGCGGTCCGCATCTCATCTTCGATAGAGACGCCCTCGACGCTCTGGGCAAACATGCCATTGCCATTGGCCCCGTTCCGGGAGGTCGGGTCCTGCGGCAAACCGCCCATTCCACTGTCCCCGGGGGCTGCGCCGTCTACGCCGTTTGGCTCTTCACTCATTCACGTTCTCCCGCCACTGATTCGTCAGTTCTCGCGGCCTCCGCAGTCCATCGAAACGGAAGCCTCTGTCCTGCGTTTCGGGTCGATGTCCGGGCCTTTCGCCACCATTTATTATACCTGATATGCCCGAATTTGGCTAGCGAAATCGGTCTGGGCGCGTTCCGACGCCCTGCATCGCGCGTACGTGCTCAAGTGCGACGGAAGCGTCAAATGCGGGGCCTGACTGCTGCACTGCGAGGCATGTACTGAAGGAAAAACTGCTGTCGTCTGCCGGCGAATATCGGCGAAAATTCCGTATCGACTGCTGCGAACTAAGGCCCTGCCCCTACCAAAAGAAAAACGGACAGGGTATACGCCCTGTCCGCCGCCTAGGCTGAACTTTCTATCCTGGAATACCGTTTAGCTCAGGCTGTCTCCGTGCCCTATTCTGCGTCGGCAACGGAGGCATCGTCCACCAATTCAGCGACTGCCTCCCCTTCGGCCTCCGCCAGCGCGGCGGCTTCCCGGTCCTGTTCCCTCTGTTCGGCATCGGCCCAACCTTCACCCTCCCGCACAACCGCAACCGCAAATGTGGCCTCTACCTCAGCCATCAGCCGGATCGTCACGTCATAAAGGCCCAACTCCCGAATTGGCTGGTTCAAGACGATGCGCCTGCGGTCCACTTCGAATTCGACCGTTTCCTCAATCCTTTCGGCAATGTCCGCGGTGGTAATCGAACCGTAAAGCCGGTCGTTTTCTCCCGCCCTCACGTTGAAGAGCAGCTGCTGGCCGCCGAGTACCTCTGCCTGGGCATCGGCGTTCGACCGCTCTTGCGCCCGTTTCCGGATCGCCGCCACACGGATATCTTCCGCCTGTTTCAAAGCGCCCCTGGTCGCAAGGATCGCCTCTCTCCGCGGGATCAGGTAGTTACGGGCATAGCCTCTGGCCACAATGTGGACTTCGCCGGCAAGACCCAGGGTGGGAACATCCTCTGTCAACAGGACTTTCATGCGAGCCATTGCTTACACTTCCTTCTCATCTCCAGCGGCTGCTCAAGGTCATTCGGCCGGTCCGTCTACCTGAAAATAAGCACGCGAAGGTCGGGGGCCTTAACTGTACCGCACTGTGACGGTCTACGCGCGTACAGGGATCGAACCGTCCACGTCCCTTGTAGCAAAGCCTGCATTTGATAGGTATACTACAGCAGCCCATTGTACACCGGCTGCGAGAAGGAGCCAAAAATTCCAGTCCCTGGAAAGCGCGGCCTATTGCGAAAAAGGCTGTGACGGCGCCGCTCTGCTCGAACGCAACGGGGTTCACGGTCACGTCCGGCTCCACGCCGCCCCACCGACGCACCAGGCTGAAACGCCGGCAACCTCAGGAGGTCGGATGATGAAACGGGAACGGGTATTGATTGTGGAAGACGAACCGGCCGTTGCCAGGGGATTGGAGTACGCCCTCAAGGAGGAAGGTTTTGAAGTCTTCTGGGCCAGGACGGGGGCGCAGGCAATTGAAATAACGGGCAGGCAACAGCCCGATCTGATTACACTGGACCTGCGCCTGCCGGATATGAGCGGCTATGACGTCTGCCGTGCGCTTCGTACCCAAAACCACCGCCAACCTGTCCTGATGTTGACTGCCAGGGATGAAGAACTCGACAAGGTGCTCGGCCTCGAGCTGGGGGCAGACGATTACATGGTCAAGCCCTATGGGCTCCGAGAGCTGATATCTCGGATCCGGGCACTGTTGCGCCGGGCCTACGGTGATCTGGCCGCTCCATCCGCAGACCAGGTCCAACGCTTCGAGGGTCTTGAAATCGATCTGACGCGGTTGGAAGTACGGCTGGACGGGAATGCCGTCGAACTTACGCCGACCGAATTCCGCCTGCTTCGTTACCTGTCGGCCAGGCCCAACGTGCCGGTCAGCCGCAGCGGTCTTGTCGAGGCGGTGTGGGGCTACGAAAGCGATGTCAACAGCGACCGTACTGTGGACGTCCATATCCGTCATCTGCGCCAGAAGATTGAACGCGACGCGGCAAACCCCACAAGACTTGTGACCGTACGCGGGTTTGGTTACAAGTTCCAGGGCTGACATTTGTTGTGAAAACTTAATCTGAAGGCAACCGACCTTTCAATTTCGTGCACTACACTGAAAGCGTAGTCAGTGATGGACTCGCCATGTATAGCACATTGAAAGGAACGAGAGATGAGACAACCCAGACTAACGACCAGCGAGAGCACTTCGCAAAGAGCGGCCAATCGAAGGATTTGGCTCCTGCTCTCTGTGACCCTCCTTGCGCTAACGGCCTTGGGAGGGACCGCTTCGGCTCAGTCAATGACGGAACGCGTCAAACCGGAACCCGGCGTTCTGATCGTAGCCGTAGGAGAGGAAACGCCGGCTTCCGAGGCCGGCCTTATGCGCGGCGACATCTTGCTGGCAATCGACGGTGACATGGTCAATACCGCCGCTGAGCTCCAACACGTCATCTTGATGCAGGATCCGGGCGATATGCTGGAGCTCACGGTGAAGCGCGGCGGCGAGGAACTTACGCTGACCGTCACCCTGGCCGACGTCGACGGCTACCCACTGCTCGGCGTGGCGCCGGATAGTCCAGGTATCCGCGGCATGAGGACCCGGCGCGGGCGGTTCCCTGCAATGCGCAACTTCGTTCGTCTGCCCGCGCTTGAGCGGTTCAAAGGGATGGACGGAAACGCCGTTAACGTTGGAGAAGGCGCTGTCGTCATGGAGGTAATTGAAGATAGCCCGGCCGCGACGGCAGGACTGATGGCTGGCGATCTGATTACCTCCGTGGGCGAGACCGAGATTACCGGAATGAGAGACCTGGCCGGCGCCGCTGCCGCCTTCAGCCCCGGTGACGATGTCGAGCTGACGGTCGACCGGGACGGCGAAACTGTCGAGCTGAACGTGACCCTCGGCGCGCACCCCGATGACGGAGAAAAGGCCTTCTTTGGCCTTCGCATTGGGTCGGCAGAGCGTTTCCGGATCAACGCGGACGGAACTGATCTTGATCGCCGCCGGCAACGAGGCAACCGTTTTGGCTTCGCCTTCCCGCAGGGCGGGCGCTTCGACAGCCGCTTCTTCTTCGGCGATCTGCCGGACGGCGCCCTGGTGATGGGCGTGCAGGACGAAGGGCCGGCTGCTCTCGCCGAGCTGCAGAGGGGCGATGTAATCACCGCAGTTGGCGAGACCAATGTCGCCAACTTTGAGGAACTGGTGGAAGCCCTGGCAGATTTCAGCCCAGGCGACGAAGTGAGCATCACACTGAATCGCGACGGTGAAACAGTTGCGGCAACAGTGACCCTTGGCGCACACCCCGATGACGAGGACAAGGCCTACCTGGGTGTATCCATCATGCCGCTGGAACATCTCCGTATGCACATGAAGCAGATGCAGGAGCAGCATGACGAAGAGCGGCAGAGCGGCCGCGAGCCGCAGAGCAGCTCCTAGTCCACTGCTGACCGACTGCCGCCGAGACGGACCCGCACAAGGGCGTGCAATCGCTTCGGACGTCGGCGCAGTCGTAACGCACCCCGCTCTGCGGTCAGCTGCTCGACCGCAGAGCGGGCATCCTTGAGCCGCACCGCTGCCGCAAAGGACGCGTCGAGCCTTCAAGGCGCGTCCTTTCAAGGCGTAGAGGGACGCGAATGTTGCACTCGATTCGCTGGCGTCTGATCATCAGCTATACGGCATTGACTCTGCTGACGATCCTGTTGATAGGGGTCGTTGCCCTCAGTCTGCTCACAAGATATATGGCCGCCCGTGAATATGAGACGCTCGTTCTCAACGCTGAGGCCGTAGCCCGCATGGCGCGGCCGCTTCTGGCGCGGCCAAACCAGGGCCCCCGTCTCCAACAACTGGCAGTAACGTCCGGTTTTCTCACCAATACCGAACTGAGAATTCTCGACAGGGACAGGCGGGCAGTTGCCTATTCCCAGTTGCGCCTGACCCCTTTGGATTCGCGGCCGGCAGTAATGAGCCTGCTCAGTGAACTAGCCCGCAGCGGCAAAGATGACTGGCAGAAGGGGCTGATCAGTCCTGTAATCGTAGTTTCAGGCGCAGGTCACCCGCGGGGGATGTTCGCAATGGGCCTCGATGAAAGCGACCCTCAGAATGAGGATGGGGCCGCCCTGTCTCTCGAAAGGCGGCCTGGCTTCTTGGGGGACAGGTTGGTCTTCGTGGATCCCGCAGGTTCTTCCGCTGACGACAGTGACGCTATACGGAATCGCGCCGCTACACCCGATAATCTGTCGTCGCCCCGAATCTGGCGGGTCGTTTTCGGCTATGTGCCAGGGGCGATTCCTCCTCCTGCGGAAGGGCCTCAAGTCACAGTTCCAGTCCACCAGGACGACCAGGTCGTTGGCTACGTGCAGATGACAAACAGATACACCTTTTCAGCAGAGCCGCTTCTCGCAATCCGTCGATCCCTGGTGGTAGCAGGGCTGGGCGCCGTCCTCGTGGCCGTGTTGCTCGGATTTCTGATGAGCCGGACGCTCACAGCCCCCTTGATGGCCCTGGAAAGCGCTACCCAGCAGATGGAGGAGGGAGACCTGGCTGTGCGGGCTCCGGAATCGGTCGGAGAGATCGGCGACCTTTCGCGACGCTTCAACCGTATGGCTGCAAGGCTTCAGGCTACCTTCGCCGACCTGGCCGCCGAGCGCGATGCGCTGCGCCGTTTCATCGCCGACGCCTCACACGAGCTGCGTACCCCGCTGACGGCACTGCGCCAGTTTATTGAAATCCTGCAGGGCCAAGCCGGAGGCAAACCGGAAACGCGCTCCGAGTTCCTTGGCGAAAGCCAGCGGCAGTTGGAGCGCCTGCAATGGATTACCGGTCACCTGCTCGACCTGTCCCGCCTTGAAGGAGGTGTGGCAGCCCTGGATATCTCCCGCCATGACCTCGCAGGGCTGTTGGAAGAAGCGCTGGCCCCGTTTCGGTCGACGGCCGCGGCGAAACGGACCGCACTGCGCCTGTCTGTAGAGGACGGCCCCGATACGATCTGTTGTGACAAGGCGAGCCTGATGATGGCTCTGGCGAATCTTCTGGACAACGCACTCAAGTTCACGCCGCCCGGCGGCGTCGTCGAGCTGGCCGCAACCGACGATGAACATGCGACCTTGCTGTCAGTTTCCGACACCGGACCGGGAATACAGCCGGCAGACCGGGAGCGGATCTTCGAGCGCTTCTATCGCGGCCAGCTCAGCGAACAGCTTCCAGGAGCCGGGCTGGGTCTTGCAATCGTCAAGAGCGCAGTGGAAGCGCACGGCGGCAACGTACGCGTGGAAAGCGGTGATGGCGCAACCTTCACCTTGGAAATCCCCACAGATCTGGCCGCGAGCCAGGCGGACGCATCGGGCCCTGATTCTCTCGGCTGACGCGCAATCCTCAGTGCCAAACCAACCTCTGGAGATCAAAAAAGCCCGGCGCCTCACCAACGCCAGGCTCAACTATAAATCGGCCCGCTCCCTTAGCGGTTACGAGCTTCTCCGGGCCCCGGGCCGCTCCAGTCATGCACGGTGTTACGCAAAAAGGCTCCCGTGCTGAGAGCCGGCTCAGGTCGACGATGCCTCTGTCTGCTCCTGACCGTTCTGGATGAGACTCGTGTCCTGGTACTTCTTACCCTCTTCGATAAGCATCACCGGAATCCCGTTGCGAATCGGGTAGCGGTAGCCATTGCGGGGGTTAAGCAGAAATCTGTTGTCGTCCATCAACTGCAGCTTCCCCTTATCCTCCGGGTCAACCAGTATTTCCAGCAGCTGTGGGCTTATCTCGCCGCCAAGCGGCGCGTCTTCCAAGGGCGTCACCGGCGTTTCCGGCAGCACGCCGCTGCCTGCTCCCTCCGGCTGGTCGCTTTCCAGGACCTGCTTAATGACATACACCACGCCAGCGGCAAAGCCGACGAAGAAGAGAAATTTGAGCAGCTTTTTCATTGCACGACTCCATTAGAGAGAACTGGCCCGCCCCTTAGGTATTGCTGCCATCGTAGCACACCCGCTGCCGTCCAGAAAATCTGTAGAAGTGCACAACCAGGCAGACCTGTCAGGAACCAATCTGAACTGTCCCCTTCTCGCATTTTTCGCGTAATAAATGTCAGCCCGGCACTCCATTCGACCCAGGGCAATCTCATCTTACCGAGTAAGTTTTTTGAGAGGGGGGCCGAAACGCATGGCCAGGCCGGGCCTGTGCCCTTGCACGCCCAGCCACTCCCTTCCACGATTGACAGGATAGACCCCGCCGCGACCTGTGCCCTTGCACGCCCAGCCACTCCCCCAAAGAGGCGAGGAGTGAGTGGAGAGGAGAGAGGAGTGAGTGGGGGGAGCATCCGGGGGCTGGAGGGGTTGGAAGGGCGTGTTGAGGGCTTGTACTAGA
>VXMH01000047.1 GCA_009841235.1 Caldilineaceae bacterium SB0661_bin_32 | reverse complement strand
CACGGCGCGCCCCCCGAACAGGCCCATGAGTGGCGCGCCCGCGGCGGCAAGAACTCCGCCACCGCCGTGCGCCGCGACAGGCGTATGCCCGAAGACCTGAAAGAAGCTATCGACCTGATACAGAACAGCATGCGGCAGCTGGCGGAAAAAGAACCCTCCCCAGCCTCCCTCAACGCCATGTCCCGCGCCGCCAAAACGCTGATCGAGCTCCGCCGCTTCGCCAACGAGGAAATGGAGCTCATCCGCGCCGAAGAAATCCAGGCCGCCGCCGCCGAACGCCTTGACGTGCACACCGACCTCGAAGTTCTCGAAGCTGCCGGCGGCGTCAGGGATCAACGGGACCGCTGCCGCCGCGAATCCCTCGTCGACCAGGGCTTCGCCAAATTCATGGAACCGTTCAAGCGCGGCGCGCCCCCCGAAGTCGTCCTGAACGAAAAGGGGCGGCTCCGCTTCGGCTTCCAGTACGTCGAAGAGAGGCAGACGTTCCTGGAAAAAGTGGACGCTGAATTCGCTGCGTATCTCCGTGGCGAGTCCCCCCTTCTCGACCTGCCCAACTACGCCGCAATGTTGGAAGAGGCGCAGGAAGATCTCGAAGACACGCTCTCCGGTCTGGCGCGCGTCGCCGAGGCCCCGTACGACCCGATGACCGGCGAGCCCTTCACCAGGCTCCCGGAAGGTGTGAGAACTGTCGCCCCTGACGACGACTTCTGCCCCACCCACAAGAATCCGCAGGAAGCCCTCCCGCAGCAGCTCAGCTATCTCAAGAAGCTGAGGCATAGAGTAAAGGAAATCTCTGAAAGCCAAAACGGGACATAACAAACAAATAACATAACAAAAACACTGCGCCCACCGGGTAGCAGTTGTATGCCCCTGCCCGCAACTCGCCCCGCAGACCGCGCATCCACCCCAAAAACTGCTCTCCTGCCCCCAATCCCACCGAAAACGCCCCAACTCCGCCCAAACACCCACCTCGCGCCCTCCCATCCTTACCCAAAATGACCCTTCAACCCCTCCCCAACCCGCCGGCGCCTCGCCAAACAACCACAACCGGTCCGTCCCCCAAAAATTCGCCAAAATTTCCCCCCGATTCCACCCCAATTCCCCCAATCTCTCGTCCTCTCTCGTACAAGCCATCAACACGCCCATCCAACCCCTTCCTCAAACTACCACTGAAACCGGATCGCCAGGAAGGCGTATAGATCAGCCTCAACGCGCCCATCTCACCCCTTCCTCAAACTACGGTAGGGGCAGGCCTTGTGCCTGCCCTCTCACTCCTCACTCCTCTCCACTCGCTCCTCACTCTATCTTCGGCAATGTTTGCAAACTAAATTAGATGCGATTGCCCTGACCCGGCATGAAAGGCAACTTGACGCCACTATAGTGCCTGTGGTATACAAAGCGTAGTCAATTCGTCCAGACAGCGTATCTTACCCGTAGATCAATCCCGGACACTCTGGCTTCCGTCTAAAGCAAGTCAGGGATTTCCGAAAGCCGAACTCTTGCCCCGATGACGTGGTAGTCGGCTCCCGCTCCGCCTGGGTCTGTCCTGGTTGCACCAGTCCTGAAGTCAACAACCTGCTTCCCCTTGCCGCCAAAGCGTTCTTCGCTTTTGCGCTCAATAATGACGTGTTTGAACTCATTCACCACCAAGGAGAGTTGAAACCATGACGTTCACAAGGAAGTCCGTTGGACTCACAGTCTTCCTCATCCTGCTGCTCGGGCTGCTCGCAGCCTGCGCCGCCCCCGCCGCAACTGAAACGGGCGCGATGGCAGAAGAGGAAGCCGAAGAAGAAATGGCCGCAGAGCCGGCAGAGCCCTGGTACGATGAGGCCGATGTCGACAGCGACCACATCCATGTCTGTACCGATTCACCGCCCAAGTACGGCGGCGAGGTGGTCGTGGCCGGTGCCGCTGGCGCCATGACGGGCAGCAACTGGTTCATCTTCAGCGCCCGCGATGACTATCTCTTCAGCCAGTTGATCGACCGCGACACCGACGCAGTCTCCATCCACCCCGACGTCGCCACAAGCTGGGAAGTCTCCGCAGACGGTCTGACCTACACCTTCAACCTGCGCGATGACGTCCGCTTCCACGACGGCGAGCAGCTGACCGCTGAAGACGTCAAGTACTCGCTCGAAATGTTCTTCCATCCCGATACCGGCGCCTCTCACGGCCGCACCTCCGGCCTCGATCAGTTGGCCGGGGCCGCTGAATTTGAAGCCGGCGATGCCGATGAAATCTCCGGTATCAAGGTCCTCGACGACTTCACTCTCGAGCTGAACTTGGTGGCGCCCCGCAGCAGTGTGCTCAGCAATATGGCCGCCTTCAACATCTGGCCCAAGCACCTGCTCGAAGGCATTGCCTTTGCCGACCTCGGCGAGACCGAATACGCGGTCCGCAATCCCGTCGGCTCCGGTCCCTTCACCATGGGCGACTTCGAGCCCGATCAGTTCTACATCCTCAAAGCCAATGAGGACTACTACGCCGGCCGCCCCTATCTGGACCAGATCATCTTCCGCATTGGTCTGTCCGGCGCAACCGCCTTCGCCGCCCTCGAGAACGGTGAGATTCACATGGCCGGCCGCGTCACCGCAGTGGAATACGAGCGCTATAAGGACGATCCTAACATTGTCCTGCTTGGCGGTCAGCTCGGCGGCGGTATGACAGTCTGGGCCAACCATAACAGGCCTCTGTGGCAGGACGCCCGCGTGCGGCAGGCCCTCCTGCACGCCCTCGATCGCGAAGCCATGGCCGAAGCCTACTACGGCGAGTTGGCTGAGGTACTGCATCTGCGGCTTACCAATCCCGAATTCGTCAGCCCCAATATCACAAAGTACGATTACGACCCGGACAAAGCGCGTGCTTTGCTCGAAGAGGCCGGCTGGGATTCCGAGCAGGAAGTGAGCTTCGTCACCTACTACCAGGATGACCAGAACAAGCGCATCCACGCCGCCATGCAGCAATACTGGAACGACGTCGGCATCAAGGTCGACCTCGTCTACCTGGATGGTCCCGCCTGGGTCGCCCGCGTCTACGACAACGATGACTTTGATATGTCCTACGGCTGCTGCGGCTGGTTCAACCCCGATCAGTTGCGCCTTTCTCTCGGCTGCGACCGTAGCTGGCCCGCAGGCCGTAACGTAGGCCACTACTGCAACGAAGAGTTTGACGCCTTGGCCGAAGCCGCTATGTCCGAACCGGATCCGGCCAAGCGCAAGGAGATGCTGTACAAGGCGACCGAGATCATTACAGCAGAGGCAGGTGAGATCCCCGTCTTTTGGCCGACACGATTCTCCGCCTTCAGCGCCAGCGTCTGCAACAACATCAACCGCCAGCTCGACGAGCCCTTCGCCGAACGCTACCCCGCGAACTGGTATCTGGCCGGCGAGTAACCAACTGCGAAGCTTGAGATATGAGGAGTGGAGAGTGAGAACACTTTCTCTCTCCTCACTCCTCCCCGCTTATTCCTGGGATTGCCCATGAACCGCTACATTCTACGCCGCATCGTCCAGATGTTGCCCGTGCTATTCGGCATCACCATTATTACTTTTTCATTTACCGAATTGGCCCCCGGCGACGCCGTTGCAGCCATGATCCTGATGAACCCGGAGACGGGCGTCGGCGGAGATGAAGGCTCCCACGCAGACGCGCTGCGTGAAAAATATGGGCTGGACAGACCGGCGTACGTTCGTTACATCAGTTGGATGGGCGGCCTTCTGCAGGGCAATCTGGGCGTTCGCATCCGCAGCAAAATCCCGGTCTCTGAAGAGATTACCCGACGTCTGCCCGCAACCCTGCGCCTCATGGCCGTGGCCATGGCGATCTCCATTATCCTCGGCATCCCCTTGGGCATCTTCTCGGCGTTAAATCAGTACACCACGCCCGACTATGTGCTCACGTTCCTTACCTTTATCGCTATCTCTATTCCGGGCTTCTTTGCTGCCATTGGTGCGATCTATCTATTTTCATTGAAATTGGGATGGCTTCCGACTAGTGGCTATACAACAATCGGCAGAGATTTCGGCTTGTGGGGAACGCTGCTCGATCGCCTCAAGTATCTGGCGCTGCCAGCCACCGTGCTGGGCCTGGAAACAACCGCCGGAATCATGCGCTATACACGTTCCAGCGTGTTGGAGGTCGTGCGGCTCGACTATATTACCGTCGCCCGCAGCAAGGGGTTGAGCGAAAAAGTAGTGATTGTACGCCATACCCTCCGCAACGCCCTCCTGCCGGTGATCACCATCATCGGCCTGCGCCTTCCCGCTCTCTTCGGCGGCGCCCTAATCATCGAGACCATCTTCAACTGGCCTGGAATGGGAATACTCTATCTGGACGGGGTTGCCACGCGCGACTACCCACTGATCATGGGCATGGTTCTGGTCTCTGCCTTGACCATCGTCGTGAGCAACCTCATCACTGACTTGACCTACGGGAGTATCGACCCCCGCATCCGCTATGAATAAGAATGCCGCAGTCATTACCGCCCGCCGACGCCGTCTGCCGGGCACTTGGACGCAGCCCAAAATTGGAAGCAAGAGACTGACTTTGCTATGAGTGCCGAAAGTAGAACTGAAGGACTCCACGAGATGGCTGCTGCCCTCGAATCCCAAGAGGGCGGAGCAGCCGCGCAGCGGCGCCGGGCTTGGCGTCGTTTTCGCCGTCACAAGCTGGCTCTGGTCAGCGCGGTCCTGATGATTCTATTGATTTTTGTTGCCTTTCCACTGGCGCCGGTCGTTGCTCCCATCCATCCTCATCGAATCGAAATCAAGGAAATCGGCCTGGCTCCCGGCGAGGAAGGCCATCTCTTGGGCACCGACCTCACCGGGCGCGATGTGTGGAGCCGCGTAGTCTATGGCGGTCGCGTCTCCATGTCGGTGGGTATCGTCGCTGTCGCCCTCTTTGTCACTATCGGCACGATTCTAGGCAGCGTATCAGGATACTACGGCGGCCGCGTTGATTCCCTGATCATGCGGATCACCGACACGTTCATGGCCTTCCCCACCCTCATCATCCTGATCACGATCGTATCTTTCATTGGTCCTGGCATCTTTAACTCTATGCTCGCAATCGGTCTGATCGGCTGGACAGGGGTCTGTCGCCTTGTACGCAGCCTGATTCTTTCCATTCGTGAAACCGACTATATCATGGCCGCCCAAGCCGTAGGCGTCGAGGAGAGATGGATCATTATTCGTCACATCCTGCCCAATGTCGTGGCACCAATCACCGTTGCCGCCAGCTTTGGCATCGCCGGCGCCATCCTCACCGAGGCCGGCCTCAGTTTTCTCGGCCTCGGCGTGCAGGTGCCCACCCCCAGCTGGGGCAACATGCTCAACGAGGCCCAAAACATCCAGATCATCGAAAACATGCCCTGGTTCTGGGTTCCCCCAGGCCTCATGATTACCATCTGCGTCCTCGCCATCAACTTCATCGGCGACGGCCTCCGCGACGCCCTTGACCCCCGCATGAGCCTGGACTGAGGTCGTTTAGTGCCCTTCCACGATTCATCAAAGGTCTGATGGAGGAATAAATGATACTGACGCCGGAGCAAAAAACAACCTTCTGGCGGGAAGGCTTTTTGCCCTACCCCACCTTGCTCGACCCAGAGGAACTGGCTCAACTCCAGCAGTTGACCGAGGATATCGCCTTCGGCCGCGTCGAAGTGGCCGCCGATATCAAGGGGATTCCAGTCCTGGAAAAAGAAATGGTTGTATCACGCGGTGAGGTGCAAGCCGACAGCGCGCTCGACGAGCTGCGCAAAATCAACTTCCCCGCCTCCATCCACGACACTTTCCTCAACGTCGCAAAGAAACCAAAGCTCGTCGACCTCATCGCCGAGCTCTTTGACGAGCCCGACATCAAGCTGCTTGGAGATCAGATCTTCATGAAGCCGCCCGGACATGGCTCAGTTAAAGAATATCACCAGGACTCGGCCTCCTGGCCCTTTCTCATCCCCCAGAATCAGATTACCTGCTGGATCGCGCTCGACGACGCCACGCTCGACAACGGCTGCATCCGCTGCCTCCCCGGCAGCCATCACTACGGCCTGCTCCAGCTCAAACACCTGCCGCAGCTGCTCACCGAGGAGATGACAGCGCAGGAAGTGCCGGTTCCTGTTCCCGCCGGCGGCTGCCTTCTCTTCCACAGCCTCAACCTGCACTATTCAAGCCCAAACACCTCGGCAATGCGGCGGCGCGCCTGGGCCCTGCACTACATGGCAGCCAAAACAAAAGACCTGAGCACCAGCGAGGAAGTCCACGTCGACTACATCTCCGTGCGGGGCAGGTCCTACGCAGGGTATGTCTGATTAAACTGCCAGCCGTGTCGCGCGTTGCCCACACCTTCCTCATTGTCCTGGGTCTCGTCGCCCTTGCGGCCAGTTGGCAGGCCGTCTCGAACTATGTCGGTTCGCTGGAAAGTGTGCGCGGGCTCGAACTGGAGCTGACGGAGGTGCGGCGAGTCGGTACGGACAACGCCCGGCTCCTGGTTCAATTTCGGGTTCACAACCGGTCAGAGCTTCCCGTCCGCTTGAACAGCTACTTCTTTGACCTTTACCTCGACGGAAACCGCATCGGCGGCAGCAGCAGCACCTGGCGCGATGACGATCCCGATGCCGACCGCTCCCTGTACAGCCGCGCCTCTACCATCGAGCAGACCCTGGCCCCCGACGAACGCCTGGATATGGAATTTCTTCTGCACGTCTTTGAGTTGGAAAATCTCGTCGGGGCCTACCAGGAAAGTTCCGAGCCGCTGAGCTGGTCCGTCAAGGCCGGATTTCGCCTCATTCATCCCCACTCGCAAGACGAACGCCTCCTGCGCCTGCAGGCTACCCTGCAAGAGCCGGTGCCATGAGATCTCTCATTCGACAAAGCTCAGCCGTCTTGGCGGTCGCCTCCATTCTGGCCTACGTCGGACTGATCTCCCTCTCTCACATTCGCGACTATGTCCCTTGGCCGGCCGATATGCTCGCACTCAGCCTGGTCGCCGCGCTATGCGGAGCGTTGCTTGCAGTGGCAGAAAACCGAGCGATTCTGCTGTTCGCCTTGGCCGCCATCTTGAGCGTTCTCCTCTTTGGTGGCTTTTGGGCCTTCGCCTCCTTGGCGCTCTTACGCGGCCAGCTCCCAGCCCTCGATCTCCTGCTTTCCGACTACGTCTTTCTCTATACCGTTCAACGCGGTTTCCTTCTGGTCGCGCCCAGTATCGTGTTTGGACTGTTGGGCGTATTCGGCGTACAGTTACTCCTGTCCAAACGCCTGCGGCGCTGAACCGCAGCAATTCCAGACAGCGCGGCATGACCACTCTCGACTGCGAGGAGACCAATCATGAACCTGACTCCCGAACAGAAACAGTTTTTCGATGACAACGGCTACCTTCCTTACGGCCGCGTCCTGTCCGACGAAGAAATCGAATCCCTTCGCCAGCGCAGCGAAGACATCGCCGCCGGACGTCTCAACCACGTGCCGTCGAACTACATTCAATTTGAAGAGCAGTTCCGTGACGGCAAGAAGACCGTCGAGCCCCGTATCGACATGATCCGCAAGATGGTCTATCTCTGCTACCACGATGACCTCTTCGAAGCTGTCGCCAAAAAGGCCGCAATCGTCGACGTGATCGAGGACCTCCTGAGCCCCAATATCAAGCTCTACACCGACCAGCTCATGATGAAACCCCGCTTCAACGGCACCGTCACCGACTGGCACCAGGACTCCGTCGCCTGGCCCATGTTCGCCCCCCAGAACCACGTCAGCTGCTGGGTCGCTCTCGACGACGCCACCGTCGACAATGGCTGCATGACCGTAATCCCCGGTAGCCACAAATGGGGGCCGATCACCCGCGAATACAAGGATCGATTCCTGGCCCTGCCGCACCTGGCCGACCCCGTCCCGGTCGAGCTGAAAGCCGGCCACTGCATGTTCCACCATGGCCTCAACTTCCACCGCACCGAAGCCAATACCACTCCCAACCGCCGCCGCGGCCTCGCGCTCCACTATCTCGACGCCGAGACAAGCTATCTCCGTATCGTCGACGAGGACCATCGCAACCAGGTCGAAGGTACGCCCCGCAAGGGCAGCACACCCTTCATGCACATCCGTGGCAAGGAGTTTCCGGGGCGGGTATAAACGCAGAGGCCGCAGCGCTTTGGCCATTGCGACACTGCTCTCCCAATTGAGGACAACCCAGGAAAGGCGCCCGATGTCCCTTATCCTCCCTACCGCAACCCTCGGTCGTACCGGCTTGGAAGTCACCCGGCTCGGATTCGGCGCAGGCCATCGTCGCGCCATGACCGACGCCGAGATGAACGCCCAGCTTAACGCCGTTCTCGATGCCGGCATCAACTTTATCGACACCGCCAACGACTACGGCAACAGCGAGGAGATGATCGGCCGCTACCTTCATCACCGCCGCGATGAATTCGTACTCGCCACCAAGTGCGGCTGCCATCCCGACGGCCATATCTGGTCAAGAGAAAACGCCTTCCGCGGCTTGCACGAAAGCCTCGAACGCCTGCGCGTCGACTGCGTCGACCTGATGCAGCTGCACAACCCGACCGTCGCCCAATGCGAACAGGGGGAACTGGTGCAGGCGCTCCAGGATATGCGCGCCCAGGGCAAAGTGCGCTGGATCGGAATGTCGACCACGCTCCCCCACCTGCCCACCTACCTCAGCTGGGATGTCTTCGACGCCTACCAGATCCCCTACTCCGCCCTCGAGCGCGACCACGAAGACTGGTTGACCACCACCGCGCAGGCCGGCGCCGGCACCATCATTCGCGGCGGCGTCGCTCTCGGCAAGCCGGGAGCCGGCCTCGGCCAATCCGACCGCTGGCAGGCCTTTGCAGATGCGGGCCTGGACGAACTCAAGCAGGCGGGCGAGAGCGACACTTCGTTCGTACTCCGCTATACACTGACGCACCCCGACGTCCACACCAATATCGTTGGCACAACCAATCCAGCCCACCTTGCCGAAAACGCACAGGCCGTTCTCGCAGGCCCCCTTTCCCAGGACGTGTACGCCGAAGCCAGGAAACGGCTGGACCGCATCGGCGTGTCACCGGCCTGAGCGGACAGCCCATTCACAGCCGCCTCCTGAAGCAGCGGCCGCCGGCAATGCCAGACAGCATAGGCGCAAAGGGAGCTAACCATGACCAGTCCACTCAGTAACATCGAGCCCGGCCCAGGAATCCACATCGGCTCCCGTCGCGAACTGCTGATCGACGACTATCTGATCGCCGCCCTGTCCCGCGACGCCGAACTGCGCCTCCACCGCCCTGTGCCGCAGGAAGTAGCCCTGGAAACCGACGCACCTTGGGAGGGCAACGCCTCCGGATACGTAACCGTATTCCAGGACGATGACCGCTACCTCATGTACTACCGCGGCTGGCACTTCACACATGACTCGGGCGCCCTCGAATTTGCCCATCCCGAAGTCGTCTGCGTTGCCGAAAGCAGCGACGGCATTAACTGGACCAAGCCCAACCTCGGCCTCGTCGAATTCGACGGTTCGCGCAACAACAACATCATCCTCGACGCCCGCGACGACGACAGCCCAGCCATCAACTTCGTACCCTTCAAGGACCCCAATCCCGACGCGCCCGCCTCCGAAAGATACAAAGCCCTCGCCAACAACAGGGGATACAAAGGACTTTTCGCACTCAGCTCACCCGACGGCCTCCACTGGACCCGGATGCGCGACGAACCAGTCATCACCAAGGGCTACTTCGACTCCCAGAACCTTGCCTTCTGGGACGCCGAGCGCGGCGAATACCGCGACTACCATCGCGACTTCCGCCACGGCCGCGACATCATGACCTGCGTCTCGCACGACTTTCTCAACTGGACAGAGCCCGTCTTCATCGACTACAACCCCACCCGCATCGCAGAGCTCTACACCAACCAGGTCGTCCCCTACTTCCGCGCCCCCCATCTCTTCGTCGGCTTCCCAGCCCGCTACGTCGAGCGCCCCTGGTCGCCTGCCATCGAGGACCTGCCCGAACCGGAGCACCGCCGCATGCGCGCAGAAGCCCGCGAGCGCTACGGCGCCGCCCTCACCGACGGCCTCTTCATGAGCAGCCGCGACGGTATGGAATTCAACATCTGGCCGGAAGCCTTCATCCGCCCCGGACTGCGCCCGCAGGACAACTGGACCTATGGCGACAACTACCAGAACTGGGGTCTCGTCACCACCCGCTCACAGTTCGCCGGCGCGCCCGATGAGCTGTCGATCTACGTCAGTGAAGGCTACTGGCGCGGGCAGAGCGTAAGCCAGCGCCGCTACACCCTCCGCATGGACGGCTTCGCTTCGCTCCACGCACCCCCCGGCGGCGGCGAGATGATCACCAAGCCCATCCGGTTCACCGGCCGCAACCTGGAACTGAACTTCTCCGCCTCAGCCGCAGGCAGTGTGCGCGTGGAGATTCTGCACGGACAGGTCGATCTGGCCGTCGAGGGATTCGGATTGGACGACTGTGTGAAACTGCTCGGAGATGACCTCGATCGCACCGTGCGCTGGACGCAGGGCGCCGGTGTCGGCGCACTCAGCGGCGAACTGGTGCGGCTGCGCTTCCTGCTCCAGGATGCCGACGTCTACTCCTTCCGCTTCGTGGAATAAGGCAGAACTGACCGGCGGGCTCCTTGCCGCCCTGACAGCAGCCGCACGCAGGAGTTACCGATGGAAATCCGGCGCTACCGACCGTCCGACCTGGAAACCCTGAAGACCATTACAGCCATCTGCTTCGACGGCGTCTCCATCGACCAGAATATCGAGCAGCTGTACGGGATTATCCGCGGTAACGACTGGCGCTGGCGCAAAGTACGCCACATCGACGACGATGCCGAAGCCAATGCAGACGGCATTTTCGTCGCCGAAGTCGACGGGCAAACTGTCGGCTACGTCACCACACGCGTCGATAAGGCGGCCGGCATCGGCGGCATTCCCAACTTTGCCGTTCTGCCTGAATTTCAGCAAAGGGGAATAGGCCGCCGCCTGCTCGAAGAGGCAGTCAGCTACTTCGCCGCCGCCGGCCTGTCCTACGCCCGCATTGAGACCCTCGACCAGAACGACGTCGGCGCCCACTTCTACCCCGACTTCGGCTTCCGGGAAGTAGCCCGCCAGATCCACTACATCATGCCCATCACCGCAGACAGACCGTAAACCTCTCGCCTTCGCAAATGCCACTGCAGTCCCAGGAGCTTACACATGTCAAAAGCCAAAGTCAGAGTCGGAATCGTCGGCGCCGGACCCATCGGCGGACTCGGACACAGACCTTTCTCCCACGCCGCCGGCTACCGGCGCTGCGATGACGCCGAGCTGGTCGCTATCGCCGACATCGACCCGCAGCGGCTCCAACAGTTCGGCGATGAATGGGAGATCGAGCCCGAGCACCGCTATCCCACCGCCGTCGACATGTACGAAAAGGCCCGTCTCGACGTCGTCGACGTTACCACCAACACCCTCTACCATCACCATCCCGTCATCGAAGCCGCCCAAGCCGGCATCAAGGTCGTCATGGTCGAAAAGCCGCTCGCCACCAGCGTCGCCTGGGGCCGCAAGATGGTGGAAGCCTGCGACCGCAGCGGCACCCGCCTCATCACCGAGCACACCCGCCGCTTCCTCCCCCACTACCAGCGCCTCAAACGCATGATCGACGACGGCGCCGTCGGCCGCGTCAAGACCATCACCTACGAGGGCTGCCGCCCCCTCCTCACAAACGGCACGCACACCGTCGACTACGCCTTCTTCTTCACCGACGCCCAGCCCCAGCTCGTTTCCGGCTACCTCAACACGGAAACCGTCGCCGACCCGGGCGGCGCCGGCATGGTCGCCTGCTCCGACGGCGTCGTCGTCTTCATCGACTGCATCGCCGAGCGCAAGGAGGCCCTCGGCTACACCAAGATCGCCGGCACCGAAGGCCGTATCCATTTCAGCGAACGCCGCGGCCTCTGGGAATACGGCCCCCTCGTCGAAGCCGACGAAGGCTACGGCACCCGCTACGATTTCGAACCCATCCCCGACATGCCCACCGAGTTCACGCTTGACGACTACTTCTACTCCGCCACCCGCGAAAGCATCGACTGCCTGCTCGAAGACCGCGAAAGCGTATCCACAGGCCGCGACGGCCTCAAAGCGCTTGAGGTCATCACCGCCATCCACGTCTCCCACAAGACCGGCACGCAGGTTCAGCTGCCCCTCGCCCCCGGCCTCGACGAGCTCGAAATCCGTTCAACCGGCGAGTAACCCACCACCGACTACTGACCACCGGAGCTCTCGATGCCAGCAAACTATCGCGCCGGAATCATCGGCCACACCGGCCGCGGCAACTACGGTCATCACCTCGATACCGCCTTCCAGGGGTTGCCCAACGTCGATGTCGTTGCAGTCGCCGACCCGGACGAGGAGGGAGGCGCCGCCGCCGCCCAACGTACCGGTGCCCCCCACACCTTCGTAGACTATCGCGACATGCTGTCGCAAATGGATTTGGACCTGGTAGCGGTCTGCCCCCGCTGGCCCGACCAGCACGCCGACATGGTCATCGCCTGCGCCCAAGCCGGCGTCAAAGGCATCTTCTGCGAAAAGCCCTTCTCCCGCACCCTTGCCGAAGCTGACGCCATGCTCGCCGCCTGCGAAAAGCATGACACACGCATCGCCGTCGCCCACCGCCGCGCCAACCCCTACGAGCTGCATGCCAAAAAGCTCATCGAAGACGGCCTCATCGGCGACGTGCAGATGATCCGCCGCCACGGCAAGGCCGACCACCGCGCCGGCGCAATGGACCTCGCAGTCCTCGGCCCCCATCTCCTCGACAATATCCGTTTCTTCGCCGCTTCTGAAGTGGCCTGGGCCCACGCCCACGTCACCCAGGACGGCCGCGAACTCACTACCGCCGATATCCATGAAGGCGACGAAAGCGTCGGCCCCATCGCCGGCAACGGCCTGGCCGCATACTTCGTATTCCGCAACGGCGTCACCGCCCATCTCGACTCCTACCGCAGCGACGACACCGACACCCGCGAGCAGGTCAACTGGCTCGGCCTCGAAATCCACGGCTCGGCCGGCATCCTCTCCCTCCGCCTCGCGCCGCTCGGTGAACTCTACCACTATCCATACCGCCTCTATCTCCCGGGCGACCGCGACGGTGCCTGGCAACGCATCTCCCTGCCCGAATGGGACCTGAATCCGGACGGCCGGCCCCGTTCAGTTTCCGAAAAATTTCAGCTCAACAATCGCACCTTCGTGGAAGAACTCATCCGCGCCATCGAGGAAGACAGCACCGTGACAGCCGTAACCAGCGGCCATGACGCCCGCGCCGTCCATGAGATGATCATGGCCATCCACGAGTCGCAGCGGCTGCGCGCCCGCGTCGAGTTCCCCCTGGAAAATCGCGAGAATCCCTACGTTGTCTGGAGAACAGAAGCGGAGAACGAAAAGAGTTAACAGGCAGCAGGTGCCCGGTTACAGTCTTATCCAACGGCGACAAACACGAAAAATAAGGGGCTATCATGTCCGTCACCAATCAACCAAGCGACAAGGTCTATCGGGCCGGTATCATCGGCCTGACCGGCATTGGCCAGTCACCGCCGCGCTACGACCTCTGGTCGACCCGCCATCCCCAGCCCCACTCGCACGCCTCCGCCTACGCCGCACATCCCCGCGCCCAAGTGGTGGCCGTCTGCGAACTTGTGCCGGAGCTCCTGACCCAATATGACAAGAACTGGGGCCCGGCCGCGCACTACTCCGACTACCGCGCCATGCTGGAACGCGAAAACCTCGACATCCTCAGCGTCGTCACCTCAGACCACCTCCACGCCCAAATGGTCGTCGACGCCGCCGAGGCCGGCGTTCCCGCCATCTTCTGCGAAAAGCCCCTGGCCACCACCCTCGCCGACGCCGACCGCATGTTGGCCGCCGTTGAACAAAACGGCACGGTGATATGCGTCGACCACGGGCGCCGCTGGGACCCCTTCTGGCGCCAGGCCCTCTCCATCATCGAGGAGGGGCGCATTGGCTCCCTCACCCGCATCAGCGCCCATCTCGGCGGCGAACGCGCCATGCTCTTCCGCAATGGCACCCACCTCGTCGACACCGTCTGCATGTACGCCGACGCCGCCCCCGACTGGCTCATCGGCGCCATGGAAGAGGGCTACGAGGACCGCACCGAGTACCTCGGCGACGGCGGCCACGACCCCGCGACCGATCCCGGCGCATCCGCCTATCTCCACTTCACCAACGGCGTGCGCGCCCACATCGAAGTCTCCCAGCGTACACTCGTCAACTTCGAGCTCGACCTCCTCTGCACCAATGGCCGCATCCGCATCAGCAACACCGAAGCCCTTGTCTACCTGACCTCTGCGGAGCGCCCATACGAAGTTACCAGCCGCCAGCTCGGCGGCTCCGTAGACTACCGCAGCGCCATGGTCAACGCCGTCGACGAGCTGATCCACCTGATCGAAAACGGGGGTGAAAGCATCTCCAGCGGCCGCCGCGCCCTCCACAGCCTGGAAATCATGATCGCCATCATGCGCTCCCAGGCCAGTGGCGTCGAAAAAATCTACTGGCCCCTCGCCCGGGACTGACCTTTCCCTCCCTCCCCCAGGGCAATCGCATCTTATCGCGTTAATTTCTTGGGAGGCTGCCCGAAACGCATGGCCAGGCGGTGCCCCTGCCCTGGCGCCCCCATGCCCTGGTGCCCCCATGCATACCGCACTCTCCACCCACTCCCTCAAACTACGGTAGGGGCAGGCCTTGTGCCTGCCCT
>VXMH01000052.1 GCA_009841235.1 Caldilineaceae bacterium SB0661_bin_32 | reverse complement strand
GGGGTGATGAAGTCGGGGTCGCGGCGGCGGTGGGGAGGGAGGCCGGCGCGGCGCGTCTGTCGCGGCATGCGGACAGGAGGAGGGCGAGGAGGAGCAGTATGGAGAGGGAGACGGGCAGATGGCGCGGCGCTCTGCGGCTGGGAGGTGGTGGGTTGGGGTCGCTGGTCAATGGGTTGTCCCGCTTGCTTTGATGAGGCCATGACTTCTCAGTCTATACTATTATATATAGGGCACTGCAATAGAGCCATGACTTTTGAGTCTATACTATTATATATAGGGCCTTCAACAGGGCCATGATCTCTTTGTCCGCTGAGGACGCGGAAGGGCAGGCGCCGCACGGGGTGGTGTGTGAGTGAGGGGGAGGGCGCCAGGGCAGGCACGCCTTCCTTTCCGATTTTCACCATTTTTAAAGTCATAGTAAAATGGGAACAATTTAAAAGTTACAAAAAGATATATCGTAGAAGATAGCACTGAGAGATGGAGGAGTTTAGTATATGATTGGAATTATTTTACCAGGCAGTTATTGGAGATTGTTGTGGATCTCATTAACGAACTGATTATTGACAAGGCAAAGCGGGAACACGCCGACGCCCGCAAGTGGCTCACGAACTGGCGCCACGAAGTGAAGAGCGGGAACTGGGAAAATCCGGACGAAGTCAGGAAACGTTTTACCAGAGCAAGCATTTTGCCAAACAACCGGGTAGTTTTCAGAGTCAAAGGAAATCGCTATCGGCTGGTCGTTCAAATCGACTATCGCAAAGGCATTGTTGTCGTAGTGTTCTTCGGCACGCACCCGGAGTACGACGAGTTCAATGCAAAGGAGACGTGAAAAGGGCCACGAATCAGTTAAAAAAGGAGAAGTAAGATGACCAGACAAAGTGAAAAGTATTTGATTGATTCAATTCGAACAGAGGAGGAACACAAGAAGGCAGTGGCGCGCATCATCGAGATCCTCGGCGCCAAAGAGGGTTCGCCTGAGGACCGCGAGCTCGACGCTCTTGTTGAGGCGGTGAAGGGGTACGAAGCTGATAAGGTAGAGAGCGATTTCCCCGATCCGATTTCAGCGATCAAGTTCCGCATGGGGGAGGCCGGTTTGACGCAGCGAGACCTGGTCCCTTTTATCGGCAGCCGGGCGAAGGTTTCAGAGGTTCTGTCGGGCAAGAGAGAGTTAACGATGTCCATGGCTCGGGCGCTGCATGAGCATCTCGGCATCCCAGCTGATGTGCTGCTGAAGAGACCGGGCGCGACGTTCGGGATCGCTCCTACACCGGAGGAGTTGCTGCGTTTTCCATGGAGAGAGATGGTAAATCGCAAATGGCTTGACAGCCGGTCCAATCTTCGGGATTACGCGGAGGATATGTACCGGAAGTTGGAAGAGCGTGCAGGCGGCCAAGGCGTAATGTCGCCTGCACTCTTGCGCGAGAACGGCCATCGTCGCATGAACGTCAAGACGAATCACTACGCGCTCTGGGCCTGGTGTTTGCGGGTGTTGGGCAACGCCAACGAGAACGCGCCGCAGGGTGACTATGAGCCTGGGATCGTGGACGAAGCGTTCATGCGTGATGTTGCCCGACACAGTACTACCGCAGACGGCCCTCTGAAAGCGCGAGAACATCTGGCACACTATGGCATTGCGCTCGTCGTCGAGAAGCACCTCAAAAACACTTATCTGGACGGAGCGGTACTGCGTCTCAGCGATGGTCGGCCCGTGATCGGGCTGACGCTGCGCTACGACCGCATCGACAACTTCTGGTTCACACTGATGCACGAACTGGCGCACGTGAGCCTTCATTTGGAGGATAACGAGAACGGTGCGTTCTTTGATGATCTTGATCTGAAGGAGTCGAGCCGAATGGAGAAGGAGGCCGACGAAATGGCGGAGGGCGCGCTAATCCCCCCGGAGCTGTGGGAGTCCAGTGCGGCGAGCGCGGACCCGACACCGATGGCTGTTTATGAGCTTTCACAGAGGACGGAAGTGCATATGGCGGTAGTCGCCGGCCGAGTCCGTTATGAGCACAAAAACTATCGTCTGTTGTCGCAGTTCGTCGGTAGGGGTGAAATTGGGCGCCTGTTTACGGAGGCCTGAGTCGAGCTGGAGCAGGCAGGGAGCGAAATATGGTTATTGAAGACACAAAATTGTGACGGGATGCTCCCGTACCGCGCAGAACAAAAGGAGGGGACACGATGTTCCGGGCGGCAATCCGCTGCATGCCCTTCTCCTGGCGTGCATTGATTGGAGGAACACGGGCAGGCACAAGGCCTGCCCCTACGGGAGCTTTGCGGTGATTGGCGACGGCGACGCGCGTGAGGAGGGCCACAGGGCAGGCACAAGGCCTGCCCCTACCAGTAAGTGTTACTCTTGGAATTGACTGCCCAACCCATCGAACCCCGGAAGGAGAGTATAACTCAAAAGAGGAAGGTATGCTTGCAAGGGAAGAGTTTTAAGGGATTTTCGATATGTTACATCGAAACTCAATTTCCGGTGCGTCAATTGCAGAAAAGTCGATAAGCGATCGCGCAGGCGCTCCCGCATTCTGAGATGAAAGAGCAGATTAGGAATCGCTTTCCTGTCATACCGTGTTGCGTGTCTATTTTCGGCAAAGATCCTTTTTCCGATTTGGGTAGCCAGGATTCTCGCTATCCGATCAGTTGCCGCCATCTGTAGAATCTCTCCAGGAGGACTAACCTCCATTAGAGCGCTCGCCAAGAGTATGCCTACAAAAAGCATTCGTTTACTACCCAACTGATCGGCATACCCGAGGGCGCGTTCCCAATTCATCTGTTGGTAAATCTCGATTAATTTGGCGACGTCGCAGATCCATATCAGCCGCTCCCACGGGTTAAAGTGCTTTGCGCCATGAACACACAGAAGGACGAGCAGAATATCTGGCGGAGGGGACAATACTGTTGTGCCGGCGAAGGACATTGGATCCAGGCATTTCCAAAGACTATCTAAATCGAGGCCGAAGGGGATCGCCCGTGATGTGAATCTCCAATGCAAATCCACATTTACCTGAGTCACTTTACTGAAGAGGTTATAGCTATGCTTGTACTTGAAGATGAAAGCCTGTTGTCTATCAGTCGCGTCTCTCGGCGGCAGGTGATACCCATGAGCGATGAGCAGATTCTTCGCCCTGGAAACGTCCCTTTTTCGGATAAGAAGATCGAGATCGCCACACTCCCTATAGGCGGGATTCCGGTACAAGAAAGTCGCCAAGACGGGTCCTTTGAATGACATAACAGAGATGTCGTGCATCTTGAATAGAGTTAAAATTGTTACCAGTTCGCCAGCCAGAAGCTGGTTTCGCTGAGCACTGATCCGAAAATGGTCGTGCAGCAGCTCCAATACTGTCTGGGGAACATATTCTGGACAGGTCGAGCTCAGGGTTCCATACAAGAGAGGCATCATTCTATGATGGAATGCGATCTTGATAAGACGCATCCAACTGACATTTTCTTGTAAGCAGGCTTTGATCTGGCCGGATTTCTCAAAGTCAATGCAAGTCCTGGCGCAGCCAAGGAGCAATCTGGTCTCGGGACAGATATCCGGCGCCAGGTTCAAGGAGGACAATCCAGGCATGATTTGTCTCCAATCGAACTTTCCCATGGTGTAGAGATAGTCACAAAACGGACTGGGGCAGGTCAAGAGACTGCGCCTGGTAGAGATCGTAGAAGAAGCCGCGACGCGCCAGCAACTCTTGAAGGTTGCCCATTTCGATGATTTGCCCCTTATCGATCACCATGATTCGGTCTGCCTGCAGAACCGTAATCAATCGATGGGCCACAACGATTGTTGTCCGTCCCACCCTCGCTTTATCGATGGCCGTGCGCACCCTTTGCTCTGTCAGAGCGTCCAATGCAGAGGTGGCCTCATCCAACAGGAGTAAGCGCGGGTTCTGCAGGAGCGCTCGCGCGATTGCTATGCGTTGGCGTTCACCGCCGGAAAGCGTCATGCCCTGTTCCCCCACCACTGTCTCGTAGTCGTCAGGCAGGGCCATGATGAACTCGTCGATTTGCGCCTCCTGCGCCGCCTGCCTGCTTCTGTCCGTATCATCACCGCGATCCGGGTACAGGATATTCTTGCCTATACTGTCATTCCACAAAAATGTATCTTGAGACACGAAGCCGATCTGACTCCGCACCGTTGCCAGGGATAGTTCACGCAGATTGACTCCATCGATCGCGATCATGCCGGACTGGGGAGCATAGAAGCCCAGGATCAGATCGAAAATGGTGGACTTCCCGCCGCCGCTTGGGCCGACGACGCCGATGAACTCACCCGACGCCACGTGGAACGTAAGGTCCTGCACGCCGAAGTCCCCGCGTCCATAGTCGAACGATACATTCTGGAAGGTCAATGCGGCCCCCGCCATCTGGGTTGAGGGGAGGAGCGTTTCGCCAGATGGTTCCTTCGAGAGGTCGAACAGCGCATCTACCATTTCGGCGTTTACTCTGGCCTCTTGCAGGTTGACGTGTGTGCCCAACAGGGCCTGCAATACCGAGTAGGAGCGGGGCAGATAGGCTACAAAAGCCACAAGGCCCCCTACGGTCATTCTGCCGTTGATGATTTCAAAAGCGCCGTATCCATATATCAGCCCCGCGGCCGTGTAGTTAATGAACTCTGGCATAACGGTGCGAATCAATTCATGAAACGTGTGTACTTTTGCCTTGACGCGCCAGTGTCTGTCAATCCACCTGTGCCAGCGCATTTTCTCGTGCGTTTCAGCATTGAACACTCGAATTGTGCGCAGCCCGGGGAAGACTTCATGCAGGTAGCTTTTGCCGTCCTCCAACACTTTGGAAAACTCTCGATACAGGCCTTGGGCATAGCCTCGTGTTTTCCGCGTTAAGAGGTAGGACAGAGGAAAGGCGAGCAGCGCCAACAGGCAGAGGCGCCAGTTCAGGGCCGCCATCGCGGCCAAAGTACCCGCCAGCAAAATTGCATTCATCACGAACGGCAACAAATGTTCGCTGACGTAGACTTCACCGATTTTGCCACAGGCGCTGGTGAGACGATGGATGTGTTCTCCAACCTTGAACTGCTCCAGATCCGCAAAACGAACATGCAGCAGGTGGTCAAACAGCTCCTGGCGCAAACGCTGAGAAACGCCTTCGCCGATGTAAGAGCGCAAGTAGTGGTTGGCAGAGTGGAGACCAGCGCTGAGTACGGGCACGACCACCATGCCCGCCAAAAGCAGAACTATCTGACGCAGATCGGCTGCAGGAATTGCATTGTCGAGAAGCGATTTGAAAAGAAGGGGTTGGATCAGCCCAACACCCGCCCCGACCGACGCCAGGACGACCAGCAGCGTTACTCTCGGAAGCTGTCCTTTCAATTCTTTCTTGACGAGATGAAACGACCTCTTCGGAGCTGCGCTGGAATTTTGGGTACGCATGTTGCTCCAACTTTCAAATTCAAAGTGTCTGCAAGAATACCCGCGAACACGCATTCAATCTGGCGGACCCGATCTTTGGACGACGAATTCCCCTTCACTTTTTCGGAATCCAATGGGGGACTGTTTACTTATCCCTTCTGAAGTGGCCCGATTCCGGATCAATCATCCCCTGCGACAGCGCAGCCAGATGCATTTCCAGCTGGCGGTCGCTGGGGAATTCAGCAGCAGAAAGTCTTCTGCTTTATCCCCTGCTCCAACCCCAGCCGTCGTCGTGATTGTAACCGCAAGAGCCTGTCAACTCTTCCATTTGGCCAAGCAGTTCAATGCTTGGGGGTTGATAGGTCAGCTTTTCAGCCGGCTTGGTCGTATCTGTTGTGTCCCCTGTCGGGGATTGAACTTCGATGGTCATGACTTCACCTCTTCTTTTGCGTTGGTTCAATTGACGCGTTTTACACTCAATTGAACATATGCGGATGATGTTTCCAATCGGGCCACTTCAGAAGGGGTAAGTAACATTGCCGCACAATTGGCTTGTCGTTGATGGGAACCCCATTGATCTCTGTCCAGGCATGAAAATCATACGTCTTGTTCAGGAGGTATTCGGCCTTGCCCACGACTAGCTGCGCCGGGAGCCCGAGAGCAATCAGCCCAGCTGTGAGGGAAGTCGCCGCAGGGAGGCAAAGCAGATCTTCATGCGCCAATCTCCCCAGGCATCTAAAGAACGCCATCGTTCTTCGCGCCTGTCTCACCGCTTCCTCATTTGTTGACGCACCCAAAGGAGGCGTATGAAGACTGAGAAGATGTAAATAGTCGCTTGCTTTTGAAAAACCATCATTGCGATAGATGAAACATGCCGTCAAGTATGCTCTTGCGGATCGGAGCCTCCTCACGAGGCTGATTCGTCTCAGCAATGGGAGGCTCGGCTCCCCAAAGGCCAGACGTTCCCAATCGTTTGTGTCGACGCTTCCATTATTCGACCACATTCTACTTTAGTCCCCGATTTCAGTCCTCTGTGTTTCAGTCCTCTGTGACAATTGTGCGCAAAACATCAAGATTGCAATACTTTGCGTAACGCAAACTGATCCCAGGCGCTTGCCTGGTCAAGCGTTTTAAGAGATTGAAGCGCTCCAAAAGAAAAGGGCTGCCAATCGTTGTCTGACTGTCCAGCAAATTGAGCAGGGTCTTCTCTCGGCTTAACCTCGTAACTTTCGTGCTCGGCGGCCCAGCGCTCTCTTTCTCCAGAAATATAATCCGACTGATTTTGTGCGGCCCTTGAGATTGGGAGGGAACGTGAGACAGATATGCTTTTCCTTGGCCATACTGCAGGATGTTGTGGTCCCGGATATTGAGTCGCGCCAGCAACTCGGATGTGATTCCAAAACCGGTATGAACAGGGTGGACTTGAACAATGTCAGAAGTGAAGTCCAAAAATAGCGTATCATCACTGAGGAAGCGAATTTCATCATCAGGGTTCAGATGGCTTGCCAAGAGCCCCAGTGAACTTTTGCCGCTCCCTGAACGCCCCAGAAGCAACGTAGCTCCTTGTCTGCTCACTACAGCTGCGCCATGTAATATCTGAAGTCCGTGGGAAGGCAGGAGTAGACTCAGTGGATCCAACACCAGGATGTGGAACGCCGACCGGGGCGCAGGGATAGAGCGCCGCATATTCCACACCGCGGAGGAGTTCTTGAAATCAATCAGGCCTCGCGCCCGATTTCCCACAGATACCCTGTAAATGCTGTCGTGTGGATAGTAGACATAGGTAACATTTTTGAGGTCATATACAATCGCGGTCGGATCATACGAGGCTCTTTCATGTATCTGCGGGCAATTCGCCTTTTCGTGAATTCTTATTGTTGCTTCAGGAGCAGCTTTGACACTGCCAACCGGCAAAGTGTGTTCAATGAATGAAAGAATGTCGAAATCTTCCACATGAAGTTCAAGGTCCAGGGGGCCGGTTTTACATCTCAGGATGTGCATAAGTCCTCGTTTCATGGGAGGGACAAGCAAAGTTACTCCTCTACCACCAGATCCAGTTCAATGAGTCTGCCGCACAGTGCGTTCAGGTCATGCTCAAGCGTGTCCCGTCCAACGTCCATCGAGTCCAATAACCTCAGAACAACCTCCTTTAGATCAGCAGACTTTTTCATGGCTTCTATCATTTCTAAAGCAGTCTGGTTAAGAGAGATGTACTGGCCTTTCTCCATATCTACGATTATGCCCTCATCACCCACGCTCTTGACTATGATGCTTTCCCGGAGTTTCAGCATGATTTTCCTTCCTTTTTACTTGCCAATGTTCGCAGCCACAATTCGGCCATGAAATTTATGAAAATAGTGCCAGAGCATTCCTGTAGTTTTCGCTGATCACTCAGGACTTGAGAAAAGCGATCGGAGTCAATGACATCATATTGGACAAGGTATGAATCCGGAGCGAAGAATTCTTTCAAAAACCTCCGATTGTTAAGGCAGTATTGATAACGAATTCCTGCATAAAACTGTGTGAAATTGTGCCGAATGACTTCGGCGGGCAGTAGATCCATGAAAGCCTGTCTGAGTACAGGCTTATCTATGACCTGTCCTCCATATGGATAGCAACGATAGGCATTGGGAATAGATCTGACAAAGGATCTGAGATCTCGATCCAGATAGGGGGAAGTATGAACCAGGTCAGCTGGATGCAAATCATTGATATTCAGAGCCAAAGTTTGTAACGAATCTTCAAAACCTTGACCAAGAGGAATGATGACTGCCCGTTTCGCTTGATCGGTGAAGTGATGAACCTGACGCCCGTCTACCGCCGCCGTGTCCTCAATGGTCACGGCTTCTTCACGATTCAGATTCAGGAGGGGTTCTTCCGGATCGTACGCGGGCAGGAACTTCTGGAAAAACCCTGTCTTCGCCAGTGCCGGGATCAGGTGTATGAGGAGTTGTTTTGTGGGAACAGGTAAAGACAGGCTGTTCCATATATACTTTGCAGCTTCTGACAATCCAATCGACGTCGGTGGTCTTATACCTACTCCCAAATGAAAAGAGCCCCCAAATCGTCCTGACATTAAGCAATCGATCTCCCCTTGCGCAAGGGAGATTGTTTCCTTCCACCATCGATAAAGGGAGTGATTGTACGGCACGGCAAATCTCCACTCAGCGCTGAGAAAGGAGCTGCTGGAAAGCCGGTCACTTCCTATGTCTATCGTCGTTACAGGGATATCCAGCATTGTCGAAACTTTCCGCACATAGGGGCTTTCATCTGCGGGTGGATAGGACGGGGATGCCCAGTGGTAACACTGCACTTGAGCGCCTGCGTCCACCAGGCACCTGGCTATAGCCCCTGAATCAATTCCGCCGCTGAGAAGCAATCCGATCGTTTTGAAACGTTTTGCCCTTTTTGCGACAGCAGCTAACAGGAGTTCTCGCGCCATCTCGCCCCACTCGGGGAGCGGCATATGTCTCTTATTGTGGACAGGCGTGATGTAGTCATCAAATTGCATGCGTGAAATCTTCCCTGCGCTAAGCGTGACGACTTCATCCTGAGATACGGTTTCAATACCGGAATAGGGGATCCGATTTCCTCCCCACGCAACATATGCGAGTTTTCCGAAATCCAAATCAGAAATGGGGTCGTCAACCAGGTCCATAAAGTTGGTTGACCAGAGAACCGCCTTTGGCGTGACCCTGAAATATAGCGTCGTGGTTGATGTCAGACTTCTCAGAAGAACCACCTTTCCTGAACGCAAGACAGCTGCAACAAAGTCGCCCTCTATTTGGCGAACCATTTGGAAATTCTGCTCCGAGGCTGCATAAGAGAGTGTGTTACGGAGGGCGTTGACTTCACTCAGTCCATTCCGGGCAGGGAGTTGCCAGATACTACCGGCGAAGGTTGTTATGATATGAGGATTCTGGCCCAGCGCTCGGGAACTCTTTGGGGCGCTTGGGCGAAGTATCTGGGCAGACCAGCAATTTGAATGGCCGTCACAATCATCTACTATTAGCGGGGATCTCGGGTGCAGATGTGAATTGTGAAGAATGGGGCTTTCGAGGCTTGTCAAGTCCAATTTGCCAACTATTCCCACGAAATCTCGAGATATATCAAATCTGTCTTCCTGCACAGGAGCCACTTTTCTGCCCTCTATTCTCTACCCTGAGTGTAGCGCCGTAAGGAGATCGAAGGGGATTGGGGCCCATCATACTGCGTTGGAAAAACCGTGTCGTTATGAGAGACAGCTTAGCCCTTTATCGCAGCTTTTGTCTGGCTGGCGTATACCGAAATCGGGTAAAGGATATTCCGATTTTGGTATATCGAGTGATATAGTGTGCGACGATGTTTGGCTGTTGTTCGTCGCGGGTTTGAGACGGCTGGTTGTCAGGGAAGGTTACGAAGAGCGGGTGTCCAGGTTGACAATAAGCAACGGAGAAGATGATGGAACACGAGACGTTCGGCAGGATTGTGGCGGCACTGCGTAAGGAGCAGATTAACCTTTCCAACGGTCACAGTTGGAGTCAGCAGGACCTGGCGGACGAGACGGGACTAACCCAGAGGATCGTAAGCAAAATCGAGCGGGGCCGTCAGGCGCGATTGGATGGGGGGATACTACGGGAGCTGGCCCGTGCATTCAACTTGACTTCCCTCGAACGTCGTGAATTCTTCGCTATGGCCAGTGAAGTCGCTGACAGTGAGATCGTACGCACAGATTTGTGTAATGAAGAGGTTTTTGCGCAGGTATGGGCGTTGTTGGACGATCTGTGCGCACCTGCATTTCTCCTGGACCCTTTTGCCGATGTTGTTGGCGTTAATCGCGCACTGCTCGCCTTTCACAACATCAGCATAGCGGAACTTCAGTCTTTCAAGACCACTGCCGTCGGTATCAACAACCTCGCCCTGCTCCTGGCGTCAGACACGCCTCTGCGCCGAGTGTTAGGGCACGGCTGGAGACCAATTGCCCTGGCCAATGTGCAGCAGTGGCGGGTTGCGACCCTGCGTTACCGCCATACGCCTCGCTTCCAGCAACTCTTCGCCTCTCTGTCCACTTACCCGGACTTTCGCATGTTATGGGCAGCGGGGAGTGACTCGGAGCACGTTATCGAAGATTGCAGTCGTTTGCGCAGGTGTATCTACAACCATAGCGTGCATGGCGCAGTGGCGTATACGGTCTTTACCAACGTTAGCCTCAGTGCCTTTGGCGAGATCTACCTTTGCAGCTTTGTTCCCCAGGATCTTGCCACGGCCGTTCTTTTCCAGGAATTGGCCGGCGAGAACAATCACGCATTACCCCTCACACCTTGGCCGAATCCCGGTTTGGCCTCTTCCTTAAACGAACATTCCCAATAGAGGGTATGGCGATGTGAAGGGCTGAAGCCAACACTGGTCAGACAAGTCCCGCAAAAAATCTGGAAGTCCGGGATGCACCCTCGCGTTGGAAAACGGACTATCTCCTCAAAGTTCTCTCCCAATAAGATGCGTATGCTCTGGCCTCCTGTCTCAATCCCCTAACCCCTGCCGTCCCCCTGTGTTATGATTGATCTATTTGGAGTTTCCGATACGCCAATGCGCGTGATTCGACGAATTCCGGCCAATCCCCATGCAGATCGAAAGCATAGCCGTCAAGAACTACCGCTGCCTGCGGGACGTCGTGCTGGATAATCTGACGCGCATGACAATCGTTGTGGGCGCAAACGGTTCGGGCAAGTCGTCGCTGTTCGACGTGTTCGCCTTCCTGAAAGATGCGTTGTCGCAGAACGCCGCCGCCGCTGCGGCACGGCGGGGCGGTTATCGTGAACTGGTCAGCCGGGGACAGGCAGGGCCGATTGAGATCACGGTGAAGTTCCGCGAACGGGGCGGACAGTTGGCAACGTACTGGCTGAAAGTCAACCAGGATGATGGGCACACCGTCGTCGAGCACGAGGCGTTGAGTTACCGGAGGGGCCAGCGCGGTAGAGCATGGCGTTTCCTGTATTCCAAGCGAGGCGAGGGTGAGGTAATCACGAACGAATCCGAGTACGGCGTGCAAGGCGCGGAAGGCGATCTCCAGAAAAAGAGGAAGTTCAGACTAGATGACCCCAGCACGCTGGCCATCAAGAGTTTCGGCCAGCTCCAGGAGTTCCCGGTCGTGTTCGATTTCCGCAGCCTGATTGAGAACTGGCACATCTCCGATTTTCATACCGGCGACGCGCGGCCCAGCGTCGAGGTCGGTTACGCCGAGCATCTGTCCACGCGCGGGGACAATGTCGCTTTGGTGGCGCAATATCTCTATGAGAACCACCCCCGGCAGTTTGAGCAGGTTCTCCAGGCCATGCGCGAGCGGGTCCCAGGCGTGAGTGCAGTGGAGGCAAAGCCTACCGAGGACGGCCGGCTCGTTCTCCGCTTCCAGGACGGCAGTTTCAAGGATCCGTTCATCGCGCGCTTTGTATCCGACGGAACGATTAAGATGTTTGCCTACCTCGTCCTGCTCTACGACCCAAACCCACACCCGCTGCTGGCGGTCGAGGAGCCGGAGAATCAACTCTATCCCGCGTTGATGCGGCTACTGGTGGAGGAGTTCCGCGCCTACGCCCGGCGCGGCGGCCAGGTGTTCGTATCCACCCACTCGCCCGATTTCCTCAACGGGGCGGAGCTCGACGAAATACGCTGGCTGGTCAAGGAGGATGGCTTCACGACCGTCCGCCGCGCGTCGGATAGCGAGCTTCTGCAGTCCCTCATCCACGAAGGGGAGCTGCCCGGCGCGCTCTGGAGGCAGGGGGTATTCGATCTGCCCGGCCGGTTCTGGGGACAAGAGGAAGCCGAGGGAGCGCGGCCCCGGTGAACTCGGTTGTCTTCCTGCTCGAGGAGGCATCCATGCAGGACCTGCTCAACGGACTGCGTCCCCGTCTGTATCCCGATTTGGCCTTCCAGTTCCTGGTCTATGAAGGAAAGAGCGATCTGGAGAAGAAGATCCCGCGCACGTTGCGGGCAGGCTGGCCGCCGGGCGTGCGCTTTGTCGTCCTGCGGGACAACGACGGGGCTGACTGCGTACAGCTTAAGCGGCGGCTCCTGCACGCCTGTCAAACAGCTGGCCGGGGCGATACTCTTGTGCGGATCGTGTGCCAGGAACTCGAAGCCTGGTATCTGGGCGAGCCTGACGCTCTGGCGGAAGCCTTTGGGCATGAGAGCCTACGCGGGATCAGTCGCAAAGCGCGCTTCCGTGATCCGGACGCTGTTCAGCAACCATCGAAGGCCCTCAAAAGGCTCGTGCCTGAATTCCAGAAAGGCAGCGGCGCGCGAATGATGGCGAATTTCCTGTCGCGGGAACGGAACCGGTCGAAAAGTTTCCAGGTTCTGCTGTCCGGTCTTGACAGGTTGTGCGCGGCGTGCAGAGCCAGCGCTTCGGACTCAACTATCTGATTAGGAAGATCCTCCGCAGGCTATGGGAGGCCCCAGGACGGCGCGGCATGGTCAAAACGCGCCTTTTGGGCGTTGAGCGGCGGGATAAAAACGCCTGAGAGGCCCGCTACGGGAAAGTCCGGTCGAAATCGCGGCGGGGTTGAGTGTGAGTGAGGAGGGGGGAGGCGACGCGGGTGAGGGGCGGCGCCACAGGGCAGGCACAAGGCCTGCCCCTACCGGAACGGCTGGCGCGTGCGGCTACGCCAGTGCAGGCTCCGAAGCCAGCAGCGGGGAGAGCGGTGAAAGTGGTATCTCAACGGCACCGCCCCGGAGCCGGTTCTCCCACCTCCCGTCTCACAAAACTTGCTTAAATGTGAGGAGAGAGGCAGAGGGCAGGCACAAGGCCTGCCCCTACCGGAGGTTAGAGGGGGTCCGACAGTGCGCTAACGCCGCAGCAACAGCCGTTCGGCGGCCAGGCGGTTCATGCTGACGCCGGCTTCAGCGGCGTCCATTGCCAGGGCGCGGTGGGTCTCAGGAGGGATGCGAAACACACCCTGGCTTGCGGCCCGGTTTTTGGGGCCAAGCTCAAGCGTCAATCATACCTCATCCTCCTGCCCAGTCTCGTGGAACAGGTCCAGATAACGCTGATAGATAAATGCCCGGTTGCGGGCCTGGCCTGTGAACTCGCGCAGGATGTCGTGCTCCACCAGTCGTGCAACCAGGTTGTTGGCTGTCTGGTACGTTGTGCCGATAAGCTCCTGAACGTCGTCCACCGAGACAACCGGACGGGAAAAGATATGTTCCAGAACGCGATGTCCATTGCCGGCAGCGCGGCCAAAGTTGTCGTTGATTACACGGCGGTGACTTTCGCGCAGAGCGAGTATGCGTTGGACCGTGTCGGTCGACTGCTCGCTCACCGTTACAACGCCGCGCAGGAAGAAAGCAAGCCATTTCTCCCATGATCCGGCATCACGCACCGCTTGCAGTTCGTCGTAATACTGTTGCCGGCGCCGCTTGAAGAAGTAGGACAGGTAGAGGACCGGCTGTGTTAATATCCGTTGCTGGCAGAGAAGGAAGGTGATGAGCAACCGCCCGACACGCCCATTGCCGTCCCTGAACGGATGAATCGTTTCAAATTGAGCGTGTACTAATCCGATCTTGATCAGCGGCGGGAGCTCTGTGTCGCAATGGATGAACTGCTCCAGGGAGGACATCGCCTCAGCCAGCTCGGAGGGTGGAGGCGGAACAAAGTTTGCTTCAAGCAGCGTGCAGCCCTCGGGTCCGATCCAGTTCTGTGAGGTGCGCACTTCGCCAGGCGTTAGATGGGAACCGCGGACGCCCTTTAGAAGTTCGCCGTGGATTTCACAGATCAGCCGGGTCGATACCGGCAGCGTAGACAGCCGCTCCAGGCCGTAGTTCATCGCGCTGACATAGTTGATTACTTGAGCTACGTCCTTCGGTCGGTTTGGCGTCAGAATCTTCGCCTCCTCTGCCAGCAAATCCTGCAATGAACTTTGCGTTCCCTCGATCTGGCTTGACAGCACTGCCTCTTTGCGCACGTACATAAAGACAAACATATCAGCGGCGGGCAGAATCTGGATCGAACCGTCCAGCCTGCCCAATCCGCGGTCGGCTTCGGACAACAGACGCTGGAGTTGGTCCGTAATGCGCACCGGCGGCTTCGGCGGTAACGCTTCCGGAATAAACGCCCTGTATCCGCTTGGTTGTCTGACGTACCGTCCGGCCCGGGTTGAGAGTGTCTGGCCGTCTTTCATGGAAGTCCATCGCTCCTGCGTGAAAGTTTGGCGGGTTTATATTAACGGCTGCCCTTATTATAATACGGTTTATACCTCTATATTAAAGGTAGCCTTTAACATGAGCGCAACTTCTGACCATATTAAAGGCTACCGGTAATATAGCCGTTCCCGCGCGCGAAGCTGGCCGCCGCCTCGTCAAGACGTTGGCGGGGCCGGACCGGGGGCGTTGCGGCGCCGCTCGTTTTTTTCCGGCACGCCATGCGTGTCCATTATATAGGGCTATGATATGGCTGTAATGCGCTTAACTGCGAGGAGAGAGGAGTGAGAGCAGTCTGGCGTATGTTTGGAAATGCTGGACGACAGCCCGGGTGATAACAGGATGAGGGCTGCCGTTGAAAAGAGGATTCGAGAAATCGAAGATCCTAACGCCCGCGCAATCCGCGCAGTTCCGCCTCCAGTTCACGAATCCTGCCGCGATTCTCATAGTGCCTTCCTCTGCCGATATAGTTCGCCACAACGTTGGCCATAACCGCGATCAGCAGCGTCCCGACAATATAGACCTCGAAGAGGGCGATCCGGCGTGACTCGTCAGCGAGACGCAGGGTCAGCCCGTTCTCCTCTTCGTCATCTCCCTGCTCACATTATATCCTATAACATGCGGAATATCCCGTGACATGCAAAGGAAAAAGGCTCGCATCCAATCCGGCTTGTCAACATCGCCGAAGCTGGCCAGAGGGTGCACGAAGAACGGAACGGCAGTGGCGGAAGGGCGAGGCGTGAGGCGTGAGCTTGAGGGGGAGGCGGCGCCCTAACGTAAGCGCAATGACCGAACCCTCCCCGCC
>VXMH01000027.1 GCA_009841235.1 Caldilineaceae bacterium SB0661_bin_32 | reverse complement strand
ACCTTCCCCCTCAAACTACGGTAGGGGCAGGCCTTGTGCCTGCCCTCGTGTAGGCGCTATGTCTGCTCCTCGAAAATGCCCTTCGTGGACTCTCTCGCTATCTTCGGCAATGTTTGCAAACGAAATTAGATGCGATTGCCCTGAGGTCGGAACCAGTTGGGATAACGACGATGAACTGGTAGAATTTAATGCACTTTACACGTGATCGATGACCTGATTCAGCGCAAGAGGCCATGACCGGACAAAAGCAAAGAACGGGCGGATATACCGAAAACATAGTGGTCGCGGAAACCGACCGCTCGCTCATCGCGCGCTATCGGGACGAACCCGCGCCGCTCCTCCCGGTCCTCCATGCCTTCCACGATCGTGACGGGTTCATCTCACCCGGGGCAATCGAAGCGATCGGCAAGGAGCTGCGCATCCCCCTGGCGGACCTGTACGGCACGGTCACCTTCTATCATCATTTTGCGCGTGCGGAGGGCGGCCTGCAGAGGCCCCGCGTCTGCACCGGGCCCGTCTGCCGCCAGCGCGGCGCGCTCGAAATTGTCGAAAGTCTGGAGGGAGCGGAGGAGATGCCCTGCGCCGGCCGTTGCGACGACCCGGTCCCGCTGCTGATCGGCCATGAAACCTTCGTCGTGAGCGCACCGCTTCATACGCTGCAGCGGCGGATCTCTTCACCATTGCCGGTGCCGAACCCGGGAGGGCGTGAAGAGTGCGTCTTCGCAGAAATCCGGACGCCGGCGCGGGACAGCCTGGACGGCTACCGGCGCAGCGGCGGCTACGACGCATTGACGCAGGCTGTGCAGCGGCAGAGCCCGACCGGTGTGATCGACCTGTTGAAGGAGTCAAAACTGGCCGGCCGGGGTGGCGCCGGATTCCCCACGGGCATGAAGTGGCAGTTCGTTCGCGAGGCGCCGGGCGAGCCTAAGAGCATCGTCTGCAACGCCGACGAAGGCGAACCGGGCTGCTTCAAGGACCGGGCTTTGATGGACCATGACCCCTTTGCCGTGATCGAAGGAATGACGCTGGCAGGCTACGCCACCGGAGCCGACCGGGGATTCCTCTATCTGCGCTACGAATACCCGGAAACGAACGCACGCCTCGAAGACGCTATCAGTGCGGCCGAAGAGGCCGGACTGCTGGGAGATGATATACTCGGCAGCGGCTTCACCTTCCGGCTGTATTTGCGGCGGGGCGCCGGCGCCTACATCTGCGGCGAGGAGGGCTCGCTGCTCAACAGCCTGGAGGGCAAGCACCCCTTCCCCCGTAACCGCCCGCCCTTCCCTACCACGCACGGCTTTGAAAACCTGCCCACCGCCGTCAACAATGTGGAAACGCTGTGCGCGGTGCCGCAGATCCTGCGGCGCGGCGCCGAATGGTATCAGGGGCTGGGCTTGGGCGACCATGCCGGCACCAAGGTGATCAGCCTCTCCGGCGACGTGCAGCGCCCCGGCAACTACGAGGTGCCGTTTGGACTGCCGCTGCGAACGCTGCTCTATGATTGGGCCGGCGGGCCTCTGCCGGGGCGGTCATTTCAGGCCGCGACGATGGCGGGGCTGTCGGGCGGATTCCTGGCGAACGAAGCATTGGAATCGGTCACGCTCGACGAGCCGAGTATCCGGGGCGCGGGTTCCATGCTGGGCGCCGGCGGCATAATCGTATTCGACGACAGCCGCGACATCGTGGATGCGGCTCGCCAGGCGATGGCGTTCTTTGCCCACGAGAGCTGCGGCAAATGTTTCCCCTGCCGCATCGGAACGCAGCGCCTGTTGGAACGCCTGTCCGGCGGCGGCCCCGGCGAACTTGATGCCTGGCGCCGCGAGATCAGCGACGTCGGCGAAGTGCTGGAGCTGAGCGCCTGCGGGCTGGGCGTGGCGGCCGGCTTCGTCAGCGACAGTCTGCTGCGGAACTTCCCCGAACAGGTGGCGGAGTTTCGGGGTTGACTGGAGTGGATCGATGGTAGTGGAGGCGATTGGCTATAATGTCAGTCGCATTCAGAAAAGATTAGACAGCGGCTGAGGAGGCAAAAGTGAACCCCAGCATTCATGAACTCCTTGAGAAAGTGGAATTCGTTGTGGATGTTGAAGGCCAGAAAAAGGCCGTGATGCTGGACTATTCCATTTGGAAAGACCTTGTGAGCCTTCTAGAGGACATCGAAGACAGCGCAGAGATCGAAGCTTCTCGAAATAGCGGAGAGGAGGTAGTTTCTTGGGACGAAGCCAAAGCGGAACTGCGCTCTAAGGGAATCAATGTATGAATTACGGATCGGGCGAAGGGCAGTACGAGACATTGAGAGACTCCCAAGTAGGTACACCTGACTCGTGGGCCAACGCATAGGCGGTCTGGCGGAAGAGCCGAGACCAAGAGGCGCATGGAAACTGCGAAAGAGCGAAGAGTACCGGATAAGAATTGGCGTGTATCGCGTCCTATACGAAGTCGATGATGAGAAGAAGGAAGTGAGAATACACCGAATCATCCACCGCAGCGAAGCATATCGATAACATTGGCCGATGCGGGTCTCTCTTGAAGTCGCGACTTGGATTGGGGCGGCAATGGATGGCTACGACACCATTCGCATCAGCTTTTTGTCGGTCTAAACTTACTTCGGACGAATGTCGGATAACGGAAAAGACCTTATGCAGTCGGTGAAAGAGTCGCAGGAACTGCCCGCACTGAAACTTGACGGTGAGAAGATTGTCTTCACGCCGGGCGAGACGATCTATGAAGTAGCGACGCGGGCCGGGAAGGCCGTGCCGACGCTCTGCTATGATCCGCGGCTGGAGGCCTTCGGCAGCTGCCGGCTCTGTGTGGTGGAGGTGGCCGGGCAGCGTGTACCGGTGGCCTCGTGCACGACGCAGGCGGAGGACGGCATGGAGGTCACGACCGCCTCTGCGAAGGTGGAGGCGTTGCGGCGCACGTTGCTGGAGCTGGTTGCGTCCGAGAACCGGGAGGTGACGGTGGACGCGCTGCGGGGCGTGGCTTCGCAGGAGCTGGGCGCGCTTGTCGAACGCTACGACGCCGGCCGCGGCCGCTTTGCCGGCGCGCAGTCGGGCGCCAGCCGTCCGGACGACCTCAACCCGTTTATCCTGCGGGACTACGACCTCTGTATCTCCTGCTACCGCTGCGTACGCGTCTGCGCGGAGCAGGAGGGCGATTACGCCATCAGCATTGCCAACCGCGGCTTTGCCACCCAGATTACGGTGGAGTTCGGCGGCCATCTGCAGGACTCGGCCTGTACTTTCTGCGGCCAGTGCGTGCAGACCTGCCCGACCGGCGCGCTGGCCGACAGAAAGGCGCTGCGCTTCGCCGGAGACAGTACACTGAACGGCGGAAGCTGATCTCAATAGGGCGCCGCGCCTCCGGGCGCCTTCCTCGTCGAAAGGATTTTTCGATGAACGCGACCACGTCTGACACCAAAACAACCCGGACCATCTGCGGCTACTGCGGCGTCGGCTGCTCGCTGGACCTGGTGACCCGTGACAACCGCATCATCGCCGTGCACCCGGCATTCGACGGGCCGGCCAACCAGGGCGCGCTCTGTGTCAAGGGCCAGTTCGCCTACGACTACGTCCACCACCCGGACAGGCTGACCCATCCGCTCGTGCGCGACGAGGCAGGCCAGCTGCGGCGGGCGAGTTGGGACGAAGCGCTGCAGCGTGCGGCGCTGGGCTTCAAGAATGTCGAGCAGAAGCACGGGCGCCACGCGGTCTACGGGGTCGCGTCGGGGCGCACGCCCAGCGAAGCCAACTACATGATGCAGAAATTCATCCGGGTAGGGTTTGGCACAAACTATATCGACAACTGCAGCCGGGCTTGACACGCCCCCACAGTCGCCGGTCTGGCGGCAACAATCGGACGGGGAGCGATGTCCAATCCGCTGGCGGATATGGAAAAGCCCGATGTGATCTTCTGTATCGGCACCAACATGACTGAAGCCCACCCGGTCGCGGCCACGCGGCTGAAGAAGGCGCTGGCACGCGGGGCCAAAATGATCGTCGCCGACCCGCGGCGCATCCGCCTGGCGGAGATGGCAGACCTCTATCTGCCGATCCGGGTTGGCAGCGATACCGCGCTGCTGCTGGGGATGGCGCATGTAATCGTGCGCGAGGGGCTGGCCGATAGCGAGTTTATCGCCGCCCGAACCGAGGGCTACGAAGAGCTGGTCGATCATCTGCAGGAGAAGACGCCCGAATGGGCGGAGAGCATTACCGGCGTGCCGGCGGCGATGATCGAAGAAGCGGCCATCCTGTACGGATCGAGCGGCAAGGCCGCCATCTACTATACGCTGGGCATCACCGAGCACATCTGCGGCGTGGAGAACGTGCAGAGCCTCTGCAACCTGGCTCTGCTGACCGGCAACTTTGGCCGCGAGGGCACCGGCGTCAACCCGATGCGCGGGCAGAACAACATTCAGGGGGCCGGGGACAGCGGCGCGCTGCCCAACAACTACGCCGGCTTCCAACCGGTAGACGATGCCGCCAATCAGGCCAAGTTCGAAAAGGCCTACGGCCGCAAGGTCGATCTGGAAAAGGGTATCACCAAGGTGACGGCCCTGGATCAGTGCGGCGACAGGATTTTCGCCATGCTCATCGACGGCGAGAACACCGTCGTCTCCGACCCCGACCAGGAGCACTGCATCCATGCCCTGAAGAGCCTGGAGCATCTGGTCGTGATCGACATCTTTCTGACCGAGACGGCGGAGCTGGCCGACGTTGTACTGCCGGCTGCGTCGTGGGCCGAGACCGACGGAAACTTCGTCAACACGGAGCGGCGCATCCAGCGGGTACGCAAAGCCGTGGAACCGCCGGGCGAGGCCAGGCCGGACTGGTGGATTATCGGTCGGATCGCCCAGCGCATGGGCATGAGTGGGATGGACTACGACTCGCCGGTCCCCATTTTCAATGAGCTGTGTGAACTATCGCCCATCTACCAGGGCATCGACTGGGACCTGGCTGAGGGCGGCCAGTACCAGTGGCCGATCCCCTACCGGGGGCATCCCGGCACGCCCCGCCTGCACGAAGACGGGTTCATCAACGGACGCGGCAAATTCAGCTTCACCGACTACCGCGATCCGGCGGAGACTATCGATGAGGACTATCCGTTGTGGCTGACGACGGGGCGCCGGCTGGAGAGCTACCACACACGCACACAGACCGGACGATCTGAGGGCATAAACGACCTGCTGCCTGAGGAGACGCTGGAAGTGCATCCGAGCGATGCCGCCCGCTTCGGCCTGCACGACGGCGGCTGGGCCAGGATGAGCAGCCGCCGCGGCGCGGTGGATGTGCGGGTGGAAACGACGAGGCGCTCGCCGCAGGGGACGGTCTTCGCCAGTTTCTCATTTGCCGACGTGCCGATCAACGTGCTGACCGGCTCTGGCTACGATCCGATTACGCATACGGCCGAGTTGAAGGTCTGCCCGGTTCACGTGGAACCGATTGCGGAGAGAACGAGGCTGACCGCCGACTGAGTTGCGTGCGGGCCGCAGACAATGAAAGCAGTCCTTACCCCGTCGTCATTTGCTTGACTTACTTGCCTGCTACACGATCGTTTCAGAGACACTAGGCCGGAGGCATTTTATGCGCGCAATCGGCGTAAAAGAATTGAAAAATCACGCTTGTAAACGCATTCAATAGTTACGAGACTGGCCATAAGGAGAGTCACGACCTGCTGGAACGGCTACAGGCATTACGCGTTTCATCATTACCCTTGACTCAATGCAAGAATAGCCATTTGGACCAGATAGAAACGCCAAGAAGCAACAGTGTTACGAGGCAGTGCTCCTCGGAAGTTCTCTGCAGCGAATCCAGATGATACCTCGCGTCGGTAGCAAAGTGCGCACCCGCGTCACGGTTGTGGAGGGCGGGCGGCATAGAGTCCGGGATGACCAGCTGGCCGCGGAAGAGCCGCTGGAGATTCGCCTGCAAGCTGGGGGCGATACGCAGACGGTCGCGGTGACGATGCGCACGCCCGGCAACGATTTTGAGCTGGCGGCAGGCTTTCTGCACAACGAGGGAATCGTCGAAGAGCCGTCCCAGGTCGGCGGTATCACCTACTGCGTGGATGCCGATATCGACGCGGATCAGCGCTACAACATCGTGAACGTAGGGCTCCGCCTTGCGAGGCTGCCGGAGTTGACGACCCTCGAACGCCACTTCTACACGACCAGCGCATGCGGAGTGTGCGGCAAGGCCAGTCTGGACGCCATCGAGATGCGCGACTGCCCTGCCCTGCCGGCGGGTCCGAAGATCAGCACGTCGGTCCTGACGGGACTGCCAGAGAAGCTGCGGGCGGCGCAGGGGCTGTTTGAAGCGACCGGCGGGCTGCATGCCGCCGGCCTGTTCGACGCCGCAGGCAACCTCGTGTGCCTGCGCGAGGACGTGGGCCGCCACAACGCGGTCGACAAGCTGATCGGCTGGGCCTTCATGCAGCGCAAGCTGCCTTTGCATGACGGCATCCTGCTTGTCAGCGGCCGCGCCTCCTACGAGATCCTGCAGAAGTCGACGGTGGCCGGTCTGCCGGTGGTCTGCGCCGTGTCCGCGCCCAGCCATCTGGCCGTGGACGTGGCGCGGCGGTTTGGCGTCACGTTGATAGGATTCTTGCGCGGAGAGCGGTTGAACGTTTACGCCGGCGCAGGGCGAATCCTGTGGAACGGACAAGGACCGCCGGAAGCGGCAGATAGTTCGTGAACTCCTCTCCCGAATTGCCCCTCTCTTTGTACTTTTTGCCAACCCCCAGAACTGCCGGAACAGCGTAGCCGGACGCGGCTGGAAAGGTTTTCGTCATCGGGCGACGCGCATGGCATTTGATTATTCGTGTTATGTGTGTCACCATAAACGGACCTGTCGTAACCGAAATTGATACTTTTTTGCAACGATCCCCTTACGAACGCCCGAAAAGCGCTGAGTTTACGGAGATAAAGCAGAAATGAAAAGATTTTCGCTCATTGCCCTGTTTCTTGTCCTCTGTCTGGCCGCCGGCCTTTTGCTTTCCGGCGAGCGGCTTGGGACCATTCTCGACACCAGCCTTCGCTCCGGGGAAATGGACCTGTCCAGCATCGGGGTGGACGTGGTCGAGAGGGCCATTCTCCAAGAAGAGGAAGTCGCGGAGTATGTCCCGGGTCAGGTGCTGATTCGCTTCAAGAAGACAGTGACGCGTGAGCAGATTTCCGATTTCTACGCCGAATACGGGCTCTCGGAAAAGGACAATCTGGATAACGATGTCACCGACGCGGACCAGGGGCTTCGGCTGGCGGGCGCGCCGGTCGATGTGAACGAAAATCTGATTGAAGTGTTGGAGAGTGACGACAGGGTTGCCTTCGCGGAGCCAAACTACCTGCTGCAGATCAATGAGACGCCGCCGTCGGATCCGCTGTTCGAGAATCTCTGGGGGCTGCACAACACAGGACAGACGGGAGGCACGGCCGACGCCGACGTCGACGCGCTGGAAGCATGGGAGATCAGCACCGGTTCGGAAGACATTATCATCGCGGTGATCGATACCGGTATCGAAGTCGAACACGAAGATTTGATCCCGAATCTGTGGGTGAATCCGAAGGAATGTCCGCGGGGTGTAGGCAAGTGCGTAGAGAACGGTATTGATGACGACGACAACGGCTATGTGGATGACTTCCACGGCATAAATGCGATTAACAACAGCGGCAGGCTGCTGGATGATTACGGGCACGGGACCCACGTGGCCGGTATCGCCGCCGCGGCAGGAGACAACAGGAAGGGCGTCGTCGGCGTCAATTGGAATGCAAAAATCCTTGGCTGTAAATTCATCACGGCCTTTGGCACGGGGACGACGTCCAACGCAGTCAAGTGCTTCAACTATATTTACGACCTGCGCAATAAACAGAAACAGAACATCGTGGTAACAAACAGCAGTTGGGGCGGCGGCTCGCCCTCGCAGGCTTTGCGAGAGGCGATGGGGCGGGTCAATTCGCCGCTGCATGTCTGCTCCGCAGGCAATGCGAACTCGAACCGCAAACTTTACCCGGCTGCCTACGATCTGGACAATATCATATCGGTGGCCGCGACCGACCACGACGATATATACGCCGGCTTCTCCAGCTGGGGCGAGGACTGGGTCGACCTGGCTGCCCCCGGTGTAAGCATTCTTTCAACCATTCCGTCCGGGCGCTGTCCGATGTGTTTGCCGTCCGGATACGGGTCCACGAGCGGCACGTCGATGTCGGCCCCCTACGTCTCCGGCGCGGCCGCGCTGATCTGGTCGGAGTTTGAAGGGCTGAACAACGATCAGGTAAAGCAGCGCATCCTGTCCGGCGTCGATGCACTGCCGGAACAGTCCAAGAAAACTTTGACCAACGGACGTCTGAACCTGTTCAATTCGATGGAGAAGGACTCGACGCCGCCGGCCACCGTTTCTGATCTGTCTCCCTCCGGCGTACTTCTGACGAAGGTCATTCTCTCCTGGACGGCGACGGGTGATGACGGATTCACCGGTCAGTCGACAGCCTACGACATCAGGTACGCAACCGCGCCGATTTCAAATGCCACCTGGGACTCTGCCCAGCGCGTGGCGACGGCTCCTGTTCCGGGCGCTTCGGGCTCCAGAGAGGAGCTTGAAGTCACGGGGTTGGAACCGGACACAACCTACTACTTTGCACTCCGGGTCGCCGACAATGTAGGCAACGAGTCCGACCTGTCCAATATCGTCATTGCCCGAACCAGTGCCGGTACGATCGTATTTGAAGACGATATGGAAAGCGGGTCTGGCAAGTGGACGATCGAAGACGCCGGCGACAGCCTCTGGCACCTTTCCAGCTTGCGATTTAACAGCCCGGAGACCTCCTGGTACTACGGTCGGGAGACGCAGCGAAACTACGACACCGGTGAGGAGAATGAGGGCAGGATCACGTCCGGCGTAATCGACATCGCCGGGGCCGACGATGCGCTGCTCACCTTCTACGAGTGGAGCGAATTGCAGAGAAACACGCGCTTTGACCGCACACGAGTGCAGATTTCCACTGACGGAACGACGTGGAAGACCGTATTCGAGTCCCATGGTACAGAGGGGCACTGGGCGCGACGGGACGTGGACTTGAGTCAGGCCGTGAGCGAGAGCGGCTCGATACAGGTTCGCTTCTGGTTTGACACGGTCGACGAAACCTTTAATGAAAACGAAGGCTGGTATGTTGACGATGTCCGGGTCTTGACGGCGAAACTGCAGTTGCCCGGTGAAAGACAGCTTCTGCCCAATCTGATTGCGCAGTCGATAAACATCGGCTTCAACCCGTCCGAGCCGTATGCCGGCGAAACGACAACGGTCCACGGGACAGTTCTCAACAACGGAAACGCCGATGCCCGTGCGGTTACGGTGCAGTTCGTTGATGTCACGGATGAGGACGCGGCGGTTCCGATCGGCCTGCCCCAAACCATTGCCGAGATCCCGGTAGGGGGCAGCGGCGTTGTCCAGGTGGACTATGATACGGAAGAGAAGAGCGGCGAACGGACCATCCGGATGGTGATCGATCCCAACAACTTCGTATCCGAGCGAAACGAGGCGGACAACGCCGCCGCCCGGACTCTCGAAGTCGCCGATGCGCCTGCGCCCAACCTGTACGTAGATGCGGACAATATAGGCTTCGATCCGGCTTCGCCGCAGCCCGGCGCGCAGGTGACGATCCTGGCAACAATTGTGAACAATGGGACGGAGGACGCGAAGAGCGTAGTCATTCAGTTCAAGGAAGGCAGAACGACACCGGTCGCCTTGAACCAGGTGATCGACAGCATCCCCGCGGGAAGTAGTGCAGTGGCCCGCGTTACCTACGATTCGGGCACGGGTGCGGGCGATCCGAGTATCACGGTCACAGCCGATCCGGACAATTTCATCACTGAACTGGATGAAACCGACAATAGCGCAAGCAAGACCCTGTCGCTGCAGTCGGACGAAGAACCGAACCTGGAGCTTTCCTCCAGCAACATTGGTATCGCCCCGACCAACCCGGTTGAAGGTGACGAAGTCACCATCTATGCGACGATACTGAACGCGGGCGATACCGAAGTCCAGGATGTACAGGTACAGTTCCTGGATGCGAACAGAACGCCTGCGGCGCCTATTGCGGCGCTGCAGGTGATTCCATCGATTGCTCCGGGCAGCAGCGGAGTGGCATCGATCCGATTCGACACGGCCAATCGCAGCGGCGATCAGAAGATCGAGGTGCAGGTGGATCCGCATAACCTGGTCGCCGAATCAAAAGAGGGAGACAACAGCGCCACCGCCACTTTGCGTGTGGGTCACGGTCCCGCGCCGAACCTGGTCGTTGTGGATGAAAATATCGGCTTCAGCGCGACGGAAGTGGCTGCAGGAACGCCGATTACAATCTACGCCACGATCCTGAACACGGGAAGCTCGAGAGCTGAGAATGTGATCGTGCAGTTTGTGGACGCGACCAGCGCCAATGTAAGACCCGTAGGGGAGCAGCAGACAATCGAGGCGATCGAACCGGGTTCATCGGCCGTCGCTGTCGTGGAATACAAGGCCTCGGGTGGACAAGGAGCGAGAACCATTCAGGTGGTTGCAGATCCTGGCAACTTTATCCGTGAAATCAGTGAAGAGGACAACGAGGGCAGCGCTTCGATGACCGTCGGCAGAGCGCCGGCGCCGAACCTGTTCATTCACAGTAACAATATAGCAATACACCCGGCACAGCCGGTAAGTGGAGAGGAAGTAACATTGCGTGCAGTCGTCGGCAACGACGGCTCCGCGCCGGCTGAGCATGTATCGGTACAGTTCTTCGACGTGACCAGCGGCGAGGCCCGCCTGCTGGGAAGCGAGCAAACGATTCCGGAAATCGGCGTCGGCAGCAGCGGAACGGCGGCCGTGACCATTACCGAGTCTATCTCGGCCGAAAGACCAATTGGCAACCGAAAGATCCAGGTGCTGGTGGATGCCAACAACCGCGTACGCGAATCGAACGAAGAGGACAATACTGCCACACGCCTGTTGACTCTGGATCCTGAGCCGATGCCGAACCTGGTTGTGCTGGCCGAGAATATCGGTTTCAGTCCGGCCAATCCCCGTGTAGGCGAGACAGTGACAATCCTTGCAGTCGTGCGCAACGACGGCGGCGTAGTTGCGAGGAATGTGGTCGTGCAGTTTGAAGATGTGAGTGCGGGGCGGCCGGTGCCTATCGGAGAGGCACAGGAGCTGGACAGAATTGTCGTGGGCGGCAGCGGCGTGGTGTCGGTGAAGTTCTCGATACCGGAGGCCTCGGGCACTTACAAGGTGCGAGTCGTGGCCGACCCGGGCAACTTCATCGCCGAAACCGACGAGATAGACAACAAGGGCACGCGCAGTCTGGAGGTAGCGGCTGCGCCGATGCCGAACCTGGTGACGCTGTCCGAAAACATTGGGTTCAATCCGCCGACAGCTTCGGCCGGAAGCGACGTAATCATCTCGTTGACCGTCGTGAACAACGGCGCCGCGGCTGCCGAAAACGTACAGGTGCATTTCACCGATGTAACCGGAGGCCGGCTGAGTCCGATTGGCGACATCCAGACATTGGACTCGATCGCTGCCGGCGACAGCGCGATTGCGAGCGTCACCTTCAAGACGACCGGCCGCGCAGGCGAACGGCGCATCAGAGCCAGTGTTGACAGCCTGTCGATCATTCCCGAAAGCGATGAGACCGACAACACCGCCAGTAAGACGTTGCTGATAGCGGCGGGGACCTCGCCGAATCTGTCAGTGCAAGCCGACAACATCAGCTTCACGCCGACAAACCCGAACTCGGGTGATGAGATCCGCGTGCAGGCCGTAATTGTCAATCAGGGTGGCCAGGATGTGGGAGAGGTGGATGTCCAATTCCTGGACGTGACGGACGACGAAGCCGTTCCCATCGGTTCCGGTCAGCTGATCGACTCGATTCCCGCTGGGAGCAGCGGAATCGCGGTATCGGTCCTGGACAGCCGGGGCAAGGCCGGGGAACGCAAGATCCGGGTGGTGGCAGACCGCCGAAATCTCATCTCTGAGTCTGATGAGACCGACAACCAGGCAGAGGCCGCGATCTCGATCAACCCGCCTGCGATTCCCAATCTGGTTATCGAATCAGGCAACGTCGGCTTCCATCCGAACAGGCCCGTGGACGGCGATCAGGTTACGATCAGCGCCACGGTACTGAATGAAGGCGGCGGCGACGCCAGCGAGGTAATCGTGCAGTTTGTGGAAGGCAGCGGGCAAGGTGTACCGATCAGCGAACCGCAGGTAATCGATCGGATACCGGCCGGCAGCAGCGGGGTTGCCCAGGTCGTGTTCGATACGGCTGGCAAAGAGGATCCGAGAATTCAGGTGATCGTCGACCCCAATAACTATATCGCAGAGACGAAAGAGACGGATAACAGGGCGTCGGCTGCGCTCAGGATGGCGGCCCAACCTCTGCCAAATCTGTCAGTCAAGACAAGCAACGTTGCCGTAACGCCGAAATCGCCGCGCGAAGGGCAGAGGATCATTCTCACTGCGGTGATCGTCAACCACGGCAGCGCGCCGGCACGCGACGTGGATGTTCAGTTCATGGACGCAACTGAACGGCCCGCGGTGCCTGTCGGGGCAGCGCAGGCGATTTCACTGATTCCGCCCGGTGGAAGCGCGGCTGTGGGCGTAGTTTACGACACGACCGACAAAGAGGGGCAGCGTCGAATCGAAGTAACGGCTGACCCCGGCAACTTCATTGAAGAAAGCAGTGAAAGCGACAACAAGGCGACTAAGTCGGTGTCCGTGCTGGAGCGGGCTGCGCCAAATCTGATCGTGCAGCCCCGCAACGTGGGCTTCAATCCTGCGGCGCCCACGGAAGGCGACCGGGTTCTCGTCCGGGCGATCGTTCTCAATGACGGAGCCGAGGACGCTGCCGATGTGGTCGTTCAGTTCCTGGACGTGACGGAAGCCGGCGTCGAGCCGGTCGGCCAGCCGTACGTCATCGGTTACCTGGCGGCCGGTTCAAGCGCCACCGTACCGATAATATACGACACGTTGGATAGACCGGGCGATCGACGCATCCGTGTGGTTGTTGATCCGAACAACTTCATCCGCGAGAGTAGCAAGGAGGACAACCAGACGGTCGTCACCTTGCCGGTACAGGCCGCAATGGCGCCGAACCTGGCGATGCTGTCCGGCAACATCAAGTTTGCGCCGCAGTCACCCGAGATCCACGACGTGGTGACGGTCTCGGCCACAGTGCTGAACAACGGCACCGATACGGCTCATGATGTGGTTGTGCAGATACTTGACGTGACCGGCGGCGGCTCGATACCCATCGGCACGGAACAGCTGCTGGATGCGGTTCCCGCCGGAGGCGGCGGTACTGTAGAGGTCTCCTTCACCGACACCGGTGAAATCGGAAGCCGCCAGATTCGGGTGATTGTCGATCCCAACAATGTCATATCGGAGATGAATGAGCGGGACAACCAGGCGACGCGAGGGCTCTTTATCTCGCCGCCGCAACTGGCCGACATCACCTTAAACGATGAGGACGTTGTATTCGACCCCGAAGAGCCGGTCGAAGGCAGTAATACAGAGATTTCGGCGAAGATCACAAACCGCGGCAACGCAAATGCCCAGGGCTTCGTTGTACGCTTCCTGGACGTGACCGAACGAGTGCCCAGGCCGATTGGCGGCCCGCAGCGGATCGACCAGTTGGGCGCAAACGACAGTACTACCGTATCCGTAACCTACGCTACCGAAGGCAAGGCCGGCGAACGCAAGATCCGGGTCGTAGCCGATTCGGAAGATGCAGTGCGCGAACTGGATGAAGAGAACAACAGGGTTGAAAAGACCCTGCGGGTGCGCACGGCTTCGGAAGCGTCGGACGAGGCGCCGAATCTGACGATTCTGCCTTCAAACATTCGCTTCTTCCCGGCCGTCCCCGAAGCCGGGGATCCGGTTACGATTACGGCCGTGATTCGCAACCAGGGCAAGACAGTGGCGGAGAACGTGATCGTTCTGTTTGAGGACGTCACTGAAGAGGAAGCCGTCGAAATAGGCGCGTTCACGATAGAGGAGCCAGTCCAGCCTGGTGCGCGAGAACTGGCGGTGATGTCATTCGATACGAGTGGCTTGGAAGGAAACCGCACGATACGCGTGACGGCCGACCCCAACGAGGCCATCAATGAGACCGACGAAAGTGATAACTTCGCCGAGCGCACACTCCGCTTCAGTTCGTCCGCACAAGGCAACAGACAGGGGACGGATACGGGAAGTTTGGCGGCGTCTACGGGCGCGGAAGGCGCCGTAGAGGGAGTCAATCTTGCTCTGAGCGCTCAGGAAGTTGACGTAAATGTATCGCAGGCTGGTGAAGGGGAGCTGGTGGTTGTAACCACCACGGTGCGCAATGAGGGCAGCCAGGATGTCGGCGGCTTCAGCGTCCACGTCCTGGATGAGACCGACAATCTAAACCTCCTCGGATCGCCGCAGACAGTCGAGAGCCTGTCGGCGGGAGAGAAGGTCACCGTGCGCACACTGTTCCGGGCGGTGGACGGACTGGGAGCGAGGACGCTGCAGATCGTCGTCGACCCGGCCAATGTGGTGGCCGAAAGCTCTGAGCTGGACAACCGCGTGAGCGTAATGGTACACCCGCTGGACCAGGCTGACGGTTAGAGCACAGGTCAGCCAGTTTAGATTTACGGCGTCCCTCCGTGCAGCGTATTCGCTCGCGGAGGGACGTTGCGCGTTCTGGTGTTCCGGTTCTCAGGAGGAACGCTTCGGGGAGTGCGTCGACCGTCGGAGTTCAGAACAGGCTCAGTTGACCTTGAGCCTGGACGTGCAGATGTGCATACGTTCTGCCGGCTTCCTGCAAGGGGATTTCAAAGGGGAGCTCCGCACCCGGCGTGATAGTTTCTCCGAACATGGAAAGTTCCACCACCTCCGCAACTTCCCCGAAATCGTCATAGAACGTAGCGGCCACCCTTACCGAAGTCAGCGCCGTTTCGTGGGGATTGTGGAGTCTGCCGACTACCGCAACGCGTCCTTCCCGCTCCACTACGACAACGGCCGACACTTCAAGATCACGGTACTCGGCGATGGTGAAATCATCGAAGAACAGATCCAGCTCATAGCTCTCCACCGCGGTCGGGTCGACGTCCACAACCATGCGAAACGGAGCGGTTCGTTCCGCCTCCAATTTGCCAAAGACCGCCGGCGCTTCGGCGTCGGCAATCTGGTCGCCGCCGCTGCTGAAGAACCTGGCCTGTACGCGGACGCCATAGACTTCGAAGGCGCCGCCGTTCACCAACTCGCCAACCAACACCAGTTGAAAGTCATCTTCATACGTGGTGTGGCTGCGGACAAAGACTTCGGCCGGAATCGCGGTGCTGGTAGGCGTGGCCGTCAATGTAGGTGTCGGGGACGGTTGCGTGGGCGTATTTGTGGCGGTGGCGGTGGCGGTCGCGGTCTGGGTG
>VXMH01000043.1 GCA_009841235.1 Caldilineaceae bacterium SB0661_bin_32 | reverse complement strand
ACTCCCCCTAGTCTCCTCGCCCCGGCCACGCGTAAACCAGACAGCCCCGAGGGGGGGGGGTAGGAAGCCGCCGCTATGCATCCCAGATCTCTTGCGGTGATCACTCGAACGGTGGTGACTTAAGCCCAGCCAACAACTCGGCTCCACGTTGTGTACAATAATATGTAATATATTTTTCGTAGCCCCCAGCTCGCTTGCATCCCCGCCACAGCCGCTGCCACGCGGGACAGACCACCCCTCAGCCATCGACTGGAGGAATTTGGGTCCCTCCAAAACCATGACCAGACTTGTCAAAACCTGACAACAGACTTCTGCGCATTCATCGGCGGGCCGTTGAGAAAAAGGGGGGGTCCCCCAAAAAAAGTGCCAAATTGTGCCACATTGTGCCAAAATCCTTCTGTGATTCACTAATGGGCCGTTTAATGAAACGGGCGAGTTCCTCCAAAGACATGGCAAATCCTGATCCAGACAACGACCGCACATTGACCTGGGGTGCACCCGGCGGCTGAAAGCGATTGAGTCCGCTGGCTATACGTGCTATGATCTGAGCAGCTTTTCGGTTCCCTGCAGATCATTGAGGCGCGGTTCAGGTTTTGGGTGCGGCAGAGACGGATGCCGGCGGTGCGGCTGCCGGGCGCGGACTGCATTTGCCGGGACAGTTTTCCGTTGTCGAGGCGCTCAGATTCGGGTCCCGAAGTCTCCACTTCTGATGATTCAACGACTGTCGGTAGCTGCGCGGCCAGAGCCAAGGATTGAAAGGAAACAGGTGTGTCGAAGATTCTGAAAGTAGGTGTGGTGGGGGTCGGCGGGATTGCCAGGGCGCATATGCCTGGGTGGACTGCTTCGGAGGAGGCAGAGGTCGTCGCGGGAAGCGATATTTCTGCGGAGGCATTGGAAAAGTGGGGCGCGCTCTACGGCGTCAAGAAGCTGGCGAGCGACCCGGCAGAGCTGTTCAACGACCCGGAGATCGACATTATCGATGTTTGCACGCCTAACCGATACCATGCCCCGATCGCGATCGGGGCGCTGAACGCCGGCAAACACGTGCTATGCGAAAAGCCCCTGGCGCCGACACCGGGGGAGATACGGCAGATGATCGGGGCGCGGGATGGCGCCGGCAAGCTGCTGATGACGGCCCAGCATTTTCGCTTCAGAGGGGATTCGCAGGCGTTGAAGGCGGAGGTAAGTACAGGGACGCTGGGTGACATATACCATGCCCGCAGCTGGATGCTGCGCCGGGGCTGGCTGCCGGTCCGGCCCGGCTTCATCTACAAGAAGCACAGCGGCGGGGGTCCAACGATCGACGTCGGCGTCCACATTCTGGACTTGACTCTCTGGCTGATGGACAACCCCCAGCCGGTGGCGGTTTCCGGTGTGGCCAAGGCGCCGCTGGCCCTCCGAGAGGGGGCATTCAGCGCGTGGAAGCTGGCCCCTGTGCCCCAGGACATGGACGTGGAGGATTTCGCAGCGGCCTTTGTGCGCTTCGAAAACGGCGCGACGCTTGTCTTGGAGACCAGCTGGCTGCTTCACCATGACACGCCGGGCGAGGACACGCAGATCTGGCTCTATGGCACAGAAGGCGGTTGCCACTGGCCCACTACGAAGATCCTCGAAACGAACTACGAGACCAAACAGTTCTCAAACCGTTTTCTGCAACTGACTCAGGACAAAATGGAGCCGCACGCATTGGAATGTGTTGAGTTTGCCAAGGCGGTCAAGGATGGCGCGCCGTCGCCGGTACCGGCTGAGCAGTCGCTGCAGGTGCAGGAGATTCTGGATGGCATCTACCGCAGCCAGGAAGAGGGCCGGGAGGTGCGCGTCGGGAAGTGAAGGCCGACCGGCAGGTCTACTGAGGAAGCGGCGCTGCGGATTTGGGGGCGCGGCAGACTGAGGAGCGCATCTGATGGGAATGGCGCGCCTTGCGCTTTCCTGTTCCGGGGGCTCTGCGAAACTTTTCTTTGGGGGCTGCGTAGAGTCATTTAGTGAATGCATCGAGCCGCGGATACGACGAATCGGCCGCTACCCAAGTTCCCAAGGAGTCAGCCATGAATGAGAATATGCCGAGCCAGCCTGAACAGGCAGTTGGGCCGGAAGAGCAGGAGATTACGGCGCCGGAGGCCGAGCAGCCGGCAGAGGAGATAGCTGTGCCGGTGGAAACGGTCAAGAGTGAACAGTCTACCGGAGAAGAGGGGAATCGGGACACATTTCTCTTCCGTCACCCCGAAGACAAGATGGTTGGCGGGATTTGCGGCGGCATGGGTGACTATTTCGGGATCGACCCGGTGCTTGTACGCATCATGTGGGTGGTACTGACGCTCGGGACGGCCGGCACCGGCCTGCTGGCCTACGCCGCGCTGTGGCTCCTGCTTCCCGTTGGTACTGCGAAAGCGGGTCAGCGTGCGCCGGCGGCTCTGGAGTTGAACGAACGCAACGTAGGGCGGGCCGGATTTTTGCTGGTTGTATTCGGCGTGGTCTGGCTACTGGCGAATCTTGGCATTCTGCCGGCCTTGTGGCACGTCTTCTGGGGCGTGATGGGGCTGCTCTTCTGGCCGGTGTTGCTGATCGGCGCCGGTTTCCTTTTGCTGAAGAACCAGAAAACGTGGCGCGGTCGTTTCTCCAGCGCACGCGCGAAGGTACAGGAGAGCAGAACGCGGGCGGCCTCCAGCTTGAACCGCGAATCGGCCAAAGAAGGTCTGCGCCGCGCCAAGTCCAGCATCCCGCTGAAGCGCAGCCGGGAGGACCGCATGTTTTTCGGCGTGTGCGGCGGCATCGGCAAGGCGATCGGGCTGGACGCCAATCTGGTGCGGCTGATCTGGGTGGCCTTCGCAATCGGAAGCATCGGGACAGGCGTTCTGGTATACGTGCTGACCGGTCTGCTGCTGCCGGAGGAAAAAGAGGATTTGAAGCCGGTCCGAATGCAGGAGCCCCAGGACGTAACGGTCATAGACGGGACGGTTGGCTAAGACCGGGCCTGGGATACCACGTTCTGAACGGTGCAGCGCCTACGTGCGGTCAGACGGGTTCCAGGGCAGGCAGGGAGCGTGAGAATTGGGCAAGTCCGAGAATTTCGTTATCGGTCTGATTCTGGGTGCAGCAGTTGGCGCCGCGGTGGCCTATGTCTTCGGGCCATCGCGAGCTACTACCTTCGACGCCAAATACCAGTCGCGCTGGGACCGGGCTCTTGCCGAGGGCAAAGAAGCTGAGCTGAAGCGGAAGGCAGAACTGGAAGAGGAGCTGGCAGAGACGAAGCGGCGCCACACGCCAGGACAAGGGCGTTAAGGCGCCGCAGCAAATCCGCGCTACGCGTCAGCGGCCGGTCACGCTCGCTGCGGTCGCAACACGGCAGGACCGAGGCTGCCGCCTACTTCTGGCAGTCCGGGCAGAAATGGGTACTGCGCTGGCCCAAAACGGTGCGGCTGATAGACGCTCCGCAACAGAAGCACGGCTCACCGCCGCGGCGGAAGACCTGGAACTGTTCCTGAAATCCGCCCTTTGCTCCTGTAGGCGGAGCATAGTTTTGCAGTGAACTTCCCTGGGCCTCGATCCCCGCGAGCAGCACTTCCCGCAAAGCCAGGTGAAGACGCTCAATCTCCTCGAAGTCCAGCGAGCCTCCGGCACGCCGCGGGTCGATCCTGGCGCGGAACAGAGATTCGTCGGCGTAGATGTTGCCCACGCCGGCAAGCACCGTCTGATTGAGCAGGAGCGCTTTGATATTTGCTTTGCGTCCTGCCAGGTTTTCAGCCAGGGTCCGGGGGACAAAACCTTCCTCCAGCGGTTCGGGACCCAACTTTCCGACTACGCTCGCCGTGTCCTCGACTAACCAGATTCGCCCGAACTTGCGCATGTCGCGGAATCTCAACTCCTCTCCCGTATCCAGTTCGAGCAGAACGTGGGTGTGCTTGTCTACCGGGCTCGCCGCCGGCCCGGAGTCCGATGTCGCGGGAGGGTGAAGCCGCAGTTCGCCGGTCATGCGCAGGTGGACAATAACCGTTTCTCCGCTGTCCAGACCGAGCAGAATGTATTTGCCGCGCCGTCCAAAGGAAGCAAAACGCCGCCCGCGGACCAACTCCGTAAAGCGGACGGCATCAGGGACCGCTATTGTGCGGGGCCAGCGCACCTCGGCCGCCAGAATAGTCTTTCCTGTCAGCAGAGGCTCGAGCGCCCGTACATAGGTCTCAACTTCGGGGAGTTCAGGCACGGCCGCGTCCGGATCTGGTCCGGCTAAGCAGCCAGAGCACGATCACGGCCAGGACAAGAAGGATTCGGGCATACCTGAAGACAGTAACCCAGGGTTGCCCGGAAGGGCCTGCGCTTTCGCTTCCAGTGAGCTGCTGCCGGCTCGACTCGACAGCCGGAGAACTCTTCTCTGGCTGCACGGGCGCGGCGGCAACGGGCTCCTGCTCCGAGCCAGCGGTACGCTGTTCTTCTTCTCCGGTGCTCATCACGCCGAAGACGGGTTCTTCGTCCTCCTGCCCGGACCCTTCAGCTGCGGTCGCTTGCGAACTCCCGGCGCCGGAATCAGCTTGTCCTGACAAGGAGCCGCCCACCGCAGTCACCTGGGCCTGGGGGGCTGGGGCGGCGCTCGAGAGCTGCTCGCTATCGCCAGAGGGCGGCCCAAACTGTGTCCGTTGCAGCTGAAACTCGGCGACAAAGACCAGCAGCAGAAGGACCGCGGCCAGCGCGGCTGCGTTGCGCAGTGCCAGATCGCCGCCATTCAGGAATCTCAAAAGCCGCTGCCAGACGGTATCTTCGGAAACATCGACTTGCCTGGGAGGCGGCGGCTCCACTTTGGCCAGACTGCGCCGCTCTTGCAGCACGTCCGCGACCTGATCTTCGGTCAGGGTAAATGATCGGGGGAGGGGCACACTGGGCATATCCTGCAACAGCTGGACGGTCTGGCGCAGCGTATTCACTTCCCAGGCGACCTGTTCGCTGGCCGCCATGGCAGCTTCGACGCGCTGACGTTCTTCGGTGGTAACATCACCGTCTACGTAGGCTGCGACCAGATCTTCATCGACCGAATTCAGGTTTTGAGGATCCATAATTCGTTTGCTCTTATTGCCGACGTCCTGGCTTGAATGACCTATTCGTTCTTCACCGCCTGACCGCCATTTTTTCTGAAGGAAGCTGGATTCTTGCAGCTAAACCGGCAATCGGAAGAGGGTACAGTTCACCCCCTACTCCAATGAATGACGATAGACCGCAGGCAAAAGTTCCGCGTTCTTGCTCAAATAGTCGCGCACCCTTCCGCGGGCGCGATTAATTCTGGATTTGACTGTTCCCACGGCAGCGCTGGTGATCTCCGCGATCTCCTCATATGCGTACCCTTCGACGTCACGCAGAACGATGGCGGTGCGCAGGACCTCGGGCAGTGAGGTGATGGCCGATCCGATAAGCGCCTGAAGCTCCCTCCGTTCGGCGTATTCCTGGGGAGATTCGCTGCGGTCGGTCAGGACAGTGACATACTCGTCTTCCACGGGCATGTCGTCGAGGCTTTCGGTGCGCTTTCGTTGCCGGCTTCGCAGATGATCGTAGCAGGTATTGACGACGATACGCATCAGCCAGCTCTTGAAGTTGCCGCCGCGATAGTTTTCAAGCGCTCGAAAGGCCTTGATAAAGCTGTCCTGCAAGGCATCTGCGGCTGAATCGGGGTCGTCGAGCAGGCGATAGGCGACACCGTAGGCAAGACCCTGGTATTCGATAACCAGTTGATTGAACGCTTCCAGGTCTCCCTGCAGCGAGCGTTCTATTAGATTGTCCTGGTCCATTTGACTGAAATTGGCCCTAACCGCTATAATTTTTGCAGGCCGAAGTGGCGGAATAGGCAGACGCGCACGACTCAAACTCGTGTGGGGAAACCCGTGTGGGTTCGACTCCCACCTTCGGCACCAGTTTGTAATAGGATTTCCCCGCTCGGACAGAGCAGGATTCGGGCAGAATATCCCCCTGTAGGCCAGGAAAGAGGCGGGCCCATGGTGAGGAGAACACCGTTGCTCTGACGGTCTGCAATGGCGGCAGACCGTTTTGTATCCCACCGCTTCTGACACTTCATCCCATCTGCTTTTCATTATATCAGGCGCGTGGCCGTTTCTCCATTATGCCTAAAGCATCCTGTTATTGCCATCCCGCGAACTTCAAGACTGGATTGCAGTTCCTGATTGAGTTCGGCTTCACTGCATTTGGGCAGAGCGTTTGGGCAGAGCGTTCGGTCGATCTCCCGTCTGGGGAAGAGGAGCAGATGGGGAGTTGAGGGCAATGCGATGCTCTCGGAGACCCCGGTAACGCCGCCGCCAATAACCCATTGGAGATAGTTTGGTCATTCTGGCACAATAGAGGCTGTCTTTGTCTGCACTGCCGTGCCTGAAAGGAGTTAGCATGTCTGTCGAATTCTTGCGCGCAACGCCCCTTTTTCACGATTTGTCCGAAACAGAGCTGGAAGAAATCGTGTCGATCCTGCGCGAAGAGAGTCAGCCGGGCGGGGCCACCATCTTTCGCAGTGATGAAAACTGCAGTGACCTTTACCTGATTCGGAGCGGTTTTGTCCGGTTATTTGATTCATACGGCTCAGTTCTGGCGACGCTCGGCCCGGGCAGTCTGTTGGCCGAGGCCGAGTTTTTGCGAGGTCTGGCCCACAATACGAGCGCGGTGGCGGCCTCGGATGTTCATCTGTGGTCCTTGCCCGACTCGGAGCTGCGTCAGCTACTGCAGAGGCAGAACGGTATTGGAATCAAACTCAGCCAGAATTTTGGCGAACAGATTTCGCAGCTGGAAGACTACCTGGTAGAACAGCTCGTCAAGACGCGGGCGCTGGGGGGGCTTCCTCACCGGGTGATCGGGCCCATGGCAAGGAGTATGCAGCCCCGCCAGCTGCAGCGAGGCAGCTTCCTTTATCAGACCGGCCAACAGGCGGAGGCACTCTACCTGTTGGAGAGAGGCGCGCTGGAGTTGCAGCCATCTCCTACGCCGGAGGAGCCAAGCCCGACGGCAAGTCTGATCGAACCGGGAAATCTGTTCGGCGTCCTGCCACTGTTGACAAATAAGGCGTACGATGCAAGCGCGTTTTCGGTAGACGAGTGCCTGATCTGGTCATTGCCCGCGGCTACCTTTCACAATTTGAGCAGCCAGTATCCGCACCTGCGCCGGGCGCTGGGCCGGCACAGCCGCAGCCGCTTGAGCCTGATCGACCAGACCCAGGCGGTAGTCCGGCTGGCTCAGACGCCGCTTTTCGGCAAGCTGGAGCCTTCCAATTTGCACGCCGTTGCCCAGAGGCTGGTATTGCAGCATGTCCCGTCAGGTGAGTCGATCTACCGGCTCGGAGACAGCAGCGATGCTCTGTTTCTGGTCGATGACGGCGAGGTGGAACTGACGGCAGAGAACGAGAGTGGTGTCCTGCAGGAGCTGGCCCGCGTTGACGTAGGCAGCTATTTTGGCGCCATGAGCCTGCTGACAGGCGAGGACCGAAAGGAAAATGCCACCGCCATTCGCAACACGAACCTATGGGTCCTTTACAGATCGGATCTTGAGGAATTGGTGAGACGGCTTCCTGCCATAAGAGAGGCACTCGACCAGGCAGCCGGCGCGCGTCCTGCCTCACGGCCTGAGGCAGTGACGGCGGAGAGGCTGCGCCGCTTCCCCTTGCTGGCCAACCTCGACATTGATGAGCTAAGAGAAGTGGCCCGCCATCTGAGACAGGCCCATTTGAGGCCCGGCGAGCAGGTATTCCGGGCCGGCGCGCCCAGCGATGCGCTCTATTTCATCGAGAGGGGGGTTGTCCGACTTCAACTGTTGAACGGCGCCGGCAGCTGGACCCGCGGTGAGGGCGAGGTCTTTGGGGAGAAGGCGATATTGTCGGATGAGCCATATGGCCAGAGTGCGTTCGCCGAGACCGACGTAGACCTGCTCTACGTTGAATATCCTGGGCTGGAGTTTCTCAAATCCCGCTTGCCCTCGGTTGCCACCGACCTGCATCGCATACTGAGCCAGCCTGCCGGGAGTGAGGAGGTCTATGCGGAGCCGCCGCCGCGGCCAAGCGTCGAACCGTCAATGGAGACGCCGCCGGGTATTGCTCCGGGACGACGTGAGCCAGCTCCAGCCGATAACTTTCCACCCCCTGCCGGCCGACCTTATCCGGACGGCGGAGGTTGGTTCAGCAATCTGAGCGGTTGGGGGAAAGTCCGCCTGGCGCTTGTCGTCCTGCTGCTTGTTTATCTCGGCATCGTGGTCGCGCCTGGCCTGCTTGGCATCACTTTCTGACCAATCCCGGCGGCCTATGGCGGTGAGCAGGCGTCCGCCAGAAGCGGCGCCGGCGCGATGGCGCCGCGCTTACCCCTTTTCACCATCCCTTTGCCAGGACCGGCCACTCCAGCTCCACTTCGCCCTTTCTGTGTCCGACAATGCGCGGGAAGAGATTGTTGGATACGCAACAGTGGTTGACGAGGACGCTGACCCGTTCCCCAATCTCCGGCTTGCGGGCACAGCGCGACACATCCACGTGGCCATGCTCCTCTGAAAGCTTGAATATCTCCGCTTGCGGATACTCTACGATCAGGCCGTGCCCGGGAGACTGGCGTGCGCCGTCTGCGGCGAGCGACTTGCTCCCCGAATCGAGGACAACCCTGTCTTCGGTCGGGCGGCTGACGACGGTGGCCAAAACAATGTAGGAGCAGTCTTCGAGCTGCATGGCGCCGGCATCGACCAGGTTGCGGTCGCCGTAGACGTACATGCCGGCCCGGTGTTCCGTCATTTCGGTGAACTCGTGGGCCTGCCACATGACGAATGAACTGCCGCCGCTGACCCGCTCGACGGCCAGCCCGTCCTGGGCCAGCAGCATCTTCGCCTCGCCCATGAAGGCGTTCGACTCGGGGTTTGAGGGGTAGACCATCAGCCCGCCAAAGTGCAGATGCGACGCGCTGTCGATCTGCCGGGCCAGTTTGCGGACGCCTTCCGGCGTCGTCACACCGCAGCGCTCATAGCCGCCATCCATTTCGATCAGGACAGGGAGGACCGCGCCTTCCTGGGCAGCGGCTTCTGCGTATCCGGCTACAGTGCGGGCGGAGTCTGCCGTCACGCTCATCTCTGCCCGCCGCGTCAGGAGCATGAGGCGTCTGAGTTTCGTCTTGCTTAGCAGATTATAGGGCAGAAAGATATCTCTGATCCCCGAGCTGCACATAACCTCCGCCTCGCTGAGGGTCTGGCAGGTGATGCCGACCGCGCCTGCCTCCATCTGCATATGGGCGATGGCAGGGATGCGGTGAGTCTTGATATGGGGACGGTTATCGATGTCGTGGCTGGCAAGATAGCTCTGAAGGCGCTCGATGTTGGCCGAGAGGCGGTCCAGATCGACGACGCCGATGGGAGTTTCCAGTTCCTCGATATGCATGACGTTACCTCGATGGCAGGAAAAGGAGCACTATGTCCAACGCAAGCATTCCAGCGTGAGCGGGAACGGATCGTTCTTTATCATTGCATAAACTTGCGTTTCTTACAACGCCGGTTTTTGGCTTGGCGTTTGAAGATTTCGAATGAAGATTCGCTGCCTGGGAGCGAAAGACCTTGCTGACGGCACAGATGTTAACGACGCCAGAGGGCCCGGACTGCGGCTGATTGCGCGGCCGTACATTAGTTACGAGCCGGCTGCTCCGACGCGTAGCCAGCGTTCCTCGGGGACCCAGAGCGTGTAGTAGCCGCTGCCAAGAATGAGAAGGAGAGAAGAGAGGACGAGCAGCGTCAGCCCCAGCCAGGACTGTCCGCCGGAGATGAAGTACAGATAGCCGGCGGCATTGATAAAACCGGCCGACGTCCTGGCGCCAATGCCGAACAGGGCCGTCAGGCCTGCGGCGGCGGCGACAGCGGCGACGGGCCAGTTCAGCGAGGCCGGCAGTGCGGTCCCTGACGCAAAAAGGCTCGAAACCAGCAGAGAGACCAGCAGGGCGACAGCGATCCTGAGGACGACGGGCGTCCAGGCGAAAGCAATAAGTTTGAGGCGGGCGCGCCAGAAGATGTATGCGGGTTGATCCGGCCGCAGCCAGCCGATCGTGACGAGCCAGTCGCGCACGAAGCTGAGCGCCACCGCGCCTCCGAAAACGGCGCCAACCGCATAGGTAACGGGAGGCTCGAAGATGGGCCACAACACGGTGGACAGAAAGATCATCAGCAGGCCGGCCATGATGCGCCGCTGGTCGCTGTCGGTCATCGGGTGGTTGGGAAGCCCCATGCGGGTACGCCACAGCATACCCCAGACGAAGAGCGGACGCGCAAAGGCTACCAGCAGAAAAACAAGGGGCAACTGTTCATATTGCACGGCCAGGGCGCAGCCTACGAGAACGCCGAAACCGTCGAATTCCATGTCCAGCGTCTCTCCCAGCCGGGTCACTCTCCCTGACTTGCGAGCCAGGTAGCCATCGAAGACATCGGCGATACTTGCCCCGATATAGAGTAACGCAGGCAGCCAGTCGATGAGGCCGCCGGGCCTCGGCAACAGAAGGAAACCGGTCATCCACGCGTAGGCAAGCCCGCGGTAGATGGTTAGCCTGTTGGCCGGGCCCAGATCGGCGTAGAGCTCCTGCTCGCCGGGGGGATGATTCTGGTGGAGGACGCGTCGCAGAAACCAGAACAGTGCGGCCACTGTGAGGGCCGAGAGCATGAGCCAGCGGCGGGCGCTGAAATCGGGATTGAGGGCGCCAAAACGCAACAGAAGCGCGCCGAACAGGAGCGTCAGGCTGCATATCAGGGTCAGCCGGCGGCTTTGCTGCTGCAGTTGCGCAACTTTTTCTTCGGCCATCAACTGTCCTTTTGCGGCTTGCAGGCGGGAACCCGGTCGCCACCTTAGCATAGATTGGGCCGTTGCTCAATTTGAACTGCATTGGAACTGCAGGGGGCCGGGTGCAGGGATCTTATTCGCAGGCTGTCAAATTCTTATGCTATGATGGGAACGAAAACCGGTCAATTCTGGAGGCCCTTGTGACGTATTCCATACCGCTTGCCGTCCACGCTACGCATGAAGCTGGCGCGAAAGTTGGCGGCATCGGTTCGGTCCTGGACGGAATTCTGGGTACAAAATCATATAACGAGCAGGTCGGAAGGACGGTCCTGGTCGGGCCGATGTTTGGCTGGGATCCGGTGCAGATGGCGCGGCTGACCGACCCGCTCAACGGTGTCCGGATCCGCTATAGCAGCCTGCACGGGATACTTTACGACGTTGGCGAGGAGGTCCAGCAGGCATTACGCACAGTTGAGCGGACGTTTCACGTTGGCCTGCTCTACGGGCTGCGCCGTTTTGGAGATGTGGAGCATGAGATTTTGCTGGTCGATGCCAGCAATCCGCATATGGGTCACGTGGAGAGATTCAGCTACTTTCTGTGGGAAAACTACGGAATCGAGAGCTTTCGCTACAACCATGATTTCGAGTACAACCTCTATATGTCTATCGCCCAGCCGCTTTTTTCCGGTCTCAAGGCGTTGGGGGTTGACGAGGGGCTGGCGCCGCACGAGCGGGTGATCATCGCCCACGAATGGCTGGGTCTTCCGGTCGCGTTTGCTGCGCAGTTGAATGAGCCGGAGCAGTGGCGCACTGTCTTTTATGCTCATGAGGTGGCGACGGCCCGGTTGCTGGTGGAGAGCCACGCAGGTCACGATACGCGCTTCTACAACGCGCTCCTGCGGGCCCGCGAATCCCATCTGCCGCTGGATACGGTTTTTGGCGAGCAGACCTCCTATTTCAAACACGCAATCGTGCGCCAGGCGATCCATTGCGATGCCATATTTGCCGTCAGTGACACCGTGCGAGAAGAGCTGCGATTCCTGGGCGGGCCATTCGCCAACTGCAGGATCGATCTTGTCTACAACGGCATAAGGTCGGAGAAGATTAAGGTGGCGGACCTCCTGGACGCCAAGCGCCGTTTACAGGAATACTGCCGCACGCTGCTTGGCTTCAAGCCGGATTACGTCTTTACGCACGTGGCGCGGATGGTGCTGTCCAAAGCGCTGTGGCGAGACGTGCGGGTAGCGAGCCATCTGGACAGGCTGCTGGCGTCATCCGGAAAGACGGCGGCGCTTTTTGTGCTTGCCACCAGTGAGCCGGCCGGGCGCCAGCCGGAGCAGGTTGAGAGCTGGGAAACTCTGTATGGGTGGCCGGTGGGCCATCGGGGCGACAACGGCGACTTGATTGGAGAGGAGGCGCCGTTCTTCTTTGACGACGTCGAGCCCTTTAACCATTCGGCCAGCAACAGCAAGATCGTATTTGTGAACCAGTTTGGCTGGAGCCAGGACCGATGCGGCAGGCGCATGCCGGCGGACATGACGTTCAGCGACATCCGCCGCGGCAGCGACCTTGAGTTCGGGCAGAGCATCTATGAACCCTTTGGGATATCGCAGATCGAGCCTGTCCAGTTCGGCGCCATCTCCTGCGTGAGCAGTGTGTGCGGTTTGATCGGCTTTGTGCAGCAGGCAGCGAGCGAGCTCGTCGAGCAAGGGATACTGGCGGCAGGCGAGCAGGACGGGCGCGGCGGTGGTCGAACTGCTCTGCCCGGCAGCGGGGCGCTCGGCAGCGCTTTTGCCGACAAGACATTCCCGCTGGTGGTCGCGGACTATATCGGACTGCCGGAAGGACAGACGCCCGGGACGCCGCGGGATGCGCTGGAAATTGACGGTGCAGCTCGCGGCAGCATCGAAGCGCGCAGTTCAGAAGAGACTGCGAGGCAGATATTCGAACGCCTTCCCGGCAGCCGCAGAGAAAAGACCGAACTGCGGCGGCGGGGAAGCGCGCTGGCAGGCAGGATGAGCTGGGAAACGGTGGTGGAGACCAGCTTTCTGCCTGGACTCGCAAGGATTTGCAAGGCGTAGGGCCCGCCTCTGCGGCAAGAGATACGGACGTGGACGCGCCGAACGGCGGAGCCGCCTGCAGTTCGCAAAAGTACCCACACAAGCCTGGCGCCGTCCGCTTGCCGGAACCCCCATGACTGGGAGAGAAGGACGCAATCTATTGATCGGTTCGTGGTTTACAGATGACGAAGCTTTCCTGTTTGGAGAGGGTAACTTTCTCTATTGCTACCGCAGGTTCGGCGCCCATTTCCGCACGGTGGAGGACGTCAACGGCGTGCAGTTTGCGGTCTGGGCGCCAAATGCCCAGAGCGTAAGTGTAATTGGGCCCTTTAACGGGTGGAATCCGCATGTCCACCCTATGCACGCCCACCGGGAGGGAATCTGGGAGCTGTTCATCCCCTCATCGCCGATGCCATCCCATAACGGCGCGCCCAGCGCCAGTCTGGAGGCAGGCAGCGAATACAAATTCTCCATTCAACTCCCGCTGGTGGACTTTCGGATTGACAAATCGGACCCGTATGGCTTCTATGCGGAGAATCCGCCTGGAACCGCTTCCAGGATCTGGCCCATGGACAGCTATCCGTGGGGCGATGACGGGTGGGTCGAGAATCGCTCCAGCAGACAGGCGCTGGACCAACCCCTGAACATTTACGAAGTTCATCTGAGCAGCTGGCGGCGAAACCCGGAAGACAATCGAGTACTGGGATACCGGCAACTGGCGCACCAGCTGGTTGACTATGTGAAGGAGATGGGCTACACGCACATCGAACTCCTGCCGGTAACCGAGCACCCTTTTGAAGGATCCTGGGGCTACCAGAGCACCGGGTATTTCGCGCCGACCTGCCGCTTCGGGACACCGGACGATTTCAAGTATTTCGTCGATCACTGCCATCAAAACGAGATCGGCGTGATTCTGGACTGGGTGCCGGCCCACTTTCCCAAGGATGCCCACGGACTGGCCTATTTTGACGGTGCGGCGCTGTATGAGTATGAAGACCCACGCCGCGGCGACCATCCTGACTGGGGCACGAAGATCTTTGATTACGGGCGCAATGAGGTACGTAACTTCCTCGTGGCCAGCGCCCTCTTCTGGGCGGAGGAGTACCACATTGACGGGCTGCGCGTGGATGCGGTGGCCTCGATGCTCTACCTGGACTACAGCAGAGAGGAGGCGGAGTGGATTCCCAACCAGCATGGCGGCCATGAAAACCTGGACGCGATCTCTTTGCTGCGGAAGACAAACGAAGTATTGCACGAGCGGGCGCCGGGCGTTCTGACGATCGCAGAGGAGAGCAGCATCTGGCCGATGGTCTCCCGTCCCGCCAACACCGGCGGCCTGGGGTTCGACTACAAGTGGAATATGGGCTGGATGAATGACACGCTGAATTTCTTTGAGATGGACCCGCTGTTCCGGCGCTACAATCATCACCTGATCACCTACAGCCTCAGCTACGCATTCAGCGAGAATTTCATCCTCCCGTTGAGCCACGACGAGGTCGTTCATCTGAAGGGGTCGATGCTTGACAAGATGCCGGGCGATCTGTGGCAGAAGTTCGCCCACTTGCGCCTCCTTTACGGCTTTATGAACGCTCATCCGGGCAAGAAACTGCTCTTTATGGGTGGGGAGTTCGGCCAATGGCGGGAGTGGACTGAGACCTTCAGTCTTGACTGGCACCTGCTAGAGCTCGAGGAACATCGCACATTGCAGCGCTTTGTGCGAGACAGCAATCGCCTGTATTGCTGGGAGACGGCATTGCACCAGTCGGACGCAAGCTGGGGGGGATTTCAGTGGATCGATTACCAGGACGTGGAGCATTCGATCACCAGCTTTGTGCGCAGCGACGCAGAGGGTGAGAACTGCATCGTCGTCGTCTGTAATTTCACACCGGTCCCGCGGCACGGCTACCGCGTCGGCCTGCCGGGTCCTGGAGACTATCACCAGATTTTGAACAGTGACTGGGAGATTTACGGCGGCAGCGGCGTCGACAATCCGTTCCCCTTGCAGGCCGAGGAGATTCCGTGGCAGGGCGCCTCCTGGTCAACGTTGATGGAGTTGCCGCCGCTGGGCGTGCTCTATTGGAAGTTGGGCGCGGGCTCGAACGGCAGGGAGTAAGACACTGTGAACATCATGGGCAATGAGGCTGACCGGGAGGATGTCGAGTCACCGTCGATAGGCGGCTTTGCCGGCCTGACCGCTCGGACCGTTTTCGGAGCGGTAACGGCGCCGCCCGGTCACAGTTTCGCTCTCACCTGCCGGGGTGGACTGGTTGGCAGATGGCAGAGCGACAGCGAACGTTTGGAAGCGCCGTTTCTGGACGGAAGCGGCTGCACGCTGCTGCCCGGTTTCATCGACGTTCACATTCACGGCAGCGCCGGCGGCGACGTGATGGACGCTTCGCCTGAGAGCCTTGAAAAGATGAGCCGGTTCCTAGTCCGGCACGGCGTCACCGGATTCTACGCGACGACGGTTACGGCGTCGCGACCGGCTACGCTGGCGGCTGTCGAGAACGCGGCCCGATATATGGAAGCGTCAGCGGCGGGAAACGGTGAGAACGGGGCTGCCGGCGCGCGCGTGCTCGGTATTCACCTGGAGGGGCCGTTCCTCAGCCCGGAATTCCCCGGCGCGCAGAACCCGGCCTTCATACGGCCCGCTTCCCTTGAGGCGTTTGAAGAACTGCTGGCCGCCGGTCCGGTGCGAATGATCACGCTGGCGCCGGAAGAGCCGGGAGCAGATGCCTTGATCGGGATGGCGCTTGAGGCCGGTGTGCGGGTTGTACTGGGGCACACGGCGGCGACATTCGAGGAGGCTTCAACGGCCATTGACGCAGGCGTTTCGCAGGCCGCGCACACGTACAATGCGATGGCCGGCCTCCACCACCGCCGGCCGGGCGCGCTGGGCGCGACATTGAGCGACGACAGAGTTCACGCCCAGCTGATCGCGGACGGGATCCACGTCCATCCGGCGGCCATGCGAATTCTTGGGCGCTGCAAGGGGCCGACGCGCACACTGCTGATCAGCGACGCGATCGGGGCCGCGGGCATGCCGGAAGGCCGGTATGAAATGGGCCGACTGCCAGTAATCGTCAAGGATGGCGCTTGCAGACTGGAAGACGGGACTCTCGCCGGTTCGGTATTGACACTGGACGCGGCGCTGAGAAACTTCATGTCGGCCACGGGCTGGCCGCTTGTGCAGGCGTGGCCGACGACAAGCCTTTCCCAGGCCCAGGCGATGGGTATCGACAGAGAGGTGGGGCGGATTCGAAGAGGCGCCCGCGCCGACCTGACATTGCTGGACGGGAAGGCGCAGGTTGTTGCGACGGTGGTTGGCGGGCGGCTCGCCTACCTGCGGGACAGCTGGCGGCTTCGAGACGGAGAGAGTTAGGGTTACGCGCCTATTTGTGTGACCACGATCCCCGCAGCGCCGCCTGCCAGAAGCGCTTCCTGGACGGTCTCCAACTTTTTCGGCTCCACGACAGCAATCAGGTTGCCGCCGCGGCCCGCGCCGCTGAGCTTGGCGCCGGCCGCGCCTGCTTCTTTCGCGATCGCGATCAGCCGTTCAAGTTCCCCAGAGCTAACGTTCAGCTTACGAAGGAGACGCTGGTTCTCCTTCATTAACGGTCCCAGCGCGTCGACGTCGCCGGATTCGATGGCCCGCCGCGCGGTCTCGGCTATTTCGCCAATGCCGTCGAAGATCGCTTCGTATTGATCCGTGTCCTGTTCCCAGGCGCGGCGTACGTCGGATACAACTGCGGCGGTCGAACTGGCGATCCCGGTGTCGGCGATGACCAGGTGAAATGGGCGGGCGATGTCGAATCGCTGCGGCGGCTGACCCCGCACGAACCGGACGGGCTGCTGGTAGACGACGACGGTATTGTCGATGCCGCTTGGGTTGGCGTGGTGCAGTTTCTCAACGGCGTAGACGATCCGGTTGACGGTTTCGGCTTTTGGCCGGCGGTGGGCGGGAACTTTGCGGTGGGCGAATACGGCTTTCACGAGGGCGGCGCTTACAGCCGCGCCGCTGCCCATCCCGCCGGCGATGGGAATGTCGCTGCGTACTGTGATCTGCCAGTCAGGTTCTTCTTCGATACCGGCCTTTTCGATTGCCAGGCGGACGGCGAGAGCCAGAGGGTCTTCATTTGGCGTAGAAAGATGAACGCGGGCGCCGACGTCGGGTGCTGCGATTGTGCAGCCGGATCCAGCGGGCGCGTCCGTGACGGCGGCGGTTGCTTTCACTTTCGCCACGGGAACGGCGATGGCCGCCCTTCCGTAGACGACGGCGTGTTCGCCGAATAAAATGGCTTTGCCCGGGGCGCTTGCCGTGGAGGTTGTCATGCGGTCAGGCGGCGGGAGGGCGCTGCGGCGTTCCGGCCGGCGACAGCCCTTGGCGGATAACGTCGGGCAGGTCTGTGATGATGGCGTCCACGCCCAGGGCGGCCAGCCTCCGGGCCTCTGCCGCGCTATTGACGGTCCAGGCGTTTACGAGCTGGCCGCGGCTGCGGGCAGTTTCGACCAGCTGTGCGTCGATTGAGGCGAAGTGAGGATGGAGGGCTTCCGGTGCGATGCCCCGGCTAAGCAACGGCCGGGTCAGATGGAGAATAAGATGTTTAAGCGGGAGGTTGCGGACTTTCTGCAAGAAACTTCCCGGTTCTCCGCTTTGGCGCGGCGGCCTGCTGAAGTAAAGCAGTCCGAGGGCTATCGAGGGGTCCAGCTGCCGCATCTTGCGGAGGGAGATGGGATTGAAGCTGGAGACGATGACCTGGTCGAAGAGCTCGCGCCGTTTGATCAAGCGAGCCAGGGGGCCGGCTTCGCGGCCTCCGTTCCAGTCCATGTTCTTGATCTCTACATTGACTATGCAGCGATCTTCCACCAGGTCGAAGACCTGCTCAAGGGTAGGAATCGGTGTGCCTGAAAACGCGTCGTCGAAGCGGACGCCGGCATCGATTGCGGAGAGTTGGGCCAGCGTGTGGGCGCCAAGGGGGCCGGCGCCGGTGGTCGTGCGTTCGAGCCTGAAGTCGTGCAGGACGACCAGTTCGCCGTCGGCGGTGGCCTGTACATCAAGTTCGATGCCGTCGACGCCTATTTCGAGCGCTTTTTCAAACGCGGGGAGTGTATTCTCCGGCGCGACGGCATTGGCGCCGCGGTGGGCGAAGATCTGCGGCTCTCCAGTCACGACTCTCCAATGGCGGAACTGATTTTCCAGGCGGACAGTGCGTCGAATTTCCGGCGTAACCGCGTTCAGGGCTGCGAGCGGCGCCGCGATGCCTGCGGGCATGCTCGCTGAACGACAAGGGCTTCTCCTCTGCCGCAAAGGGGTTCACGGCAGGGCTCAACCCTGCAAAATGAACATCCACTCCTCCAGCCCATCGTCATTGGGTTCGTGCTCGACGTGGCAGATGCGAAAGTTATGACGTTCGATAATCGTCAGGATGTCGATCAGGGAACGACGTTCAGCTTTGGCAGGGTGATACTCGAGTTCGCCGATCGAGACTTTGACATCCTCCTTTATGAGGCTGTCACCGAGAACTTCGATTCGCCAGGTTTTGCCTGTGGATGATTGACGGGCCTTGGTCTGCAGGATAATCGTGTGCATTTTTCCTCTTGCTTTACGAATGACCTGTTGAGGGCAAACGGCTCTCCAGATCGTTTTATTTGGCGGCTGTTCGCAATCTGATTTTGGTCAAGCGAAAACTGGTCTGGATCTCCATTGAGGCGGACCTCAACAGATCCACAGGTTGCCAGTCTACCGAATTCAGCGCGTTTCAGCGAATTCCCAGACGGCGTTTAACCGCTGAAACTACCTTTTCCGCGGCTTGCGGGTTGCCTTCGACAGCGCCGAAGGGATCGCTGCGGCCAGCTGGACTGCGACTGAGTACGCGCAGCGTCGAGAGTATGCAGTGGGGCAAGGCATCCAGATCGTAGCCGCCCTCCAGCGTGCAGATCAGCCTGCCTCCGCAGAGCGCTTCCGCAAGGGCCATCAACTCCGCCACCATCGACGCGTAGCCGTCTACGCTCACGCGATGGCCGCTGAGCGGGTCCATCCAGTGGCCGTCGAAGCCGGCCGAAAGGAAGATGACGTCCGGTCTGAATTCCCGGGCGAGCGGGTCCACCAGTTGCCGGAGAGTTGAAAGATAGCCGGCATCGCCGACACCAGATGGAAAAGGAACGTTTACGTTAAAGCCTTCACCGGGGCCGTATCCGACTTCGTCGATGCTGCCGCTGAAGGGGTAGTGCGGGTACTGGTGGATGCTGATGAAGAGAACGGTTGGATCGTCGATGAACATCTCCTCGGTGCCGTTGCCGTGGTGAACGTCGAAGTCGACGATGAGGACGCGTCCGGCGCCGTGTTTTTGCTGTGCATGACGTGCGGCGACGGCGACATTGCCGAACAGGCAGAATCCTTTGGCGCCGCGGGGACGGGCGTGGTGGCCCGGCGGCCGCACCATGGCAAAGCCATTGGAGGCGGCGCCTGTCATCACGGCGTCTGTCAGTTGCAGCAGGCCGCCCGCGGCGCGCAGGCCCGCTTCCCAGCTGGCGCGGAGAACATAGGTATCCGGGTCGAGCCACAGTGCCGACTGCTCCCAACTTTGAGCGCCATGTCTTCCGCCGGAGGCAGACCTGCCAATGCCCTGACATATTTCCTGGAACTGTTCGATGTAGGCGGCATCGTGAACGGCAAGAATCTGGTCGAGAGAGGCAGTTGAATTGGGCAGGCGGGTCAATGTATCGAGGATGCCGTCGGCTTGCAGCAGCGCCAAGGCGCTCTGCATGCGTTCCAGACATTCCGGATGGCCTGGGAAACTATGATTTCGTTCAAAGGGGTCGTAGACGAAAGCGGTAGTCATGCGCTTTATCTTTGATGACTGACAAAGACCGGAGGTTGCCGGCGCACAGTTCCTCTCCCGGCACTTTCTCTTTGCAGAGCTCAGATTGAACTGCCTGTCTGACTAAGGTTCGGAAAGGAAGGTGGGAATGAACAGTTCGCTGCCCAGGCGGAAGCGCAAATCAAAGCTGTGTTCATCCGAGCCGAAAGCCTGGACCTGATTTTGAACCGTGATCGGGCCGTCGAAGGTGACCGGGCGGGTTGCGTGCAGCATTTCGCCGTCCCAGAGGAGGCTGACTGTGTCGTCCTCCTCCTGTGCTCTGAAGGGGAGCTGGAGAAGCGCCCACCAGTCCCAGTGGGAAGGCCACTCCCCATGTATGGTCAGCTCGCCCTCGTCCGTGGTGATGCCGATAAGATTCCAGACAGATGAATCGGCGGTCGAGGGCTGAATGGATGTTGACGTCTTCTCGTTGTTGCCTGTCTGGACAGCCGCGCCGGCCCACGCGGTGGCGTCTTCAGTCTGATTCAGCTGTCGGGCCAGGGCAGAGGCGGCTGTCAGGGCGCGGCGGGCTGCATATGTCGCGCATGTGGCTGGATTTTCAGGGGCGCTTGAGCCTTTTGGCGCTTGGAAGAATGCCAACAGTTCATTGGCGGTGGTCGTCAGCGCTTGCTGGTGCGTAGCCAGCCATTCCCGGTCGGGGAGGCGCTGCAGGTGATTGTGAAGGGTCTCCAGGTAGGCAGCCGCGGCGAAGGGAATGCCGTCTTCGGGCGCGTTGATCGGGCCGCGAGGGAGAACAGGCAGCTGATGGGGGAGTGCGCCGCCGGTACGTTCGGCGACCCGGCGCAGGGTGTCCAGCATGGCGCGGCTGTGTACAGGCGCGAAGGTGTCGAACAGATCGACAAGGCCGGGAACGGCTTCGATCGAGCGGTCGGCGGGCGCGTAGCCGGAGCGGAAACGGGCCAGACTCTGCACGGCGCCGATTTTGGCTTGCTGGACAGCCTGGTTGGCGCCAACGTCCGGGGACCACAGCCTTCCCCGGTGCGTGATGTCGTGCCAGCTGTTTCGGCTGCGCTTGAAGGCGCGTGAAATGTCTCGCTGGACGAGGAAGCCGTTCCAGGCTACCTGCTCACCGACGTCGCTCAGCGTCAGGATCAGGGGGAGATCTACCTGGCCTGCCACGAGGACATGATAGACCAGGTGCGCCTGCGAATCGGTGGGAAATTCGACAAGGTCGGGGCGGCCTTCTGCGGCGCCGAAGACGCGCGTGCTCTCGGCGTTGCGCTGGCCGTGGGCCCCCTTGGCTTCGCCGGGGTCTTTCTGCGCGACCAAGAGCCCGTCGACCATGCGCTGTTCGAGGGGTTCGCCCCAGTCGATCTCGACGCGAATCTGGATCAGGCGGTCCCCTTCGGCCTGGGCCTCCATCATCCAGAGCAGGGAGCGATCGTAGTAGCTGTCGAGGGGTGCGAAGATGCGCTTGCTGACGATCACCCCCTCGACGCCGTAGATCGTCTCCTGATAGCCGGGATAGAACTGAACGGCGAGGGGCAGTACATCATCCAGCTGCTCGCTGCTGATTCCGCTGGAGGTGTAGATCGGCGCGTCGATGCGGATGCGAATGGAACGGGCATAGGCGCGCCTGTGCCAGTGCCAGCGCAGATCGTAGAGATCGCTGTCCCTGTCGGCGGCAAAGTGGAGTTCGCCGTTGGTGTGAGGATATCTGACCTCGCCGTCCATGTCGTCGTACTCTTCAAGTTGGGGCTGGTCCAGTGCGGGGTCTGCCATCCGGTCCTTCTTCTCTTTTCCTTGTCGCGCACAGTTGCGGACACTAACTTCGGCTTCGCGGTCGAAGCGCTGACTGAAGCGCATTGCCGGTCATCAGCTATTCGCCTCATCTTCCACGCTGACACCGGCCATCAGGAGGCCGATTTTTTCGCGGGTCGCCTGGCTGCGCGGGAGGACTGCGCTGATGCGGCCGTGAAACATGACGGCGATGCGGTCGGAGAGGGCCATAATCTCATCCAGCTCATAGCTTACCAGCAGTACGGCGATTCCCTCGTCCCGCTTGGCGACGATCTGGCTGTGGATGAATTCGATCGAGCCAACGTCGATCCCGCGCGTCGGCTGTGCAGCCACGAGCAGGCGGATGGGGCGGCCGAACTCGCGGGCGACGACCATCTTCTGCTGGTTGCCGCCGGAAAGGCTCGCGCCGGAAGTCCTGACGGAAGGCGTGCGCACGTCGAAACGGGCTACCAGCTCTTCGGCATGCTGCGCGATCGCCTGTTCGTTCATCGTGAGGCCGGAGGAAAAGGGTTTTTTGTAGTAGGCGCTGAGAACGAGATTGTCCGCGACTGAGTAGGCGTCCACCATGCCGTACATATGGCGGTCCTCCGGCACATGGCAGATGGCCCCCTCCTCCGTGATGCGCCGGGGGGAAGCGTTTGTCATGTCTACGCCGTTGATCAGGACCGACCCGCCGGTGGCCGGACGCAGGCCCGTGACAACCTCCACGAGCTCGGTCTGGCCGTTGCCCTGCACGCCCGCGACGCCCACGATCTCGCCGGCGCGCACGTCCAGCGAGACGCCGCGCAGGGCAGGCTCTCCAAGGTCGGTGTGGGCCTCGACGTCTCGCAGTTGCAGGAGCACGTCTCCTGCGCTTGCCGGCTCTTTTTCCATCTCCAGCGTAACTCTTCGCCCTACCATGAGCGCGGCGAGATTCTCCTGCGAAGTGGTGGCCGGATCGGCTTCGCCCACCATTTCGCCGCGGCGCAGGACTGCTATGCGATCGGCGACTCGCAGAACTTCCTTGAGTTTGTGGGTGATGAAGATGATCGACTTGCCCTGACTGCGCAGAAGTTCCATTACTTCAAAGAGGCCCTCAATCTCCTGTGGTGTAAGAACCGACGTCGGCTCATCCAGAATCAGGATTTCAGCGTTTCTGTAAAGCGCTTTGAGGATTTCGACTCGCTGCTGAACACCGACAGGCAGATCTTCGATGATGGAGTTGGGGTCCACGGCCATGTTGTAGCGTTCGGACAGCTCCTGAATCTGGGCGGAGACGCTTTGGCGGTCCAGCAGGCCGCGGTCGACGCTTTCGCTGCCCAGCATGATGTTGTCGACAACGCTCATGACAGGCACGAGCTGGAAATGCTGATGGACCATGCCGATGCCGAGGTCGATGGCATCGCGGGGGGAGTGCATTTCCACCGGGCTGCCGTCGACCCGAATCTGGCCCTCGGTGGGCTGGTAGAGCCCGTAGATGATATTCATGAGGGTCGATTTGCCGGCGCCGTTCTCGCCCAGCAGGGCAAGGATTTCGCCTTCGTGCAGAGCCAGGTCGATATCCTTGTTGGCGACGACACCGGGGAAGAGCTTGGTAATGCCCAGGACCTCAAGCTTGGGAGGGCCGGCGCCTGGTTTCTGGGCCTGTGCAGGTTGGGCCGCTGTCATGCGCTGCCCTCCGTTTCGTAGACTTTGCCTTCGGCGGCCGGGGGCCGCACGCGACCGACGAGGCCGGAAACGGCGACGATGGTGACAACGTAGGGCAGCATCGAAATGAACTGGCGGGGTACTTGGGTGACGCCGGCGAGCAGCAGTTCGTTCTGGAGAGCCTGGGTGTAGCCAAACAGGGTCGCCGCGCCGAGCGCGCCGATAGGGTTCCAGTTGCCAAAGATCATTGCGGCTAGAGAAATGAAGCCGCGTCCTGCGGTCATTCCCTCCTGGAACTGACCTACTGCTTCCAGAACCAGGAATGCACCGGCCAGCCCGGCCAGCATGCCTCCCAGCGAGGTGTTTATGTAGCGGTAGCGGTTGACATTGATGCCGACGGTGTCGGCGGCGCGGGGATGTTCGCCGACCGCGCGCGTCCGCAGCCCCCAGCGTGTATAGAAGAGACCGAGGTGCACGACCGCGACCATGATCAGGGCAAGGTAGGTGATGGGAGGATTGTCGAAAAGTACCGGTCCAATCACGGGAATCTGGGCCAGTCCGGGTATCGGGATCGAGGAGAACTTGCCTTCAGCGATTGCGTCCCGGTTGTACAGATATGAGGTGGTCCCCAGCGCCAGAATAATGATGACGGTGCCGGAGATGATCTGGTCCATGCGAAATCGGATTGAGAAGAGCGCGTGGACGGCTCCCATGAGGCCTCCGACTGCCACGGCGGCGACGACGCTGAAGATGAGACTGGCGGCCAGCGGCCAGTGGTTGGTGCTTGTCTTGGCGACGAAACCGGCGAAGGCGCCGGCCAGCATCATGCCTTCGATGCCAATGTTGATGATGCCGGACCTTTCGCACAGGATACCGCTAAGCGCGCCCAGCACAAGCGGCACAGTCCACCGCAGTGTAAAGTTGAGCGCGCTGACTCCGAAAAGGACACGCAGCCAGGTCTGCTCTTTCAGCGGCGTCACATTCACAAGGATCGCCATGACGATCAGCGCCAGCGCCACAATCATGGTGTTGCCGTAGCGCCTGCGCAGGCGATGGAACGCCGAAACGGGTGCGTTCTTGCTCACGCGCCACCCCAACTTGTGTTGACTGCCGAGCCCGCGTCCTGATCCGTCTGCTGGCGCAGTCGGAAGATCATGCGGATAATAAGAGGCGCGGCGACAAAGGCAAGTACGAGCGCCTGAATAATCTGAATAATGTCGGCGGGGACGCCGGACTCGAACTGCATAGTAGCTGCGCCGCCGTCGAGGGCGCCGAACATGAATGCGGCCAGGAGCACGCCGATGGGGTGGGTCTGCCCGAGGAGGGCCACGGTGATGCCGTCAAATCCGACAGCTCCGCCGAATTCCGGCGCGAATTTGTGGTTCAGACCCAGGGTTTCGATAGCGCCCGCGAGACCGGCCAGTCCACCGGCCAGCGCCATCGTCAGGATGATGGTGAAATTGACGCGAATGCCGGCGTAGCGGGCAGCCCGCATATTGTGGCCGACGGTGCGCATTTCGAAGCCGAGGGGCGTCTTGAAGATCAGCCACCAGACGAGTATTGCGGCGGCCAGGGCGAGGAAAACGCCGTAATGGACGCGGTATGGGGGCCCGAACAGCCAGGGGATCTGTGCGGAGTGCAGTACGTCGGGCGTCTCTGAGATAGCGCCGGCGGTGCGGTCCCAAAGAGGACCGGGCGTCTGGCCCTGCGTGCCGCCGGCGTAGACTGTCCAGCCGCCAAAGAGGGAGGCGACGTAGTTGAGCATGATGGTGACGATAACTTCGTGGGCCCCGGTATAAACTTTGAGGATGCCGGGAATCGCGCCCCAGAGCATGCCCCCGGCGATGCCGGCGAGGAGTGCCAGGGGTAAGTGTATGTAGACTGGCAGGCCTTCGAAGTTGATGCCAACCGCGACGGCGAAAACGGAACCCATCACGAACTGACCTGAGGCGCCGATGTTGAAGAGGCTTACCTTGAAGGCGAGAGCGACAGAGAGTCCCGTCAGGACGAAGGGGATCGTTTTGCGAACTGTCCTGGCCCAACCCTTGCCGTCGCCGAATGCGCCCTTGAACAGCCCGCTATAGGCAGCCATGGGGTCGTCGCCGGACAGGATCATGACAACGGCGCCGGCGAGCAGCGCGGCCAGCAGGGCGAGCGACGGGATGAGGAGCGCGCGCAGAGTTCGAGTAATGCCGGTTGTCGAAGAGGCGGTCGCCAAGACGGGCCTCCGTAAGAAGGCGTACTATCCGGCCGGAGGATTCCAGATCTTTTGGACTGTCTGCGGCGGTGGAATCGCAGGTAAGAGGAAGGTAGAGGTCCCGCCGCCAGCGCCTCTACATGGGAAGCGGGAGGCCCAGCCGCAGATGCCCCCCGCTTCTGCTGGATTCACGCCGAATCCACCGCGAGCGCTTTCGACGAAAACCCGAGTTTCTTATTCGCGTGCCGAAGGCATCAGTTCCCGTATCCGGTGTCGATTGAGCCATCGAACAGGCCGGCCTTTGTCTCTTCGAGCAGGTCCTTCAGCTCTTGCGAGATCATGTCGTCGAAGTCGTGGAAGGGAGCCAGGTCGACGTCGCCGAAGTAGTTCCCGCCGGGGAATTCGCCTTCGCTGGCCATGGTGACCAGTTCGACGACACCGGGAGTGATCAGCTTCATGGCGCTGGAGACGAGGCAGGGCTGGGCGGCGGGTACTGTATTCCACTGGTCTGTGTCAACACCGATGCAGAAGACGGCCTCGCCTGCGCCGTCAGCGGTGGCCACTTCCTGCAACGCGCCGTTACCGGTGATTCCGCCAGCGCCGAAAATTACATCCGCGCCCTGGTCCAAAGCCTGTTTGGCCGTGGCGGCGCCCCATTCGGGATCTAAAAAAGCCTGGGAGATTTCGCCGGGATGATAGGTGGAGATGACGTTGATGTCCGCGTTCACCGACTTGGCGCCGGCGATGTAGCCTTCGTTAAAGGCCACGACGGGGGGTACGAGGTCGGTCCCGAGGACTGCTGCGATGGTGCCGGTCTTGGATAGGCTGCCGGCGAGGACGCCTGCAAGGTAGCCGGAGTGGTCCTCATTGAAGATCAGGCCGGCCAGATTGGGCATGGCTGCGCCTTGGAACTGGTCGACGCCGATGAAGAACACGTCGGGGTTTTCCTGGGCTGCGGCGGTCGTTGCATCACCCAGCGCGAATCCGACACTGACGATGACATTGTAGCCGGCGTCGATAAACTGCTGCATATTGTCGGCGTAGTCCTTGGCGTCCTGCGTTTCGATGTACTTGATATCATCTTCTGCCAAGCCAAGGGCTTCGCCCGCTTCGACGACGCCCTCCCAGGCAGACTGGTTGAAGCTGCGGTCGTTCACGCGGCCGACGTCGGTTACCAGGCCGACCTTGAACTGTCCGGCTGCGCTGGCAGGGGAATCGGCCGCGTCAGCATCTGAATCGGTTGCGGGCATCGCCGCGGGCGCGGGGCAGGCTGCGAGGAGCAGCGCCAGCGCCGTAAGAAGTACTACCAGGGTCATCAGGCGGGATCTTCTCATCTGGACTCTCCTTTGCTAACGTGAGACAACATCTCTTCAAGCTGATTGGGCCGACAGATTGGGAGAGGTCAGACACGAATGTTAGACCCAATTGTCTTCCCACATGAACTGTGCATGGATTCCCCGACGGCATGGCAAACCCACTCAACGCGGGCGTGCCTCCGAGCAACTTTGTTTCATTGTATGCGAATTCCAGTGCGGAAGCAAGGAACAGCAGGACAGCGTGCATCCCAAAATGGGGGTGAGATATACTGAAAGGGAGGTCGGGAGATAAAGGGTTATTGAGAAAGGGAAGAAAGGCAATGGGTCGGAAGCGAAGTCAGGAACGAAGTCAAGAGGAGTTTACGGAGTCGGCGGGCGAGTTGCACGAGCGGCTGTGGACATGGCGACGGGAGGAACCTGAGGCCAGTTTCGATGAGATCATGGAACGGGCACGCCAAAAGCGGGAAGCCATGAAGAAACCTTTGCTGGCAGAGCTGGTAGGCGAGGCAGGCGAGGTGGATGTGGATGCGTGTTGTCCTGAGTGCGGGGAGCGAGGGCAGAACAAGGGGAAGAAGAAGAGAGAGATACAACACCGAGAGGGAGCCTTCGAGGTAAATCGAGCGTACTACTATTGCCCTTCGTGTAAGCAAGGGTTTTTTCCCCCTGGACCGGAGACTGGGGCTGGGGAGACGGGGGTGGAGTCCGCAGATGCTGGAGATGGCGTTGCGCCAAGCGGTTGAACTGGGTTCCTATGCGCGTGCGGCAGACAACTTCAGCGAGTTGACGAATGTGCCGATTTCAGCGAGCAGTATGCATCGGTTGGTGCTGGAGTACGGAACGGAGGTGGTGAAAGCAGAGGCAAGCGAGGCTGAGGCGATGGTGTGCGTGCCTGAAGAGGAGGAAAGGGTAAGCTATCGGCGCATTCCCGAGCCGGACAGTGAGGTGATGGCGGTATCAGCCGATGGGGTGATGGTCCATCTGCGCGAGGAGGGCTGGAAAGAGGCCAAAGTGGCGAGCGTTTCGGCTGTGCCTGTGCGTGAAGCAGGGGAGAAGGCAGAGGGCGAGCTGCGCTTGACAAAACACTCCTATCGGGCTGGTCTGTGGGATGCCAAAACCTTTACCAACCACTACTGGGCCGAGAGTTGCCGCCGCGGGGTCGAAAAAGCCAAACGGATCGTCTGCATCAACGATGGCGCCATCTGGATCTGGATGATGGTTTTCGTCTGTTTTTCCCGCCGCATCGAAATCCTCGACTGGTGGCACATGCTGCAGTACGTCTGGCAGATCGCGGCCGCAGCACTGGGTCCTGACTCATCAGAAGCTTCTGCCTGGGTCCAAGCCCAGAAGACCGCCTTAGCTCGCAGTCAACTGCGCCTTTTCTTCCGCCGTATCTTACGTCTCAATCCCAACCCGGCAGAGGCGCCTCCAGACGTCAACCAGCGGTCGCCTATCTGTGGAAAAACCGACGACGTATGAACTACGCTGCCTATCGAAAAGCCGGATTCCCCATCAGCAGCGGCACCGTCGAATCTGCTGCCAAAACCTTGATTCAGCAGCGTATGAAACAAGCTGGCATGCGCTGGTCCCAAAATGGTGCTCAGGCCATGCTCGCTCTCCGCGCTCGCCTCCTCAGCCAACGATGGCATGAAATCCCTATCTGACCATCTTCACCCCAAATCTGGGATGCACCCCAGGACAACCGCATCTAATTTCGAACGACAAATCTGCCGAAACTCGCCATTAAGAAAGCAAGTAAAAGTAGAAATCTCTGTCCATCTGCCGACTGTCAGTGGTTTTTGGCCAAGAAACCGGCCTCCAGTCGCCGAAAACCATTCGAATTGGCAACCGCGCCCCACGATTTGTCCGGTTCTTGGCGTTTTACCTTGCTCTGAACTCGATTCAGGTAGCGCGACAAGGTCTTGACCCAGTTTAGATGCGATTGCCCTGCAAGGAACAGAAGTCTACTGCGTAACATCACTGGATCAGTAAGCCCGCCGTCCGAAAGAGGCGGCGGGCCACATTCATACAATTCAGATGGACACTGACATCACGGGGGCGGAATTACCCACAATATGCGTTGGTGATAATAGGAGGCCATATTCCTTCCGGCAAATCATCACCATTTCTGCAGGTAATAGAATCGGGACCAACATAAACCCAAGAATCCTGATTGCGGTACCCGTTCATATACCAATTGTTCGTTTCAATGTTGACTTTGTCAACATCACAGATTCCAATCGAGTCACTGTGTTGTCCTGGAGGCAATTCACGCCATACGACTTGGAACTGGTACGTGTTCGATGGCTCATGAAATACGAGCGCATCTCCTTCGAGGTTAAGGGTATAGCTTGAGTTGTTCTGCACTTCGCCTCCGTCTGGGCCACATCGCGCCTCAGCGCGTACTGGCATTTCATTTTGAGGCAGTAGAACTACCACTACCGCCAAAATGATTGAAATGCACGAAAGCAATGCTATCTTTTTCATGTTACTTTCCTTTCTCATGTTACGCAGCAATGGATGAATGTGTACTTCTATAGAATAGTATGCACGCATCCTGCGGCATTTGTCTCGCTCAAATCTACCGATTTTGGTATAGCGCTATACCAAATTCAGTAGATTACTTGATGGAATGCCGTTTGGCGGGGGTTGTCAGAGCCCCATTCGTGATCAGTGGCCGCTGTTCGAAGACTCACGATGCGCGCAAGACGCATTTGTATCTTTCTGCCTTGAAACAGGCTTGCCACGCCTTGCTTCAATTGGACCCAGCGCGCCTTGATACCCTGACTGCGTAACATGAGGTCCGAATTGTTGGAGTTAAGGGCAACCGGCCGAACTGGCGAAGGCGACAGCAGGAGGATCAGAGGACAATCAGGATGACAGACAGCAGGCAGAATCCAATGCAGCCAGCATCAGCGCGACAGCAGACCAAGTAGATATGCGAGGCGTCTGCCAATATGGGATGCGCGCTCTTTTTGCCGTATTTGTAGACCCGTTAAGCTCCAGGATAGTACCCTGGGGCTGTGTTATACTGGATGACTGACCCGTTTTCATCAACCGACAAGGGGGCACAACTGAACAGCAACGAACTGGCGCGGAAAATCGTCGAAATCATTGAAGAGAAGCAGGCGGCGGACATCGTCTTACTGGACGTAAGCGATCAGACCAGCATCACTACCTATTTTGTGCTGGGCAGTGTGGACAATGAGCGGCAGGCAAATGCGATACGGGATGATTTGTGGGAGCAACTCCGGATTGAACAGAAGATGCGGCCCTTGAATGTCCACGATCTGCGGCAGGAAGGCGGAGGGTGGCTCCTGGCCGATTATGGCGATGTCATTTTGCATCTGTTTACGGAGGAGACGCGACGCCGATACGACCTGGAAGGGCTGTGGAGCGACGCCCACGTCGTGCTGAAAATTCTGTAGCGGGAGTAGAGCGGAAAACGGGTCCGGCAGGCGGCGCCGAAGTGTCAGGCAGGCGGCGCGATCAATTTGCGACGTTGGATCTGTACAGTGCGACCGCGGCCTCAGTATCCATGTGTTCGGTGGCGTCGAACAGATCGGTCTTTGCGCCTTTGCCGTCGTCGACTTCAGGATTCTCCATAGCCCTATAGGCATCATCCGGCGAAATCCCTGCGGTCTGCATTGTCTTGACGATGCGGGGCCGTGTGGAGGAGATATCCGACCCGACCAGGCTGCCGAAGAAGTTGCCTATCTCAAACATGGCCTCAAAGGGGCCGGCCGAGAGATGGACGCCGTTGTTTGCAATTGTCACTTCGTCGAAGCCATAGTGGGCCGGCCTGGCGTGCAATTCGCCGCGAATGGAGCCGGATACGGCCCGTTCCGGGAAGGTATCTCCGATCATCCGGTCGCGCAACTCTGCCCATCCCGTATCGGACTGGAGCAGCATAAGCGCGATGCGGTGGGAAGGCTCGGTGAAGTGGGCCAACTGGGCGGGGTGGAAGCCGTTGACGAGAATGAACTTTTCGCCTACTTCCTCGTATGCCTGGACGTAGAACCCGGAGCGGATTTTGTGCGCCTTTTTTGTAAACCAGAGGCTGTCCAGACTGGCGGGTGTGAATGAGGGATGAGCGTACAGGAATTCGTGTCCGCCGAAAAGAGGGTAGTCGGCAGAAGAGACGGCGAGGGCGTCGTAGACGCTGCGCTGATCGGATGCGTCCAGGCCGTCTGACGCGGTCTTGGACAGGACATTGATCGCGCCGTAGTGGCGGTCCATGCTCTCTTTCTCTTCCAGTGCCGGGCCGCCGACCAGGACAGCACCCGCGACGGAGGCGTCGAACTGGGCGAGTTTGGCCCAGATCAGGTCGATGGCGTTGCCGAGGCAGGTCCGATCCTCGATTGCCAGGATCTCCGGTTTAATGAACATAAGCAGTTCGTTCTGCCGCGCGGTTTGCCCGATAGCGGGCGGTTGAATGACTGCAATGTCCTCATCGCTCTGCAATGAATCGAGCAGAGCTTGTTTCAACTGTTGCTGACTAAGCACAAATCACCCCTTTGCTGCGCCAGGAGATACGGAGGATAAGGTCAGACTACGATCTTTCCGCGCTCCCCCCGGCCTGATCGAAAGTGACGGCCCCGGCCGTGCCGCCTCAGCAGCAGCCTACCGCAGACCAGACGAATTGACAAAAAAATGTTGATGCGGCGACAAGTGGAGGGCGACCGGCATTGGGCCCGCCAAAAAGGTGGTCAGGCGGAGGTTCGGGCGGCCTTCAGCAGGGCCGCATCTTCGGGCGAGACGGAGATTTCGGTTGGGAAGGCGAAGGCATTCTTGTCGGCAAAGCGCGTGATGGCGTATTCGCCGTCGGGGTCCATGGCTTCGAGGGGCGCCCTGGCCAGGGCCCTGTCGTCTTCGTCACCGATACGGGCCGAGACGATCCAGCCGAGAAGGAGGTTGGGATTGAGCGAGACCAGGAGACGGGCAAGGTGAAGGGCTTCCTCGGTCCGGCCGTCGTGCCAGGCGGCTTCAAGGAGACTGCTCTGGTAGTCGAGTCTGCCCGGCTCCTCCTCGGTCAGCTTTGTGTAGACGCGAATGGCTCTGTCCCAGCGTCCGCCCATCCGGTACAGGGTCGCCAGGGCAGGACGCGTCAGCATGAGGGGGCGCTTCTGGCGTAGAAGCGTGCGAGACAACCCCTGGCGGATTGGGCGATTGTAGGGCGCGTTTTCGAGCGCCAGGGTCCAGTAGCGCTGGGCCCTTGTCAGGTTGCCGTCGGATTCGGCGCCCCTGGCCAGCACCGCCCAAGCCAGTTCGCTGCCGGGGTCGGCCCCAAGCAGGCGCAGCGCCCAGTCCCGGCCTTCGTGCCAGCGCCGCAAGAGCCAGACAGCCTGGAGAAAACGAAAATAGGTGGGCAGGTGGCGCGGCAGGGTTTTGAGGATAACGCGAATCAACGGGACGGCCGCCTCGGGGCGGCTGGCCGCCAGGTGGCCGTCGATGACGTCGTTCCAGTGTGAGAGCTGCGTGCCAACCGTGGGGGGTTGGCCGAATCGGGGTGGAGTCATTCGAGCCGGTGCGCCGGGTCCTTTTGCAGCAGTTCGATCATGACGCCGTGCGCGGCCTGGGGATGGACAAAGGCGACAAGGCCGTGGACACCCTGACGGGGGCTCTCGTCGATCAGGCGGACGCCTTGAGTACGAAGCTCCTGCAGGGTGCGAGCTATGTCGGGCACGGCGAAGCAGACGTGGTGGCTGCCTTCTCCCCGGCGGGCCAGGAAGCGGGCGGTGCCGCTCTCTCTGTCGATGGGAGACAGGAGCTCAATCGTGCTGTTACCGGATGCAAGAAATGCGAGCTCGACACCGTGGTCGGGTGCGTCGAGCCGCTCGAGGAGGCGGAAGCCAAGGATGCCGCAGTATGTGGAAAGGGCATCGTCGAGATCCTGGACGACGATGCCGACATGGTCGAGCCGGGCGTCGGTTAGTTGCACTGTTTCTGAACTGTTCACCTCTGCTCCCTACCGTGAACCTGTTGCAGACAGGCCGGAGCTGGCCGTAGGGAATGCTTCCAAGCGACTTAGCCAGCATCCAAAATGCGGGCATTCCCTTCTGATGGCCTCTAGGCCGATTTCAAACACGGCCAGCGTACCCAACAGCGGCTTAGTGTAACCCGGCACAAGCTTTTCGACGCGCTTGGAAGGGGCTGTAAAAGGCGAATCATCGATCTCTTCCGGACTGGCAAAGGCATCGCGGACAGCCTGAAACTGTCTGGCTAGTGTCGGTTTGCCTATGCCGCGACTAAACGCAGCGCAGTCGCTGAATAGCATTGCCTCGAATTCGTGCATCATCACGTATGGAATGAATCTGCTGGGGTTGAAGTTTGTCCCCATATCGTGGCAGACATCTGCCAGTAGTTCTTTTTCGACAGTCCGAGCCTTCTCCGGATACAGTGAACTATTGGCATCCTTCCTTCCAGGCCATGGGCCAGGCCCGCTCTGCGGGAGACCGTAGAAGTCTACCATCGTGCTGACTATACATCCAGCATCTTGCTTCAAATACCTCAGTATGTTCCTTTTGGCGCTCGGCCATGGCTTTATTCCGCCGGTTGGCCGGGGAACGACCATAGTGTATCCACAGGAGTAGAGATGGGGTGCAAGCACCTCGTTTACAAAACTCTCTTCGGTTTGGCCCTCAACGTGGAGGAATAGCCTTGTCATCTGCGCAATTCTCCAGTCATTCCCGATTAGGGCGTCCGCCGAATTCATTCATTTCCCACAACTGACCTAGACTGTAGTCGTCTAACCAAGCTTTCAAGTTCTCAGCGTCAAGCCGAGTAAACTCTGTTTGCCCCCGAACACGGTCTGCCACGAGCACGTCTTCGGGTTGGAAATGATTCAACAGGATAGGAGACTGTGTCGCTAGAATGACCTGTGACTTTACGGAGGCCTGCTTAACCAGCGAGGCCAGCAGGGTAATTGCATAGGGGTGCAACCCTAGTTCCGGCTCGTCTAAAAGAATGACCGAAGGGCGCATTTCCTCTGGTTGCAGCATCAGAGTCGCAAGAGCTATGAAACGCAGCGTGCCGTCGGAAAACGAAGAAACGTCAAAGTAGGCGTCAGTTCCTTTATGCCGCCATTCAAGGCGAATCCTGTCTTCGTTATGCGCCGAAGGTTGGAGCAGAAAATCTTCGAAAAACGGCGCAACGAGCTGCACTGTACGGCGAATCAAGTGGTAATTGATTTCATACCTTTGGCGCAAGAGATGCAAGAATGAGGCCAGATTTGTGCCATCCATTCGTAGAAATCGATTGTCATTTACATCCGCTGTCTTACGCAAAGGAGAAGCCGAACTGGTGTCGTGAAAATGATACAGGCGCCAACTATCGAGATGATTCTGAACATACCATTGGATTTCTCCGGTGGGCGGCAAGCTGATTCCTGCCTCTCCGCCCCTGCCGAAAAGAGTATCGTCATTCGATTTGTCGTAATTCGCCTTGTCCCAGAATGAAATAGTCTCACCGCTTGGATGAAGTTGGTCAGTTTCGGTCGCCTGCAACCGAATTTCATACTGATTAGTCTGGTTCTCGAATGAAAGGTGAACTCTCATACTCTCAGTTGTCCTCAAACCGAAATGCAGAACTCTGTCAGCACCCCCTGCACGCAACACGTACAGCTGCAGGCGTCCCGAGCGTATGGCGTTCAGCAAGGAAAAAACTCCGATGAAGTTCGACTTGCCCGAACCATTAGGTCCAATTAACACGTTTATTGGGCCTAATTTCAGCTCGTTCAGGATTGCGATACTCTTGAAGCCCTCAATTGTAATGAAGTCAAGCACCGTTTACTCCTTACAATTATAGACTTGCCAACCCGGCAAATCAGCATCCGGCCCGGAAACGACGCTGAGCGGCTGTATAAGAAATTTGCCTTCAGCGCGCACCGCGACGGCGCCTTCATAGAATCGCACTCTCACGCCGGCTACGTTATCCAGGCCGCAGACGAAGCAGAAGGAGTTGTTCGGTTGCGCCTGCATCAGACCCAACTTGACGGCTGGTATTCGCCGAATACGGCCCTGAGAGCGTCGCAGATTTCGCCGACGGTGACATCGCTTTCGACCGCTTCGACGAAGAGCGGCATGAGCGGTTCGCCGGCCTTGCGCGCGGACTGGTCAATGCGCTGAAGAATGGCGGAAACCTTGCTCTGATCACGGCCGGCGCGCAGAGCCGTCAGCGCGGCGATCTGCTCATTTTGCACGACCTCGTCGACGCGCAAAGTCTCTTCGGGGAGCGCCGTCCCGCCCTGGTAGCGGTTGACGCCGACAACGGTCTGGGCGCCGCTTTCGACGGCGCGCAGGGAGGCGTAAGCCGACTCCTGAATCTCTCGTTGAACAAAACCGTCCGCAACTGCCTGCATGGCTCCGCCCATCTCGTCGATGCGTTCGATATACTCGCAGGCCCGGCTCTCGATTTCGTCGGTCAGCCATTCAATATAGTAGCTGCCTCCAAGCGGGTCAACGACATCGCCCACGCCGCTTTCACCGGCAAGAATCTGTTGCGTGCGCAGAGCGATTTCGACCGCCTTTTCGGTGGGCAGCGCGAGTGCCTCGTCCTTGGAGTTGGTGTGCAGGCTCTGCGTGCCGCCCAGTATGGCGGCCAGGGCCTGTACCGTAACGCGAACGATGTTATTGTCCGGCTGTTGTGTGGTCAGGGTGCTGCCGCCTGTCTGCGTGTGAAAGCGAAGCCGCCAGCTCTTGGGGTTGGTTGCGCCAAAACGTTGTCGCATCAGCTTTGCCCACAGGCGGCGGGCGGCGCGGAACTTTGCCACTTCTTCCAGGAAATCATTGTGGGCATTGAAGAAGAAGCTGATCTGGGAGGCAAAGAGGTCCACGTCCAGCCCGACGTTGATCGCCTGTTGCACGTATTCGACGGCGTTTGCGAGCGTGAAAGCCACCTCCTGGACGGCGCTGCTGCCGGCTTCGCGAATGTGATATCCGCTGACCGATATCGTGTTCCATCTGGGCAGGCGCTGGGCGCAATAGAGAAACAGGTCTGTCATCAGACGCATTGAGGACGCGGGCGGGAAGATGTAGGTGCCGCGGGCGATATACTCCTTCAGAATGTCATTCTGCACGGTGCCCCGGAGTTGCGCCGGCGGCACGCCCTGCTCCTTGGCGACGGCGATAACCATGGCCAGCAGGATCGCGGCCGGCGCGTTGATCGTCATGCTGACGCTGACCTTGTCCAGGGGAATGTCCCGGAGGAGCGTGCGCATATTCTGCAAGCTGCTTATGGAGACGCCGACCTTTCCCACTTCGCCCTGGGCAAGATCGTGGTCGGCGTCATAGCCGATTTGGGTGGGGAGGTCGAAGGCGACTGACAGGCCCGTCTGCCCCTGCTCGATCAGGTAGTGGTAACGCCGGTTGCTCTCCGCCGCCGAGCCGAAGCCCGCGTACTGGCGCATGGTCCAGAGGCGGCCGCGATACATATTGGGCTGCACGCCGCGTGTGAAAGGGTATTCGCCGGGGAAGCCGAGTTTTCGCAGGTATTCGTCGGCGGTTCCGTCGTTCGAAGTCTCATCGGAGGGCATGTAGAGAGGTTGGATGACGATGGAGGGGCTGCTCGTCGTGAACTTGCCTTTGCGCTCGGGGAACCGCCGCACCACCGGCCCGAGAGAGTTCTTTTGCCAGGCCTGTTTCAGGGTCCTCAGCTTATTGGGGTTGGCGTGGGTCTGCGAGCCGCCGGCTTGCGGCTTGCCGCTCAGTTCATCCATTTCGATACACATATTTGGGGTGCGGCGAATCCTGACCGGTTTACATTTCCAGCCGACCCGCCAGGGCGTTGCTCAGGGTCATTTCATCGGCATATTCGAGATCGCCGCCGGTTGGCAGACCGCGGGCCAGGCGGGTGACGCGAACGCCCAGGGGCTTGATAAGCCTGGCAATATACATCGCGGTGGCTTCCCCTTCGAGGTTCGGATTGGTCGCCACCAGCAGTTCCCTCGTTTCACCGTCAATCGCCTGTTCTCCGGGATGGTCCGGCTGCAGCCGGTTAAGCAGTTCCCGAAGTTTCAGGTCGTCAGGCCCGATTCCTTCCACGGGCGAAATCGCGCCGTGCAGTACATGGTAGAGACCCTGATAGGAACCGGTGCGCTCTATGGCCTGGACGTCAAGGGGCTCTTCGACCACGCAGATGATCGTCCGGTCGCGCTGTTCGTTGTCGCAGATTGCGCAGGGGTCTTTGTCGGCGATGTTGTAGCAGAGGCCGCAGAACAATGTTGCCGCCTTCAACTCCTGAAGTGCGGCGGCCAGCGAGAGGGCGATTTCTTCGTCGCTGCGCAAAAGGAAATAGGCGAGACGGGAGGCGGACTTTGGCCCAATGCCCGGCAGGCGGCTGAAGGCGTCGATCAGGTTGGTAACAGGTTGTGCCAGCGGCGCCATTGCGTGATCCTGGTGTGCGTCCCGGATTAGAAGCCGAGGCCGGGGATGTTCAGGCCGTCGGCAAATCCGCCCATGCGCTCTTCCGTGAGGGACTTGACTTTTTCCGAGGCGTCGCCTATTGCCGCCAGGAGCAGGTCTTCCAGCATCTCGACGTCGTCCGGATCGACTACCTCCGGCTTGATTCTCAACGCCTGAACCGCCTGATGGCCGTCCATATCCACTTCGATCATTCCGCCGCCGGCGCTGCCGGTCACTATCTCTTCGGCCAACTCCTCCTGCGCCTTTTCCATGTCACCCTGCATCTTGCGCACACGCGCGGCAAGGTCGCCGCCCATGCCGCCGCCGAGTGAACCGCCGGAAGGCATGCCGGGGGCGCCGCCGCCGAAAGGATTATTGCCGCTTCTGGTTCTGCGATTCCTCTTCTTTTTCGCCATCAGTCTTACTCCCGGTGCAAAAGGATAGTTGCTGCTTCAGGGTCGGTCCGATTCCGGGCGGCTGTCGCTGACCTTGGCTCCCAATTCGGATACGGCGTACTCCAGCAGGGGATCCGGCCCGCCGGTCTGCGGTTCTTCGACGGCCTGCCCAGTTGTAGAGGGGATCGTGGCCTTTTCGCCGCCCTGGCAGATGAGTGTTATCTGCTGGCCCAGTATCTCTGCCAGAATGCCGGAGACGGCATCTTTCGTTTTGGCCTCGGAGATCATCTTCTGGGAAAACGTATTGTTTCCAAAGGCAATTGCCACAGCATTCCCGCCGATTGCCAGGTCCCGTATGGAGCGGAGCGAGGCCTGTTGTTTGTGCCCGCAACGATCGCGAACCGCGTTCATGAATTCGCCCCACCGGTCTCTCAGCCGCTGCATGGCCTCGGCGTCGAGGGATGCGGCAGGCGTTTGTTCGGGGACGGAACTCTTGCCGGGGCGAGCAGCAGGCTGTGCCGCAGTCCTGGCCTGCGGGGGCGACGCAGGGGATGCCGTTCGGGTTCCTGTTTGGGCCGGCGCCGGTGCGGGCACCTGTTGCTGAACGCCTTCGATGAGCTCGACCAGCGCCAGTTCGAGGGGAAGCTGGGGCTGGAAGCCGCCTTTCAACTCAGTCATGGCTTGACTGAATCGTTTGATAGCCAAAAGGGTATCCGCATTCCCTATCTCGCTGGCCTGCTTTTTCATGGTCTGGACGGTATCCGGAGCGGCGTCTTCAAGCAACGCACTGTCGCCAACCATCTGCACGAGCATCACGCCCCGCAGATGTTCGATCACCTGGGCCGCGAATTCATTCAGGCTTCCTCCTTGAAGGAGCAGGTCGTGGATCAGCTCCAGGCCGGTGGATACATTTTTGGCCGCCAGTGCATCGACAAATGCGGCTACCGTCTCGCCGGCGACGCTGCCCAACACCTGTTGCACCTGCTCCAGGGAGATTGCCTGGCTGTCATCGGCCGATGCGGCCGCGCCGTAACTGGTCATCTGATCGAGCAGGCTGACGGCGTCCCTCATACAGCCTTGCGCGCTGCGGGCAATGGCGAAGATTGCCGGCTCTTGAACTTCGAAGCCCTCCTCGCCAGCGACGTGTGTCAGGTGGGCTGCGATCTCGGCAACGGGGATGCGGCGAAAATCAAAGCGCTGGCAGCGGCTGAGAACGGTTGCGGGAATGCGGTGGGGTTCGGTCGTGGCCAGCACGAAACGGGCGTAGGGGGGAGGCTCTTCCAGCGTCTTCAGCAGTGCGTTGAACGCGCTGGCGCTGAGCATATGTACTTCGTCGATGATGTAGACTTTGTAACGGGACTCGCTAGGCTGAAAGCCGACTTTTTCTCTTAGTTCTCGAACGTCGTCGACACTGTTGTTGCTGGCCGCGTCGATTTCGATCAGGTCCAACATGCGGCCTTCGTTGATTGCGGTACAGTGGCTGCAGCGGTTGCAGGGCTGATTTTCTTCGTCCGTACAGTTCAGGGCTTTGGCGAGGATCCTGGCGGTAGAGGTCTTGCCTGTGCCGCGGGGGCCTGCGAACAGATATGCGTGGGCGACCCGCCCTTCGCGCAGCGCGTTGAGCAGGGTGGTCGTCACGTGTTCCTGGCCCACCACCTCATCGAAAGTCTGGCTGCGCCACTTGCGGTACAGCGCCTGTGCCATCTGCTTCACTCCTATTGGACGAGGAATCCGGTAGCGCTTCCCGTCCGCGAACGGCCTGTCAGGACATCCCAAGTCAGTCTACCACCGGGCAGGACCTGAAGCAAACGGATGGGCGTTTTCCCTCGTGGTATACTTGTCGTATGAGCAACAGGATCATTCATTCGCTTCGGGAAAGGCGGCTCGTGGAAGATGCAGTCGCCGGACTGGCCGATACTGCCTCTGAGGCGGAGCTGACGCGGGAAGTGCAGAGAATTGCAAGCGAGCACGCGCCTGAGCTGGTTCTTCCGGCGATTCGCAAACATTTGGGCACGGGCAGCAGCCAGATGCGGGGGGGATTGGGCCGGCTGTCAGAACTGCTGGCGGGACCGGAGACCGCTGCGATGCTGCGCACGGAGGCCGGGCGGCGCGACAATCCGACCCAGACCCGCTTGAACGCCGCCATGATCCTGGAGAAGTTCCTCCAGGTTGAGGTTTCGGCGGGCCTGATGGGCGATTTGAAAGACCCGAACTTCATTGTTTTGCAGAGCCTGCAAGAGGCGGTGGAGGAGGCGCGGTCCAACCGGCGCGTCTTGATGGAGTATGTACGACAGATGCGCCAGGAGAATCTAGATGTCGCCTACCTCGTGATCGATCTGATCGGCCAGCTGGATGAAACGGACCAGCCGGAGTTGCTGCGCCTGATTGCATACGATTCCAGGCCAGGCGTCGGGGAAGCCGCCGTGGACCGTTTGAGCTCGCTGCGCGGGGCGGCAGTCGGGGCGCAGAGCGCAGCAAAGCTGCATACGCTCCAATCCACCTTACGGCCAGAGCTTGCACGGGCGGCAGCCAGAAACCTGCGCAAATTGCGGCTTGCAGGCGTTCATTGGAACGTGCAGCGTGCAGACGACTGGTGGGCGCTTATTTCGCCCAGCAATCTGCAGGGCACGCAGCACCTATGGTTTCTGTGGCATGGGAATGAAGTTGAGGGTAAACTGGTCGGACTGCGCCTCAATCGAGCGGCAGGGGTTCTGGGGGCATTTGGAAACGATAGTATAGACCGCCGGCATCTTCCATCCAGGCGGCAGGTAGGCGAGTTGCTTTCAATCTCCACTTCGCCAGGAGAAAACACTGTTTTCGTCACCATTCCGTACAACTATGCGCGACATCTCCTGCAAGTGGGACTGGAGAGCCACTGGCGGGCCCGGTCGGAGCGCGCCTTGCCGGATGACTTCACGCTTTTCTGTCCGCTCCTGTTTCAGTGTCAGGCGGATCCGATATCCGACGCCCTTTCGTCCTTACTTGCATCCGGGCCGGAGCTATGGGACGAAGAGCAGGAGGAGCTGTCGAAGGCTTCTGCTGCATTGCTGGAACATGCGGCTATGGCCGGTTGGATTCTGCCGGTAGATGAGAACAGCGTGGACACGGAAGCGATCCGGCGGCAGGCGCCGCGGCGCGAAGTGGACAGGGCAGGGCTGAGCAGCCTGGCCAGTATACCGTTAGAAGAGCTGGGCAAGCTGGCTGCTGCGGTTGTCTCGGAGGACATTCCACAAGAACTGATCGCGCAGCTGCGGCAGGCGCTACTGGCTCAGGCCGCGTGGCTGCACTATGCGGGCGACCAGAGTTTCGCACGCCGTGCGGTCTACGTTGCTGAGAGCTTACGCCGCGTGCCGCTTCACCAACATCCACTTCTTTTGCAGATGATCGCGCGCGGCTTCCTTTCTCTTCCCGGAGAGGGGAGCGCGCCGGAACGACTGGAGTGAGGGTGGCTGGAGCTCTTCCCGTTTCACGTTTCGGCAGATTTCAGTCAGAGGGCAACGACCGCCAGCTTCAGGAATCGAGACGCACACTCTTTATACAGATTTTGCACAACGGCCAAAACTGTGTATTTTATGAGGCGTAGCGTCTTGAAATCTGCGGAAACTGCAGCGGACCTTTACTTTTGCCAAGTTTCGTCGTATTCTTTTCAGGTGGAAAGGGTTCCGTCCCCAGTACTCTTCCGGCTGCGGATGTCGTGTTGAATGAAGAGGCAGAATCTCTGGGCAATTTATTCTCCTTTTCGGTGGCCCCGGAGTGGAAAAGCAATTATAGGCAGCGATAGGTAATCGCGAAAAGTACGGCTCAAGGCTCCGTTTTGTAGTTGACTTTTGGCCTGCCTGGTGTGAACAGAACAGCAATGAAGCTGGCACTTGCAAAACCATCGGGAACAACAGCCAAACTTACAACGCCGAGGTGGGGTTGCGTGTTGTGCGTTTCCCTTTCCTCCCCTCCAGGAAGTAGCAGGGATTCTCCCCCGCCCCGTGCACCCGGACGTGACAATCGATCGCAGACAGCGCTCAGACGGAAATCGGCGCACCTATTTCCGCCGCTCTTCGATGGCTGCCCTGTCAAATATGCCGCGATTCCTGCCAGAATGAAGCGGACCAGGGAGTCTTATCCCTCTGGAGAGAACAAGGCTTCTGGTCGCATGTCACCGGAGGCGGATGGACGTCGAGAACGCAAAACCTCCGGCAAGGCCGAAGTAACAGAAAAAGGTTGCCACGAAATAATCAAGAAGCGGTCGGCGTAGGGAGGAGAACCGTAGGTGACGGCTGTTGAAAGGGCCCTCCTAAGTAAAATAGGCGATTTGCCCAGCACATGTGTGTTCCGCGGGCAGGCGGACAGCCGTTGGAGACTGCATTCTGCAGCTACGCGCCGGCTGATTAACTATTTTGACAATGATGAAAGCATTATAGAGAAAGCTGTCTTCTCAGATATGCACTGGGTCTATCATCGGTCCGTATTGCTGGAACCTGCAAGAAACTATGGCTTCGGAAGCGCAAACGGCCACAAGATTCCGGACATTCAGCTTCTGGCCAAACTGCACGGCTTCGGCGCTGCTACGGGTTTCCTGGACTTTTCCCTTGATCCCTTGGCGGCACTGTGGTATGCATGTGAAGAGGATGATTGTGACGGGAGGGTATTCGTCCTGGACCTGGACAGTGGAATCGGGTTTAGGCAGATATCGGTTGGAGAAGCGGTCCAAAGTGTCGAAGATGTATTCCGATGGCCGGACAAGCGGCGTGGGAACCTTTACTTTGAGATGTCAGATCAACATAAGAACGCTGCCCGTGCATCGCACAACGAAGGGTTAAGCGTTCAAGCGTGGCCGCTGATCTCGGCAGACGCCGTCAGATCTTTTGTCATCGCCGCATCTGACAAGTCGCAGATTCGTCAGGAACTTGAAGAAATGTTCGACTATCGCGAACCTGCGCTCTTCGCCGATATGCAGCGGTTCTCGGCTGTGAACAGCCCAAGGCTTCCTATGCCGCACATAGAAGACCCTGAATTCAGCCTGCTTCTGGGCAATCAGTGTTATCTGCAGGGTGACTATCCTGGTGCAATAACCCATTACAACAAGAGTATCGAGCTCGCTCCAGATGCTGAAATTGCATACTTTTACTATGTTCGAGGGAATGCCAAAGCAGCAGACGGGGACCTTGGAGAAGCCCTTCAGGACTACGATTCAGGCATTCGCTGTGAAGAAGGGCTGCCAGGAGATCGCGAAAGAAACGCTGAAGGCATCACGAACGGGGACTACCTCTGGCGGCTCTACTACAACCGCGGAAACGTTAAGGCAGAATTAAAAGACCTGAAAGGCGCGCTAAAGGACTACGAAGAAGCAATCCGGATATGCAGGCAAGTTGGCGCGCGGGAATCTGTGTTTTATGTAAATAAAGGAAATGTAAATTATTTGCTGAACAGATATGGCGATGCCATCCGTGACTATGATCAGGCCAGCAAAGTAGGAGACCCCTTCGCGCAGTTCAAAAAAGGAAATATGCTTGTTATACTGGGTCGCTTTGACGAAGCCCTTGAGTGTTATGATGGAGCGATCCGGAACGGGGATAACAGGTCCGGGGTGATCTGTAATCGAAATGGGTTGGCGGCAATTCTGAACAGGATAGGCGGGGACGGCTACGTAGTGCGCTCTCCGAGATTCAAAGACGCTACGCAAAGATTGATCATAGAAGTATCCTTAAGAGCCGACGCCGACAACAGGTTTACGGAGTTCTTTAACTTCCATGGCATGAAAGGTAATATAGGCAATGCCGGCGCCCAGCATCTACCGGGGGGCAAGGGCTACCGAGGCATACCTGGATTTGTCGTCGTGGTGAAGGGAGAGGAATGGTAATTGAATTTCCGAAGGAAAGTTTTGGGGCCTTCAGCAAGGCAAACCGTGTTTCCTCCACTATTCAGGAAAGTGGGAGGCCCAGCGCGCCTTGAAATGCGAGTCAGTCCGATATTGAAATGGAAAGTCATTGTTGTGATGGTGCTTGTGATAGCGGCAGCGTCCGCTGTGACGGCCCCATCAGCGTTGCTGGCGCAAGCCTCCACCGGCCAGGAAAGCAACGCTTCCGAAGACAGTTCAGTCATTGATGCCGCCACAGAGGTGGAGATACAGAGGCGTTTCAACGAACTCAGGCGCGAGATTCTGGACGATCGGGCAGATTCCATTGGATGGTGGCTGTCCGGCATCGCACTGTTACTCGCCCTTCTGGTGTTGATCTTTGGGTTTGCCGGGTATCTTGTCTTCAGGCGGTTGCAGAATGTCGAGGAGGAGGTACGCCGCAATGTCGAGAGGGCGCGCGTGCATGCAGAAGAAGCGGGCCGGCTTGCAGAAGAGATTCGGGGCTATGGAGGAGAAGCGGACGAGCCGTTGCGAGGCATGGACGGCGCAGAATTGGAATTTGCGCGAACGCAGATCGGCGAGGAACTCAGTCGTGTACCAGGCAGAGCCGGGGCTTCAGCCATCGCGGAGGCCCGCCAATTGGAAGAAGAAGGACGACTCAACGAATCGATAGAGAGATGGAAGCACATCGCAAGTGTTGCTGAAGGGAGCAACGATGAACTGGCCGCGCTGGCCTTTCGGTCGATAGGTGACCTGTCGGAACGGCTGAGCAGGAGCGTCAGATGATGACCAGCCGTCAGGCGCGGGCGTATTTCCTGCCCAGGGAAGGGTTGGGAGAGGCGGGAATGTCCGAATCAAGGGAGGCGCTGGCCGCGTACTCGCAGGCAGTTCGCCTGAGACCCGACTATGCCGAGGCCTATAATAATCGGGGTAATGTCAATAGCAACCTGGGCCAATTCGAAGAGGCGGTTGCAGATTACGACCGGGCGATTCACCTGAAACCTGACTTGGCCGACGCCTATGTCAATCGCGCGAACGCCAAGGCTGCCCTCCGTCAGTTCCAGGATGCCTTAGCCGACCTTGGATCGGCGATCAGGTTCAACTCGGGCAATGTACTCGCGTTCTTGAATCGGGGTCTGCTCCTGGCCGAGTTTGGCCAATATGAGGATGCTGTTTCTGATCTTAACGAGGCAGTGCATCTGGAGCCCGAATATGAAAGAGTCTACCTTGTTCGAGGTAGTGTCATGGCCGCACACAGTCGGAATCAGGAGGCGATCGCCGACTTCGACAGGGCAATCGGTTTGAATCCCGGCAGTTCCGAGGCCTACAACAGCCGGGGTCTGACGCATGTTGAACTGGGGCGGTACGAGGCGGCCGTCGCCGACTATGCCAACGCGATCCGGTTGCGGCCGGAGTATGCGGCCGCGTACAACAATCGGGGGGTGGCATTGGCGAAGCTGGGGCGCCTGGGTGCGGCTGTGAGCGACTACGATGAAGCAGTCCGGCTGCAGCCTGAAAGTGCCGAGCCGTATTACAATCGAGGGAATGCGAAGGAGCGTCGCGGCGAGTATGAAGAGGCCGTTGCCGACTACGATCAGGTGATCCTCAGACGGCCCAACGATATCGAAGCGTACAGAAATCGGGCAGTGGCAAAGGCGGTATTGGGACGGACTGAGGAGGCGAGATCGGATTTCGATAGGGCGCTGGAGATTGCCGCGGGGAGCAGATGAGTTTTCACTACTTTGCTCAGGACCACAAGTGAGGCTGAGCCGGTATCGCCAGGCGGGTCGACTCCGCTCCAGGACACAGGTAGAAACTGACGCGAAATACGGGCCGAAGCATTCAAAGCATTCAGGTAACGGTCACTGAAGGAAACCCGCAGGAGCACGTCAAATTCAAGGCGCGACCCCCTGCTCCTGGCTACAGACCTATTGGTCGGGTCCGTTTTTTCTCTTCGCAGCAGGGAGAGAGCGGTTTTCTCAGATCAGAAGATGCCCAACTCGTCTTTGGCGTCTTCCGACATCATGTCGGGATTCCAGAAGGGTGTCCAAACCAGGTGGACGTTGACCTCGCTGACGTTAGGGAACGCCGTGTGCGCGGTGCGCTGAACGTCGCTGATGATCTGAGGGCCGACGGGGCAGCCGGGGCTGGTCAGCGTCATCGTCACGTCGATGTTGTTTTCATCCGTCACCTCAATATCGTAGACCAGTCCCAGGTCGACGATATTCATCATCAGCTCCGGATCCTTTACATGGGTCCTGATTTCGGCTCTTACCTCGTCAGGCGTCGGCAATGTATTTTCACTCATCGAGTCTTCCTCCTCAGTAGGGCTTTTCCAAGTAGATGTCGCCGCCGTCAACCTGAACCTCGTAGGACGGGGTCGGCTCGAATGCGGGCATGCTGAGAGCCTCGCCGGTGCGGATATCGAAGCGGGCGCCGTGGCGGGGGCACTCGACCTGTCCGCCATCCAGGACTTCCCCTTCTACGAGCGGGCCGCCGTCGTGCGTGCAGACATCCTCGATCGCGTAGTAGTCGCCGTCCAGATTGAAGACGGCAATGCGGATGCCTTCCAATTCGACCAGGAGCCTTTCGCCCGGCGGGATATCTTCAGCGGCGGCAACTCTGACAAAGTCTTCCATTTGCACTCAATTCCTCGGTACTTGATCTAGTCGGGCCACTCGGTCAGTCCGTACAGTCCTGCCTTGAGCGCCTTCAGCGGCAGGAGCGCACATTTCAGGCGCACAGGGCCGATCTCAATGCCGAGCAGGTCGAGCACCTCCTCTTTACCCCATTCCTTGAGTTCGGTCACCGGCATACCGATGATCTCTTCCATGATCATCGACGCGCTGGCCTGGCTGATGGCGCATCCCCTACCTTCAAAGGCGGCATCCACCACGACGTCGTCTGCGATCTTCAGATAGATGGTCACGTCATCGCCGCAGAAAGGATTTGTTTCGTGACGGTGGACGTCGGCGTCCTCCAGATTGCCCCTGTGCCGCGGGTGCTTGTAATGGTCTATGATCGCTTCGCGGAACAGATCCATGGCCCAGAGAATTGACCTATACGAAAGGCAAAGGGCGGTGATGGCCCCTTGCCTTTCCATCAAAAGCTATTGCAGATTTCAGTACGGACCGATGTGCAAAGACCCGGCTTCTACTTCTCGATAGGTAGTCCGACGGCGTTACCCCATTCGGTCCAGGAGCCGTCGTAGTTGCGGACGTTGTCGTAGCCGAGCAGATAGGTCAATACAAACCAGGTGTGGCTGCTGCGCTCGCCGATGCGGCAGTAGGCTACGATATTGTCGCCGCCGCTGAGCCCCTGCTCCTCTTCATAGATTGCGCGCAGGTCTTCGGCGGTCTTGAAGGTGCCATCGTCATTCGCGGCTCGCGCCCAGGGAACGTTGCGAGCTCCGGCGATGTGTCCGCCGCGCAGCGAACCTTCCTGGGGATAGTCGGCCATGTGCAGCAACTCACCGCTGAATTCAGCTGGACTGCGAACGTCTACCAGAGGCAGACCGGCCTGCTGGTGGTCCAGTACCTGGCCGCGCATGGCGCGAATGGCGCTATCGTTGCGCGCAGGCGCGCTGTAGGAGGCAGCTGGATAGGAGGGCGTGTCGGTGGAGAGCTCTCTGCCCTCATCAACCCACTTCTGGCGGCCGCCGTCCATCACTTTGGCGTTGGTATGTCCGAACAGCTGGAATACCCAGAAGGCGTAGGTTGCCCACCAGTTACTCTTGTCACCGTAGAAAACGATGGTTGTGTCGTTAGTGATGCCCAGCTTCCCCATCAGGGCCTGAAACTGCTGCTGGCCCACATAGTCGCGCACGACGGCATCGTTCAGGTCTTCCTGCCAGTCGATCTTCTGTGCGCCGGGGATGTGGCCCGTATCGTAGAGCAGGACGTCTTCGTTTGATTCGAGCAGGCGGATGTTGCCGTCGTTCAGATTGGCGGCGACCCACTCAGTGCTTACCAACACGTCAGGATTGGCATAGCCTTTGTCTGCCATTGCACTCCTCCGTTACTAGGTGTGTGATTACCTGCTTATCTTCCGACTGATTACTTTTTCCAATTTGCGCATAACGCTTTCCACGGGGACGCGGTCCAGCACCCCCTGCAGAAAGCCCTGTACAATCATCCGTTCGGCCTGCGGTCTGGTGAGTCCGCGGGCCATCAGGTAGAAAACGTATTCGTCCTCGACCTGTGCAGCTGTGGCCGCGTGGGTACAGCGGACGTCGTCGGCCTCGATTTCCAGTCCGGGTATGCTGTCGGACCGGGCTGTGCCGTCCAGGATCAAGTTTCCGTTGCGTTGGAAGGCATCCGTCTTCTGAGCGCCCGGCAGCACTTTGATGATGCCCATATAGACGCTGCGGGCGCGATGTTTGAGCGCGCCGTTGAAGAGCAGGTCGCTGTAGCAGTTGGCCACGCGGTGCAACTGCAAGGTCTGGTGGTCGATGTGCTGCCGGCGCGTCGGAAAGTAGAGTCCGAGCAACTCGCCGTGCCCGCCTTCTCCCCGCATGTCCAGATCCAGGAAGGCCTTCGTCAAGCGGCTGCCCCAACTCACCTGGATCCAGCGCAAGTCCGTATCCTTGCCCATTACCGCCTTCCCTGTGAGGAAATTCCAGGCAGTATGCTGGAAATCCTGCAGGTTGATATAGCGGACCTGGGCATTGTCCTTCAGGATGAGCTCGACAACAGTGGCCTGAAAGGCGTTTTCCGCGCCCATGAGATCATCGACCAGGGTCACTTCGGCGCCTTCTTCGGCCACCAGGAGGGTATGGTGATAGCCGCCGACGCCATCGCCCTGGTAGAGGATCGCCTGCAGTGGAAGCTCGACCTTCGTGTTGCGGGGAACGAAGATAAAGGACCCGGTGTCCCACAATGCCGCGTGCAAGGCGGCGAACTTGTTGGCGTCCGGGGTCACGGCCTCGGTCATGAAGTAGCGTTGCAGGAGCTCGGGGTGCTCATTTACCGCGGTTTGCAGGTCGGTAAAGATGACGCCCTGTTCGTCCAGGTCTTCGTTTTCCTCGTCGTACAGGAGACCGCCGTCGCGATAGATCAGGCTGGCGGAGGACTCCATTTCGTCAAGCGCGTCAGTGAGATCCGGCTCCAGTTCGTAGCGCCTTATGGTCCCGTCGGGAACGGCGAATGGGGTGAAGTTATCCAATTTGAAGCCGGTCAGGCGAGTCCGTCGCCAGGCTTCGTCTGTAGGCTTGGGCCAGGGCAGGCTTTCAAACGTCTGCCAGGCCCGCAAGCGGAACTCCAACATCCAGGAGGGTTCGTCTTTTGCAGCCGACGCCTGCCGCACGGTCTCCTGCGAAAAACCGGCGGTTGCCTCGACAATCTCTTGCGGTTCCTTTATGAGTACAGTCACATTCAGTTGCCTCGTTACGGAAAAACGGGAGAGGGTCGTACTGACGGATCTCCCGGTGCGCAATGCGCGTTTCGAGCCGTCTGCCGTCCATCAGCCAGGCTGACGCGGATGGCAGGCGAGCTATCCGATACTGCCCTCCATCTGCAATTGGATGAGACGGTTCATTTCGACCGCGTACTCCATGGGGAGCTCTTTGACAAGCGGCTCAATGAATCCGCCCACGATCATGGCGGCGGCCTCGTCCTCGTCAATGCCGCGGCTCATCAGATAGAAGAGCTGCTCTTCGCCGATCTTGCTGACCGATGCTTCGTGGCCGATGCTGACGTCGTCCTCGTCGATTTCGATGTAAGGATAGGTGTCCGAGCGGCTGTCGGCATCCAGCAGCAGGGCATCGCAGACGACGTTGCTGCGACTGTGATGCGCCCCTTTGGCCACCTTCAGCAGGCCGCGATAACTGGCGCGGCCGCCGTTCTTGCTGATGGACTTCGATACGATTTTGGAGCTGGTATTCGGGGCGGCATGGACCACCTTGCCGCCGGCGTCCTGATGCTGCCCGTTGCCGGCGAATGCGATCGACAGGATTTCGCCGTGGGCCTCCGGGCCCATCATGTAGACGGCAGGGTACTTCATCGTCACCTTGCTTCCGAGGTTGCCGTCGATCCACTCCATGGTGGCGTCGTCGTAAGCCAGGGCCCGCTTGGTGACCAGGTTGTAGACGTCTGTGCTCCAGTTCTGGATCGTGGTATAACGGCAGCGCCCGCCCTTCTTGACGATGATCTCCACGACCGCGCTGTGGAGGCTGTCGCTTGAGTAGATGGGCGCCGTGCAGCCCTCGACGTAGTGGACGCTGGCCCCCTCTTCGACGACGATGAGGGTGCGTTCAAACTGACCCATATTCTCGGCGTTGATGCGGAAGTAGGCCTGCAAAGGGATGTCGACGTGGACGCCGGCCGGTACATAGACGAAGCTGCCGCCGCTCCACACCGCGCTGTTCAGCGCGGCAAACTTGTTGTCGGCGGCAGGGATGACCGTGGCAAAATACTCCTTGACGATTTCCTCGTGCTCGCGCAGTCCGCTGTCCATGTCGAGGAAGACGACGCCGAGCTTTTCCCACTCGTCCTTCAGGCTGTGGTAGACCACTTCGGACTCATACTGCGCGCCGACGCCTGCAAGAAATCTGCGTTCCGCTTCCGGGATGCCGAGCCGGTCAAAGGTACGTTTGATGTCCTCCGGCACCTCTTCCCAGCTCTTGCCCTGCTTTTCGGCGGGACGCAGATAGTAATAGATATCGTCGAAATCGATGCTGCTCAGGTCGGCGCCCCAAGTCGGCATCATCTTGGAAAAGAAGATGTCCAGCGCTTCGTGCCGGAACTGGCGCATCCAGTCCGGCTCCTTCTTGATGTCGGCGATCTGGTCGACTACCTGATGGTTCAGGCCTTTTTCGGACTTGAAAACGGCGTTCTCTTCGTCGCGAAAGCCGTACTGGTACTCTTCTTTTACGCCTTCAAGATGCTCTAAATCGGACTGTCCAGCCACAATAGCCCTCCTTTATAACGAATGGTACGACCGGTTGTGCGTAACCGGTTGCCTCCATGCCTGTGTCAACAATTCTTAACCAGGAAGCCGGCCCTGTGTTGCATGGCCGCCTGCGATCTCAGCTGTCAGGCGGGCACGGCCCCGGCTACCAACTCCTCTTCGACCCACTTGTAGCCTCTCTCTTCCAAGGTCAACGCCAATTCCGGGCCGCCCGTCTTGACGATGCGTCCTCCGAAGAAAATGCTGACGAAGTCGGGCTTGACGAAGTTCAGAATACGCTGATAGTGGGTGATGAGCAGAAAGCCGCGGTTCTCAGTGGCCAGCTTGTTTATGCCGTCCGCGACAACCTGCAGGGCATCGATGTCCAGCCCGGAATCGGATTCGTCCAGAATGGCGAATCTCGGTTCCAGCATTGCCATCTGCAGGACCTCCGTGCGCTTTTTCTCGCCGCCGGAAAATCCTTCATTGAGATAGCGGCGGGCAAAGCTGGAGGCGACGTTGAACTCCTTCATTTTCGTATTCAGCTCACGGCGAAACTCACGCATGGGCATGAGGTTGCTGCCGATGACTCCGTTTGCGCTGCTGTCCGCCTCTTTGCTCGTATAGCCGCGAACGTTGGAAACGGCCGTGCGCAGGAAATTGGCGACACTGACGCCGGGGATCGATACAGGATATTGGAAGGCGAGGAAAATGCCCGACCTGGCCCTTTCGTCGGCTTCCATATCGAGAATGCTCTCACCGTCCAGCAGAATGTCGCCCTGCGTCACTTCGTAGTGGGGATGGCCTGCCACCACGTAGGAAAGTGTCGACTTTCCGGAACCGTTCGGTCCCATCATGGCATGAATCTCGCCGCTGTGCAGCGTGAGGTCCACACCTTTCAATATCTCCGTATCTCCTACAGCGACGTGCAAATTCTGAATTGCAAGTGTACTCATGACTTTCGTGACTCCTCAATGTGACGGCTGTTGCCAGCCGTGATCAACACGAATGATCGCCTTACCGCGGTGACTGGTTCAGGACTCAAACTCGAGTTCCGCGCGGCTGCTCTGCGTTACTACAAATGAGCAGCTGCCGTGCCCGTCCATTATGCAGTCATCCAGCGAGACATCTGCGCCCAAAGCCTGTTGCATCATCAGTTGATCCATCTCGCAGATCTCGCGATGCGCAATGGCAAGGTCGTGGTAGGGGCAGTTGTACATTTTCAAGGCGATGGTATTGCTATCGGCTACGGACACGTCGGTGAGTACGCCCTGCCGACCCAGCGCCCCAGCCAATTCCTCGACTCGGTGCTGCAGTTCGGTCGCATTGACGCTTTCCGCGTACCTTTCTGCAAGCCTGACGCCAACTCGTTTCAGAAGCGTCCCCATCTGTTCAGAGCCGACCATTCCATACATTTCCTGGAGCATCGTCAGGGCCAGCACATCGCAGCGGCAGGCGAACAGCTCGCGGGCCGCGTCGGTGGCCGCGTAGATGTAATGCGGACGCCCAACTCCGGAGCGCTCCTCTCGCCGGTCCAGATATCCATTGGCCTGAAGGGCGTTCAGATGCTGACGAACGGCTGTTGTCGTTACGCCCAAGAGAATCTCAATGTCCTTAATCGTGGCAGAGGGATTGCGCTGCAGATACTCAAGGATCTGCCATGCGGGTGAGTTCTGGTCTGGACTGACTGACATTGGACTTTCCCCTGCTCTTCCAGGCCGAATGCGGCGTTGTACACGCACTTGAGTCGTACCTGCTTCTGCGAATTAACCCAATCGTACCACGAGAATCCTGTTTTGTCAATTTACACAGTTTATATTGTAAAAATTGACAAAAACATCGGTTTGACCTCGTACTTATACCATCCACCTTCTGCTCAGTCCAAAATCGAAGCCTTCCGGTGCGCATCCTGAATATTGGGGCGAACTTTCGTATACATCGGGAAGCAGCCAGGCTTAGGGCGCTCCTGCTCAACACTGAACGCCCCCCCTGAAATATCAACAAAACCTGTGCAAAAGCCGCCAACCACTGACCACTATACACTGCTGCTCCGCGACGATTTTCCGGCCAAAGTCAGCTCGAATACCCGGTCCCGCGGCGCCTCCACATCCGTCTTTTTTCGGCGATTTTTACCCAAAAGTGATGCAGCCCCATTGATGCACTTTTTTCGCGCCGTTTTTCCCCCTTTTTTGATCCTTTTCTCTCTGGTCAGGAGCCCAAAAACAAAAGTGCATCACCTTCGTCCCGTTTTGCATCGCTTTCCGCCCCTTCTGCACACCCCGCCGCAGCGCCGATAGACCGCCCCTCAGCCATCGGCAGGATGAACCGGGGTCCTCCCAAAAAACTAGACAAAACCTGCAAATCAGGAGATTTCAGGCGCCGCAATCCTGTCAGTTCAATGTCCCAGCTGACTTTTGGAGGATCGTCCGACATCCCTTTATAATCGCTGTTTGTGCGGTCGCCGCGCAGTGCGGAGATAGCCGTCCGGATGACTGCAAAAAGACCTTGCGCGCTGGCATATGCAAAGCCAGAAGGCCGGCAGCGGATGGACTGGCCAGGCGGTCTGCGGGAACCGGGCAGGAGGATCGGAAAATGGAGTTTAACGTTGCACAACTGATGAAGGAGGCGACCGGGGCGCGCAGAGAGTTTGTTCTTGATGATGATATTGCCGACCTGGACGGCGGCCTGACACCCCTGGGCAATCTGACTGGAGACCTGGAGTTGCTGCGCATTCACAGCGGCGTACTGGCGACCGGCAATTTTCGAGTTGAGTTGTCGTTGCAGTGCGGACGTTGCCTTGAACCTGTATCCGTATCTGCATTCGTAAAGTTTTCCGAGAGTTTTCGTCCTCTGACCGACATTCAGACAGGACGTTTTCTGTTGCCGGAGGAGTTTGAAGGTCAGGCAGAGGATTTGACGGATGAAGCTCTGCTGATCGATGCCCAACACATTCTCGACATTACCGAGGTTGTACGGCAGAACATCTGGCTCTCCATTCCGATCGTAGCCTCCTGCGATTACACTGACCCTGCCAGCGGCGCCCGCGATCCGGATGCATGTCCTAAGTATCTGAATCTGCTGTCCGAGTCTGCCCTTGCCGGTTCGCCCGACGAACAGACACCTTCTGAAGCTAAAGGGATCGACCCCCGTTGGGAAGCCCTGTTGTCGTTGCAAAACGAAGCCCCCAGCGATTAGATAAGGAGAACTAAAGATGGGACCGCTACCGAAACGGAAAATCAGTAAGGGCAGGCGCAACCGCCGTCGCGCGCATCACGCGCTCGGCACGCCGAGACTGGTGACCTGCGCGCAGTGCAGCGAGAAGACGCTGCCGCACCGGGTCTGCCCGCACTGCGGCACATACATGGGCCGAATGCAGGTCCTGGATATGGACGAAGAAGAAGCCTGAATCAGATGAGTTTGCCGCTTTCGTACGTTCGAGAATCGAGTCCGCTGATTTACTTGTTTCCCGGGCAAGGCAGCCAGCATGTGGGCATGGCAAAGGAGTTGGCCGAGGCATATCCGGCCGCACGGGCCGTGTTCACGGAAGCAGACGAACTCCTGGGCGCCGCGATCAGCAGGATCTGCTTCGAAGGGCCGGAGGGCCTGCTGACCGATACGATCAACGCGCAGCCTGCCTTGTTCGCGGCGAGTATGGCAACACTCTGTGCCATGCAGGCGGAGATGGGCAGCTTGCCGCGACCGGCATATTTCGCCGGCCACTCGATGGGCGAATACTCGGCCCTGGCCGCGGCCGGTTGCATCGGCTTCGCCGACGGGCTGCTCCTTGTACGTGAGCGGGGCCGCCTGATGAAGGAGGCGGGCGCCAAACAGCCGGGGCGAATGGTCGCGGTGATCGGTCTGGAGGAAAATGTTGTTGCCCGGATTTGCGCGGAGGCGGCTGCGGCAAACAGCGGCGTCTCCCAGATCGCAAATGATAACTGTCCCGGGCAGATCGTAATTTCAGGAGACGAGAGCAGCATCGCCGCTGCGATGTCGGAGTTGGAAAAGGCCGGCGCGCGAAGGGTCGTTCCGCTGGCGGTCAGTATAGCCGCCCACAGCCCGCTGATGGAGCCGGCGGCCTCGCAACTGAGGGCTCGGATCGATGCAATTGACGTGAAAGAGCCTCTCGCTCCTGTTATCGGCAATACCAGCGGGCTCCCTCTTGACAGCGCCGCAGCCATCTGCCAGGAGTTGAACGCACAGCTGACCGGCAGCGTCAGGTGGACCGAGTCAATGAAGCGGGCAGTAGACGGCGGCGTTGAGACGGCTGTAGAGATTGGACCCGGTTCAGTGCTGACCGGACTGATGAAGCGCATTCAGCGCAAGGGAAAGAGAGTGAATGTGTCGAATGCGGCCGAAGTCCGGAGTTTTGCCGGGGCGTTCGGTTGAGCGCGGAAAACCGGCGCGTCTTGACCCGGCGGAAGTGACCGGGTCCCTCTTGGTCGCAATGCTGTAGCAACAGGCTGTAGCAGCAGTTTTTGCCCGGCAGCCTATCCTCTTCCGGCGAGAGATTTCCTGTTCTTCATTTTCGGCGTCCTGTAGTAGAATAGCGGCAAGTTCGCCACCGCACCAAGGATTTCCATGGACTTTACAGGCAAGATTGCGCTCGTTACAGGTAGTAGCAGCGGAATCGGAGCGGCCATAGCGAAGGAGCTGGCTGCCGGAGGTGCGCGCGTCGCTCTGAACTATCGCGGCAATCAGGAGGGGGCCGACGCAACGGCAGAAGCCATCCGTGAAGCCGGCGGCGATTGCGCCGTTTTTCAGGCCGACGTGGGTTGTTTTGACGGGGCTTCCGCGTTGGTGAAGGAGGTCGAAAAGGAGTTGGGCAGAGTCCACATCCTGGTCAATAATGCCGGTACGACCCGTGATGCGCTGATGATGAGTATGAAGGAAGATGGGTGGCGTGCGGTGATCGGCACCAACCTGGACGGCATCTTTTATGTAACCAGGGCCGCGCTGCGAGGAATGATTCGGCAGCGTTGGGGGCGCATCATCAATATCTCCAGTATCGTCGGACTGGCGGGTCAGGCAGGTCAGACGAACTACGCGGCCAGTAAGGCCGGTACGATAGGCCTCTCCAAGAGCCTTGCCCGGGAAGTAGGAAGCCGCGGCATAACTGTGAATGTGGTGGCGCCGGGCTTTGTGCCGACGGCGCTTACGGATGTAATGAGCGACGACCAAAAGGAAGAGACCTTAGCCCGCACTCCGCTGGGGCGGTTTGGCGACCCGGAGGAGATTGCCTGGGCTGTTGCATTTCTTGCGAGCGAACGGGCCGGTTTTATCACAGGGCAGGTTCTGTCCGTAGACGGCGGCCTTGTGATGATGTGATCGATGTCGAGTCGGGACTCACAGGACAATGATAGACCAAACGCAGCAACTCATGGAGCTGCCTGTAGCAGCCGATTCAGCGCATGTGCGTGAGGACGATTCCACAAAAGTAGGCGGCATCGCGACCTCGCGGCCCTGTTCAGAAGAGCACGGGGCCGAATGTGGTCGCGCGGCGGTCGAAACGGAAGGGCCCGACAAGCCGAGCGCAGACGGCGACAGGATCATTGCCCATCCGGCCGAACGTAGACGGGCTCGCCGCACGGCATTGCAGGTGCTATATGAAGTCGACTGCACAGACCATCTTCCGGGCATCGCCCTGGACCATCGTCAGGCCGAGGAACGGTACGCCAACGAAACACTTGCATTCCTCTACTGGCTGGTGAGCGGAGCCATCCGTTACCAGGCTGACCTGGATTCGCTGATCGGCCGCTACGCGCCGGAGTGGCCGGTAGGCAAACTGGCGATCGTCGATCGCAACGTGCTTCGTCTTTCCCTCTTTGAGCTGTCGAGTCCTGATGCTGATGCGCCGCCCAAGGTTGTCATCAATGAAGCGGTGGAGCTGGCAAAAACATTCGGCAGCGACAGCAGTTCGCGTTTTGTCAACGGTGTCCTCGGCACCGCGCTTCGAGAGATTTCCCTGCCTTCCGAGTACAGACAAGTGAGCCGGTAACTTCTGGCATGAACAGCATTTTCGGCATTGGCGTCCTCGAGTTTATCTTCATATTGATCTTCGCCCTGATCTTTCTTGGCCCGGAAAGGCTGCCAAAGGTAACCAAAGACGTTCTGTTTTTCATACGCCGGTTGCAAAGGCTTTCGGGTGATTTGACCCGCCAGGTCAACGAAGAGATTGGGGACCTGCGCGAACTCGACCCCAGTTACCATATGAAGCAGCTGATGGACGACGAAGAAGAGGAGGAAGAGGAGAAGTCGATCGGTCAGGGAAGCGGCCAGAAAGCGACGACTGGAACGAAACAGACCTCCGCGCCTTCTCAACCTGCCCAGGCCGCCGATACGGCGGCGGCTTCCTCCGGCGAAGAGACAGCCGAACAGAAATCTGCCGCGCAGCCGGCGCTTTCCAACCTGAATGCGGCTGCATCGGCGAACGGGCGGCAGCAGAGCGGCGGAAGCGGCGGCAGTAACGTCAGGACGACGGGAACGGAAATTCCGTCGGCGCCCAAAGCCGGTTCGGCCAAGGTGACGAACCGAACTCCGGCAATTGGCGCAACACCCAAACGGGCCGGCAGTACGCAGAAGCGAGGGGTGAAGACCCTTTCGGAGCTGCGAAAGCAGCAGCGGGCTAAGAGACAGACCGGCTCCAGTGGTGCGGACTCCTCTTACCTGGATGAGCGCAGCAAGCGCGCTCAGCGTCGAGCCGAGAGCCGGCGCCAGGCGGTGGCTGCGCAGAAGAACGAACGGGAGGAGGCGTCTGAGCTTGAGGACGCCGCGACAGATCCCGTTAACGATGGCGCGAATGAAGAATCTCCTGTAATGGCCGGGGTGAGCAGCAACGGCGAAGGCGCTGCTGATACCGAGGTCCTCGCGCAGGAGGGCGGCGGAGAGTCCGACGAAGGGGCGGTCGCCGTGGTGGCGGAGGATGCGGACGGCGACGGTAACGAGGAGACGCAGTTGTGACACAACAGGCTCCGCCGCTGGAAACTGATCCGTTTGATGGCAGTCGAATGGGGCTGCTGGAACATCTGGCGGAGTTGCGCAACCGGATGATCTGGATCGTTGGCGCTCTGTTGTTCGGCATCGTCGCCAGCATCGCCTTCGTGGAGCCGGTCATTGCATTCATTACCAGCCCGGTCGAGGAGAAGCTGATCGCAATTGGTCCCACAGATACGATCTTTGTGTTCTTCAAGGTCATGTTTGTGATGGGCGTGATCGTTGCCATGCCGGTGTTGGTTTATCAGATCATTGCTTTCATTGCGCCAGGACTCTACCCCCACGAAAAACGAGGCCTGTTCTTGCTCCTGCCGGGGGTCATGGTCCTTTTCTTCGGCGGCGCCGCCTTTGCCAACTTCGGTATGCTGCCGGTGGCGGTCGGCTTCTTGCAGAACTTTCTCGGCGATGTAATCGATCAGGAGTGGACGGTCGACCGCTACGTCGGCTTTTTCACGCGCATTGTCTTCTGGATTGGTGTTGCCTTTGAGACGCCTCTCGTGATCGCCTTTCTGGCGCGCATCGGTCTGGTAAGCGGGCCGCGTCTGCTGAGAATGTGGCGGCAGGCAATTGTGATCATCTCGGTTGTGGCGGCGATGATCACGCCCACCATCGATCCGATCAACATGACCATCGTCATGTTACCGCTAATCAGCCTCTATTTCCTGGGAGTCGGACTGGCATTCCTGCTGTACAAGCCGCGGGCGCCGCGCAGTTTCGATGAGATGGACTGGGGCGACGATGAGGAATGATAGGGAACAGCTTATCGCACGGAAACAGGAAGTCCTGCGCGAGTTGACGAGAGCGCGACGGCAGTTGGATGGCATCCGCTATGGCGCCAGTCCTCATCAACGGAGCCGGCGACAGCAGTTGGAGACTGAAGTTGAACAGCTGATGGCGGAAGAGTACCGGCTGCGCATCGCGATCGACCGGGCGAGGTAGCAAGAAGCTGGTCCGACTTGGAGATGTTCGACACCTTCAAATATCCTTTCGGGGCAGGCAGAAGAATGTGGCCTGCCCCGATTTATTCGCAGATAGATTTGTGGGTTGACGGCGAGTAGTCTTTCGAAGTACAGGGGGCATTTTGCAGGAACGGTTCGACGCATTTATCACGGCCGGGTACGACCCCGACAAACAGGATCGAGTCAGCGCCGCGGCTGGCGTCGCTCACAAGTCTCTTGTGCCGCTGGCAGCAATGCCGATGGCCTGGCATGTCGTACAGGCTTTGGCGGAGAGCGATCGTATAGGCGAAGTCGTTGTTGTCGGTTTGGAGCCTGGCGAGATTGATTTCGGCGTTCCGGTGCATCATGTGCCGAACCAGCCAAACCTCTGGGCCAGCCAGAATGCCGGTCTGCGTAAACTACGCGATTTGAATCCCGACGACCGCTACGTCATCGCTCTGTCCGCAGATATCGCGCTCTTGACCGGACGGATCGTCGACAGCTTTATCGACGCATGCGAACCGTTCGAGCATGACGTCTATTGGGGCATCGTTCGAAAAGAGGTGATGCTGACCGCCTTCCCAGACAGCAGACGCACCTATCTGCCGCTGCGGGAGGGGTCGTTTTGCAGCAGCGATCTGTACCTGGGGCGGCTGACAGCCGGCTTCCATATCCAGGAGCGTATTCGGTATTTCATCGACAATCGCAAGAATGTTCTCGCGCTGGTGTGGAAGCTGGGACTGCCTACGATGGTCAGGTTTTTGCTGCGCCGCCTTTCGATTGCCGACATTCTCGACGTCGCCTATCGGATCGCCGGTGTTCGGGGGGGACCGGTCGTTCTGCCGCTTGCGGAGGCAGGCATGGATGTCGACAAGCCGGAGCAACTTGCTCAGGTTCGTGAGTACCTGGAGAGGCATCCCGACCACCCTGCCAATACCCGCTCTCAAGGGCGGACGGCGGCCCCTGGCGAGGTCTGAGAATGCGAAGGCTGCTGGAACTCTTATGCGGGCTGGATGAGCAACTTAGTGCCCGCACAGCCCTGAACGAAGAGCAGTTGACCAGGCGCCACCCTCTCTTCTGGCTGGCGCACGTCGGCGCGCATCTGGGCGATACAGTTGTCTGGCTGCTGGTGACGCTACTCCTGTGGCGGCAGTCCAGGGGCGACCGACAAACCCGGAGCAGTTTAGTCGGTTGGACTCTGTCGCTCGCGGGCGGTGTAGTGGGGACCATGCTGGCAAAGCAGGCGGTGCGGCGTCCCCGTCCGGGCAGCGGACGTTTTCTTTATGGAGCGGGGCCCGACGCGCACAGCTTTCCAAGCGGTCACGGTGTGCGGTGCGGAGTCATATTGACCTGGGCCACGGCCTTCTGGCCGGGCGCGGGGAAATTCGCTGCATTGCTGGTTCTTTGGATCGGATGGGCTCGGGTCGCGTTGAACATTCACTACATCGGCGACGTCGTTGCCGGGTTTGTTTTGGGCGCAGGGCTGTCTCGCATTATACGCAAGCGCGCTATGGGCTGCCGCAGAGACTGATACCGACGGGTCGGGCGGGCTCCGAACCTGGTCCGCTTGTCATGGCTGTTGGCGCTGCTCGATTGCATACTCGTAGAAAGCTTCCTCGGTTGTCACCGGCGTCAGGCCGCTGATGGCCAGCACAACCTCGCTGCGCCTGTCCAGTCCATCCAGGTTTATGCGGACGGTCCCGTTTTTGTTCACCGGGGCCCGTTCGAAGCTGGCCAGCGTGCCATCGTGAAACACCATGATTTGCACGAGCCACTCCTGAGGGAGCCGGTTGTCGGTCAGCAGCCAGCCCTCGCCCTCCCAGCCGCCGGTTCCGTCCTGCCAGTCGGTCGCGTACCCTATCGCCGGGATTTCGATTTTGTCGATGAACCAGCCGGGCGCGTTCACTGCATCGTCGGTGACATACTCAAAACGCAGCCAGACCTTTTCGCCGGCGTAGGCCCGCAGGTCAAAAGATTCCTGGACCCAGTCAGGCGTTGCGTCGCGGCGCGAAGCCGCGCTCCGGGCGGTATACGCGTGGCCGAAACTGTTGCCGCTCGGGTTGTCGGTTGTCGTGCGCTGGCCGGGCAGGATGTCCCACTTGCGGCCGTCGCGGCTGGCCAGGACATAGCCGTAGTCGTAATCTTCTTCGATGTCATACCACATGCGCACGGTCATTTTCAACTCTGCTCCGGGTGCGACGCCCGTAAAGTCGAACGCTCGCGTCAGACGCGTATCGGAGTCGTCGGCCCGGTTGCTCCACCAGGCGCGGTTCCCGCTGAACTGTTCGACGTCGGCGAAACGCGTAACTGTAGTGCCCTGAAAATAAACGGTTGCGCCGCCGCGGCCGCGAAGGGAGATGTAATCTACGCCAAAGTTGCGTACGGAGTTCTTCTGTGTCTTCCGGGGCAAGCGACCGACCGATTCGGCCAGGGCGGGCTCTGGCGCGTTTAATTGCCTGTAGCCGTAAACTCCGTGCCGGGCGAGGATATCGAAATCGCCGACATAGTTGGCGATGACCCAATCGGCGAAAACGTCTTCAAATGTCAGATCCAGACCTGCCCCCCGCAGTGCATTGTCGAATCCCCGGCTGCCGTTCGCGGCATCGGCTACAACAGCCCGTGTCATCTCCTCGCCGAAGCGCTGCAGAAAGTAGGCCATAAACAGGTAGGCACTGCCGTAATGCCGGCCGTTGTCATTGGGGTCGATGCTCCATGTGTTGAGTTGCGTGTCCGGGTTGTCGGCGAAGACGCGAACAAAAGCCAGATCAGGGGGGTAACCGGCAATTTCCTGCGCCAGTTCGCTCAATCCCTCATTGACCCAAGTCTCTTCATTGCGATCGTTGTGCCAGTGGACCATGTGTTGAAATTCGTGGGCCAGCACCGTTTCGTAGATTTCATAGTCATGGATATTCCGCAGCCAGTCGAGGCTGATCGAGAACATCTCCTTCTGATTGGAGAAGGGATTGGCCAGTGAGCTGGAGGCGTCGGCCCCACTGAAGTATCCGGCGACGCCCCGCCCCAGATTCTTCGCATGGAGGATGTGAAGACGTGGATCGCCGTCGATTCCAGGGTTCGGCTCGGTGCCGAAAAAGGCGCGTACTTGCGGATAGATCCTTTGGGCGAACCGGTCTGCGGATGCAGCCATTGTATCCGGATCGAGGTCGTGGCCGCGTTCGGCCCAGACGTAGACGACGTCGTTCTTGTAGAGCAGCTCAGCTTCCACTTGAAAGTGGTCATTCGAGTCGACATTTGCCGCCCAAAATGGAATCCGATCACCCACGGCATATTCAGGCGCCTGTTCTGATTTCGGGATGGAACCGACGTCCGGGCGCAGGCGCAGTGCCAGGTCCCGCAGATCACGCGTTGGGACGAACACAGGCCTTCGCGCCTGAGAACTGTGGGCGAGAGAGATGGGCTGTGATACCGCAGCTGCCCTGATCCCTTCTACGGGGCTCTCTGCGGCCGGAGATGCCGGGGACGAATCTGAGGTATCCTGTCCCTGCACCCTGACTTGCGCAGGGCTGTCGGCGCCGCTGCCTTCCCGTGAAAGGAAACTGGTGAGAGGCGCGCAACCGCTCAGGCCCATTACGCCGGCGACGAGGAGCGCAACGATGCCGGGGAGCGGGAACTGCTTTCTGGCTCTGTTCATCAGGTTGGGTGCGGTGGGTAGTTGCCGGAGAGAGGCTGCCGGCGGCCGGATCTTTTTGCGATCTTCACTGTCCATAACCGGCCGGAACTTCTGAGGAAACAGGAGCGGCAAGACGCTCGAAAGGCAAGACTGGTATTTTTCGTTGAACTCGCGATTGCACGATCGTCATGGCCCGAGGACCCGATGTTCCAGGCCCGGGGCGATGGTCCGCTCGGTAGCCTCCCAGGAGATGGGCTGCGGTCGCGGCGCTTCAAAGTTGCGGAAGACACGGCCTAAGAGCCCTACGGCAACTCCGACGTATATGATGCTGCCGAGAAACCAGATAATGCCTCCGCTGACCATCTGATCCTGGAGCGCCGTCAACTCGGCAACGGGCAAGCGGCCGGCATAGTAACTGTAGGCGGGCGTGTTGCGGAATGCCAAGGTCACGCCGGTTACCATATTTGGAACCTCTCCGCCGATGATGACGTACAGAAAGGCGATGCCCGGGTGCATCGCCCGCCGCAAACGCGGGCCTGTTCCCAGTGGATGCCACCAGAAAAGCATATAAGTGATCCAGACGCCCCACAGGCCAAGGCGGTAGATGGCGGGATGGACCAGCAGCCAGTTGGCGATGCCCGGCTCATGCCAGAGCAGGAAGACGCTGAAGGCCAACAGCCAGGCGATGAGCGGGTGAGTCAGCCTGCGAACCAAGAGTCCGGACCAAGTGGACTTTTTCAGCCTGCCCACGGTCCAGCGTCGTACAGGAGCCGGCAGCCCGCGCAGGATGACGTGGGCCGGGCAGGCCAGCCACAGGAGAGGAGGAGCCAGTAGCCCGATGAGGATCTGTTGACCGGCCCTGCCGATAAGCAACTCCTGTTGAAGCGCGACCAGGGGCGAATGAAAGGCCAGGGCCAGCGCGGCTGTCCCCGCGCAGAAACTGATCAGACGGGAAGTCGTTGCCAGAGGGGAGCGGTTGCGCTTCAACCGCAGCCAGCCAGCTGTGTAAGGAAGAAGGATGATCAGCAGAACGGCGGCTGAGCCGGGATAGAACTCCCAGACGGTCAAAAGCTCCTTTATCGAGACATTCATGGATGCAAGCATAGTCGCAGGAGGACATATTGCCAAACGGAAGTCCGTGAGTCGACGAAGTGGGCCGAAAAACCGGGTTCAGGCGCCGGCCCGTTTTGCGAAGAAGGGCAGGCAAGTGGCAGGATGGCGGCTGTACGGTGAACGCGCCACTCAGCCGACCAATTGCATACGCTGAGAAACGGATAGGGATGCTCTGCGCTGAATGCAATAGGCGCCTGGTGAGCGCAAAGCGGTCAGGGGAGATGTGCGAGGCCTCTGTCCGGGAATCAGAGGACGGATCGGTATCCTTGTAGGCGCGGAGGGGCACAGGTCGATGGCCGGCGAGACGGAAACTGTTTACCGGAAGATCCTTCTCGTTGTCCGGGAGATCCCGCTGGGGCGGGTCGCTACCTACGGTCAGATTGCCTGGATTGCGGGGGCGGCGTCGCCGCGCATGGCCGGCTATGCGCTGGGCGGGCTGCCCGCGGACACCGACGTACCGTGGCAGCGGGTCGTCAACAGTAAGGGAGGTATCAGCCCCCGCGGGGACCCTCTGGCGACGGACCGCCAGCGCAAAATTCTTGTGGAAGAAGGCATCCGCTTCCAGGCAGACGGCCGCATTGACCTGGGCCGGTTTGGCTGGGATGGGCCCGATCCGGAGTGGCTGGAAGCGCACGACTTTACACTTCTGCCCTGGCGCGCTCGCAGTTAACCCCCCGCATTGAACTGAACTCACAGATCTGACTTCAGACCGAAAGTTGCCACAGACTCCGCTGGGACGAGTCTATGCGGCCTCCGCTTCCTCTTGCCCTTGCCAGCCGAGCCGGTTTTGCAACAGCCCCTTAACGGCAACCTTCAAGTCTGCGTCTGCGAAGCCGCCGGTCAGCGCAAGGACGGCGGCGTACCCCGCCAGACTTGGCAGGATCGCCAGCCAGACATTCACGCCGGCTGCGGAAAAGCCATAAAGAATGACGCCCATGCCAACCGCAGCGACCAGCGGCCGCCAGATCAGGTCCGGCCATGCGACGGTTCCCACGTCACGGTGGACGCGTCGAGCAAAGAGGAGCAGCAGACAGACTTCGCTGAAGATCGTTACAACCGCCGCGCCGATGAAGCTGAACAACGGGATGAGCAGCAGATTGCCGGCCAGATTGAATGCCACCCCAAAGGCAAAGGCCTTCGTCAGGTAGCGCTGCTGGTCGGCGGCGATGAGTACGTATTGGGTTACGCTGTTGACAAAGCCGACAGGGATGCTCCAGATTATCACCTGCAACGCCAAAACGGAGCCGCTTCTGGCGCCCAGCGCGCCGCAGTCGACTCCCCAAAAAGTCTCTCCTAACAGCTGGCAAACGCGGGCCGAAATTACGGCAACTTCACTGGATCCGGCGGCGAATTGGACGCCTCCAAGGAGATAGATGAGAGGCTGTGCCAGGAGCGTAACAGCTGCTGCCAGCGGGAGGCTTACCATCAACAGGAGCCGAACACTAAGCGTATAGGACCTAAGCAGCGCCGCGCCCTCCTGCCTCGCCAAGCGGCTCATCAGGGGGAAGACAGCCAGCGTGAAGGTACTGGGAATAATGTTCAGCCCGTCGAGGTATTTGAGGGCGACGCTGTAGAGCCCAACGCTGGCCGCCCCTACGACCGGTCGCAAGATCCAGATGTCGATTCGCCAGAAGACTGTGGCCAGGAGATGGTTGATCATGAGCGGGCCGCTGGTTGCAAGCATCGACTTCTGCAGAGCCCAGTCCCACTTCCATTGCGGCCGAAAGAGAGTAGAGCGAACGAGGCGGGTCAGCCAGATAAGCTGAACAAGGTTTACGACCAGCGCCACGAAGGCCAGGCCGACGATTCCCCAGCCGAGCAGCAGGACAAGCGCTCCCAGCGTCACTTGCAGCAGTGCCATCGCGATGCCGAGGCCGGCAGGGTACTCCATCTTTTCGAACGCGTTGAACAGGCTGCTGAAGGCGTCAGACCAGTTGGCAACCAGCATTACCAACGCAAATACTGCCACCGCTTGCATTTCTACAGTGCCGATTGGAGTTGCTGCCTCCCACGTCAGTTCAGTTCCGGCCCAGCTTGTCGTCATCTCCAGGAAAGACTTCCACAGTCCCGCCAGAACCCCGCCGCCGCCGTCTGCCGCTCCCAAAAAGGATGCAATACGGGAACCACCGACCGTCAGGCCCATCAGAACGATGCTGACTGCCCACAGGAGAGTACGCAGTGAAAGTACGTTTGTCAGGTAAAGGCTGGACTTGCTCTTGTCCGCTGCAACTTCGCGGGTGACCAGGGTGCCGAGGCCGTAACGGCTCAGGATCTCAAATATGCCGTATACGGCAATGACCCAGGCGTACTGTCCGGTTCCCTCCGGCCCCAGTATGCGCACGTACAACATTGCAAAGGCGAAGTAGATTACTCTGTTGGCCAGATTGAGGCCCATCGGTACGACCGAATTCTTGGCAACCGTGCGGGCTTCGCCCGCGGTTGCTTCCGGCCGATAGAATCGCCCCCACACCCACCACAACAGAAGCAGCAGGCTCAGCATCGTTGCCAGAAAACTGATGTAGAGGCCCAGCTTGAAGCTCATGGGGCTGTAGGTGAAACGGACTGTCCACTGACCGCTTTCGGGCAGATAGACTGTGCGAAAGGCCGAGTTGGCGCGCTGGATGGTCAACTCTTGTTCGTCGTTCTCATTGCCGCCGAAGGGCCGCAGGTAGGCTTTCCAACCGGAAAAGTAAGCGTCGGTCAGGACGAGCCAGCCTCTATCGCTCAGATTGACGTCGACGAAGACGGTGTTGGCCGTGTAGCGGCTGATCGAGGTGTCTGCGGTTTCCGGGCTGGACGGGATGAGAGCATCGTCCGCCGAGGGCGCTTCCTCAATGAAAACGGTCCGGCGCAGGTCGGCATCCAGGAGCGGCTGCTCAGCAGACGGCAGGACAACGGCCTCGGTTGCAATGAAGGCGCGGGGGAAGGCCTCCAGGTTTTCGTACACGCGAAGGGCGTCGTCTTCATGTACCTTTCGCCACGTGTCCGAATTGGGGACCACCAGTTCCGTCAGGAGATATTTGACGCCCAACAGGTCCAGCAACGGATTCTCCAGCGCGGCGAAAGGGTTGTGCCCGTTGGCAGAGCTACCTGATGCGTAGATCGGCGCGATGCGGTTATAGAGAAGTTCGCCGCTCTGATCGGCGACGCGATTCATCAGGTCAACGTACTGTTTGGGAATAATCGAGTCGTAGCCGCGAATATCCTGCCATCCGTAATACATGCCGACATTGGCGTTGAATGTCTTGCTGCCGGGGGCGTCGAAAGTGCTGAAGCGGAAGGAAGCGTATTGGATTTCACTGCTCGAACCTGCATTCTCTCTCTGATTGATATACTGCACGACCGGCGGCACATTTCTCAAGGGAGAGAGAGACGGTTCTGCGGCGGGGTTGAAAGAGCCGTGGACGGCGAAGAGATCGAGGGCGAGAAGAGCGACGAATGCATAGGGAAGCGCCGTGACAAGGCGCCCCTTGATCGTAGGGTTTCGGGGCATGTCGGCAGGTGTTCCGCCGCCCTCAGCAGCGTTGCGATTAACCCGGGCGAGCCTCCACAGAAGCAGACCACCAAATGTGGCAAAGGCGCCGAAGCGTGCCAGGCCGAAGCTCTGATATCCCCAGAACATGCGCCCATCGGCAAATGCTGCTTGCGCCAGGTCGGACGATTCCACGACCCGCTGCGCGAGGTTCACGAAGGGTGCAGGGACGAGATAGCTGACGGCGACTGCCAGAAGCGCGGCCAGACCCGCGGCGAATGAAGAAAACGCGAGAAAGCCGATGAACCACTTGAACCTGATCCGGATTCGTCCAATTGCAGCGAAACGGTCATCGCCGGCACTTGCGCGGAAATAAAGCGCCTGTTCCAATCCGATGCCACCCAGTACCGACATGGCAAGCGTGAAAGGAAAGACCCATCTGAAGGGGCTGTGGAGCTGGTCCCAGCCGGGCAGGCCGTAGAATAGAAGGGCATAGAGGGGTGTGCCGAATGCGAAGAGCAGCGAGACAACCGCCAATGAGGCGAAGAGCAAAGTCGGCGCGCGCAGATGCCGGTGCGCGGGCCGGGCCGTGTCCGGCTCCTCGCCGCGTGCTCGGCGTAGCGCAGGCGCCAGTGAGACGCCGACAGCGAGCGCGGCCAGGAGCCATGTGCTGACTCCAACATAGTTGCCGCCCTCGACATAGTTCTTGATGCCCCAGAATATGGTATCGCTGGCCTCTCCCAGCCGGTTTACCGTCGCCGGCTGCCAGCGGAAAGCCCAGAGATCGAACCAGTGGTGATGGCTGGGGTTACCGAAGATATCGGGAAGCAGGAATGTGAGGATGTGGCGGTCCGGCCAGGCCCATTCGACGACCTGCTGATAGCTGGCGGAGCCTTCCCGGAAGTTTTGCTGCACCAGCTCGAATAAGGGCAGGAGCTGGACTGCTCCTGCGGCCAGGCCCAGGACCGGAACCAGGAGGAGCCAAGCGGCGATTTTTGCGAGCGCCTGCAGAGGGCGCCGGCCTGTGCTATCGCGAGACGCCGCGTCGTCTGCCGGGTTGTTCGAGTTGAGTGTACCGCCGCGGCCATGGAGCCTTCGCCAAGCTACGAGCAGCCGCACCGCCGTAAAGATTCCCGCCGCAAGCAGCGTATAGTAAAGGAACTCGGGGTGGCCGGCCAGTACAACCAGACCGACCGCACCCACACCTGCCGCGACATAGGGGATTGGGCGAAAACCGGTTACCCCTTTTTTCTCCTGCTTCTGAATGACCCTTTCAATAATCGCCAACAGAAGTGGCAGCCAGGAAGCAGCGGCGATGACCATTGTGAAGACGACGCTGACTATCAGGAAGCCACTGAACTGAAAGGCGATGCCGCTGAACAGGGCGGCCGCGGGCCGGAGTTTCAAGACCCGGCCGAGCAGATAGGCATTGGCGCCGGCGATGGCCAGTTGGATCGCGGTGAACCAACCGAAGGCGGCTTCGATCGGTAGAATGTAGAAGAGTGCGCTCAGGGGGTAGGCGGCGCTTGACTGGCCGGCGGCAAAGAAGGGCGCCCCGGTAAACAGCTGCGGGTTCCAGAGCGGGAGCTCACGTTGCTGCAGTGTTCGACGCACATGCAGTTTCCAGACCGCGTTTTCCAGGACCAGGTCGCTCAACAGCTCGTTGTGGGGTGCAATCTCCGGCTGCAGAGATTGCCATGGCTCGAACTGATAGAGGTTGTCGTAGGGCAGCAGCGTTTTGCCGGTGAAGAGAACGGGGCCGAACCAGATAAGCGGCAGGAGACTGAGGAGGGCAAGGGCGAGCAGATCGGGGCGGAATCTTCGGAGCAGGTGCATTATGTTGGTAAGTCGGAGAGGCGACATCTAACGGTGGGGAGCGGGTCTGCCGCGGCTCATGACAGGCCGGGGCTGAGTGAGCGGTGCTCTGCCTTCCGAAACACGCTTGCGATGCCGCCACAGTAGTTCCCACACGCGCCAGATTGACTCCAACTTGACCGACACATTCATTTTGCTCTGGCCAACGCGGCGATCTTCGAAGTGAATGGGCAGTTCAATGATGCGGAAGCCAAGTTTTTCACTCAGGTAGGCCATTTCGACTTGGAAGATATACCCGTTGCTCCTGATCGTTTCCAACTTGATCTCCTGCAGCGCGCTTCGCTGCCAGAGCTTGAAACCGGCCGTCATGTCGCGTACTTGGATCTTCAGGACAGTGCGGCAGTAGATGTTGGCCCACTTGCTGAGAAGACTTCGCCACCAGTTCCAATTCTCGTCCAGAGTACCCCCTGGCACGTAGCGGCTGCCGATGACGACGTCCATGCCGGTGGCGAAAACGACGCCGAGCATCTGCAGTATGTAGGTCGGACAGTGGCTGAAGTCGGCATCCATCTGCACGACGAAATCTGCGCCGTCCGCAAGCGCGCGTTGAAAGCCGGCTACGTAGGCCGTGCCCAGCCCGCCCTTTTTGGAGCGATGAACCACCGACATTCGCGTATGGACCTGGTTGTAGTGTTGCGCCACCTTATCGGCGAGTGCGCCCGTGCCGTCAGGCGAGTCGTCGTCAACGATCACCAGTTGCATGTTTTTCAACGGCAAGGAAAACAGGGTATCGACCAGCTCTTCGAGATTGTCGGCTTCGTTGTAGGTAGGCACTACGACGGCAAGTGCTGCCTCCTGCCAACTGGAGGACGCCAAGTCGGGAGTTCTGGCGCCGGGAAACTCCTCCTCGTCCTCTGACCGCGAACTGCCCGCAAGGGCGGAAGCCGCCGGCCCGGTTTGCAGGGGATTGTCTTGCGGCTCACACCGGTCTTCTAAACAGTTCATTTTGCCTTTAGAATAAAATGACTGGTTTTGGCACGATTAACCTACGTATGCTGAACAGCTTACATTCGTGCTCAATGGGAAGGCAAGAAGGACATCGCCCATTAGAACACAACTATTGTCAATCCGCCACAACATCGCTATACTGAAAATCGAAGAAAATATGAAAACTGTCAGCAACTGTTTCGGCGGCCGAAGCTTGGCCGCCGAACCCTTCCTCACCGCTCTATCAGTCAAAATATGATGAGATTCATGAACAGGGGCGCATCCGGAGATGAATAACGCCGAAGGGTTTGCGAACCGATCGGACCACTTTCTGCTGACGAGAATGTGGTCTGGTGTTGCCGGGCGGATCAAAACCTGCTTGACGTGCGTGTTCGTGTGCCTGTGTCTGTCCGGGCTCGCTGCGTGCGTGCCGATTCCTGCCGAAGACCCCAACCTGGCGGTCGCGCAGGCAACGGTTGAAACTGAAGAGGAAAAGGCCTTGCCGCCAGGGATCGTGCCTTTGGAACAGGGTGGAGGCGCAGGGAGGTCGCCGGAAACCGAGGGTGTTGAAGCAGACCCGGATGGGAGCGTTGAACCGGCGATCCTGACCATAAAGAGACCCCGAGCCAATATCCGGAGCGGACCCAGTATCGACTTTCAGGTCGTGTCCAGAGCCGTCGAAGGAGATACTTTTACGACTACGGGCCGGACGGATGGGGGGTGGTGGCGAATCTGCTGTATCGATGGAGAGGATGACACTGAAGTTGAGGCTCCGCAAACCGCCTGGATATCTCAGATAGTGGTGACGCCTGACGAAAACGCAGAGACACTGCCCCCATTGATTCCTCTATTCCCTGAGGACCTTGCGGCCTCCTGGAACGTTCAGTATGAGTGCGGTTCGCGGCGCTGCGCCGTCAATGAGTGCGCCGCCGTTTCCCGAACGGAGATCCACAGCAATCGCGATCTGCGCTGGTTGGAGATTAATCGAATCGTTACCTGGGAAGAGGCGTGCGGGGAAGATTCCACGTGGCCGCACCAGATTGACCGTCTCGAGGGTACGGAGCGCTATCCTAACTCGACCGGGCTGTTTTTCTTCAACTACTGGCTGGGGCCCCGCCCTGGAATCGCCAACGCGCTGTTTCACCTGGATACGGGAGAGGAGATAGAGGTCTGGTGCAGCGATGAACAGGAGGCGGAAGTTGCAGAGGAAAGCGGTTGGACGACGGTCTACATTGGTCTGACTTGCCACGACGTCCGCACAGGAATGCTCGTCTCCATGCAATATACCAAGCGCTGGTTCTTTACTGGCGAATTCGAAGGGGACCGGTACGATCGCGCCTATTTTGGCGATTTCGAAATCTACAAGGTAAAGCTGGACCAGACGAACGCGCTGCTCGCGATTGTCAATGCCAGGGCGGCGGAGTAACCGGATTGGAAAACCCGACGGTAGTCAGACAATTCAGCCCGACAGAAGGCCCGGCCGACGCCGGGCCATACTATTTCCCGCCTGCGAACAGTTCGCCTTTTCAGGAAACCGGACTGAAACCCTTCTGTACAAGGTAGTCTTCCAGCTTCTGCTTCGCCCTATCGGCGTATGCGGCGTAACGCATCCGCTTGTTTCGGACGCGTTCCGGGAGAGGAGGCAGCAAGCCCATGTTTGCTTTCATGGGTTGAAAGTCGTCGGCCGCGGCGTTGGTGATGTAGTGGAACAGGGCCCCGGACATGGCGGCGCGGGGCAATTGCAGTGGCGGCTCATTTCGCAGCAGGCGCGCCATATTTATCCCGGACAGTAGCCCCCCCAACGCGCTGCCAACATACCCTTCCGTACCGGTTATCTGCCCTGCGAAGAAGAGATCGTCTCTCCCCTTGAACTGAAGCGTCGGTTCCAGAAGAGTCGGGCTGTTAATGAACGTATTGCGGTGCATCTGTCCCAGGCGCACGAACTCCGCATCCTGCAGTCCGGGAATCATTCGGAGGACGTCGGCCTGTGCGCCCCACTTCACATTTGTCTGGAAACCGACAAGATTATATAGCGTGCCGGCGACATTGTCCTGCCTGAGTTGGACCACGGCGAAGGGGCGCTGCCCCGTGCCGGGATCCCGCAGACCGACCGGTCGCATAGGCCCGAATGCCAGGGCGTCCTTGCCGCGTTGCGCCAGCGCCTCGATCGGCATACAGCCTTCGAAGTAGCGCTCGAGCTCCTTGTCTGCCCCTGACAGCTCAAGCCGGGGGGCGGCCAGCAGCGCGTCGACAAAGGCCTCGTATTCGGTCTGATTGAGCGGACAGTTAAGGTAGTCGCCTTCGTCGGTACCTTCGCTGCCGGCCTTGTCCCAGCGGTTGCGGCGGAACGCGATCGAAGTGTCGATGCTCTCTGAGGTGACGATCGGGGCCATGGCATCGTAAAAGTAAAGGTATGGGCCGGTCAGGGATTGGACGGCGCGAGTCAGGGCGTCGCTTGTCAGGGGGCCGGTCGCCAGAATTGTCGGACCTTCGGGTATGGCCGTCACTTCCTGACGGAGCAGCTCGATTCTCGGGTGCGAGGCTATGCTACCGGTGATCTCCTCCGCGAACTCATCTCTGCCGACGGCCAGGGCCTGTCCGGCGGGCAAGGCATGTTTGAAGGCCGTACGGATCACAAAGCTGCCCATATGCAGCATTTCGTTCTTGAGGATTCCCAGGGCCCGGTCGGGCAGCGTGCTGCCCATGGAGTTTGAGCAGACCAGCTCAGCCAGACGGTCGGTGACATGGGCGGGCGTTTGCCGCACCGGACGCATTTCAAAAAGACGTACGGAAATCCCCCGTTGCGCCAGCTGCCAGGCCGCTTCCGTGCCTGCCAGGCCGCCTCCTACCACTGTAACTGTCTTGCCCATTTTTCGCTCTGGATGGATAATATAATGCTGTTCCGCAAGGAACGGTCGTGTACAATCGCGGCGCGGCCGCACTACTCCGGGAACGCGACGGCGCAAGCGAACCATCAGTTTCCGAGACCCTTACTGCGGCACTGTGCAAGTTTACCACCAACGCGTTAGGCGCCAAAGAACGTCAAGATGAACGTAGTCGACTTGATCACAAAGAAGCGAGACGGCGGCGAACACAGTGCCGGCGAGTTAAAATTCCTGATGGAGGGAATCGTTGAAGGGACAGTCCCCGATTACCAGATCGCTTCCTGGGCCATGGCGGTCTATTTTCGAGGAATGACACCGGCGGAATCGACTGCGCTTACGCTGGCTATGGCTGCCAGCGGAGAGACACTCGATCTGCGCGCGCTGGCCCAGTCGGAAAAGCTGATCGTGGACAAGCATTCCAGCGGAGGCGTGGGAGACAAGACAACGTTGACCGTGGGACCGATTGCGGCGGCCTGCGGGTTGCCGGTCGGCAAGATGAGCGGTCGCGGGCTCAGTTTTTCCGGGGGAACAATCGACAAACTGGAAGGCATTCCCGGTTGGAGCGCCAACCTGAGTACGGCGCAGTTCCGCCGTCAGCTGAGGGAGGTGGGCCTGGTCGTGGCTGCACAGACGGCCGCGCTCGCGCCGGCGGACCAGCTGCTCTATGCGCTGCGGGATGTCACCGGAACCGTGCCCAGCTTGCCCCTTATTGCCGGCAGCATTATGAGCAAGAAGCTGGCTGCCGGCGCCGACGCTATTGTCCTGGACGTAAAGTGCGGACGGGGCGCGTTCATGGAACTGCTGCCGGAGGCCAGAGAGCTGGCCGAGCTGATGGTCTCAATCGGCAGGGGCGCGGGCCGCCGGGTTACGGCGCTGGTTACGGCGATGGAACAGCCTCTGGGACGGGCGGTCGGCAACATTCTTGAAGTTCGGGAGGCGATAGATACGCTGCAGGGGGGCGGACCGGCTGATTTCCAGGAGCTGACACAGGAAGTTGCGACCGAAATGCTGCTGCTGGGCGACCCGGAACTTCATAAGGAACATGAGGCTGCGGGGGAAGAGTCCGGGCGCAGCTCTGCCAGGAGCAGAGTTCTGGAGGCAATTGGCTCTGGGGCGGCCTTTGACAAGTTCGTTCAGTTTGTAGCAGCCCAGGGAGGTGATGCGGCCGCGGTCGCAAACCCGGACCTGCTGGACACTGCGCCCGCAGTTTTGGAGCTGAAGTCGAAGCGCGGCGGCATTGTCAGCCGCTTGGATGCACGGGCAGTCGGGCTTGCCGCAGCGGCGCTGGGGGGCGGCCGGCAACGCAAGGGTGATGCCATCGACCACCGGGTCGGCGTCGTGTTGGCGTCGAAGGTGGGTGAGCAGGTCCTGGCTGGCGACCCGCTATGTACGGTCCACGCGGCCGACGCGGATGCAGCTCGACTGGCGGCGGACCGGATATTGGACGCTTACAGTTTTCGTGATTTGCCACAAGAGGCCGCAGCTGAACCGGAAGAGAGGGTCAGTGCTGAGAGGGATACAGGACCGGGGGGTCCAGAGCGGCCGATCATTTTGGACCGGATCACCAGTTGACGCCTTTCCTTTGCGCCTCCACCGCCCTGTACATGTTCACTGTGGAAGCGGCAATGGCATCCCAGTTGTAAGAGCGAGTCACCTCCTGAAGCGCACGGGCGCGCATGGCCTGCGCCTGAACCTGATCCGTGAAGATCTGGTCCACCGCCCAGGCTATACTTTGTGAATCATTGGCCCGCACCGTCAGACCTGTGCGTCGGTGGTCGACAACTTCGGCCAGCCCGCCGACTTCACTGGCAATGACATTACAGCCGGCGGCCATCGCCTCAAGCGCGACGATCCCAAAAGGTTCATAGAGGCTGGGAAAGACGGCTGCATCGACGCTGCGATAGAGGCAGTCCCTCGTTTCACTGTCGACAAACCCCAACAGCTCCACGGCTTCCCCGATTCCCAACTCGTCTACCAGCGGCTGCATCTGCTCGCTGTTTCTACCTGCCACCAGCAGCCGCACGTTGGGATGTCTCTCGAGAATTGAAGGGAGCGCATGCAGCAACACCTGGACGCCTTTCTCCGGCGTGATGCGCCCGACATAGAACAGCAGCCTTTCGCCGTTTGGAGCGAATCTGCCCTTTAATTCCCGAACGCGTTCGTCCGAACAGGACTCAAATGGAGAGACGTCAACACCGTTCGGAATCAAGGTGACTTTGTCGAGAGGCACGTCGAAGAATCTGCGCAGCTCGCCAGCCATGTAGGAGCTGCAGACGATGAGCCGCCAGGATTCGAAGCATACCTGCCACTCCAGCTGATTGATATTGTGGCTGGTCTCACTGGGCAAGTGCGAATGGTGCCTCCCTCTTTCGGTAGCATGGATGGTCGTAACAAGAGGAATCTTCCAGGCATGCTTCAGTTCGATGCCGGCTGATGCCGTCAACCAATCGTGGACGTGGATCAGCGAATAGGGGACGTTTTCGTGCAGCTCCCTGGCCTTTGAGACAAGGTAGCGGTTATTGTCCACAACGCTGTTAAAAAGGTCCAGGGGATTGACCAAGGGGGTTTCCACGCGGTGGACCGTCACTGACTTCGACAGCTCTTCAACGAGAGGTGCGTTCCCACTGTGGGGCGTCAGCAGGTCCAGCTGGAAGGGCGTCGTGATCTCGTCGGGAAGGGCAAGGAATGCCTGCACAAGCTCCGACACATGTTTTCCTATCCCGCCTACGACATTCGGGGGGTACTCCCAGGAAATGAAGAGAAGACGCATTTGTAATTCTGCGGTGGATACATTTTGGCTGACGCGTGTCCGACTGCCATCCCGGCGGCTCCCGCGTCAGGGGACCGGTACGATCTCCGCCAGTTCGCTTGTGCCCTCACGGTCGACGGAAAAGACTGCTATCTCCTGTACATTCGAGGGGACGTCATCACCGGAAATCTGTTGCAAAGTCCGCCGCGTGGCATGGTAGACGGCGAAGGCTGTCGGCGCGGCGTCAGGGTGCGTCGCTGCCCATTCGTTGAACTGATTTCCAATTTCTCCTGGCGCGACGCCCCAGTAGACGGGGCCTGGCGGTGTCCCGTCCAGCCGTTCCAATAGGAGCGAATGGAAGACCGGATCGCCTGCTATGGCGGTAGTCCAGAAGGGAATTGTACGGCTTTGCAATCGCAGACGGCCCAGAAACGCCGCGCCCTCCGGGGCACTACCAAGCCACAGCACGCCATCCGCTGCCGCGGCGGCAGTCTCGCCTTCGATTCTCGTTACCGTTTTGCCAGTATCGGAGGACAACTCCTCTTCAGAAAACAGCGGCCAACCGGAGTCCAGGCCTGCAACCACAATGTTCTGCCCTGACATATTGAGGATGAATGCCCTTACCAACGCCCGTGCCGTCTCTGCCGTGGCCGGCACTGTCGGCGGACGCCAGTCTACGTCCGAAGCGGCCATGATGTCGGCAACCGCAAAGACCTGACGCATTTGCAGAGGCCCGATTACGGCGGCGACACTACCGTCGCGGAGCAGTTTGGCAGCTGCGCGGCGGGCCTGGGCCGGGTCGGCTGACGTATCTAACGCGAGGGGCAGCGCCTCGAATTCATCCAGCGGATAGTCCGCCAGTGCAGCGCGCATGGCGGAAAGGGCTTCGTATCCACTCTCTCGATGCAGTCCTTCGAAGGGAGCCAGAAGCCCGATCTTCACGACGGGCCGCATGGAGGAGCAGGACAGAAGAAACAGAGAAATTAAGAGACAGAAGACGACGCGAGCCGCCGATAGAGCGCGGCCAATCTTATCACGGGCCTTGTGCTGCGCGAGATTTTCAACACGCACGGATTTTTCGCCTGAATGTAGCATCCGATTCCGGCAGTTGCGCGGTCGTGCTACTGCTTTCGCCATACGCAACTGCCCGATCAGGGCTCATATCCGTAGATTGACAGATTCTGCAGATGCTCTGACAGCGTTTTGGCGAAGACATGACGCCCTTCTTCGCCAGTGGCAAGGAAGAAACAGTAGGTCGTCTGACTTGGATTCCTAGTTGCCTCAATTGCTCGCAGGCCCGGACTGGAGATCGGGCCGGGCGGCAGCCCCGGATGCAGGTAGGTATTGTAGAGGCTTTCCACTTGCGCGTACTCTTCAATGGTCTGCGGCTTCCACCACCAGTTGCCTGTCGTGCCCTTGGCGTACTGCACAGTCGGGTCGGCCTGCAGATATCTTCCTCCAACATCAGGACAACTATTGTTTAGCCGATTGAGGTAAACGCTGGCAATCAGGGGCCGTTCGTCATCCTGGACGGCCTCCCGCTCTACGACCGAAGCCAGCGTAATCAGTTCATATCCGCTCATCCCGCTGCTCCCCCCACTCAGACTGTCTGCACCAAGCCGGTTCCCGAAGTTTTCCAGCATCGAAGCCAGGATGATCTCCGGCCCACTGGCATTGACGGGAAAACGGTAGGTGTCGGGGAAGAGATAGCCTTCCAGGGAAGCGCCGGCAGGGAGATTGTTCAGGAACTCGTAGTCGGCGACCAGGTCCAGGCTGTGGGGCTGGCGTACGGCGGTCAGGAATCGCTCGCTGTCAATCACGAAGTTTTCGGCCAGCCGCTCGGCGATTTCTTCCGCACGAAAGCCCTCGGGAATCGTCACGGGCACCTCTTCAAAACGGGCCTGCTGCAACTCATTGGCAATCTCGGGAATTGTCATCGACTCGGCCAGCATGAAGTGGCCGGCCTCTATATTTCTTTCCAGCCCTTCCACACGAAGATACAGGTTGAAGAGGTCCGCATCGCGAATGAAGCCGGCCGCGGCCAGTCGTGCGGCAATATAGCGGGCCGGTTCACCGGGGTTGATGGCAAATGGCCGCGGACGTAGATCGTCGCTGGCAGGGACGGCTAACTGTCCTTCCCGATACCGCAGGATCAGTGCCAAAACATAGGCCTCAATGTTTTCCGGCGTCAGTGCATCCTCGCCTTCGTCCGGATCTATCAGCGCAGCCGACTGCCGCTCTACCGCCAGGAACTGTTCCGTCAGATGGGCGCGCAACACGGTGGCCGCCCCCCACAATACCAGGAGAACCAGTATCAGGAAGGAAGCCCGGATCAGATTCAGGAGCAGCGGCTCCTTTTGCGCCTCTCTGCTGAATCGGTGAGTAATGAATTCCCCCTGCACAGTAGGGCTGCCAAATCGCGGGGCTTGCGAGACCCTGCTTCGCATTCATGCGGCAACCCGCCAATTGTAACACCGGGCTGACCCAAGACCAACGCGCGGGACAGTGCGGCTTCGACGTGTGCTTTGTTCCGTTCACGAATGTTTGATATTCTAGGGTTAACGTTGCTCGGCGGCACATTGGTTCCGTACGGACGGAGCTGAAACGGCTCGCCGTGTGTGGCCATGTCTCGTGCGCAAACGGCAGCGCGCTACCCCTTTCATCGGGCCGCCGCAGGACCTGCACATCTATGGACAGTTCATATCTCTGGCAACTGACAGCCGCCGGTCTGGCCTTCCTCCTGCCAGCCGGACTAATGCTTGTTGCCGCTTCCGGCATGAGTGCACAACGGGCATGGGATGCCGCATTGGGAGGCCTGGCAGCCTTCTGTCTGGCGGGGTTGGGGTATTGGGCGGCCGGCTTTGCATTTCAGTTCGGGAGCGTCGGTTTTCTCTATACCGACCACCCTGAGCTATCTGCCCTGCTGCGGGGCTGGAGCCCGCTTCCCGAAGGTTGGGGCGTCGGCTGGATCGCGGCAGGCCTGGATGGATGGTTCTTAACCGGTCCGGCGGCGACGCCTGCTGCGATGGGTCTCTTTCTGGCGCATGTGCCCTGGTCCATGACCGCCGCCTTGCTGCCGGTACTGGCTCTGCGAGGGCGGGCGCCGGCGCTGGCTACTCTGACTATTGCGCTGGTGGTTGGCGCGGTCGTCTATCCGCTGGCCGGCAATTGGGTGCAGGGAGGGGGCTGGCTGGCCGCGTTAGGGAGCAACGTCGGTCTGGGACACGGGTTGGTCGATTTCGGGGGCGGGGGCACAGTCTTTCTCGTATCGGCATTCGCTTCGCTGGCCGCATTGCTGGTATGGCCGCCGCGGCGGAACTCCCAGGCGCCCGCGGCCGGTCCTGAATTGCCTTCCGTCCACCTGCCTCTGCTGGCGGTCGTGGGCTCCCTTTTCGTGATGGGAGGTGTACTGGCCTGGGTATGGGCAAGCCCCGTTCAACAGCCGGGGACGACCCCTTACACGGCCATGCGAACCGCCGTCAACGGCTTGCTTTACGCTACCGGCGGTGTGACAGTCCCATTGCTGTACACATGGTTCGTGACCGGTACGAGCGATCCGGGGATGAGCGCACGAGGGCTTGTGGCCGGCGTCGTCGCCGGGCTGGCCGCGGGGCCTTTTCCAGGGCATGCCGGCGCGCTGCTGACCGGGCTGCTCGCGGGAGGCAGTGTGCCGTTTGCGACCTTCGCCCTCCAAAGAGTTTTCCGCCTTGACGACGGCGCCGGCATCTTTGCCGCAGTGGGCATTCCCGCCGCAATCGGACTGTTGTGTGTTGGCATATTTGCCGACGGCGCGGCTGGCGCCGGTTGGCAGCAGGTCGGCGCTGGCAGCTACCTGGGCGTTTCCGGACAGGGAGTCACCGGTCTGCTGGCGGCCCCAGGCTTTCGGGCTGACTTTCTCGGTCAGATCCAGGCCCAGATCATTGGTATCGCCGGGTTGGGGCTCTGGGGATTCGTCAGCGGCAGCATCATTTGCGTGCCCCTGGGCCTGTTCTTCTACGGCTTCGGAAGGGCGGTCCAGCGTGATGAGAATGTATCGCGACGAGACCCAACCCGGAGCAGAGAGCAGTACCGGGCCGAGGGTATGAGAGCGGCGCCAGAGGATGTACAGTATTCACAGGAGATGGCCGCGCCGGCCGCGGCAGAGATGCCGGCGGAAGAACCCCGCTTTCGGTAGGGCTGTTACGCTTTGTCAGTCAACGCGCAGGTTGCCAGATTGGAATACTGCGCCCCGCCCCGGCCCAAAACGCTGCGAATGAAATGCAGTTCCCCTACGTTCCAGTCAGCCCCGGTTTGAAATAGATCCTCTTCCGCTAAGCGGCGCAGTTGTTCGGAGGTCGCGCGCAGCGCGGGCCGCTGCGCATTGCGAACGGTGCGCGCCAGGGTTATGTGGGGCGAAAAACTGTTGCGCTCCGGCGCAAAACCCACTCTCCGGGCCAGGGATTCAACGTCGGCTTGCAGCTCCTGAAGCGCCTCCGATTCACTTCGTATTCCCACCCACAGAACGCGCAGGTTGGACCAGGAACGGAAACAGCCGAGGTGGGACAGCGCCAGCGTAAACGGTGCGTGTCTGGCAGCAATGTTCGCCAGTCCATTCTGCAGATGATTGCGCCGGCTTGTCTCAGTCTCGCCCAGAAAGCGCAGGGTAAGATGCAGATTATCGGGGTTCGTCCATCGCAGTACGGACGGCCGTTCGCGCAGTGCCGGAAGCTCTCGCAAGCGGTCTTGCTCCGCCCGCAGCTGTTTCTTCACGTCGCGGGGAATCTCTATCGCGACAAAGGTTCGCATAATTGGTACTGACCCCCTGCAGTCAGGACAGGCGAGCGGCCGGCTAGCGCAGCAGCTCCTGCAAATCTGCGACCAGGGTCTCGGCGGTCACATCTGCGCTGAATAAGGCGCGCCAGTTCCCCTCTGTGTCGATGAGAAAGATACGCGAGGTATGGTCGAGCAGATAGTATTCATCGTCAAGGCTATAGCCTTCGGCGGCGCCGGTGTACAGCCCGTAGGCCCGTTTGAGGGCCTCAAGTTCGGAATCAGGAATGCGAACTCCGAAGAACCGGGGATCAAAGGCGTGGATGTATGGCTCGAGGCGAGCGAGGGAGTCCCGTTTCGGATCTACCGAGACAAATACGACCTTGAGGTCCGCGGCCAGTTCAGGCGTTTCCTTTTCCAGGGCTTCCTGGGCTGCGGCCAGCTCCATCATGGTCAGCGGACAGATATCGGGGCAGAAAGTATAGCCGAAAAAGAGAAGGACCGGGTCACCGGTCAGTTCGGCGAGGTCGAAGGGCGCGCCGTCGTAGTTCTGCCCGCGAATCGGCGCAGCCGGTCTGGCCTCTTCGAATACGGTGCCCGTGAACTCATGTCGACCACATGCAGCGCAGAGGAGCGCAAACATACAGAGAAGTGCCGGTAGGGGAAGTACCGGTAGGGCGAGGCGGCGCCGCGCCCAATAACTTCCCGTCCTGACAGTGCGCCTCACGCTTTTCAGTTGACAGATGGAAAAGATAGCCGGCCTTTTTCCTTTCCGGAAACTCCGTGCCGTCCTTCTCATACGCGAATGGGACTCTAAAGGGGGTCCGGCGCCTTCCGGCAACAGACCATACTGCGCGGGCCAGAAAGGAGGCGCCCTTTTGGCCGAAGCAAACTCCTGCATTTCAGCTTGCCAATTCTATCACACCATTTTTCTTCACGGACAAACGGCTTCGCGGCCTCACGAAGAAAGAGTGAATCCCGGTATACGTCTTACTCTTGCCGGCTCCTGCGAAAGGATCGACATGCGGCCATTCAAACCACGGCTGCACAGGCCATTCATGGGGGCTTGAATTCAGTGGAGGATCCTTTTGTTCAGCCAGATTCCGGCAGCCCGATTATCGCGCGAAAATTGACGAAACACCTGCCCCGTGCTAATGTTCTGTGCTGGCGCGATTGGTGTCTTTCGCGCGTGCTATGCGAACGTTATGGGACGGGAGCGGACAAAGATGACCCAGCCAGTTTCGAATTCGAATGCAACAGGCTCAACGATTTCTGCCTGGACCGAGCAGCCTGATCCACGGCAGTTGCTCAGAGAGCAGGATCCTGAGATATACGCGGCGATAGAGTCCGAACGACAGCGGCAGACGAACGGAATCGAGCTGATTGCCAGCGAAAACTACGTCTTTCCCGAGGTGCTGGCGGCGGCCGGCAGCGTGCTGACGAACAAGTATGCCGAAGGTTATCCGGGACGCCGATACTACGGCGGCTGCCAGTATGTTGACGTCGCCGAGACGATTGGCATCGAGCGTGCGCTGGCGCTATTTGGCGCGGAACATGCCAATGTGCAACCGCATTCGGGCGCGCAGGCCAACGCAGCCGTCTACATGGCTTTGCTGGAGCCGGGCGACACGGTGCTGGCGATGAAGCTGGACCACGGCGGGCATCTGAGCCATGGATTCCACCTGAACAGCTCCGGGCACTATTACAACTTCGTCCACTACGGCCTCGATCCCGAAACCGAGCAGCTTGACTACGATATAATCCGGCAGACCGCCCTGGAACAGCGGCCCAAGCTGCTGCTGGCGGGCGCGAGCGCGTACCCGCGCCATTTCGACTTTCATGTGTTGCGCGAAATCGCGGACGAGGCCGGTTGCCTGCTGATGATGGACATGGCACATGTCGCCGGCCTGGTGGCCGCAAGACTGCATCCGGATCCGGTGCCTTATTGCGATGTTGTGACGACCACCACGCACAAGACGCTCCGCGGGCCTCGCGGCGGCCTGATACTCTGCCGGAAGGAACATGCGAGGGCGGTCGACCGGGCTGTCTTTCCCGGAATCCAGGGAGGTCCGCTCATGCACATCATTGCTGCGAAGGCGGTCGGATTCAAGCTGGCGCAGGGTGACGAGTTCAAGAGGTATCAGCAACAGATCCTGGACAATGCGCAGGCGCTAAGCGACACTCTGCAGGGACAAGGACTGCGAAGCGTCTCCGGAGGCACTGACAACCACCTGCTACTGGTCGATCTGAATTCTTTGAACGACGAGGAGATCACGGGCAAGGCGGTTGAGACGGCCCTCGACAACGCGTCGATCCATTGCAATAAGAACATGATACCGTTCGACAGGCGCAAGGCGATGGTGACCAGCGGCATCCGTCTGGGGACCCCCGCTGCGACAACACGGGGGATGAAGCAGGGCGAATTTGAACGGATCGGCGGTTGGATTGCGTCGATCGCGCACGATCCCAAAGATACGGCGCTGCAGGCGTCGGTGCGCGACGAGGTGCTGGAGATGGTTCAGGCGTTCCCGGCGCCAGCTTAGTCAGGCAAAAGGTTGGTGTTTGTGGCAACCAAGGTCAGGACCCGGTTCATCTGTAGTGAATGCGGCAGCTCGCAGATGAAGTGGATGGGGCGATGCCCGGATTGCGGCGAGTGGAATACGCTTGAGGAGAGCCGGGTCCGGGATAACGCGATCGCCCCTGGCGGCGACCGGGCCGATTCACTCCACGCGCCTTCGCCTCTCGCACTGCCGGACATCCCCAGTGAGCCGTCGCGGCGCATCACGCTCGAAAACTCTGAATTGAATCGCGTTCTGGGGGGCGGCATCGTACCCGGCGCCGGTATTCTGGTGGGCGGCGATCCCGGCATCGGCAAGAGTACGCTGCTCATCCAGACTGCTGCCGACGTGGCGCGCAAGGTCGGCCAGGTGCTGTATGTCAGCGCCGAGGAGAGCGCCTACCAGATCGGGGAGCGCGCCTCGCGCCTGGGACTGGAAGAGGGACGTCTGCTGATTCTGGCCGACACCATCCTGGAGCAGATCCTGGAGCAGATCGGGAAGGTGAAACCGGCGCTGGTAATCGTCGATTCGGTGCAGGCGATTCACAGCAGCGCGAGCGACAGCGCAGCCGGGTCGGTTTCCCAGGTACGCGATTGCGCGGCCCATTTGCTGCGACAGGCGAGACAGCTCAATATACCGCTTTTTCTGGTCGGACATGTGACCAAGGAGGGAGCGATTGCCGGGCCGCGCGTGTTGGAGCATATGGTGGACGCCGTACTCCAGCTGGAAGGGGAGCGCTTTCACGCTTACCGCCTGTTGCATTCAGTGAAGAACCGGTTCGGCAGCACGAATGAAGTGGGCGTCTTCGAGATGACGGAACGGGGCATGGCCCCGGTCGCCAACCCCTCGGCGATGTTTCTGGCGGAACGGCTGCCTAACGCCGCGGGCAGCGCCATTGCGGTGCCGCTGGAAGGAAGCCGGCCGCTCCTGGTAGAAGTCCAGGCCCTGGCCAGCCCGACCGCCTTCAGCCAGCCGCGACGCACGGGGAACGGCGTCGACTTCAACCGGCTGCTGCTGGTGACGGCTGTGCTGAGCAAACGGCTGGGGCTCTCACTGAGCGCCCAGGACATCTTTGTGAATGTTATCGGCGGGCTGCATATTGGTGAGCCGGCCGCAGACCTGGCGATCGCGGCGGCCATCACCAGCAGCTACCGCAATGTTCCGGTCGCGGCCGAGGCCGCTCTCATCGGGGAAATCGGCTTGAGCGGAGAGTTGCGCAGCGTCAGCCAGCTGGCACTCCGCCTGCACGAAGCGGCCAAACTCGGCTTTGGGCGGGCGATCGTGCCTCGTCATGCCTTGCGGAGGAGACGCTCACAGCCGGGCCAAGCTGGGGCGGACGACAACGGCAGGGGAGGCGCCTCAGACCTTCCCTCTGAAATCGAAGTCATCGGCGCGCGCACGGTAGCCGACGCTCTGGACGCGGCGCTGTTGAAGTAACTGCCACAGACGGAGAATTCTGATGTCCAAACTGAACGAAATCGATCCTTATCAGCAGTTCTTGCGCGACCTGTTTCACAGTGACGACGATGGCCTGTCCCGGTTGCAGGAAGAGGCAGAGTCAGAGGGTATCCCGAACATGAGCATCGGGCCGGAGCAGGGAAAGTTCCTGCAGCTGCTGGTGCAGCTGACAGGGGCGAGAAAGGTGCTGGAGATCGGGGTGCTGGGGGGGTACAGCGGGACGTGGATCGCACGGGCGCTGCCGGAAGACGGGAAGTTGATCGGCCTGGAGCTGGAGCAGAAGCACGCCGACTTCGCCCGCAAGCAGTGGCAGCGGATGGGTTTGGCCAGCAAGATCGAGGTGCGGGTCGGACCGGCGCTGAAGTCGCTCCCGCACCTGACGGAGGAAGCGCCTTTCGACCTGATCTTCATCGATGCCGACAAAGGGAACTACCCGGCATATTTGGATTATGCGCTCCAATACAGCCGGCCGGGCACGGTGATCTTAGGAGACAATGTTGAGATGTGGGGGAGTCTGGTCGATCCCGAGAAGCAGGACTGGGACTGGGTGCAGGGGATGCGCAGCTTTGCCCGCGCGCTCAGCAGTCACGAGCGGCTTACCAGCACGGTCGTCCCTTACCCGGACGGGCTGGCGATGGCCGTGGTAAAGTGAAGGGCTTGAGAGGGAGTTCATTGCCCGCAGAAGACCCGGACAGATCGCGGGCAGGCGCACATGGTCAGAACTGAAGCGCTGAGGCAGTGCGGTTGACGCACCACCACAGCGCTTTTTTGCAGGAGAATTCCATTCGCTTCAGCGCGCCAGGAGCGGACCCAGAGGACGTCCGCCCAGAAGATGGAAATGGGTATGGAAGACCTCCTGGCCGCCGTGCTTGCCAATATTTGTAACCAGTCGCCACCCGCTTGAAGCCACCCCTTCCTGAGCAGCCAGTTCTCCGGCGACCTGTGCGATCCGCCCCAGAATCTCCGCCTGAGCGTCTCCCATTTCTCCCAGATCGTTGAAGTGCTGATTGGGAACAATCAGTACGTGCAGCGGCGCCTGTGCCGAGATGTCCTGAAAGGCGGTTACCAGTTCATCCTGGTGAAACTGTTTCGAGGGCAGCTCCCCCGCCACGATTTTGCAGAAAATACAGTCTTCGCTCATGGGACTCCTCGTCCTAGCTTGCGATTGACGCTGTCGATCTTGTCCTGCATGCTCTGTTCGCGGTCGCAGCGCGTTCCTATCTTCAGGCTGGTCGTGATGCGCGGTGCGCCCATCTCGTGCACAACTTCATGGCAACGCTTCACGGCGGCGAAAACCTGGTCCCATTCCCCTTCCACGTTTGTGCCGTAGGCGTGCATCTGATGGCTCAGGCCGGCTTCGTCAAGAATGCGCTCGCAGGCGGCAATGTACTCGGAGACCGAAACGCCGACGCCTATAGGGACGACGCAGAGATCTATCATGACTTTCATGGCGCTATCCAATAACTATGTTCACCAGTTTGTCCGCCACGACAACCACTTTGCGCACCTGCTTGCCGTCCATCCAACGCTGCACGTTTTTTGAAGCCAGGGCCATCGCCTCCAACTCTATCTCGGCGGTGTCAGGCGGGACGCTCAGCTTATCGCGCACGCGGCCGTTTACCTGTACGACTACAGTGATCTCTTCCTCTTCGGCCTTCTCCGGGTCGGCCTGCGGCCATGCTTGCAGGTGAACGCTTGCCGCGTCACTGCCGTCCGCCAGCCGCTGCCACAGCTCTTCGCTGACGTGAGGAAATACCGGCGCCATCATCAGGAGCAGGCTGCGAACCGACTCCCGCCAGATTCCATCTTCCGTTTCGCCGCTCTGCGGACCGGTAAAGGTGTCCTTGACCCGGACCAGATAGTTGTTGAACTCCATCAGCGCGGCGATGGCGGTGTTGAAACGGAAGCTGCCGAAGTCTTCCGACACTTTTGCGATCGTCTGGTGGAGCTTGCGCTCCAGGCCGCGGACGTCGGCTGCGTTCGCCTGATTCCCGGCGCCGTTCAAAGTCGATTCGTCCAGGACGACGCTCCAGACCCGGTACAGAAAACGGCTTACGCCTTCGATGGCGCTCGGGTCCCAGGGCCCGCCGTGCTCCCAGGGGCCGATGAACATCAGGTAGCCGCGGACGGTGTCGGCGCCGTACTTTTCGACATATTCGTCCGGGTTGACGACGTTGCCGCGGCTTTTGGACATGCGCTCACCGTCGGGCCCCAGGATGATCCCCTGATTGAACAGGCGCAGCATCGGCTCGTCGAAGTCTACGACGTCCATGTCCCGCAGCGCTTTGGTAAAGAAGCGTGTATAGAGCAGGTGCATGGTGGCGTGTTCGATGCCGCCGGTGTATTGATCGACGGGCAGCCAGTAGCTGCCGCGGCCGCTGTCCCAGGGCATGTCGTCTACGGCCAGCGGCTCGCCCGCCTTGTGGTAGGGATCGACGTAGGCGTACTGATACCAGCTGGAGCACATGAAGGTGTCCATTGTATCGGTCTCGCGCTCGGCATCGCCCTGGCATTGCGGACAGTGCACGTAGCGGAAGCCTTCGTGATAGTTGAGCGGGCTTTCGCCGGTCGGCTTGAACTGCGCGTCGTCGGGCAGTCGAACGGGCAGGTCGGCGTAGGGTACCGGGACTGTGCCGCAGCTGGCGCAATAGATCATGGGGATGGGCGTACCCCACATGCGCTGGCGGCTGATCAGCCAGTCGCGCAGGCGGTAGTTGACCGCGCCGGTCCCTTTCCCATTTTCCTCCAGCCAGGCGATGGCGGCCTTGACGCTTTCGCCGTCCTCTTTGCCCACGGGCGCGCCGTCAATCGGCCCTGAATTTATCATCACGCCCTCGCCGGGCCAGGCGGTCTCCAGGTCGTCGGCGCTGCGGACGCGGCCGGCTTCGCTTTCAGGCGGAGGCTGTACGACCAGGAGAATCTGCAGACCGTGCTTTTTGGCGAACTCGAAGTCACGTTCGTCATGGCCGGGAACCGCCATGATGGCGCCGGTGCCATAGCCCATCAGCACGTAATCCGCGACCCAGATCGGGATCCGTTCGCCGTTGACCGGGTTGATGGCATAGCCGCCGGTGAAGACGCCGGTTTTCTCCTTGTCCTCGGCTGTGCGTGCGATTTCATCCAGGCGGCTTGCCTGTTCAACACATTCGGCGACCGCGCTGCGCTGCTCGTCGGTGGTGACTTTGTCCACCAGGGGATGCTCCGGGGCCAGCACCATGAAAGTAGCGCCCCACAGCGTGTCGGGCCGGGTCGTGAAGATTTCGATTGGGTCCCCGTCTTCTGTGAGAAAGGTCACCTGCGCGCCGTCGCTGCGGCCGATCCAGTTGGTCTGCATCACCTTCACAGGATCGGGCCAGTCGATCTCTTCCAGGTCGGCCAGCAGCTCCTCGCTGTAGTTTGTGATGCGGAACTTCCACTGGTTCAGGTCTTTCTTGATTACAGGCGTATCGCAGCGTTCACAGTGACGGTCTTCGCCCCAGACCTGCTCGCGCGCCAGGGTCGTGTTGCATTTTGGGCACCAGTCAACCGGCGCGTACTCCCTGTAGGCCAGCCCCATTTCGTGCAGCTTGAGGAAGAACCACTGGGACCACTTGTAGTATTCGGGGTCGCAGCTGATCGCTTCCCGGTCCCAGGCCCACATTGCGCCCATGCGGCGCAGCTGGCCCTGCATGCGCTCGACATTGTTATAGGTCCATTCCTGGGGATGGACGTTGTTCTGAATGGCTGCGTTCTCTGCCGGCAGGCCGAAGGCGTCAAAGCCGATTGGGAAGAATACGTTGTAGCCGCTCATGCGGCGATAGCGGGCGGCGGCGTCGCTGGGCGTCATCGCATACCAGTGACCTGTATGCAGGTCGCCGGACGTGTAAGGCAGCATCGTCAATGCGTACCACTTGGGCCGAGCGGGGTCTTCGACGGTGTCGTACAGGCCCTGTGTTTCCCAGGCGGCCTGCCACTTGGACTCGATCTCTGTGTGTTTATACCTGTCAGACATGGTATGAGTCTCCTGTCACGGAGTTTTTCTATTTCTTTTAACTGCTAGCCGGAATACTGGGAACAGTAAAGACGCGACGCAAGGTAAACATGCGCGCGTCGCTGCGAACTATGTTCCGTAGCTCAAGTTCTTGGTTGGGCCCGCTCAGGGACAGGAAAAATGGCGCTCAAAGCCCTGGCGCGGGCTATCTAAGAGCGAGGAGGCCGCCGACGGAGATGCCGCCGGTGGCGAAAGGATTGGGAATACGGGGTTCGCGTGCGTCGTTTCTCATATTGGGGGCAAATATACCACGCGATTTCTTGAAAGGGCAAATCAGGTAGTGGATGAGTCCGGGAGCGACCCAACGCCAGGAAATCGGATGTCTCATGGAATCGTAAAGAAGCTCTCGGACCTCTCGCCAGGTGGACGTGGAGATGGGAGAGGCGCACGGCTGAAGACCTGTCTCGCACACGTCAACCGGGACCTCAGCAGATTTGGCGGATTACCGGGGTCGAACCGATTATGGATGCGGTAACCGGAGAGGGACAATGTTGTCCTGAAGAGTTTTGAAGCTCCCTGCTCCATTCGTTACACAACCACGCTGGAAAAGATGCGAATGAACCGAAGTAATCAGATTCGACTCATTTCGGTCGATCTCGACGGTACGCTGCTTCGAAGTGATGGAACGCCGGCGCCCGAAGGCGTTCGACAGTTGCAGACCGCCACGCGTTCCGGTGTGCGAGTCGTCATCAATACTACGCGAAACGTAGACGGCGTGCGAAGCATGTGCGCGGCATGGGGGCTCAACGATCCCATGATCTGCACGAACGGCGCGCAGATTCTGGCGTCACCGAAGGGGCCGGTGTGGGCGTCATATACGATTCCGATGGCGGTCGCCCGTTCGATTGCTCAGCTTGCAGACCGAAACGATTGGGAGGTGAGTACCAGTGTAGGCGAGCGCAGCTACTTTCGGCAGCGACCGGGGCAGCCCTTGGGGCCGGTTGAGTACCCACTGGGTGCTGGCACAGAAGGCGAGCAGTACCGGACGCAACTGGTCATTGCGGCGACGAACGAGGAAGCACTGGTTGGTGAACCGAAACGGATGATTCTGCATGAGGCGGAAGCGATTGCCGCAGTGCAGGAATTTGCTGCGCAGTACCGTCAAGAGTGCCGCACAGAGACGTATTACGAGCCGGACGGCCGGCTGCATTCGCTGTGCGTCTTTCCCCTTCGTGCCGACAAAGGGACCGCCCTCAGATTGGTGGCCGGTAAGCTGGACATTCCTCTGGGACAGGTCCTCGCCATCGGCGACAACCCGAATGATCTGCCGATGTTCGCTGCGGCGGGCGCAAGCGCGGCAATGGGTAACGCACCGCCCGATGTAAGAGCAGCGGCTACAGTCGTCGGCCCTTCCAATGATGAAGAGGGCGTAGCATGGGCTGTCCGCCGGTACGTTCTGCGGGATCCGGCGTAACGGTTCGCGGACGTGTCTGCCAAGGAAAACTGAACTGTTCCGTGTGATTTACAGGAGATTGGACGGCCTGTCTACTGATCCACCACCGAGCCGTCCTCATGCAGGCGCGTCTTTACTTCGCGCGGGGCGTAGGGATGGCGCTCGGCGGCGTCTTCGGCCAGCTCGATGCCGATGCCGGGGGCGTCGGGGATGATGAGGAAGCCGTTTTCCTGGGTGAGGGCGGTCTTGACGATTTCGCTCTTGGGCGGTTCGTCTTCGCCTACGGGATATTCCTGCAGCGCGAAGTTGGGGATGCAGGCGGCCAGTTGTATGCAGGCGGCGGTGCTGACAGGGCTGAGGGGATTGTGGGGCACAACTTGCACGTGGAACGCTTCGGCCAGGGCTGCAATCTTTTTGGCGTGGCTCAACCCGCCCACCATGCAGACGTCGGGGCGCACAAACTGGACGGCTCCGCGTTGCAGCAGCGCCTGGAACTCCCAGATGCTGTGAAGACGTTCGCCGGTGGCGATCGGTATGCCAATCTTGGAGGCCACGAGCGCCATTTCGTCCAGGTTGTCCGGCGTGACGGGGTCCTCGTAGAAGAATGGGTGGTACGGTTCGATGCCCCGCCCCAGTACGATGGCTTCGCTGGGGGTCAGGCGCCTGTGGATCTCGATGCACAGGTCCACTTCGCGGCCCACCGCCTGCCGGTAGGCGGCCACGGTCTCGATGGCGTCTTCGATCATGTCCACGTGGGTCTTGAAGTAGGGGAGGTCGCGGCTGTCGTCGAGGAAGGGCGTCAGGTGACCGACGGCGGTGAAGCCGCGCTCGCGGGCGTCTGCGCAGCCGGCGATCAGCGCCTCCTTGGTTTCGCCGAAGACGTGATAGTAGACGCGGGCCTTGTCGCGCACTTTGCCGCCGAGCAGCTGGTAGGCGGGCACGCCGAAATGCTTGCCGGCGATATCCCAGAGGGCAATGTCGACGGCGCTGAGCGCGCCCATCACGGCGGCGCCGCGAAAGTGGCTCCAGCGGTACAGGTACTGCCAGTGGTGTTCGATTCTCAGGGGGTCCTGGCCGACCAGGTAGCGCTTGAAGGTCTCCACGGCGCCGGCTGAGGCCTCGAGGAAGCCCCAGGCGCCGGACTCGCCCAGACCGGTGATGCCGGCGTCCGTATCCACTTCTACGAACAGGTATCGGTCTACGAAGATGGTACGGACATCGGTGATCTTCATCACAACCTCTCCTTAACGGCTGTTCAGGGCCCAGTCCTTCGCGGTCAGGCCGCTGCGGATACGCCACGTCAGCAACGCCTGGAGAAGCTCTTCCTTGCGCGCCGAGTGAGCAGGGTCGTCCCACAAGTTTTCGACCTCCTCGGGATCATTGACCAGATCGAACAGCTGGCCGAATTCCTCGCCGACAAAGTGGACCAGTTTCCACTCTTTGGTTCGCGCCATCGACATGTACTCGGCCGGCAGGATGCCATCGCGGCAGTGCTCGGCAAAGGCGATTTCCCGCCCCGGCCACTCCTTGCTTTCAAGCGCAGGCAGCAAGGACTCGGCTTCGAAATCGTCGGGAATCTGAAGTCCGGCCAGCTCAAGAACCGTCGGCCCCAGATCGAAGAGGGAGCAGAGCTGGTCCAGCGAGCGGCCGCCGTTGAAACGACCGGGCGCCCACACGATTGCGGGTACGCGGGTGATGGTATCGTACATGGTCCACTTCTGACTGTGGCCGTGGTCGCCGAGGCAGTCGCCATGGTCCGAGGTGAAAATGACGACGGCGTTCTCAAGGTAGCCCTGCGCCTCCAGGGCGGCCAGCAGATCGCCCACTTTCTCGTCGATCATGGAGACGTTGGCCATGTAGTAGGCGCGCTGGCGGTGACGCTGCTCTGGCGTCGGGTCCAGGAGGTGCATGACTGAATCGTGATCGACTTGGGCGTTGTGGACGCGCATTTCATGGAAGGGGGGCGGCTGTCCGGCGAGCTCCTCCTCCGTGACATCCTGGATGGGAAGGTCTTTGTCCAGGTAGTCCCGGCTGAAACGGGTGGTGGGGTCGTATGGGGGATGGGGGCCGGGGAAGCCGACCTGCAGGAAGAGCGGGCCATCGGGCCTGGGCTTGTTGCGAACCCACCAGGTCGCGAAGTCGCCGACGAACATGTCGGAGTGCAGGTCCTCGGGCAACTCCCAGTCGAAGGCGCCGAGGCAGTCAGCGTAGTCGGCGCGCTGCCGGTAGAGGACGCGCTGCTGCTTTACATGACCGCGGGCGCGCAGGGCTTTGTCCCATTCGTCGAAATAGTAACGGCCTTCAAGGTATCGATCCTTGTTCTCGACTACATAGCGTTCGTGGAATCCAAGCGGCGTCTCGAAGGGAGAGGTGTGCATTTTGCCCACGTTGACGCAATGGTAGCCGCTCGCGCTCAGGTCCTCCACCCAGGAGCTTGTCCAGCGATCGCCATTCTTGAGGATGCCGGTGGTGTGTGGATAGTAGCCGGTGAAGAGACTGGCGCGCGCCGGCGCACACGAAGGCGCGGTGATGTGGCAGTTGGTGAAGCTCACCCCTTCGTGCACCAGGCGGTCCAGGTTGGGGGTCTCCATGTAGTCGAAGCCCAGCGCGGCGATGGTGTCGAAGCGCTGCTGGTCGGTGATGATCAGTATTATATTGGGACGACTGTCGGCCATCCGGCTCGGCTCCTCAGTGGCTGGCATTAAGCCGCGGCGGCGCGCAGGATCTGCTTCTTTGCATCGACGCGGAAACATTCATACTGATTGTCGCGCATGTAGCGCCGCGAAAGGTCGATAGCCTGGGCCTCAGTGAGGAGACCTTGGGAGATTTCGTCCTGCATGACCCTGGTGAACCAGTTACGCGCCTGCTTGGCGTAGGCGAGGGCCGCGCCCGGGTAGCCGGTATCGCCGCCGAAGAGGAAAAGCTTATTGGCAGGGGCAGCGTGGATAAAGCGGCGGACGAACTCCATGGAGCTGTAGGGGTTTATGCTCCAGGCCCAACAGAGGTCCGCGTAGACGTTGGGATAGTGCTTCGCCAGCGCGACCAGCTCCTCCGTATACGGGTAGGCGATGTGCATGAGGACGAAACGGGCGTCGGGGTACTTTGCAAGAAGGGGGCAGAGATTGCCGCTGCGAATGTAGTCAACCGGCATGCGGCTGTGGCCGGCGTAATAGCCGGTATGGATTTTCATTGGCAGATCATGCTCTATGCACAGCTCCACGCCCCGAGCCCAGCACCAGTCGCCCAGGCAGAGCCTGGCGGCTTCGTCGAGCGCCTCGCCGTCACGCAGATAGACGTCGAGGGCTTTTGCCGCCTCGGCGTCGCTGCGCTCTTGCCAGCGCAGAGTACGGTTGTAGGCGTGCTGTGACTTGACGGCGATGGCGGGGGAGAAGGAAGAGGCGAAAATGGTCTCCATCACACGCTTGAGGGAATAAAGGTCAGACAGCTCCAGGCCGGTATGGTGTGCGATTTCTTCGTGATTGGGCCTTCCTGAGCAGAAGTCGACCCAGGAGATGTCATAGAAGAAGAAGTCGGGCCCGGAGATGTCGGGCAGGACGGTCATTGACTTGGCGTCGGTCTGGATATGGTCCAGATTCGCTTCGTCCCGGAGCAGGCGCAGGCGTTCACCCGGCTGGATGAGGGCGGCGTTCTTCTCCTGGGCGGCGGCGATTGAATCGGGCGTCAGTTCATCGATACCGTAGAGATCTTTTGCGATGATGCTCACGGCCTCGCCGTAGCCGGTATGCTGAACTCTAGCCCAGGGCTCCTCTATCGGGGCGAAGCGAGCGGCCACGTCAGGGTCTGACGTGTCGAACAGGCTGTCGATCGCCTCTTGAGAGGCGCCGGCTACGAACAGGTCGGCGTGAACATAGTTCTGGAAGAGCTGACAGAGAATGTCGGGGCGCTCATCCAGGTAGGCCTCTTCAAGACGCATATGTTCGTGTGTGTCGACGAGCGGCGTCCGTTGGATGACGGCTGCGATATCTGTTTGTGAAGACATGGGCGCTAACTCGCTTTCAGCTTGGCCTGCCATTGCTTTCGGAATTTGCTCACTTTGGGACGGATAACGAAGAGGCAGTAGGGTTGGAAGCCATTGTCGCGGTAGTAGTTCTGATGATAAGACTCGGCCACGTAAAATATGTCGAGCGGGACCAGCTCGGTAACGATGGGCGCGTCCCAGATCTGCGGGGCGTAGTCGCGGATCATCTCCTGGGCGACTTTTTTCTGCTCCTCGTCATGGTAGAGGATGACTGAGCGGTATTGGGGGCCAACGTCATTGCCCTGGCGATTGGGTGTGGTCGGGTCGTGAGAGGTGAAAAAGACTTCGAGGATCTCACGAAACGAAACGGCGGACGGATCGAACGCGACCTGAATCACCTCGGCGTGGCCGGTGGTTTTCGCGCAAACCTGCTCGTAAGTGGGGTTGGGGACGTGGCCGCCTGCGTAACCGGATACGACCTGACTTACGCCGATGAGCTCTTCATAGAGGGGTTCCAGGCACCAGAAGCAGCCTCCTCCCAGTGTGGCAATTTCCTGAGAACTTGCTTCATTTGTCATTGCGTCTTCTCCCAAGATTCTACTGTTCTGTAATACGCTCTTTCGCGGGAATACGACAGTTGCCAGCAGTTGGCTGACCCGAATTCGCGTTCATGGCGGCAGGCCTGTCAGATGAGGGTATCTTACCGCAGAAGGAGAGCGAGTCCAACCGGGGCAGGCCGATTTTGCCAGCCGGGCGCCTGACCTTGCCGACTTGCGAAGCGGGCAAGCTGTGTTATGTTTCTGTCACGGATGAACTGCAACTGACATGGCAGGCGAGTCGCCCTTCATTGACCGCTGCCGAAGAATACTTTAGCCAAGGAACGAGACAATGATTCGAATCGCTGAGATGCTGCCGGCACAGCCTTCTCCATTATGGACACTCGTCAAACAGTGCGGGGTTAACTATGCCGTGGGCTCGATGGACATGTCCACCATCGACCATCCGGACCCTGACATGAAACCCTGGGGGTTCATGAGCCTGGCGCGGGTGAAGAGCGCTTACGAGAATGCCGGCTTTCGGCTGGAGGTGCTGGAGAGCCGGCCGCCGCTGGACAGGGCGAAGCTGGGGCTGCCCGGCCGAGATGAGGAGATCGAGACGGTCTGCGAACTGCTGCGCAACATGGGACGATTGGGCATTCCTGTCTGGTGCAGCGAGTGGATGCCGGTGTTCAACTGGATGCGCACGGCGACCACGATCCCGGAGCGGGGCGGGGCGCTGGTCACAGGATTTGACTACGACGTGATGCGCAACGCGCCTCTGACACCCTACGGCGAGGTCAGCGAAGAGCAGCTGTGGGACAATCTGAAGTACTTTCTGGAGGCGGTTGTGCCGGTGGCGGAGGAGGCCGGGGTCAAGATGGCGATGCACCCCGACGATCCTCCTCTTTCACCGATCCGAGGCCTGGGCCGGATCATGCGCAGCGTGGAAAATTTCCAGCGCCTGATCGACCTGGTGCCCAGCCCGGCCAACGGTATCTGCCTGTGCCAGGGAAACTTTACGCTGATGACCGACGACCTGCCGGAGGTGATCCGCCATTTCGGCGCCCAGGACAGGATCTATTTTGTCCACTTCCGCGACGTACAGGGCGTGCCGGAGAAGTTCAACGAAACCTTTCACGACAATGGCAAGACGGACATGCTCGCCTGTATGAAGGCCTATCGTGAGATCGGTTTTGAGGGCGTGCTGCGGCCCGACCATGTGCCGACGATGGAGGGCGACAGCAACGAAGATGCCGGCTACTCTTCGATCGGCAGGTTGTACGCCATCGGCTACATACGCGGCCTGCGGCAGGCGGTTTACGCTGCGTAGCCTTCACCTCCCCTACAGTTCCAGCATCCACTGGAAGATCATATCGTCGAGATCGGGCAGTTTTTCGTGGCCGAAGTCCGGGTAGATAACTGTCCGTTTTGGCGAGCTGATCTTGTTGAAAGCGGCGTACTGTGTGGAGGGCGGACAGACCTGGTCCATGAGGCCTACGCCCATCAGCACTTGGGCGCGGATCCGTGACGCGAGGTGCTGGACGTCGATGTAGCCCAGGCGGGTGAAGACTTCCTCCTCCCGTTCGTGGCGGGGATCGAAGTTGCGGAACCACTCCCGCAATTCGGCGTAGGCGTTCTGGTCCATGTCGAGATCCCAGACCCGTTTGTAGTCGCAGAGGAAGGGGAAGATGGGGGCGGCCCGTTTGACGCGCGGCTCCAGCGAGACGCAGGCCAGGGTAAGGCCCCCGCCCTGGCTGCCGCCGGTTGCGCCGACGCGGTCGGCGTCCACATCATCCATCTCCATAACGATCTGCGCCAGCCGGGCGGTATCGAGGAAGGTGTGGCGGTAGAGGAGGTCTTCGGGTTCGCCTGCGAGGCCGCGCACGATGTGGCCGCGCAGCGTCCAGCCCGGTACGCCGCCGACGTCTGTCGATCGTCCCCCGCCCTGGCCGCGGCAGTCCATCGCGGCGACGGTAAACCCGGCCGCGACAAAGCCCAGCTTGCTTTGCCAGTCGCCGGCGTTGCCGCTATAGCCGTGGAACATGAGCACGGCCGGGTGGGGCTCCTGTGCGTCGCGGGGCCGCAGCAGCTTGGCATGGACGCGGGCGCCGCGCGTGCCAGTGAAATACAGGTGAGAGCATTCTGCATAGGGAGCCTGAAAATCGGCCGGAACGAGCTCCACCTCGGGGTCGGTTGCTGCCAGCTCAGCAAGGGCGGAATCCCAATACTCGTCGAAGTCGGACGGTCGCGGGTTGGTGCCCTGGTAGGCAGGCAGCTTGTCCAGAGACATATCAAACAGTAGAGGCATGATGTTTTCCTTCGATCTTTCGGTGGATGGTGAGAGTTCGAGCAACTGCCGTCATTGTGATGCGTACTGCTCCTATTGTCGCGTCAGTGGAAGGCTGATTGCAAGTCACATATCAGGTTTTTTGTCCGCGGAGGATGCGGAGGGGCGCGGAGAGAGTGGAGAGGAGTGAGTGGCGTGGGACGGCGCGTGAGGGGGGGGAGGGCAGGCACAAGGTGAGAAGTGAGTGAGACCGCGGCGTGAGGGGGGAGCGAGGGCAGGCACAAGGCCTGCCCCTACCGGTGGTTTGGGGGGGGGGGGGGGTGGGGGTGTTGTTTTGCGGTGTCTTTTAAACAAAAACACGCCCCCCCCACCA
>VXMH01000041.1 GCA_009841235.1 Caldilineaceae bacterium SB0661_bin_32 | reverse complement strand
CCTTGCCAATCAATTCAATCCAACATCTGTAGGGTTGATCAGAGGTTCCCTAACTTTACCGCAACAGAACCGTAACTTTCCAATGTTAACCTGGATAGAGAGTAGAGATTCTGATGCACTGTTGATAAGAATTCCTTGACAAAGACTGCTATACTACAGACAGTGTACAGATTCTGAATCGATTTTCGGGACGATCCGGAGCAAATTATGTTCGAAAATACCTATCGACACACCGTTGCCGACGATGTTCTGGGCCGAAAACCTGAGCTTTTGCAGACCTTAATGGATCTCCGCAACGACGACCCATCGTTCGGGAAGCATGTACGCATGCGATCCTACCGGCCGCATGAGGTCGTTGCCGATGCGACTGCTTTGAAGAGGGAGATGTTTGTACTCATGCAGGGCAAAGTCAATCTGGTCTGCCCAAATCAAGAAGGGCGCCGGCTGGTCATAGGCACTTTAGAGCCCGCTGCCATATTTGGCGAAGGCGCTTTGAACAGGCCGCAAGAGGCAAACGTTTTCGCGGAGGCGGACACCGATGTGGTGGTCTGGTCGATTCCGGCTGCTGAGGCGCGAAACATGACGCTTCAGTACCCGATATTGGGTTGGGGGATGTTGCAGACGTACGGCAGACGGCTTCTTCAGGTCGAAGACAGGTTAGAAGATGTGGCCTACAAGAAACTGCCTGAACGGCTGGCGGCCCTGCTGGTTGAACTGTGCAGCGACTCGGAAGAGATAATTCAGGGGGTCAGCCATCAGGTGCTCGCGGACCGGCTCGGAACTTATCGAGAGACGGTGAGCGCCATCTTGCGGGATTTCAAGCGGCAGGGCCTGGTGGAATTGGGCTACCGCAGAATAGCAATCCTTGACGTTGAAACGTTGAAGGAAATCGCCGGCATCTGGGAGTGGTAACGAGGATTGGCGGCTGCGGCAGGAAGCGCATGGCGAATTTGGGTTGCATCTGCAAAATAATCGTAGTTGACGTATACTGAAAGTGCTGCTATACTGGTTGTCGATATTGCAGGTCTGCCTCCACCCTATATGTCCGCTTCGACTATCCAAACAGAACTTAGTTAAGCAGCCGGCTTGCTCTTTACGCAATTGGCGATGATCGATTTAGAATGACCGAGTAGAGCGGATGACAGCCGCGGATGGGTGGTAGACGCGCCTGATTGTCCATCGAGTGCACCTCTTTCGCATTTACCCAACCCTGGCGTAAGTCAATTCATACAGAAAATCTGTCCGAATTCGGACAATCCCCAAAGATCGCTTTGTGTAGACGAACTGTCTTCACAACCTATTGACAGCCCGCGCTTTCAGCACACTCACTCGTATGCAAATGAAACTGTCCTGTTGCGCAAGCAATGAGTGACTATCTGTTGAGCCTGACAAGGAACGAACTATGGAAACGCTTAGTATGACTATGGCCGAATTGGAGGACTGCACTCTGGATGAGCTCAGAGAAATAGCGCGCTCCTTGGCTATAAGTGGTTATACCCGCTTGAAGAAGCATGATTTGATCATTCTGTTATTGCGGGCCAACGCGGAAAAACAGGGCTATATTTTTGGTGGCGGGATCCTGGAAATCGTGCAGGACGGCATCGGCTTCCTTCGAAGCGACCATCTACTCCCGGGGCCGGAAGACGTCTACGTCAGTCAGAGTCAGATCCGCCGTTTTGGGTTGCGTACAGGCGATCTGGTTGTAGGCCAGGTACGCCCGCCCAAGGACACGGAGAAGTATTACGGCTTGTTGAAGGTGGAAGCGGTCAACGGCCTTGACCCGGAGGAGGCGAAACGGCGTCCGGTGTTCGAGAAACAGACGCCGATATTTCCGGACGAGCAGATTCACCTGGAAACCAAACCGAGTCTGCTGGCTACCCGCATGATCGATCTGCTGGCCCCGATCGGCCGGGGCCAGCGCGGACTGATCGTCAGTCCTCCCAAGGCCGGCAAAACCACCATTCTGAAGCGCATTGCCAACGGCATGTCGAGCAACTATGAGGACCTGCACCTGATGGTGGTGTTGATCGGAGAGCGGCCTGAAGAAGTAACGGATATGGACCGTTCTGTGGAAGCGGAGGTGATCAGCAGCACGTTTGACGAACCGGTCCAGAACCATGTACGGGTAGCGGAGATGGCCTTGGAGCGAGCCAAACGCCTGACGGAAAGCAGCCGCGATGTGGTGATACTGTTGGACAGCATTACCCGTCTCACCCGCGCCTATAACTTGACCGTGCCCCCATCGGGCCGCACGCTTTCGGGCGGGATCGATCCTGCGGCGCTCTATCCGCCAAAGCGATTTTTTGGCGCGGCCCGAAATCTGGAAGAGGGGGGCAGCCTGACCATCGTTGCGACCTGTCTTGTTGATACCGGAAGCCGCATGGATGATGTCATTTACGAAGAGTTCAAGGGCACAGGCAATATGGAGCTGCATCTGAACCGGCGCACGTCGGAACGGCGCATCTTCCCGGCCATCGACATTGAACGGAGCAGCACGCGAGCTGAAGAGAAGATGCTGGAGCCGGAGGTGCTGGCGAAGGTCTATACTTTGCGGCGTATGAGCGATGCCATGGGCGGCGGCAACGAAGCGATCTTGCCTATCCTAGAGCGGCTCAGCCGAACGCGAGACAACCAGGAATTCCTGGATACGCTTATCAAGTAGGTTGGCCGACAGGCGAATCGGTGTTCAGCGCGAATCATTGAGGCGATCATTTCGACCCCGCACGGGCAATGAACCTCGCAAACGGTCCGGCGCCCGAAATGCAGAGATGGACAGTGCAAAGTGGGCTGCCTTGCAGAAAAATGACGCTAAACCTACGTTTTCCCTACGCTTTCCAATCAGGCTGCGCTGAAGGGGTGAAAACCAGGTTGGAACCCGAAATCAGATTTGTACAGGTCCTGACTTGTGCCTATAATGGCATTCTTGAGGGAATCGGGCCGGTTAAGAAGATGAAAAGTAGACGATTCCCTCTTGGCTGTGGTATAATTTAGACCCGAAAGCCGCGCCCCCGCCCCGCAGTCAATCGGACTTTGTGCTTTTTGTACAATGCGGTACAGTTTTTGTTCTGTATCCCTAGGTGGGGCAGACTGTATGCTTAAGAGCAAACAACACGTAGATCAGCGCCAATTCAGTTATCATACCTTCCGCCGATCAAACAATCCTCCCGCATCGGATCGGGAAACCCTCCTCCCCTCCGCCTCCAGCAGTCTGTCAGAACTAAACCCCGGTCCATCACAGAATCAGATTCATCAGAGTTCCGAAAGCGCGGCCGAAGCCGCTCTGGAAGAAGGATCGAACGGGCTCGCAGATGCGGCAGACGGCGCGTTTGAGAATCTGTCTTCAAGCATACAGAGCTTTTTGCGCGAGCAGGTTGCGCCAATCCGGCTTGCCAGCCACCTTGCGGTCCTGGTGGTGGCGGCGATTGTCATTCTTGTCAGGCGGGTTGACCCCCCCGATTGGAATTTCCCGCTGCACACTCTGCCGGCGGACGTACCGCTTGTGGAAAGTGCCGCTGCTGACACACAGCTGGCCCGGCGCAATCCAATTGTCGAAGTTGGTAATGCACTGCAGCGAGCGGTACTTCCTTTTACCCGGAATACCGAGGAGCCTGCCGTTGCTTCCCCGAGCCAACAAGGAGCGGAAGGGGAACCGGTCGCGGTCGCTGCGCCGTCAAGAATTCTCAGTATCCAGATTTATAAGGTATTGCCAGCTGACAACGTTCAGAAGATCGCCGCCCGATACGATCTCAGGCCCGAGACAATTCTATGGGCCAATCCAAAACTGGAATCGAACCCGGATCTGTTGTGGCCTGGCCAGGAGTTGATTATTCCTCCTGTAGACGGCGTGATGCATGTGGTTCGACCCGGCGACACGCTGTCAACCTTGGCGATGCAGTACAAAGTATCCGTTGATGAGATTGTCGAGTTCCCGTTGAATAACCTGGAGTCGGCGAACGCCCCGATCAACAGGGGCAGACAGTTGATCATACCCAATGGTACCAAGCCCTATGTCGCCCGGCAGGTGGCAATGTATCGAGGTCCGGTCCCTGCCGATGCGGTTAGAGGTTCCGGGAACTTTGCCTGGCCTGTCACCGGCCACATTACCCAGCGATTCTGGCACGGCCATAGAGCGATCGATGTTGGCGCCAGGGCAGGCTCCCCGATCGTTGCAGCCGACAGCGGCTACGTGATCAAGGCGTCACACGGCTGGAACGGCGGTTATGGCAGAATGGTCATGATTGATCATGGCAACGGTTTCGTCTCGCTGTATGCCCATATGCATACGGTCTACGTGCGCCAGGGTGAGAACGTCGCCAAGGGTGAGCAGTTAGGCACGGTAGGCAATACCGGTCGCTCCACGGGGCCGCATCTGCACTTTGAAATTCGACTGGACGGCGCCGCGCGCAACCCATTCTACTTCCTGCCGTAGACAGAACAGGTTCCCAGAACACAAAGAGGTCCGGCACAAGTGCCGGACCTCTTCTTATTCCCCAAACGCCCAATGTCGCAGGCTTCCGGGATGACAGCGGTGAGACCTGATGACGGCTTTTCCCGGTCATCAGGTAGATGAAGCTAAAGAGGGAGAGTCGTCCAGCGCCGGATATCAGAGCTGCTGAATCCCGCCTTCGGTCAACTTGCGGGGGTCGAGCAGCTCATCCAGTTCGCCGGCGCTGAGGTCGGTCATTTCCAGGGCGACCTCCTTGAGGGTGCGCCCTTGCGCATAGGCGGTCTTGGCAATCTGCGCGCCCAGTTCATACCCGATCACCGGGTTCAGGGCGGTTACCAGGATCGGGTTGCTGTCAACGAGCCGGCCGATCCGCTCTGCATTGACAGTAAAGCCGGCGATGGCTCTGTCTGCCAGCAGACGGCTGGCGCCGGCCAGAATCGAGATGCTTTGCAACAGGTTGTAGCCGATGACGGGGAGCATAACATTCAGCTGAAAGGAGCCCGACTGTCCCCCGATGGTGATCGTCAGGTCGTTTCCGGTCACCTGAGCGGCAACCATGGCGACCGCCTCCGGAATGACCGGATTGATCTTGCCCGGCATGATGCTGCTGCCCGGCTGCAGGGCAGGCAACTCGATCTCACCGATGCCGGCAATCGGCCCGCTATTCATCCAGCGCAGGTCATTTGCTATTTTCATTAGGGAGGTCGCGATGGTCTTGAGCTGACCGCTCATCTCCACGGCGGCGTCCTGGCTGCTCAGACTCTCAAAGTAGTTTTCGCTTGTCCTCAAAGGCAGATCGGTCATCTCGCCCAGTTTGGCTGCGATGCGCTCACCGAACTCAGGATGCGCATTGATGCCGGTGCCCACGGCGGTCCCCCCTTGGGCAAGTTCTCCCAGCCGCGCCAGCGCGTCGCGCAGGCGCCGCTGTCCCTTGTCGATCTGATTGCTCCAGCCCCCCAGTTCCTGGCTCAAGCGGACAGGCATGGCATCCATCAGGTGCGTGCGGCCGGTCGTGACGACTTTGTCCACTTCTGCGCCCTTGGTGTCGAGGGTTTCCTGAAGGTGGTGCAGAGCCGGCAGGAGCTCCTCGGTAACGGCGAGATAGGCGCTCAGATGAATGGCGGAGGGAATGACATCGTTGCTGCTTTGCCCCATATTGACATGATCGTTGGGGTGGACGCTGCTTCCCAGGATCCGGGATGCCAGAGTGGCGATGACTTCATTGGCATTCATGTTTGTACTGGTGCCGGAGCCGGTCTGAAAGATGTCGAGGGGGAAATGGGCGTCGTGTGCGCCGGACGCGACTTCGGCGCAGGCGCTTTGAATTGCCGCCGCCATTTCGGCATCCAGGTCACCCAGGTCGAGATTGACAGCTGCGGCCGCCCCTTTGATGAGCCCGATTGCACGGATAAACTGCCGGGGAAAGCGGAGCGGGCTGATGGGGAAGTTGTCGACGGCTCGCTGGGTTTGGGCTGCGTAGAGAGCATCTTTGGGCACTTCTACCTCGCCCAAACTGTCACGCTCAATGCGGAATTCCTGACTACTCATAAGGTTTTTCTGCTCCGATTGTTGATTTGATCAGAAAGGCTAACGTTCTCCGCGCATATAGGGCAATCCGAGCGCGGCGGGAGCGCCCAGGCGGCGGCTGACGTTTTCGTAGACGGTAATGAGTGTGAGCACGACGACTGTCAACAGATAGGGCATCATCGCCAGCATCGCCGCCGGTATCACACCGCCCCCGGCCGCCTGCAGCCGAAACTGAATCGCATTGACGCCGCCAAAGATGAGGGCTCCGAGCAGTGCCCGGGCGGGATCCCAGGTGGCGAAGATAACGAGAGCGATGGCGATCCAGCCGCGTCCACCGGTGAGATTTTCGGTCCAGCCAGGCGTATAGGCGAGGCTCAGGTGGGCGCCGCCCAGCCCCATGAGCATGCCCCCGCCGATGGTGGCCAGATAGCGAGTGCGCGTGACCGAAATGCCCATTGCATCGGCGGTGTCCGGGTCTTCGCCGACCGCGCGCACGTTGAGGCCAAGCCGCGTGCGGTAGAGCAGAAAAGCGGCGAGGGGGACTGTCAGATACATCAGGTAGACGAGCAGGTCCTGGTTGAAGATGGCCTGGCCGAGCAGCGGAATCTGGCCGAGAGCGGGGATCGCGGCTTTGTTGAACTTCGGACCGACCAAGCCAACGAGCGGCGCGCCTTCCGGGCCAAGGCGCTGGCCGAGAAAGCTGCTCAGCCCGATGCCAAAGAGCGTGAGGGCCAAGCCGCTGACGACCTGATCGGCGCGGAGTGTGACGGACAGGAAGGCGTGGATGGAGGCCAGTGCGCCGCCGACGATGACGGCCGCCAGCGTGCCCAGCAGGAGGCTTTCGGTGTGAAAGCCAACGGCAAAAGCGCTGACGGCACCCATGATCAGAATGCCTTCCAACCCGAGATTGAGAACACCGGCCCTTTCGGTGTAGATTTCACCGATCGCGGCAAAGACAAGAGAGGCGCCGGCCTGAATGGTCACCGTCAGGATGGAGATGAGAAGGGCGAGTTCCATTGTCGTTACGTCTTCACATGCGTGTTAGCGGGCAGCCGGTTTCTGTTGTCGTTCGTCAGAATGGGCGCAGAGTCCAACGGTATGCGCTTTATCTAGTCGGCCGGCGTCGGTCCGCCGGGGGCAGGCGCGGGATTGGGAGCGGGCCGGGGCTGCGTACGGATCACGCGTAACCGGTAGTTGATAAAGACGTCGGCGCCGAGTACGAAGAAAAGTATCGAACCCTGGAGCACGCCTGCGACGGCCGCTGGCAGCCCCATCGTGATCTGCAACTGATCTCCCCCGGTGCTGAGTCCGGCCAGAAGTATGCTTACGAGCAGGATGGCCCAGGGGTTCAGTTTTGCCAACCAGGCCACGATGATCGCGGTAAAGCCATCGCCGACTGCGATCCCATTTTGGAGTCGGTGGGCGACGCCGGCCACCTGGCTGAAGCCGGCCAGTCCGGCTATGCCACCGCTTACGCACATGACCAGAAGTACGTTGCGGGCTATATTCATTCCTGCATAGCGGGCGGCTTGCGGGTTCTTGCCAATCACTTTGATCTCGAGGCCCCACTTGGTCCGGTCGAGGACGAGCCAGAGCAGGAACGCGGCCAGGACCGCCATCACCAGTCCGTAGTGGACGCGGCCCAGGTCGACCGGCAGGCGAGGCAGCCAGGCGTGCTCGGGGAATTGGGCGCTGCCGGGGAAGCCGAAGCCCTCGGGATCTTTCCAGGATCCGGTATAGAGATATTGCATCCACAGCAGGGCCACATAGTTGAACATAAGCGTTGTTATGATCTCGTTGACCCCTAAAGCGGTTTTGAGAAAGGCCGGGATCAATCCCCAGATGGCGCCGGCCGCAAAGGCGGCCGCGATCATGGCCGGCAGGAAGGCCCATTGCGGCATCCCTCCGATCAGGTCCGGCAGAAAGAGGGCGACCCAGGTGGCGGCTATGACGCCCCACACAAACTGGCCTTCGGCGCCGATATTCCAGAACAACATGCGAAAGGCTATGCCGACGGCCAGACCTGTAAGCATAAGAGGGATGGCGCGCAAGAGCGTTTCGCTAATGTGGTAGCGCTGGCCGAACGCTCCGATTGCCATCGCCGCATAGGTCTCGAATGGATTCGCGCCGAATATCCACAGTAGAATGCCGCTGAAAATGAGCGCCAGGCCGAGAGCAATCAGCGGAAACAGGAACGCTACGTGGCGGGGGCGGCTCAAGCGTCTTTCCAGAATGAGTTGCATGACCGAGTCTCTTTGTACGCGCCTTATCTGCGCAGACGAATTTCACATTGCCGCGAAAGCCGGCGAGCGGGCCGCCGGGTTATCTGGTTTCGGTCTCTTCCACAGGCAGGGCGACGAAGACGGTTGTGCCCTTGTTCACGTCGCTTCGGACCCAGATTTCCCCTTGATGGGCCTCGACGATTGCCTTACTGAGAAATAGACCGAGACCGACGCCGGCCGTTCCGCGGCGGAGACCGCTGTCCACGCGGTAGTAACGTTCGAATATATTCGGGAGTTCTCTTGCCGGAATGCCGATTCCCTCGTCGGCGACATAGAACACGAGCCGGCCGGACGCGTCTTTCTCCTGCGGCTCCTCGTGCCAACCGCCGATGCGAATCACACCGCCGCCGGGTGAGTATTTGATGGCGTTGCTGAGCAGATTGGTGAAAACCAGGCGCAGACGTTCTTCATCGCCGTAGATGACGGGCAGGTCGGGGGGCAGATCGAGCGCGATTTCATGCGTGTCGGTCTGTGTGCGGTAGTCCTGTGCAACCCGCTCGAGGAGCCGCCGCAGTTGTACGTCTGACTGCTCAAGCCGCAGGCCGCCGGCCTGGATGCGGCTGACGTCGAGCAGGCTGTTGATGAGCGCCTCCAGCCGGTCCGCTTCCTCTTCGATCACTTCCAGGCTCTGCCGGGCTGTCTCGGCATCCCAGGCGGCGTCGGGCCGGGCCAGCGTCTGCGCATATCCTTTGATCAAGGCCACGGGCGTCTTCAGTTCGTGGCTGATGATCGAGGTAAAGGTGGACTTCATCTCCTCTTCTTCGCGAAAGCGTGTGATGTCCAGCACACTGGCAATGATATTCACGAGCCGCTTGCGCTCATCCTTCACCGGGATGAAGGTTACGGAGACCGAGATCTGGCCCCCTTCCGGGAGGACAATGTCCCCTTCGCATTGGGCGCCGCTTTCGGGTAAGGACATCAGGTCGTAATCGGCGCTGAACAGATCTTCACCTTGCAGATTCAGAAGAGGCAGGACCCTTTCGCAGGGTTGCCCGACTGCCTCGTTAAGGGCAATCCCCGTCATTGAGGAGAGGGGCTCGTTGATCACCTCTATCCGCTTGTTGGGCGCCAGGATCATCATGCCGTTGACGCTGTTCTGGACGATCATCGACAGGCGGCTGCGCTCGGTCGCCAGTTGCTGGTACAGGCGGGCGTTGCGCACCGCGATCGCGGCCTGGTCGGCGAACCCTTGCAGGAACTGCCAGTCCAGCGGAGAAAAGGCGGAGTCGCCGCGGAAGAGATAGATTACGCCGAGGAGGTCTTCCTCAAAGAGGAGAGGAAGGCCGATCACCTGCCCTAGCTTTTGACCCAGCGCCGACTCGACCTCGCGGACGCGGCGTTCGATCTCCTGCTGGTAGCTATCGCCCAGTGAGAATTCGACCGCCAGCGCGCGCCCGGCGTCCCATTCGCCGGCCATCGCCTGGTGGTTCGATTCCCCTTGTGCCTGTCGTTCTTCGGATGGCGGCCAGGACTGCGAGGCGATTTTGAGAAGGGGACGAAAGGCGGGCAGGAGTTGTCGTGGAATTCCATAGGATGCACGGATACGGAAGGGTTCGTCTTTCTCCACGGTGCTGCGTCCGTTTGCCAGGGGCACGGCTGCGGTTTCGTCATCGAGGACGATGACACCAGCGGGCGCGGCCAGCATCTCGGCCGCGCTTTCGAGGATCAGGCGCAGGAGGCTCGGCAGGTCGAGCCGCGAGGTCATGGCCCGCGTGATCCGCAGCAGGTATTCTCGTTGACGCAACTGATAGGTTGCCATCAGCGCAGGAACATTCATGGTAAGAAAATAACAGAGCGGGAAAGTAAAGTCAACGATCCGGGCAGAGCGGGCGCGTCGCCATTGCCCTTTTGACCTCGGGCCCGGCAGTCGGTTCACCGCGTCAGGGATCTTCGTGCAGTAACGGATGCAGGCGGGCGAGTACAGCGACTTCCTCGAAGGTTCCTACCGCGCCGACACCGGCCCAATGCAAAAGTCCGGTGTCTCAAGTGGAGCAGTTCAGGGTACAGGGGTTACTCTTGTTCCGGTGACTGAATCGATTCAGTCTCCCGCCTACTCCTCAGTAATCATGGAAATAACGCCATCCTGATAGCCGATGACATAGACGTTACCATCCTGGTCTTCGCCGATGGCGCTGACGGGAACGGAGGCTTTGATAAGAAGAGAGCTGTGCCATTTGCCCTGGGGACCGCCTCTCAATCCCCAGATCTGCCCGCGGCAGAAATCGGCGAAGAGGAAAACGCCCTGCAGGTCGGGCAGGCCGGGCCCGCGGTAGACGGCCCCGCCCACGATTGCGCACCCCAGCGCATGGTCGTATTCGGCCACCGGAGCGGTCTGGCCTTCGGCGCTGCATATCCAGTGTTCAACATCACAGGGTTCGCCCTTGACGCAACCCCATTGTTCAAAACAGGCACTGCCTTCGGTGATGCGCCAGCCGTAATTTTCGCCTCCGGTGCTTGTTGCGGACTGGTAGTTCACCTCTTCCCATGTGATGTTGCCCACGTCGGGGATGAAGAGAGCACCTGTCTGCCTGTCGAACGCGAATCCCCAAGGATTGCGCAGGCCATAGGCCCAGATTTCGTCGCGATGGCCTTCAACGTGAGTGAATGGGTTGCTGGCGGGGATGGCGTAGGGCTTGACGCCCGACTCGACATCGATGCGCAGTATCGCGCCCAATAGTGTGCCGGGGTTCTGCCCGTGGTTATCAGGATCGTTGAACGCGGGGGCACCACCATCGCCGCTGCCGATATAGAGGTAGCCGTCCTGGGAACCAAAGAGGATGCGCCCGCCATTGTGCGTTTCGTGTGGTTGCTCGATCTTGAGAATGGCTTCCCCACTGGCTGGATCGGCCACGTCAGGATCGGAGGTCGTTATATAGCGGCTGATGACAGTTTGGCCATCGTAATTGGTATAGCTGACATAGAAGTGCTGTTTGGCGGCGTAGTCCGGGGGGAAGGCAATATCGAAAAGGCCCCGCTCTCCGCAGCAGCTGACCCTCTCCGAGATATCCAGGAACGGAGTAGCGTCTACAGACCAGACTGCGCCGCCGTTGGACGCCGCGTCTTTCCTGAGAATGCGGATGCGTCCCGGCTGCTCGACCACAAAGAGCCGGCCGCTGCCATCGCCGGCGTGCTTAAGCTGCACAGGCTGATTCAGTCCTGCCGCGACCTTGCTCAGTTTGAGCGGCGGAAGGGGAGAATCGAGAGAGGGGGCGCCGAACACACGCACTTCACGCCATGCGACCCAACTGGGGCTTTGAACAGTGCGAATCAACACCTCGGTTATGTTGCGGGGAGGATCAATCGTTATTTCGAGTGTCTGCCCATCTTCCGTGTGGCCGCTGATGAGCCGCTGGTATAGCGCGCGCGCGCCCGAACCATCTCCCAGCCAGAGTTCATGCGTGGTCGGACCGGGAGGGGTCTGCGCGATGACCAACTCGACTTTGTTGACGAGATATGGGCCATCAAGTGCAATCCGAAACCATCCCAAGGGGATGCGTCCCGAATTCCAGAGTGAGTCGAGATCGCCATCGACCGCCAGATATGCGGACTCTTGCCCCGACGAAGGAATCACCTCGCCTGAGGCGGCCACGTTTATCGACGGCGGCGGCGTTGGGGCAGGGGTTGCGGGCGCAGCGGTCGGCGTGCTTGTTTCAGCTTTAAGGGTTACGGCGGTCGGCGAAGCGGCGGCCGCTGTTACAGTGGGCTGGGCTGGCCCTGGGAGCGGCGCACAGGCGGCCATGGCCAACAGTGCCAGCAACCCAATTGCCGCTACGCACCAGTTCTTCGTCAGGATTTCACTCATTGGGTGGGGTCCGCATCCTCCAGACCGCTACGAACCCGTTCGGGTAGGAGAATTCTGTCTGGTAGTCACAGAGGTGTGCCCGCTTGCTTCCTTTTCGGACTCAGTGCCTGATTCGGGGCGCCCTGTCCAGGAAGCCCCGAATTCGTTTGCATCCTGATGATCGGAGCGAGCCGAGCCAGCGAGAACACATTGAGAGCGTCGTCAGCCGCCGAAGGCATCGGGCAGCAACGCGCGCACGGTCGTACAGCGGAAATTACCGGCTTCGTCACCGATATACACATCCATCTCCGCCCCGAGCTCGATCATCACCTGGCGGCAGAAGCCGCAAGGTGAGCCACCGTCCACGGTAACAACGGCGATCGCTTTCAGCTCCCGTTTTCCCTTTGCGATGGCGGCAGTGAGCGCGACCCGTTCGGCGCAGATCGTCCCCCCATAGGAGGCGTTCTCGACGTTACATCCCTGTATGATTTCACCGTCTACCGTTAAAACGGCGGCGCCGACGAAGTAGTTGCTGTAGGGTGCATAGGCCTGTTTGCGAGCGGACTGCGCCGCCGCAACCAACTGTTGCGGGGATACTGTCAGGGTCACGATAGCGTCCTATTTCTGCTCGGGCTTATCGAGCAGGGGGCGTATACCATATTGTCAGGCAGCCGACTGAAGGTAGCCGGAGCCTGCCGAATCCTCGGTTTGCTCCTCAGCCCCGGGTTCATTTTGGGTCTGCGCCCCGTTCTCTGAGCTGTGGAGCGGTTCAACGCGCACCTGTTCGATACGGCGGGAATCGACGGACATGACGGTGAACCGCCAGTCATGGAACTGAATGCTTTCGCCCTGCTCGGGAACGCGCCCAAGCTGGCTGTAGATGAAGCCGCCCAACGTATCGATATTCTCGGGACCGGCGGACAGGTCGACATCGATAAGCCGGGACACTTCGTCGATATCGTAACGGGCGTTGAAGATGTAGATCTCAGGCGCCAGCTTTTTCAACTGCGGCTCTTCGGAATCGTACTCGTCCTGGATTTCGCCAACGATCTCCTCCAGGAGGTCTTCGATCGTGACGAGGCCGGCTGTACCGCCGTATTCGTCCACAGCCAGGGCCATATGGATGCGGTGGGCCTGCATTTCCTCGAACAACTCGTCCAGTTTTTTGCTCTGGGGCACGAAATAGGCCTGCCGAAGCAGTTGACGAACGGAGATATCCTGACTGCCATCACGCAGACAGAGCAGGAGATCTTTGGCATAGAGTACGCCGAGCAGATGGTCTATGCTGTCTTCATAGACGGGAATACGGCTATGTCCGTTGGCGATAATCAGGTCGAGAGCTTCACTGAGGGGCGCGTTGACTTCTACGGCTACCATGTCGAGCCTTGGCACCATGATCTCGCGCACGGTCGTTTCTCCGAATTCGAAGATGCCGGCGATCATCTGCTTTTCGTCTTCTTCGATCACGCCCTCGCCTTCGCCCACATGGATAAGGAAACGGAGGCCGTCCTCACTCAGAAATACGCTTTCGGGGGTCACTTCGTCTGCGTCGCCGCGGGCGTAGGCAGCCAGACGGCGCAGGAGAAACGACAGAGGGGCGAGAATTGCAGCGACGAAGTCGACGACACGAGCGATGGCGAGAGCGACCGTTTCCGGCTGGCGCAGAGCCCAACCCCGGCTGATAACCTGAACGCCGAGAAGGAGTAGCCAGACCAGACCCACGGCGGCGCTGACCCCGACATTGGACCACTGCAGGGTCATAGCCACACAGACGGCCATTGAGCTCGCAGCAATGTAGGCCAGGCTTTTGAGGATCAGGAGAGTGGAGAGAAAGCGGGCCGGGTCAGAGAGCATTCGGTCGATCAGCTTTGCCCGCTGGTTGCCGCTGGCGAGAAGCTCTCGCATACGGCTTCTCGATGCGGCCGAGAGGGATACTTCGGCGACAGAGACAAAGCCAATCGTCAGTAATGACAGCAGTTGCGCCGCGATCAGCCATGCAGGTTCCACTGGAGACTCCTTTTCTACGTTGCCTTGCGCCGCGCCGCGCATTGCGCAGGTAGTGTGTCGGAAAGAATCGACCCGACGTGCTGGTGTGTCACTTTACTTTTCGTCAGATTCAACGGCGCTACTCATTCGACTCAGGCTGCCTGGAAGATTCGCCGGCACGGGGACGCCTGGCGGGCACGCCGTAGACCAGTGCGTCCTCCTCCACATCGCGCGTTACGACAGAGCCGGCGCCGGTCCGTGCGCGTGCGCCAAGGGTAACGGGCGCGACGAGGAGCGTATCACTGCCAAGGAAGACATCATCGCCGATAGTTGTGCGGTTTTTTGAGACGCCATCGAAGTTACAAGTGATGGCGCCGGCGCCGATATTTGCATTGTCGCCAACGGTGGCATCCCCGATGTAGCTGAAATGCCCCATCTTGACGCCTTTGCCGAGGCGGCTGTTTTTCACTTCGCCGAAGTTGCCCATGTGTACGTCTTCACCCAGATGGGCGCCGGGCCGCAGATGGCCGAAGGGGCCGACTTCGCTGCCGCGGTCCATTCTGGCCTGCTCGATGACACTGTACTCAACCCGGCAGGCATCTCCGATTGCGCTGTCGACGATGCGGCTATTCGGGCCGATGAGGCAACCGGCGCCAACGGTGGTGCTGCCCTGTAGATGAGTTCCCGGGAGGATTGTCGAATCATGGTCGATTGTCACGTCTGCATCGATATATGTGGAAGCGGGATCGACGATGGTCACGCCGGAGAGCATATGATCGGTGTTGATGCGCTGGCGCAGCGCTTGGGCGGCGACGGCAAGCTGGCTGCGATCATTGATGCCGAGAGTCTCGTCGGGCGAGGCTGGAGCGGTCTTGACATCCTGGCCCTGTTCAACGGCGATACCGACCATGTCGGTCAGATAGTATTCCCCGGTGGAGCTTGGCGTCAGCAGGGAGAGGTTTTCCCAGAGCCATTGGGCGTCAAAGCAGTAGATGCCGGGATTCAGCTCGCGAATCGCAAGCTGTTCAGGCGTGCAGTCCGCCTCTTCCACGATTTGGCGGATTGACCCGTTTTCATTGCGGACGACCCGACCGAATCCCTGGGAATCCTTGCGTTCGATCGTCAGAAGGGACAGCGCAGACTGAGAGTGCTGCCGATGGGTACTGCCAGTACGAATTTGTGTCAACCTTTCGAGCGTTTCGGGGCGCAAAAGGGGCATATCGGCGTAGATGACCAGGACCTTGTCGGCTCGATGAGATAGGTGTTCCTTTGCCTGCATAAGGGCATGCCCTGTGCCGAGGAGCTCCTTTTGTACGCTGTATTCGACGCGGTCGCCGAGGCGCTCCTGCACCTGTTTTTTTGCATGGCCGACGACAACGACCGGCCGCAGATCAGAAAGCCCTTCTACCGCTTGCAGAGACCACTCAATCAGAGGCCGGCCAGCCAGGGGATGCAGAGATTTGGGCAGCTTTGATTTCATGCGGGTGCCGTACCCGGCAGCCAAGATGACGGCGGCAACTGTCATGCAGGATGCTCCAGTGGTAAGGGACGCGGAGGCGCGCGCGAAATCCGCCAGTGGCATGCTGCCATGGCGGTAAAGGCGTCGGTTACATGGTCAAGCGCAAGAGGAACGTCAAATCTGTTTGAGGATAAGGATGGTAATGAGCCGGGCTCTGGAGGGTTATCATCCATGAAATCGATCGCAGACGGGGGCCAGATTGGTGTCTGCGCACATTGTAACACAAAGCAGCAGGTTGTCCAGAGAAGCTTTCATCGGTGGAGTGAGAAAGAAAGAGGAGTTTGGCAGCGGTCTACTCTCACACGGGGTCGCCCCCGCACTAC
>VXMH01000056.1:188-15888 GCA_009841235.1 Caldilineaceae bacterium SB0661_bin_32 | reverse complement strand
CCCCCCCCCCACTTTTTATAATGATCCCGCCCCCACCCCGATCACCCCGCCTAACTTCGTCGGCCGCTGCAGAGGTGAATAACCCCCCGGGCTAGGGCTGGGCGGGCAGGCCCAAAGGCGAGGAGAGAGTGGAGAGGCGTGAGGGCAGGTGCAAGGCCTGTCCATACGGGGGTATGCGGGGGGAAGGTGGAGGCGGCGCGAGCGAGGGTGCGAGGACAGGCACAAGGCGTGCCCCTACGGGGGTGTGCGGCACGGGGGCGGACATGGAAGTGCGCCTCCAACACCGCCTGAATCGACCGGTCATCCGCAGCGCAGTTGCAGCAGAGGGCTTAATGTGTCAGTATCGTGGCCAATATCGCAAGAACCGTTTCGGCTCAGCCTGATAAGGCTCAACCGCCCCGCGGCCGTCCATGCTTCCCTGCTTTTCCACTTAAGAGGTGATGCCAAACGGCCTCCCGAATGCGGAGAACACCTTTTTGTCCGCGGAGGACGCGGAGAGGAGCTGCCGCCAATGCCGTCGACACGCTGATGGACAGTTGGAGGAGAGGATGACTATATGCACCCCCAATTGATTTCCATGCTGAAGACGTGGAAGAATGTCTTGACAAGGCCGGGTGAAAAGAGTTTCGCCGCCGAGCGAAGCAGGTCCTCGGCCACGTTGAAAACCGCGCTGGCGTGGATTCTGCTGGCCGGTGTCATCGCCGCTCTGCTCGATATCCTGTTGGCTGCTCTGACTGAAATGTGGGTGATTTCTCCGAGCGAAGTGGAGTTTTCCCATCCCTCCGACTTCGTTGTCATGATCACCCAACCCTTCATATATCTCAGAATTGAGCTTCTGCACCTGTATTTTGAGTTCGCGAAGTTGTACGGCTGGCTGTGGTTTCATTCCGGTCTGTTTGAACTGGTCGGTAATTCTGTCTACCGCATGCTCAATTTCATCGTTGTTGATATTCCCGGCTGGCAACGGGAGATTGCCGGAGGCTTGTTGAAACCTGTCTCCTTCCTGGTCAAAGTGGGCATGTACCACTGCATCGCCCTCCTGTTTGGCGGACGAGGGCGGTTCGGCCGCTATGCCTACCTTCTGGCCGCATTTGGCGCGCCGATCCTCATTCTGAACTCTCTCCTTGATTACATGCCGCTGGCCGTAGCTCGCCTTGCGGCCGTCCTGCCGGGCTCTTCGTTTATGGCCGGTCAGAACTGGTACTACACCCTGATGGGCAGCGCAGCTTTCGCCGTCTCGCTCATTGTGCTGGCGTACTGGCTTGTCCTGTTTTACTTCTCTATGAAGGTGGAGCATGGGATGACATGGTGGCGGGCAGTCACCGGCGTCGCGGCTTCGTACCTGGTGATCTTTGTGTATGGCGCCATCTGGCCCTATGGGCTTGTCTCGGGCCTGATGGAAGCCGCAGAGTTAATGCGCAGGGGGTAGGCGATGAGCAGATCTGTGAACCGGCTGATCGCACGCATTATTGGCGCAGCGCTCATTGCAGTCGCGGTCGCCGCCATAGTCCGGGTGACCATTCAGATCAGAAGCGTTGAACATCATCCTTGCGGATCGGAGAGAGCGGTGGTCTACAACGATACCGAACGCGAGATACGCGTTCAGGGCATTGCACTGCAGGAGGACGGGTCGGTTCAGGATGTAGAGATAGTGGTCCCGCCAAATCAGTCGTCGGAAGAGGCCGGGCTTTGCAGCGCTTATGAGATGACGGTGTTGGGGGCGAAGGACTGGTTCTATAAGGGCATTGAAATGCGGCCAGGGGTGTGGATGGTGATTTCGACCGACAACACCTACTGCATAAGTGGAGAAGACCCGGGCACGCAGGCGTGGTACGAGGTGATGTGCACTAACGAGCCTGTCAATACGGAATAGGAGGCGCGGGAGGCGGATTGCGGGCGAATCTCACTTGGGGTTCCTTGCAAAGGCTGTGCGGCAGGGGGCCTTTCTTACAGGAAAAAAGGGGGAGAAAAATGGAGCGCAAGTCATTGGACGGGGAGAGCCGGGCGCTTAACGCAGGCGGTTTCAGGCATCCGATGGAACGGCCGTTGCTGGGTATCTGCATAGTGGGCAGCGTGGTTCTGTTTGCGGCTCTTTTGCTGGTGGCATTCAATTCGCAGACGGTCCTTTCCTTTTTTCGGGAGGAAAGCATTGCAGCCTATCGGGACGAAAGCCCGGAAGCGGCCGACCTGTCGGATGAGGAGATCATTGCGCTGCTGCCGCCAGAGACGACGGAGCTGCTGGCAAGAATCGAGTCGCTCAATCCTGTGGCTATCCTGCTGGGGCCGCTGGCCGTCCTCCTGCTGACGGTGTGGGCGATGGGCAGAGAGTATGGCAAGCTGCGGGCCAACGCTCTTCGCATCACGGCGCGGCAGTTTCCACAGGTCTATGCAATGTGGGCGTCGATCACGCGCGATCTGGGTATGAAGAAGGTTCCGGACCTCTACACGATCAACGGCGATGGGGTCTTGAACGCATACGCTGCCTGCGTGCCCGGCTTTCGTTCTTTCGGCGCGCTCTACTCGGACATCCTGGAGACCTGCCTGCGCAACGAGGACTGGGACAGCCTCAAGTTCATTCTTGGCCATGAAGCCGCTCACATACGGCTCGGCCATGTTGCCTGGTGGTATATGCTGTTCAAGTTTGTGTTCACGTTTCCTCCGTTCAATTACATCATCGGGCTGCCGCTGGGCCGGGCGCAGGAGTACAGCTGCGACAAGGTGGGCCACGCCTTTGCGCACGACCATGACTGCAAGGGTCTGCTGATGCTTACTGTGGGCAAGCATCTCTACCGTGAGATAGATTTCGACGCGCACATGGAGGAGACGGTGGAGCGGGGCGGCCTGTGGGCCACGCTGATAAACCTCTCTTCGGGCCACCCGATACTGGCATGGCGGGTAAATGCGATTCGCAAAGGGCACAATGGGGGTCTGTTCCTGCGCAGGAAGTGAGGGACGGCGGCGTGTAAAGGCGAGGAGAGAGAGTGAGTTTGAGGAGTGAGTTTGAGGAGGGGGGCCAGGGCAGGCACAAGGCCTGCCCCTACCGGAGTTTGAGGAGGCGCGGGTTCCCTACGCGAGGGCAGGCACAAGGCGGAACGGCAATGGTCAGTAGTCAGTGGCGGCGTGTGCGGGAGGGCGCGAGGGCAGGCCATGTGTTTCGGGCAGCCTCGCAGAAAATTGACGTAACAGGATGCAATCGCCTTGATACCCAACCATTTACTCTTGACTCCCCAGCCCCTCCTGCGCTAAATTACGGCAATCAACTGCCATATAGGAAGAGACAAGAATATGAAGTGGAAACTTGAATGCTTAATCTGGCGGGAGGGCGAAGCTTTTGTGGCTCGGTGTGACAGCCTGGAGATCTCGAGCCATGGCAAGACGGTGGAAGAAGCTCTCGGAAATCTTGAGGAAGCGCTGGAACTCTATCTCCAGTGCGCCCCACCCGCCGAAATCATGTCGTACCTTTCTCGTCTGACCCCGGAAGGCCGCCCATTTGTCCAAAAGCCTCCTGAGATCGAATCAACGCATCTGTCCGACCTCGCCGCTGGAGAGCTGTCTGAGGCGAAGGGTGAAATCTCTGTGGCCTATGCCTAGATTGATCCCAATGAAGCCCAAGGAAGTCCTGAAAATCCTAAAGGACAACGGGTTTGAAAGAATCAGACAAAGTGGCAGCCATGTCATTCTGAAAGGTGAGATAAGAGACGAAAGCAACAACATAACAGTAAGAGTTGTGGTCGTACCTGATCATGGCGAAATCCCAGTAGGCACCCTGAACGATATTGTGAATCGCTCAGGACTTGGCCGAAAAGCTTTTACGAGGTGAAAGTTGCTTAGCCCGTGAGGGTTCACCCCGATTCAGTGCCGACACTGCAGAAGCAATCTGACTTGACCCCAACAACCGATACGCCTCTCCACCTTCTCCCGCTTTCACGAATTTTCAAAACTACATGGTTCTTACCCTATTTAACGCAGGGTATGATTCCCAAACAGGGCGCATCCCGGTTTGGGAGTGACAATGGCCTGCCGGGGAATTTATGCCAGCGGTGGGTGAAACTGTTTACGGACTCTAGGCGAGAGGCAGGGCGTTGACGCGATTAGATGCGGTTGCCCCGGGGCCGCCCTCGCAATCCGCGCAGTTCCGCCTCCAGCTCACGAATCCTTCCGAGATTCTCATAGTGTCTTCCTCTGCCGATATAGTTGGCCACAACGTTGGCCATAACCGCGATCAGCAACGTCCCGACAATATAGACCTCGAAGAGGGAGATCTGGTGTGACTCGGCAGCGAGACGCAGGGTCAGCCCGTTCTCCTCTATTGCGCCCGCTTCGACAAACTCTTCAATATGTTGGATGGCCATTGCCGTTGCCACTTCGTCTCTTTTCGCCACAGCCACCATCTGGAAAAGTGAGAAGAGCATCGCCGCAATCGTAATCATGTTGAACACTACGGGTTGGGAAAATTTGCCCTTCACTTTACGACCTCCTTGATGGCTCAGCAGATGATCGCATTCCATCCAGTTCTGCCTCCAGCTGGCGAATCCTGCCTTGGTTCACGCGCTGTCTTCCACGGCCAAGATAGTTCGCGATGACATTGGCCAGAATGGCGATGCCCATTGTGACTATCATGCCGTTGCCAAGCCATTTACGCCGCATAAGATCGTTCGCCAGAAGCGTGATCAAGGACTCTTCCACTGCGTCGCTCTCTTGGGCAAGCGCTACAAGAAGCTGCGTGGCTTCAGTCGTTGCCGGCATCGCGTACATTGGTGATATCAGTACCAGCTGGACCAGGGCAATCAGCAAAGCCGCGATTGTAATCACGTTGAAAACTACTGGTCGGATACGCCCATTCATCGTTTCACATCCTCCTCCTGGTGATGCGCATGGATTGAAACCATTTCGTCACCTCCCTGCCCACATTATATCCTATAACATGTAATATATCCCACTACATCCAAAATACCCACAACACGCAAATATCCCATGATATGCAAAGAAAAGAGGCTCGGATTCAATCCGGCTTGTCAACATCGCCGAAGTTAGCCGGAGGGTCCACGAAGAGCGGAAGGGCAGTAGTTAGTGGTCAGTGGCGGCTGGGCAGGGGCAGGGCCTGGCGATGCGGGAGTTTGAGGGGGAAGGCGGTGAGGGCGCGGGGTCCCGGCGCGAGGAGTGAGGAACTGCTTTTTGTCCGCGGAGGGGCGCTGAGGGGCGCGGAGAACGACGAAGGGGGAAGGCAGGGGCCGGGCCGGGCCTTTTCGGGAGGTCCGTCAATTGGGGGCGCGTGCGCGAGGGTAGGGGCGACGGCGAGGAGAGAGTGGAGAGGAGTGAGCTTGAGGGGGAGGGCAGGCGGAAGGGCAGGGCAGGGCCATGCCGCAGTTTGAGAGGGGATGGCGGAGAGGAGGGTATGGGCAGCGCGAGGGGAGGGGAAAGGCGACCTTGAAATCCAGCGCGACGGCTGTCAGCGCCAGGACCAGCACGACAAGAGGCAGTGCTCTAACGCCGCAGCAACAGTCGTTCGGCGGCCAGGCGGTTCATGCTGATGCCGGCTTCAGCGGCGTCCATTGCCAGGGCGCGGTGGGTCTCAGGAGGGATGCGAAGGGTTATGGCGCCCCGGTAGCGGCGTGTAGATAGCGGCTCAGGACTCGGGGCGCCATCCTCGTCCAACGCCTTCACGGCGAAAGCGACCACGTCCCTGATGCCTGAGAACGCCTTCTCCGGGGTGTCGTCCAGATGGCTAAGCAACCCGAACTCCGCACACAGGCCCACGAACATTTCATCCTCGTCGGACCAGGTAACGCGATAGGTATAGCGGTCATGGCGATTCATCGCAGTTCCTCCACGAGTTTGTCGATTGCCTTGAGTACTTGGCGTACCTGATAGGGTTTGGCCATACCCTTTATGCGCTGGATATTGACCAGCGGCTCGCCCTGCCAGGGCGTTCTGTAGAACAGGTGGCTGCCGCGCTGGCGGGGATGTCCGAAGTAACGGTCACAGACCTGGCGGAGATCGTCAAACCGAACATTTCGGGGGTTCCGCCTGATCTTGGCCAGGGTGTTGTCCATATCCGTATGATAGCAGTATTACAACCAAATGTTAAGCGGCCGGAGGCGAGGAGAGAGGGGGAAGGGCGGGGGAAGGGCGGAACGGCAGTGGATAGTGGATAGTGGTCGGAGGCGGAGAGGGGGGCAGGGCCTGGCAATGCCGCAGTTTGAGGGGGAGGGTGGAGCAAAGCAGAGGGTAGGCGCCAGGGCAGGCGCCAGGCCCGCTGCCCGTAAGATATGCCGGCCCTACTCGGTCCCGTAGTCGCCGTCGGGGTGGTCGGACGTTCCCAGTTTCCAATAACCCCTGGTTACCATGCACTCCGGGAGCAGGCCCCGGTCTTCGATGAGATGGCGGCGAATGCGGCGCATGGCGCCCGCCTCCAGCGCCATCCACACGTAGCCGCGGCCCGCGGGGAGCTGGCTTTCTCTCACCGCCTGCTCCAGCGGCACGCCGGCAGTCAGGCCCTGCGGCTCCCGGTACAGCCAGCACGGCAGGTCATCGGGAACCGCCGGCAGCGGGCGGCGTTCCCGCTCGTCCACCACCTCGAACAGCGCGGTGACCGGCCGGTCGGGCAGCGCCTGCAGCACCTGGACGGCGGCCGGGATGCCGGTGTCGTCGGCCAGCACAACGTACCAGTCGCCGTCCTGCGGCGGGACCCAGCCGCCCCGCGGTCCGGCCGCGATGATGTTGTGCCCCGGCCTGGCGGAGCGCAGCCAGTTGGAGGCCGGGCTGTCTCCGTGGAGGAGCATCTCCACTTCCAGCTCCAGCGTTTCGGCGTTGTAGCGCAGCGGCGTGTAGGTGCGCAGGAACGGCGGCGTTACGCCTTCGGCAAAGACCGGGCGGCGGCCTTCATGGCGCAGGGGTTGCGGCGTGTCCGTTACGCCCGGGGGAGGAAGTATCAATTTGATGTGGGACCCGGGGTCGGCCGGTTCAAATCCGGACAGCTCCGGACCGTGCAGCACCAGGTTGGCTACCCGGGGCGTCAGCCATTGCAGGCGGCGGATTGTGACCGGATAGCGCGGCGGCAGGCGGTGCGGCCTCTTGTGTAGATGTTCGCTCATTGGAATCTCCCTTGGTGGTTAGTGGATAGTGGCGGCGTGAATGGGGGGCGAGGGCAGGCACAAGGCCTGCCCCTACCGTAGTTTGCGGTGGTAGGTGGAGAGTGCGGCGTGAATGGGGGGCGAGGGCAGGCACAAGGCCTGCCCCTACCGTAGTTTGTGGGGAGGAAAAAGGGGGCGGCTTCAAGGGGCGGTCGAGGGCAGGTATAATGGCTGCCCCTATGAGGACACTGTGAATGAATACTGTGAATAAACACTATGAATAAACACTGTGAATGAACACAGATGTTATCCAATCGCGAAATAGGCGGCCACCGGCCTGTCGGCGTAGGAGTGGACCGGAACCTCCAGGTCGAAGATCTCGGCCATCCAGGGCGCCGTGATGATCTCGCCCGGCGCGCCGTCGGCAACGATTGACCCGTCCTTCATCGCCACAACGCGGTCGGCGTGATAGCTGGCGAAATTGACGTCGTGCAGCACGATGACGATCGTCTTGTTCAACTCCGTCGCAAACCGGCGGATCAGCCCCATCGTCTGCGACGCGTGCCGCATGTCCAGGTTGTTCAGCGGCTCGTCAAGCAGCACGTAGTCGGTATCCTGGCACAGCACCATGGCGATGAACGCCCGCTGCCTCTGCCCCCCGGAAAGCCGGTTGAGCGGTCTTGCGGCAAACTCCGCCAGCTCCAGGAACTCGATCGCCTCCTCGACGTGCCTTCCGTCTTCCGTGGTCAGACGGCCCCGGGAGTAGGGGAAGCGCCCGAACTCCACCAGCTCCTTCACCGTGAGCCGCACCGCCACCTGGTTCTCCTGCCGCAGAATCGACAGCTTCCTCGCCAGGACGTCGCCGGCCGTGCGCGACACGTCCAGCCCGTCCACCCGGATCTCGCCCCCGTCCAGCGGCAGCAGCCTGCCGATCATCGACAGCAGCGTCGACTTGCCCGCTCCGTTCGGGCCGATCAGCGCGGTTACGCCTCCGCCCGGAACTGTGAGCGACACGCCGTCCACGACCGTATTCGGTCCATAGCGCTTGGTGACGCCGCGCAGCTCGATCAACGTCCCGCCTCCCGCAGCAGCAGAAGAATGAAGTAGATGCCGCCGATGAAACTGATTATCACGCTCAACCTGACCACCGAGGCGAAGACCTCCTGCAGCAGAAACTGCCCGCCTATCAGCGCGATCGCCGCGATCATCCCCGCGGCCGCCGGCGTGTAGCGGTGGCGGAAGGTGCCGGTGAGCTGGTAGGCCATGTTGGACACCAGCAGACCGAGGAAGGCCACCGGGCCCACAAGCGCGGTCGACACCGAAACAAGCACCGCGATCGCCGCCAGGCAGCGCCGGACCACGGCCCGGTGGTCCACCCCCAGGTTGATGGCGTGCTCCCGGCCTAGGGCGACGGCGTCCAACTGCGCCAGCAACGGGCGGGTGGCAAGGACTATCGCGACAACCGCCGCCGCCGACACCAGCAGCAGGTCCCTGTTCACCGTGCTGAAGTTGGCGAACAGCAGGTCCTGCAGCGTCATGAACTCATTGGGGTCCAGCACGCGCATGATGAGCGCGGTCAGGCTCGTGAAAACCGTTCCGGTGATGATGCCCGCCAGCACCAGCAGGAACAGGTCGCGGTTCTCGCCCCCGAAGAGCAGCCGATACAGGACCGCCGCGAAAGCCAGCATGATCCCCACCTCGATGCCGAAGCGCAGCCGTACGTCCAGCGACAGGAAGGCCAGCGTGCCGAAGAAGAAGGCGGCGGCCGTCTGAATCAGCACAAAGAGGGCGTCGAACCCCATCAGGCTGGGCGTCAGAATGCGGTTGTTGGTGATCGTGTGGAGCAGCACGGAAGCGTAGGCGACGGCGAAGCCCACCAGCAGCATACCGCCGACCTTGCGCCCGCGCAGCTCCAGCGCGAAATCCAGCGAACCCTTGAGATCGTAGGTCATGAACAGGACGGTCACCATCGCCAGCAGAATGCCGAGCAGAACCAGAACCGTAACCGGGCGGCCGCTCGCGGCCAGCGCCGTGCGCCAGCGGTCAACCAGCATTGAACCGGCTCCTGAGGACGAGGGCAAGGAACAGGCCGCCGCCCACGACCCCGACGACGGTTCCGACCGGAATCTCGTAGGGGAAGCGGATGGTGCGGCTCACGATGTCACACGCCAGCACGAAGAATGCGCCGCTGACCGCGGTCAACGGCAGCACGCGCCGCAGATTGTCGCCCATGGTCATCGTCACCAGGTTGGGCACGACCAGCCCCAGAAAGGGTATGCCCCCGACCACGACCACCACCACCGCGGCAACGGAGGCCGCCAGCGCCATCCCGCCGTAGAGCACCCTGAGGTAGTTCACGCCCAGGTTGACCGCCACGTCGCGGCCCATCCCCGCCAGTGTGAAGCGGTTGGCGAAGAGGTAGGCCGCCGCGGTCATCGCCCCCACCAGGTAGAGCAGCTCGTAGCGCCCGCGCAGGATGCCGGAAAAGTCGCCGTTGGTCCAGGCGCTGAGCGACTGCAGCAGGTCGTAGCGCAGGGCAAGAAAGGTGGCGGCCGCCTGAATTACGCCGCCCAGCATGATCCCAATCAGAGGGACCACGATGATGTCGGCGTAACGCAGCCGCTGCACCAGCGCCATGAACAGCGCCGTTCCGGCCAGGGCGAAGACCACGGCGACCGTCATCTTGAGGAAGACGGAAGCGCCGGCAAGCCAGATGGCCGCGATGACCAGTCCCAGGCTGGCCGCGTCGACGGTGCCGGCGGTCGTGGGCGCGACGAAGCGGTTGCGCACCAGGCTCTGCATGATCAGCCCCACCACGCCCATCGCGGAGCCGGAGAGCAGGATCGCCGCCAGCCGGGGCACCCTGCTCACCGCGAACAGCAACATTTTGGACGGTTCGGCCCGCAGCAGATCGGAGAGGCCGATGTCGCTGACCCCGATGAAGAGCGACCAGGCCGAAACCGCCGTCAGGGAGACCAGCGCCAGGCCCAGGAGGGTGGTATCCCGGATGCGCCCTGACGCCGGCCGCGGGCCGCTGTGCGTCGACATCGTCGCGCCCTACTGCAGGCCCGCCTCAACGTCCTCGACAACCTGGAAAAACGCCGGCAGCGAGGTCCATGCGATGTACCAGGCGAACGAGTCCACGTAGACGACCCGTCCGTTCTGCCATGCCGGCGTCTGCGCCACCAGCTCGTTGTCCAGGATCTCCGCCGCCGCCTTGCCTTCCGCGCCGATCGCCGAAGCGCGGTCGATGACGAACAGGACGTCCGGCTGCATCTCGAGGATGTATTCGAAGGAGACGGCGTCGCCGTGGGTCGCGTCCCGTTCCAGGTTCTCGTCGGCGGCGGCGTAGCCGAAGGTGTCGTGGACGAAACCGAAGCGGGAGCCGGGGCCGTAGGCTGTAACTTCCGCGCCGGTCGTCATCAGGATCAGGGCCTTGCCCGCGCCTTCCGTCCGGGCGCTCACGTCCTGGACCAGCGCGTCCAGCTCCGCCAGGCGTTCCTCGACCCGTTCCTCGACACCGAATATCAAGCCCATATTGCGGTGCTGTTCCTGGAACTTGTTGTAAAAATCTTCCCAGACGGTCAGGTCGACGGTGGGGGCGATCTCCTTCATGTCCGCATAGATTCTCGAAGAGCGGCCGGCCACGATGATCAGGTCGGGCTCGAGGGCGTTGATCGCCTCATAGTCCGGCTCCCAGACGCTGCCCAGCTCGGCAAAGTCGGGATTGTCCAGGGCCGCCGCGTACTGGTCCGGGACCGGCACGCCCAGGCCCAGCAGACCGGCGATTCCCTCCACGCCCAGGTCGTGCAGCGAGAGCAGCGCGGCCATGTCGGCGACGACCACCGTCTCCGGCTTGACCGGCGCCGTGTCGGTTCCGGAGTAGTGGGTGATCTCCACTTCGGCGGGCATTGATTCGGCCGGTTGCGATGTGGTCGCGGCGGGGGCGACGGGTACGCAGGCGCCGGCGATAAGGAGCCCGGCCGCCGCGACGACGCGGGCCAGGGCAGAGATTTTCGGGAAGAAATTCACCTTCAACATGGATGGCCTCACTTTCTGGAAAGGTGTCAGTTCAGAACAAACCACAGAAGTTTAGCACAGGGAGAGGGTGAAAATCGCGGAATTTGGCGGCAGTTTTCTGCGGCATCGCTAAACGGATCCGTTAACGATGATTGATGGCGGCGTTAACGGCGGTTGCGAAGCCGGCGGAACGGCGAGGAGAGGGTGGTCGGGCCGGCGGGCTTAGGGCAGGCACAAGGCCTGCCCCTACCGTAGTTTGAGGGGGGCCGCGAAGGACATCAAAGCCCACTGGGAAATCCCTGGCGTGAATGCGCGGGTCAGCCGCGCTTTTTCCCCGCAGATCGCTGTTCGGCCAAAGGTCAACGAGCCGTTGAATCGAACGGCTCAATAGGGGTCAATAGTGAAGGGTTGAAGGGTTTTGGCAGGTTTTGTCATGTTTTTGGGGGGGATGGACGATATTTTATATTGTTTTTTATTCGTGTAGTCATTGCCAGACAAACAAAATCCATACGCTCCATTTCACATAATAAATCCAGCCCGTGCAGCCAAGCGCTCGACCCTGCCGACCCCCTGCTGCGACAGCGCAGGCATGGAATCCAGCGCAGGCTGCACGGGGCCGGAACACCGGCGCGGGTTCGCCGTTTCTCCCGGATTCGGCCTGTTTGCGCCCCTTTTTCCGGTGGTGTATTCTGGCTTTATAAGATACCGTTAATTCCCCTTAACGGTAGGTTGTTGTTCCGCAAAAGGGAGGGCAGCGCTGGCCGCAGTTATCATCCGCCGCAACGCCGCCATTAGCGAAGCCGAAGCCGCCGAGGTCGTTCTGCGCGAGGCGGACGCCGAACGCATCCGGGCCGCGGCCGCAGCTGCCCAGGCGCCGGCGACCCACCGCACTTACGACAGTCTGTGGCGCAGTTTCGCCGGCTGGTGCGAGAGGCGGGGCTATGCGCCCCTGCCGGCGGCGCCGGTCGCGGTGGCCGCCTACCTGGCCGAACGGGCGGAGACGGTGAAGCCGGCGACCGTGCGGCTGGCGGCCGCGGCGATCGGACACCGGCACCGGCAGAACGGTTTGCCGAATCCCGCCGCGGCGGAGGGGGTCAGGATCGTGCTGGCCGGTCTCGCCCGCCAGGGACAGGCCGGGGCGCAGAGGCAGGCGAAGGGGATTTCGCGCGAGGACCTGGCTGCGATCAGGGCGACGGCCTGCAGGCCGCGGCGCGGCCGCGGCGGGAGACTGGAGTCGCGGCGGCAGGCGCGGGCGCGGGGCCGGGTCGATATTGCGCTGTGCTGTACGATGTTCGACGGGATGCTGCGCAGGAGCGAGGCGGCGGCGCTGACGTGGGCGGATGTCAGCGGCGAGGCCGACGGGTCGGGCCGGCTGATTGTGCGCAGGTCGAAGACGGATGCGGAAGGGGAGGGGAAGGCGCTGTGGATAAGCCCTGAGACGATGGCGGCGCTGGACGCGATCAGGGGGGAGGGCGGCGCCGGTCCGGTGTTCGGGCTGTCCGGGCAGCAGATTTCTCGGCGCATCGCGGCGGTCTGTGAAGCGGCGGGGCTGGGCAAGGGGTACAGCGGCCACAGTCTGCGGGTCGGCGCGGCGCAGGCGCTGGCCGGCGCGAACATCAGCCTGGCCGGGATCATGGAGAACGGCCGCTGGCAGTCGTCACGCATGCCGGCCCGCTACACGCGCAATGCGGCCGCGGCGCAGTCGGCCATGGCGAGGCTGTACGGTCGGAACGGGCGGTGAGGGGCGGGCGCGCAGGTTATTGTGGTGGAGGGGCGCTGGGAGAGTGTTGGCGCTGTGGTTCGCTACACGAAAGGAATGAAGGCGGACAGTACCGACGAATGCATTCCCCAGGTCGGGTCGGGTCGTATCTGGACGACACCGGTGTTGTCGTCATAATTTGCAGCATATACTGTGGGTAGCGTATTCCTCATGGCATTGGAAATAGACTCCTTCTGGTATACTTACCTGGTATATTGAGGGGGTATTATGATCCATCCAATTGAAAGTTCTTTGGCTCCGACGTACCAGGACGGCGGTCAGTTTGCTGGCGTGACCGGCAGGCGGCGGAAGCAACTGATGCTACTCCATCGGGCGTTCCCCGCACCGTTCGACGCGCTGCAGGCGGCATCAGTGCTCGATCTCGATGTCGAGCGCACACGCCGCCTTCTTGCAGCGCTCGCCGATGGTGGCTGGCTTGCCCGTGTGCGAAGGGGCTGGTATACAGGCGTGCCAATTGATGCGTCCGAGCCAGGGAATTGGCGAGAAGACCCCTGGGTGGTTGCGGCGACGCTCTTCTCTCCAGGCTACATAGGCGGGTGGAGTGCTGTTGAGCACTGGGGGCTGACTGACCAGATCTTCAGCGTAGTTTACGTCGTCGCGGGGAGGAAGGTCGCGCCGACCCGACAGACTGTCCAGGGGTTCGACTTCCTGATTCGAACCGTTCCCGAACGAACGCTGTTCGGGACACGCCGCGTTTGGCGCAAGAGTGTGCCGGTAAATGTATCCGACCCTCATCGCACGGTGATTGACATCCTCAATGTCCCAGCGGCGGCAGGTGGCGTGCTGCACACAGCCGAAGTCCTGCGGACGTACTTCGAAAGCGAGCACCTCGAGCAGAAAAAACTCCTGGAGTACGGCGATCGACTCGGTCGGGGCACTGTGTTCAAGCGGCTGGGATACCTGGCAGAACAGATGGATATCGCTGACGACGAATTCCTGGAGGCATGTCGCAGTCGGATCACGAAAGGCGTGAGCCGGCTCGATCCCGGGGGATCGCCAAAGGGGCGTATCGTGGCCAGATGGAACCTTCGTGTGAACACTTGGCGGCTTGCTCCCGATAGTGGAGATGGCCCGTGATTAGCCGCGCCGACATAGACGATCGCGTTCGCCTCTGGGGACTTCGTGAAGACGTCGTTGAGAAGGACTACGTTCTCGGGTGGGTTCTCTGGGGAATTGGGACAGATCCACAGCTGCACCGAACTTGGGTGTTCAAAGGAGGAACGTGCCTCAAGAAGTGCTATATCGAAACTTACCGCTTCTCAGAGGACCTTGACTTCACGGTGGTCGAACATGGGCCCATTGAGCAAGGTGAAGTGCTTGAGGCTATCTCCCGCGTTCTGGATCGGGTAAACCAGGAATCGGGCATTGACTTTAGCCTGAGGACGCCCGCCTACCGGGATCGTCCGTCCAGCCGGTCCGCCGAGATGCGCGTCTATTATCGCGGGCCCCGAAACACTCCTGGCCCGGCAAGAATTAAGTTCGACCTGACGAAAGACGAGATCATTGCTCGCCCGTCGGTCTTGAGGCCGATCAGCCACGACTACCCCGATGCCTTGCCTGTGCCAGGACAGGTCCGTTGCTACAGCTTCGAAGAGGTCTTCGCAGAGAAGCTGCGCGCGATGGGAGAGCGTTCCCGCCCACGAGACCTGTACGATATAGTCAATCTCTTCCGTCGGCCTGACTTCCGGCCTCACGCCGATCTCGTTCTTGAGATCCTCAATCAGAAGTGCGTGTTCAAAGGCATATCCGTACCCTCAGTGGAGAATATTCGCGAGTCGCCGATGTTCGAGGAGTTGAAGAGCGAGTGGGCAAACATGCTTGCACATCAGTTAAGAGCCCTGCCGACATTCGACCACTTTTGGGCGGAAGTGCCGCGCATCTTCGCATGGCTCAATGGTGACGAACTGGATGAGGACCTCGAACCATGGCCTCTTGCAGCCGGCGAAGAGTTCTGGACACCGCCCCCGACGTCCTGGACGGGTTTGGGCAGTCTTCTGGAGCCAGTACGGTTCGCTGCTGTCAACCATTTACTCGTCTATCTCGGCTACCGTGGGCAGCACCGGCTGATTGAGCCATATTCCCTGAGGCAGACGAGGGATGGTCACGTCCTCCTCCACGCTATCCGTGCAGACAGTGGAGAGAACCGGGCATACAGGGTGGACCGCATTGAGTCCGTTGACGTAACGACTCACCCTTTTACGCCGCGGTTCGTGGTGGAATTCCCTCCATCTGGAACGGTCCCTGCGCCCTCATAGGGACCCTAGCGGCAGGTGGAACTGCTCAGGGACGGTCAGGTTACGTGGAAAAGGTCGGGTGATTCTGCACCGCAGTCCACGTGGAGAGTGTCAGTCGCTGGCAGTCGTCGCGCATGCCGGCCCGCTACACGCGCAATGCGGCCGCGGCGCAGTCGGCCATGGCGAGGCTGTACGGTCGGAACGGGCGGTGAGGGGCGGGCGCGCAGGTTATTGTGGTGGAGGGGCGCTGGGAGAGTGTTGGCGCTGTGGTTCGCTACACGAAAGGAATGAAGGCGGACAGTACCGACGAATGCATTCCCCAGGTCGGGTCGGGTCGTATCTGGACGACACCGGTGTTGTCGTCATAATTTGCAGCATATACTGTGGGTAGCGTATTCCTCATGGCATTGGAAATAGACTCCTTCTGGAACGGTCCCTGCGCCGCCCTTTCAGAGGCGAAGGGCAGGCACAAGGCCTGCCCCTACCGGAGTTTGAGGGGGATGGGGGAACGTGCGGTGTGCATGGCGGCATAAGGGCTGGCACAAGGCCTGCCCCTACCGGAGTTTGAGGGGGATGGGGGAACGTGCGGTGTG